>NZ_JAJQRB010000081.1:0-10841 GCF_046533075.1 Treponema primitia | reverse complement strand
CGGTCCCCGTTTCCCGGTTCAGCAGGGCATATCTATTATAATAATGCTTTTCCTCCGGAATGAGAATATCATTGACGATGATTATACAGACAACCCGGTTAGCTTGTTTCCAGTTTTCCCCCCGTTTAATCTGTTCGGTGACCATTTTGACGGCATACTCGGTAAGCCGTTTGCGCAGGCCGCCATAGGCGGAGACCTGGATTTCCACATCGATTACGATACCCGATTTGGTATGGACTTTTACGTCCAAAACCCCTGCTTTGTCATCCTCAAACTCCCGTTTAAGATTAGGATCCACGATGGTTAGACTGTCGTATTCCGCCTCGGGCAGATTCAGGGCAGCCTTTAAAAACCCGGCAAGAATATCGATATTCCGCTGGTCGCCGAAGATGAGCTTAAAAACATAGTCCACCATAATTTTGAGCACTGGTTTTTTCATAAAAACCTCCTGCCCTAAATAGGGAGTTAGACCTCGGTTTTGCTTTAGTCTGCGGAAAAATATTTTTGTTTTTTAGGAAAATGCCCATGGCGCCGGGCGCTTTTTTCACCTTCGTCGCCTTAGCGGTTTTTATTCTGCAATATTCCGGGCGGTCTTACCATCAATCAATAGTTATCCAACATGCTGCGTTCCCCTTCATTCTTGCTTCGTCTCTGTATGGTTATATAACACAATAAGCATCAGTAGGCCCAGGCCAAAGAGGGTTATACCGCTTATGTTTACCCAGAGGGGATGCATGAAGATGGCTCCATAGGGTTTTTCGGTGTAGAGCATAAAATTTGCAAGCACATTGTGATAGGCGTGAAGGAATATGCAGGGCCAGATGGACTTGTACCGGCAGTAGACCCAGCCGAGAAAAAGACCGACTATAAACGTGTTTACGGCCTGCCAGGGGTTAAGGTGCATGATACCGAAAAGCGCGGCACTGAAGAGCAGGGCCTTTCGCCGGGAATATACCCGGCAAAAACGCCGCAGGAGTATTCCACGGAAAAAGGTCTCCTCGGTAAAACCCGGAAAAAATGCGCCCAGCACAATAGCCGCCAATAAAGATTCCCTCTTCCCGCCAAAAAGCCCTTCCGGGATGGGAAACACCGTTAAAAAAAGATTGAAGAATTCCGAACTGAGGATTACAAAGCCAAAGAACATAATTAACAGGGCCGCCCATATATGTACCGGCATTGTGCGCCAGACAAAAATGCGCCGTAACTCGTCCTTGCTGGTTCTGGCGGCAGTAAAAAGCACCACCCCCAGATAAGCGCAGGAACTGAAAAAACCGGAATCCAGATGAACAATCCCCAAAACCATGTTTGCCGCAAACCAGAGACCGTCGGCGAAAAAACAAAGCAGCAGGGCTTTTTTGAACGTAAAAGCCCCTTTATCCAGGGCTTCTCCGGCTGCGATGATTTTGCTGCTCAGTTTATACTCCGCCATGGGGCTTACTCACTTTCTGTTTTTTCCTCCCGCAAAAAATAATAACCGCCAAGGCACAAAAGGCGAATAATAAGTTTATGATGTTATGCCAGGCGCCTTTTTGCGAGGAACATTAACACCCTACCACCGTTACATCTCCGTTATTGAGCCACTTAATCCGATCGCCCCATGCTGGTTTATCGGGGCGGCGATCAAAAATAATCAGATAACACTTTACCGGTGTACCGCCGTTTGCGCCGGCAAAACTATCCCGGTATCCCAGGGTTTGTTTGATACCTTCGGCCATAAGCGTCTCAAAGGACTTCCCCTGCCTGAGCAGTTTGATCTCAAGGATATTCCAGGCCCCATGGTATTCTACCGCCAGATCCATCCTGCCCCGGCCTGCGGCGTATTCCCGTTCGATACGGCCTGAACCGTTGGTTATCCGCTGGAGAAAGGCCATAAGCAGTAAATGGGGGAATGCTTCGGGGTAATCCGCTGCCTGTTCCCATACTTCGGAATTGTTCTGCCAGAAGTCCTGGAAGGCTTTTAACAGGGCGTCCATATCCAGGGTGCCATCAGGCTTCGCCCATTGCCAGGTTGAAGGGGGCGGTAAATTATCATGGTATGGGGCGTCCAGGTACCGGGTCATGATTTCTTCATAAATGGGGTTGGAAATGGTAAACCCGGTTTGCGTATCCCAGCGTACCAGTCCTAAATCCATGGCCAATTCTATATCGGGGCTGGTCCGGGACATGGCGAGGTTTGTTTCACCGGTGATGATGGTCTGTATTACCCGCCGGATACGCTGGTCCCGCAGCCGTTCGCCCAAGGCATCAAGGTGGGTTTCCCGGGCTTCGATCATCTGTTTGCGGGCTTCCTGGATGTGATCGATGGTTACCGTTTCGGTACTGTCCCGCTCTAAAACCCGCATAGTAGCCCGCATAAACAGGGAATTGACAATCCAAGGTTGGCCCATGGACTGGTCATAAACATAATCCAGGGCTTCTGCGCTTATCTGCTGGCCGGTTTCTGCGGTTCGTTGGGCAAAGAGCCGGCCTATATCGTCCTTTTGAAAATTGGATAAGGAAGCGGAATCTGATTTGATATTGAAGGGAGAACCGGGGTTAGGCGGGATGCCGCCTTTAGAGGCGGTAATATAGTCCTTGAGGTCCCGCATCCCCACCAGGGCAATGGAGATAGGGAATTTTCCCGCCCCCCGGCCGGCAAAGCCGCCACGAAGCTGCCGCAGGAAGCTAATTAGGGGCTCCCCCTGCAATACATCAACTTCGTCAAACAGGACAATCAACGGTTTAGGCGCGACCAATTCACACCAGTTTATCAAGGTGGTTTGAACCAGGCTTTCAACATCTTTTTCTTCAGCATGAGGGATAGGTACATCGAACAGCTGAGCAAAATTGAGAATAGAATGGTAAATGTTTCGCATTGCCCTTTCCGGGTCGGCGATGCCCTGACAGCTTTCCACACTCACATAACAGGCGATAGGCTCGGAGTCACTATTGCCTGCGTTTATTTCCCGCATCCAGCTCTGTAAAAAGGTGGTTTTTCCCGTCTGCCGGGGGGCGTGGAGTACCCAATAGAGCTTGTCGGCGATATACCGGTCTAATTGAGCTCCTACAAGCCGTTCCGCCGGTGGCAGCATATAGTGATCGTCCGGATTACAGGGACCGGTGGTGTTAAAAAATCGGATTTTTCGTTTGCTCATTTGTCTATACTATACCCGGAATTGAGAAAAAAGGAAGGTATTATCGTGAGACGATTTAATGTCTTTACCGTTTAAACACCGCTAAACTTTCGATATGCGCGGTCTGGGGATAAAAATCGTAGCCCGTGAGACTAGCCAGCCGGTAGCCTCCGGCCAATAACTCCCCGCTGTCCCGGGCCAGGGTGGCGGGATCGCAGGACACATAGGCCAGAACCGGGGGGCCCTTTTGAGCCAGGGTCCGGCGCAGGGCAGGGGAGAGACCCTGCCGGGGCGGGTCGGCTGCCATAAAGCCGTAGCCGCTGTCCATACTGCAGCCCTGTACCCAGAGATCTCCGGTTTGGGCGAAGAGCCGGGTTTCCATATCCCGGGTGTTTTCCCGGGCCAGGACTATGGCTTCCGGGTTCTCCTCTACCAGATCCGCGCGGGGAAATTGTTCCCCCAGGAAGGCCGCGAAGGTTCCCACCCCGCAGTACAGATCCGCCATGGGGAGCCCCGTATCCGCTTCCGCAGCAATACTGCGCAGATCGTCGATGAGGAGTTCCAGCATGGCGGCGTTGCTCTGGAAAAATACCCCCGCGTCCATGCGGATCTCCTTGCCGCGCAGTATTACTGTGCCGCGGCGCTGGGTTTTACCCCGGATATTCCCTTCGCTTACCAGGGTATTGTCCCGAGAGTAGAGGGTAAACCGGTCTTGGCCGGAGGGAGGCTGGGCGGAGGCTTCCCGGAGAACCGCCCGGAGTCCCGGATCGGAGACGGGGCAGTCCGTAATCGGGATGATCTCATCGCTTTTACGGGCCTTGAAGCCCACCGCGTTTTTCTCTTTACGATTGGGGATACGATGCAGTTGTATCCGGTTCCGGTATTCCCAGGGAGGGGAGGGGATAAGGGGTATCTTGCCGGGCAGGGGGATACCCCCCAGCCGGGTAAAGGCGTCCCGGAGTATGAGCGTTTTTTCCGCAAGCTGGGTTTCGTAGTTCAGGTGCTGGAGGGAACAGCCGCCGCATATCCCATAGAAGGGGCAGGCCGGTTCTACCCTGAGGGGGGAGGCTGCGGACAGTTCTACCAGTTCAGCCCGGGCCCAGTGGCGGTTTTCCAGGGTAATCCGGCCGGTCACGGTATCCCCCGGCGCGCTGAGATCCATAAAAATTCGTTTGCCCTGAAAACTCAGGATACCCGCGCCGCCGGCGGCAATGTGTTCCACCGGGGCGGTAAAGATTTCACCAACTGCCATTGAAGGAATATTATACCGCTATTGTCAGGATTATAACATAGGGACTATAATAGACCTATGGTTGAAGAATGGATAACAAGCGATGACGGCGCCCGCCTTTTTCTGAGGCGCTGGATGCCCCAGGGACCGGCCCGGGCGGTATTGCTTATCGTTCACGGAATGGCGGAACATTCCCTCCGGTATGAGCCCCTGGCTTTACGTTTAGCCAAAGAGGGTTTTGAGGTATGGGCGGCGGATGCCCGGGGACACGGCATGACCGCCGATAGGACGGTGAATGATCCCGGTAAGGGAGGCCTCCTGGGGCATTGTGCGGACAGGAACGGTTTTTTCCGGGTAGTTGCGGATATCAATATTCTGGTGGATGCCGTTAAAGCGGCCCACCCAGAGCTGCCCCTGTACATCCTGGGTCATTCCTGGGGTTCCTTTTTGACCCAGGCTTATATCGAAGCCCACGGCGATCGCCTGTCCGGGTGTCTGCTTTCGGGAACCCGTGGGCCCGATGGGCTGAAAATCACCCTTGGGGCGCCCCTGATGGGCCTTATCGCCATGCTCCGGGGGAGCCGCCGGCATTCCCGCCTGTCCGTGGCCCTGGCGGACGGCGCCTACAATAAGCCCTTTCGCCCCAACCGGACTCCCTTTGACTGGCTTTCCCGGGATGACAAACAGACCGATGCCTTTGCAGCTGATCCCCTTTGCGGAAACATCTGTTCTTCGGGGTTCTACCGGGACCTGCTCCGGGCGCTTGGGGAGATACACCGGCCCCAAGCCATGGATCGTATCCCCCGAACCCTGCCTATATACATTTTTTGCGGCAGCGCCGATCCCGTGGGGGATATGGGGAAAAGCCCCTCCGCCCTGATCAGCGCCTACCGGTCCATGGGTATCCGGGACTTGGAATTTGTCCTCTACCCCGATGCCCGGCATGAACTCTTGAACGAAACGAACCGGGAAGAAGTGATGGGCAATATCCTCCGCTGGCTTACCCGTCGTCTACCGTAAACCAGGTAATTTTCTTGCGGTTAAAACTTTTTAAATTGTGGTAGTTTCTCAGCGATTGAGCCCATAGACAAAGGCGTGGTTTTTTTGTATACCTATGATCATCATATTGTGTTTGCATCTTTAGTTTATCCTTCTTTATTCTGTTAACTAAGCGAGGCTCCTTTGCGCATCCGATATGGGGCGGAAAAGAACGGCAAACCCGTTAAAAAAGCGATTGTCTATACACAAAACGAACACGGCATCAGCTTTTCTGATGTGGATAGTGATGCGGTGTATATCACCGAGCGGCTGCGGGCCAATGGCTTTGAAACTTACATAGTCGGCGGCGCGGTCCGGGACTTAATGCTGAGGAAAAAGCCTAAGGACTTTGACATTGTAAGCGAAGCCAGCCCCACCAGGATCAAGAAGATATTCCGGAACGCCCGGGTTATAGGCCGCCGCTTCAGGCTGGTCCATGTGTACTTTGGCACGAAAATTTTTGAAGTTTCCACCTTCCGTTCCCTCAAGGACGGTCCCACCAGCAATACCTTCGGGACCATAGAGGAGGATGTCCTTCGCCGGGACTTTTCCGTGAACGCCCTTTTTTATGACCCCGGCACGCAGGTGGTGGTGGACTATGTGGGGGGTATGAAGGATATTCGGAATAAGCTGATACGTCCCATCATCCCCCTGTCCTTTATCTTCAAGGATGATCCGGTGCGGATGATCCGGGCGGTCAAGTACGCCGCCACCACGGGATTTAGAATCCCCCTGACCCTGAGATGGAAAATAAAAAAACAGGCCCCCCTGCTCGCTCCGATATCCCCCTCACGGCTTACGGAGGAGATCTTCAAGATCATCCATTCCCCCTGCGCCGCAGCGATAACCGAAAGCCTGGAATACTTCGGCCTTTACGAATACCTCCAGCCCAATGCCTCACGGCAGATGAAGGAAAGTGAAAAATTCCGGGCCCGGTATCTGAAGGGCCTGGGTGAATTGAACCGGAACGGAAACACGAAACCCGGAGAAACCCTGGCGGCCCTGATTCGGGATTATCTGGTTGATTTTATTGACTGGGACGCCGAGGGGCTGACGGAAAACTACAAGATCGCCTTCATGGCCGCCCGGCAGTTCGTCCTTCCCATGAATCCGCCCCGGATGGAACTGGACCATGCGGTACGGCTTATTTTTGCCGAGCATGGCCAGAATGTAAAGAAGGTCCGCTTCTTTGACCGGGGCAAACCCCAAGCTCAGGATCGTGAACCCCTGGCCGCCCCCGATTTCCCGGGCAGCGGCATACTCCCCCCGCATCCTTCCGCCGTTTTACCTGCCGGAGAGGGGGGCGCTAAAAAACGCCGCCGCCGCAGACACAAGCCGCACAGTAATCCTGCTGCGCCAAAAACGGAATAGGTATTAGTTTCCCTCATACCAGGCCCCTCTTGTTATGCCATGTTTGACCAGATACCCGGCATTAACCAGCGATTTTACCGTTTTTTTCGAGGTCTCAATATTCAGGTTAAGCGCTTCGGCAATTTCTGCGGAAGTCCATTGCGGCCGTTTCTTAAAAAGATCCAGGATAGATACCGCTGTTCGTGAAAGCCGTAGGTCAATTGGAACGGCGGTATCCGGTTTCATCAACCGAATTTTTTCTTCCAGATGCCTTTTCTGCTTTTGCAGGGTAGAAAGAAAAAACGATAACCAGGGTTCATAATTGGTTTTACCGGACCAGATGTTTTTTTGGGTTAGACGAAGCGAGCGGTAATAGCCTTCTTTATTTAATTCTATTATGGATTCCATGGAACTATAGGGTATATATCCATAGCCTTTTTTCAATAACAGCAAAACTGTTAGGGCTCGGGAAAGGCGGCCGTTTCCGTCCTGGAACGGGTGAATGGCGAGAAAATGTACAATAAAAACCCCTATGACAAGCAAAGGATGCAGGTAGGTATCTTCAAGGTTTTTTCTTGTCCAGTCTACCAGCGCTTCCATAAGGCGCGGCGTATCGAAAAGAGAAGCAGTTTCAAAAACGATACCGATTTCATTACCCTTTGAATCGAAGGCCGCAACGGAATTGGGGAGTTTTTTGTATTCTCCCCGGTGATTTATATCCTTACCGACATGTTTAAGCATGATTTTGTGCAATTGTTTGATATAGTTTTCAGAAAGCGGTATTAGTTCATAATTTTCAAAAACAGTATCCATGAGTTCCGCATAGCCGGCTACCTCTTCCTCGTCCCGTGATCCAAAGGATGTTTTCCTTATGCGGGACAACAGTTTTTCAACATCGGCGTCGGAGAGCTTGTTGCCTTCAATCCGGTTGGAAGAACCAACGGATTCAACCGTTGAGATTTTTCTCAAAGTACTCAGTTGTTCCGGCCGCAGTTGGGATAGGCGAATCCAGGCGCCCTTAAATTCATCAAGTTCGGCAATTTGACTGAGCATTTGCGGAGTAATTTTAATATCGCGGATAATCATCGTTGTTACCTGTTAATACCCTATATTACCTAATAATACCGGATATTCCATAATAAATCAATCCGTAATTTTAAATTATACACGCATAAAAATGATTCCGCCCCCTTAGGGCTTTAGCCGTTCCAGCACTTTTGCCGTTTTCTCCCCATACCGGTCCGGCGCGGCGGCGGCTGCCTGTTCCAGCCAGCGTCTTCCTTCGGCGTTACGCCCGGCGGAAACCGCATTGAGTCCCAGGGCGTATTGGATCAGCGCCGAATCTGCGTTGTTGGCGGCGCTGTGTTTCAGGGCGGTGTTGTAAAGCTCCTCCGCCTTGGCGAAGTTTTTTTCATTATAGGCCAGGAGACCCAGGTAGTAGTAAGGGGCGGTGTGGTCGGGCCGCACTGAAAGGGCTTGGGTGAAGGATTCCCCGGCGCTTGCACGGTCTCCGGCGGTGTAGGCCCTTTGTCCGGCGTCAATAAGTTCCGCAAAGGTCCTGCGGGAAGCCAGATAGGTATGGTAATCTGCGGTGAGTGTTTCAAAATCGGTCCGGAGGGTCAGCCGTTTTACGGCGGCCTGGGCATTTCTCTCCGCCGAGACGTTTGGGGAAAGGAACAGGAACATCTCCGTAAGGGTTCTGAAATAATCTTCGTTATTGTAATTTAAGAAGAAGGAAGCCAAAGACCAGGCCAGGGGCTTAAAATTTTCTATGGGCTCCCCGGAATATTCTTCCGTATCCGCAAGGAGTATGGCCTCAGGTTCCGCCGCATTGCTCCCCAGGCCTTTTACCGTGTTCAACCAGCTAAGATTTTCGTCATACACCAATTCCTGGGAGGAAACATCAAAATGCAGGGTGCTGAAAACAATGGCGAACCCGTCCCGCATCCAGGAGGGGGGATTGGCGATAAAAGCCCGGAGGTACTGGATAAAAGCCTGATGGGAAACCATGGCCGCTTCCTCGGCGCTTCCCCGGTGTATTACCAGTTCCCGCATATCCTCCCGGATGTAGTGGAAATACACCGCTCCGGAGGGGAAGCCCGTCGTTTCGTCAAGCCGCGGCTGAACATAGTTTTTGTACGCCTCGCCATCGCTGATGGACCGGACCTGCAGGGGCCCGTTGACAGCGCTGAGGTCAAAACGGAAGAGCCGGTTATAGAGATCCATCCGCAGTTCCATTTCCTTTAACAGTAATTCCGCGTCCGCCTTATCTCCGTCGGAAAAAACACGGTAGTTTTTCCCCTGGACCAGGACCGGTTCCAGGGTCTGCGGCTCCGGCGGGCCCAGCGGTTCAGCCAAGACCGGCGTTGCGGGCGCATTTTGCAACGGAGTTTCCCGCGCATTTTGCAACGGAGTTTCCCGCGCATAGGGGTCGACGAAATCCGGCGGCTCTTCGATGACGGAGTCCCAGTCGTAGTTCAATTCATCCTCGCCGTAATCCTGGGCCGGGGCAGCCGTTGGGACCGGCGTTACCGGGGCCGGAGTGGGCGCCGCTTGTTTGGCGGCCGGCGTTACCGGGGTCGGCGTTGCGGGCGCCGCTTGTTTGGTGGCGGGCGTTACAGGCGCATAGGGGTCGACGAAATCCGGGGGCTCTTCGATGACGGAGTCCCAGTCGTAGTTAAATTCGTCTTCGCCGTAATTCTGGGCCGGCAGAGAAAATGTCCCAACCAGTATTATTAATAGAACCACAATATACTTTTTCACCGTTCCTCCGGATCTCATTCTTCGGTTAAACCGTTTTGAATGAATTTATCAATGATGATATTTACTTCTTCTATCAGAATTCCCGTGTACCGTTCAATATTATCTATTATATAACGCTGTAATTCGTGGATATTCCCCCCCAACTGGGTTCCGTAGGGTACGTCAATGGTAATCACCAGCCTATATCCTTCGGAGTCATCCTTGACCACCATTTTCTTGATCCGGATATTCTGATTATACTCATCCACGCAGTGGATAACCATCTGGCTCAGGGCAGCCTGGGAAATGATAACCTTACCCCGTTTTGAATATTCCGGCCGTACCACCGACTTTTCATGTACCGATGGCCCTCCGCCCAAGGCGCCGGGTCCCTTTTTTCGCTTAAAAATCTTGATGGCATCGTAAAAAATATTGGGATAGTTCCGCTTTATCTCGATACTCGGGACGGGGATGACGTGTTTCCCCTCGATCTTCCTGGTCCGGATAGCCCGTTCAATCTCTTCCTGGGAGGCGATATCCTGAATTTTGATGATCTTGCTGATGGGCGGAAGCTGCAGCCGGGCGGCAATCTTGTTCACCATCTTCTCCGAGGTCCCCAGGATGAGGATTTTCTTTGTTTTTTCGGTCTGAAGCTTCCTGGCCACTTCATCCCGCTGCCCCTTATTGTCAAAGAGGGCCACCTTCACCGCAGCCATGAAGGTTTTTTCCCGCTTAGCGGAGTGGCCCGCCAGGATTCGGTTATCCCGGATCAGGAGCCCATCGTCGATGATAAAGTCGATTCCGTATTTCTGGGCTACAAGTTTGGCCCGGAAACTTTTGCCGGTACCGCTTTCTCCGACGAGGGCAAAGGTTTTTATCCTCCGCAGGGGGGAGAGGAAATCCCAAAACATTATTCTATTATAGAAGGAGAGATTGTACCTTACAAGCACTGAGAAAACTACCGGGGTTTGAAGATTTTTAGAAGGATAAAACCGCGAAGGCGCAGAAGGCGAAAAAGGAAAGAGAAAAGAGAAAATACGAATTTTTAAAAAATCGATCCTCAGGGTAAAGCGTTTTTCATCATAACTCCCTTATATACGCAGCGGGCCGAAGAGCCGCGCTTAAAACCTGGGCTTAGGCCCATTAAGGAGCTGTTATGAAACTATCTTTCCTGGTCCCCTTTTTCTGGGGCGAACTGCGCCGGAAGGCCAGGGAAAACGCAAAAAAAGGCGTTCCCCTGGACATACTCTCGGATTTTGTCTTTAAAAGCCTCTTTACCGACGACAACGAGGACTCCCGTGATGCCCTGCGCCATCTCCTCTCCGCCTGTATCGGCCGGCCCGTCGCCGCTCTGGACATTCAGAACA
>NZ_JAJQRB010000080.1:0-12006 GCF_046533075.1 Treponema primitia | reverse complement strand
ATATCATTTTTCCGGAGAATTTGCAGATTTCTGCTTGACTTTTCTCATAGACGTTTCGGCTGTATACGACGTTTTGACAGCCCGGATAAGGGCTTTGCGAAGCAAAGACCAGGGCTGGCAAAATGTGGGTGCAGTGAGCCGTGGGAATGGAGCGCAGCGGAATGACCTAGGCGAACGGAACCCCGAGGGCCTTTAGGCCCGAAGCGTATACAGACCTGTTGAATTTGTCGAAATTAGGGGAAACCCCTAATCATTTTCCGGCAATATTGGAGGACAATGACGGATATGGATACTATTATTATTTGCAGTGAATCTTTAAAGTTCGCTACACAAATGCAGGAGTTCGTGAGAAGGACAAACAGATACGCAAGAATTGTATGCGCCTATACCAGGGAGAACTTGCGGGAAATGGTTAAACGCTACCAGCCGTATTTGGTTTTCATCGAATCGCTTTTTTGGCATGATAATACGGCTCAAATGATTTCCAATTACGCCGTCAAGTATCCGAAAATGGTTGTCACCGTGTTTAGCTATATACCCCTAAGCCCCCAGAAGATCCGGACCTTTGCAAAAGTCGGGGTACAGAACTTTGTGGATTCTCGTGAAGATGACGATAAAATATTGGCTGCGTGTACCAAGATTTGCAACGGCAAAATCGTTCAACCTGATTGGCTCTCGAATGATGATGGTTTGGCGAGTTACGGCCCGGAGAGGACTATTTTAACCAAAACAGAAAAACAGGTACTCCGGCTCTACGGCCTGGGGGACAGTCCAAAAGATATTGCATTCAAACGTAATACAACCAGGGGAACGGCACAGAACCAACTATCCGAAATTCGGAAAAAGCTCGGCTTGTCTAAAAATGAATTGCGAAATTATGCGCTCAAGTCCGGGTTTGTATTTGCTGATGAAATTGTTAATCCTGCCATTCATTACACAAAATTAGAGGAGGAAGCCAGGGCGATACTAGCGGAAGTATAGGAATCAAGACCGCTCCTGACAAGGCGGCCGCTTTCACGGCTTCTTACCGGGGCGGTTTGGTTTATGCGGTTAATGCTGCGTGCAGTTCATTCTTTTGCTCCTGTGTTGGTATACTCCCGGCGCAAGCCGGGAGGGTAAACTTTTACAAGTTGATTAAAGGCGTACCGCAAGCGGTTTGCGTTTTGAAAACGCAATAGGCACATTTTGAAGTGTCTTTGCAACGCTGGCAGACAAGGGCCGGGTCTACGACCTGGGGCAGGATGGCAATAAGGCGGTTTAAGGTTGCACCCATATTGGCGCCCATTGCCCAGGCAAGGCGGCGGACAGCGATAACGGACGGATCGGACATTTTCGGCGTATACATGGTATAGTCTCCGGTTAAGAAATAACCCCCGTTAGCTAAGAACGAGGGGCGGGAAGGGAAAACCCCAAACTCGGTGAGCCTGCCCCTTTGTTTTTCCCCCTTGAGGGGGTGGCCCAGGGGGGCTCACTTTACCCGCCCCCCGACCACCCCCGTGGGGAAAAACACTTACCCATCGGCCCTAACACTATTGGGGAGACAGCTACCGCCTGCGTTAGTCTTAAAAATGCGGCTGATGGAGCGGATCAATGTCCCGGTTTGGGAATGGATCAGGCCCCGGCCTGGAGGCCGAAGGCCGGAAGGTTGGCGCACTTTTTGCGCGCCGCTCACCGGCGCATAAGCAAAAAATGTGCCAAAGGGGTTTACGGGGTAAAATTTTTATACTGTGGATAATGACAATGGTTACAAACTTAGGGAGAGATGCTTGTCATTTGGGGTACTACGAAAGATAGTAAAACGGAATGTTTGCCATCCCTATTTCCTTTAGGCAGTTGCAATACTGAAAGTCACAAGAAACGGATTCATTTCTCTTTGTTACGCATTGGCCTTTTATCGACCGATTCTATTAATTTATCAAAATCACTTTTATATTCTAGTTCCTGCTTTCCCCGGTATTTTTCAAATTGATTTTCCGCAAAATCTGCTGCTATTTCATGGGAGATTTTACCAGCATTATGCAAAATGTCTTCTTCATTAAATTTCAAGAAAGCGTCCAGCTTTTCAACCCAGTCCTTCATGTACATAATATTCCGATGTCTTGATTGATTTTCCGCATAATCAAGATACATGGTTACAATTCTATTAAGATTATCCAACTCGTCTTTTTGGAGGTAATTTTTTGCAATAGAAACATCGGATTTTCTGATTTTTCCCTTGGGGGCATTTTTCCATGTGGTAAGCCCCATGTTCGGTTTTTCGGCATTGGCACGGTGATACACTATTTCGGCGGCGGTCTCATGGCTGATGGCAAAATGTAGTTTATTTTGGACGGTGGCGAAAAATTCTTGGGTGATTTCATTTTCGGGATCGTAGTCGGCGCTGCATTGGGAGTAAATATCGGTTATTTTCTGGTAGAACCGGCGTTCGCTGGAACGAATGTCCCTGATACGTTCCAGTTGTTCTTCAAAATAGTCCTGACCAAACAAATAATCGGGCTGCTTAAGGCGTTCATCGTTCATTGCGAAGCCTTTGACGATATACTCTTTCAGGATTTTGGTAGCCCAAATGCGGAATTGGGTAGCTCGTTTTGAATTTACCCGATAACCGACTGCGATAATTGCATCAAGGTTGTAATAATCCTTATTTCGGCGTACCTGACGATTGCCCTCGGTCTGAACTGTTTCCATTTTGGAAATAGTTGCCGCTCTTTCCAGTTCACCTTCTTCAAAGATATTGCTTAAATGCTTTGATATGGCCGGTACATTTACATCAAAAAGTTCAGACATTTTTTCCTGTGTAAGCCATAGACTTTCATCTTGAATCAATACTTCGACTTTAATGTCATTTGAGTCCGTACGGTAGATGATTATTTCCCGACTTGGAGATGGTGGTGGTAATTTTTTCATTTTTTATTGCCCAGCCAGCCAATAAGTCTCTATTATTACATAACCAATAACAGCACGGACATTGATACGGGTATCTACAAATTGCTGTCGAATTTTGGTGATACAGTTTGCTTTTAATGATATATATTTCACAGCGAACCCCTCTCTTATCTGCCAATATTGTATAGACAATATTCTAAGTGTTACAAGAATTGAATAATCTATAAAATGTATCCTTGAATATGGATTGCTTTGAAATTTCAGTCCCGATTTTTATTGACAAATCCATTGCGATTGAAACAATCGAAATACAACATAAAGAAAATTGCTCAATTTTATTATAACTATTATCAGGTCTGATTTCTAAATGATCTTTATTCCAGTCTTTTGCAATTTCATAAATTCTATCATTGGAAAAACGTTTTCCGAATGGAAACCAAACATTATATTCATGTTTGTAGTTTATATTATTCCTAACAATTGAAAGCCAGTTATGTTTATCATGGCAATTCTCATTATTCATTGTTTCTTTAATGTATCGGATATATTCATCTAACTTAATTAAATCATCATTTAAGATGTTGATTTTATTTACATTTCTATTTTTAATTTCATCTTGGATTCTGGTCAATAATGTATAAAATATATTCCACAAATCAGTATGACTATCTTTATATTTTGTCATTTTTACCTCATTAATATTTTCAATAAGGTTGAACTCATAAAAACCTTTATCAATAGAAATATCGCTTCCATTAAACAGCTTATAATTTTGAACGACAATGTTAATATATTCCCGCTCTAAGTAGGAAAAAGAAATGCCAAAATATCTAATTATTGCATGCGCTGAATAAAATGCAGAATAATAAAGTTTTATCAGAATCCATGCAGTTGATTTGTTTATTCGAGCATTTTTATTGATTCCGACAACAGTTTCCAACGAAGAGCAGCAAAATCGACAGGCATCATTTATTATTGCATTAACAAACTCTTCTTTATCATAAGGCTTGAAACTAACATCTCCATTTAGTGCCGAGAATGACCTAAAACGATTGCTTGCCAACCAAGCTTTAAACGTTTTTCTCCCAGTTAATTTATAAGTAAATATATTCTTTACAATAATTTGCATGAATATTTCTGTGGTTAAATACATTATAGAGTAAATCCGGAATTTAAATTTTCTTCCAGATATTCACTAATTTTCTGATTACCGCTACCAAAACTTCGTATTTTTGACTTTTTAACATATTGTCCAAGTGGTTCAACGATAGAAAAGAAATGATTCATTGTATATATTGAACCAAATTTATCCTTCACCTTTACGGCAACAGGAATGAAAAAACTTGCCAGTGCTTTAAAAAAAGTAGGTTGCACTAATAATTCTTCAGCGTCGATAGGAATAAGCAATCCTTTATTTATAGCTATTAAATATGAATTGTATATCCGGTATACTTCTTCATCTTCCTTATTGCCAATAATTTTGAGAATGTTCTTTATGGCCGTATTAAACACAACTCGTGATATTCTTGAGTCAACTTTTTTTGCAGGTGATAATTTTCCCAATAAGCAGCTTGAATTATCGGAATAAAAAAAATCAAAAATATTCCGCATTTGCTCCTCTTGGTTTGATTCATATTCTGCCATTTTCTTTATATCTAATAAAAGCTCTGGGGGTACCCCTTTTTGTTTTGAATTAATATCGATAAACAATCTTGTTTCATCTTTTTTTGATAATCCGTTATAAATTATTACCGGTATTCTCAATTTATTTTTTGCCAGTTTAAAGCCATAGATACGATGCTGACCATCGATAATTAGAAAGCCCTTAGGATTTGTTTCGAAATTGATAGTTTTTGTTTTGCTATCATATTTTAAATCGGCAACCTCTTGTGCCGACAAAACAATAGAGCTTGGTATAGTCCCCAATCCTTCATCAATATATGCCGCTATTTCTTGCGCCCGACTTATATCTAATTCACGTTGAAATCCTTCAATAGGGTCATCATATCGGTTAATAACAAAACAGCATTGTGCCAATATATCGCTCGGTATTGTCAACGAATAGAAAGTGCTTTCTCCTTGTCTTACAAGACTTACACTACCGAATTTTTCTCTTGCCATGATAGTCTCCTTATAGAATATAAACCCTCAAAATATTTTTTGTAATCGCTTTTCACCAAATTCGCTCTCCTGTTTACTTAAACCTCTTTTTCACTTCGGTTTCTTCCTGCCCCTGTTCAACGAAATAAAACTCTACTTTATCGTTGACTTCCCCAAAGTCCAAGACTCCCTGAGTATAGTTTGAAATTCTGCTTTGTTGGGATTGTTCAGTCATTATTTCCATAACGGCTTTTTTATAATTGGAGTCGTCATTACCAAGAAGCTGTTGGCCTTTGCTTTCGAGGACATAGACCAGTTCAAGTTTACCGCTTTCATTCTTTTTGGCGGCAACAAAATCCGGGCGGATTTTGTTTTTTTGCCAACCCTGGATAGAGTACCAGTCACTGGATACTTTGTTCCGAAACCACCAGAGTATCCTGTCTTGTTTATCCAGTAATTCCCCAACCTTCTGTTCAAGGCTGTTCATGGCAGATATTTCAACATCTTCAAAAAGATAGTATTTAAAGTAATTAGGGTCACGGTCTATGGTTATTTCATGTTTTTCCGGGACACGATACCCTATCTCGGCATTATCGGAAACCGCAAGCATGAGGTTTCCTTTTTTAAGGTTGTTTTTAAAGACCGTTTCTTCTGAAATCTTTTTATATTTTGCCAATTGGTCAACCAGATATTTCGATATATAATCAAAATAGTGGACTGCCTTTTCTTTCCCTATTTTCTCAATAACTGTATCAAGATGAGACTTGCTGAGTTTTCTCGCCACAAAAGGGTTTTCCACCAATTCGGCATAACGGCGGGAAAGATAAGCGATATTTACTTCGGAAGATTTTATTGCCGTCATAGATTCAACTTTCTTCTGAATCTTGCTTTTCTCATCAAGAGTTACTATAAAAGAATAACGGTTTTCATTTTCGGCGCTTAACGAAGCCTTTAATTCTTTTATCATTTCCGGCGTAATAGAAAAAGAAGAAAAATCAATCGCTGGCTTAATATCCCGCTCATAAGAAAATTTGCGTTTCTGTTCGTTCTTCATTACTACCCAGACGGGAAGATAAAATGATGAGGCAAAATCCTTTTTAAAGATATTACGAATTCCAACGGTTTTTGTACGGCGCTCTGCACTGGGAGTTCCGTCAATGGTTACACCGGAGATAATATCTTCAAGCCCCTCATTGCTAAAGCCTGCATTAACCTGATCGAGTACCTTACCGGCATCTCCCTTAGAATAAAAGACATAGCTTTCGTCAAGTTCTTTTACGCCTGTCTTACGGGCAAAGGGCTGGCGCAGAATACGGCCTACAAGCTGGGTAACGCCGGTATTTGAGTTTGCATTGGGAACAATTCCAAGCATATAGGCAAAGGAACAATCCCACCCTTCACGGAGCGCATCCTTGGTTATGATATAACGGACATTGCAATCCTGGGCAAAAAGGTTTACATCTTCTATATCGTTTTGAGAGCTGGATTTTATCGAGATTTCATCGGGGTTAATACCTATCTCCCGAAGGTGTTCTTTTACATCAAAGCTATGAACAAAACCTTTGCCGCGCTGCTCTTTCCCCGTCCGTTCTACCTGTATGAGGGCTATGGGGCGGATATAAACACCGGTGGTCTGTTGGTACTTTTTCGCCTTCTTTTCAAGTAATTTTTGCTGTTTAGTTATTTCTACCAACATTGATTTCCAGTCATCGGCGTTTCTATTTACCGGCGGTATGATATGCATATCCAGTTTAATCATTTCTTCTTCTTTGAGTTCAAGGCCGGTGATAGATACAAGGATATTCATGTCTTTTTTGGGGGTGGCGGTAAGGCCCAAAACCATGACCGGATTTAAGCCGTCGATGGTTTCTTTTGCGGTATCAGAAAAAACTTTATGGATTTCGTCAATGATAATAAAGGGCCTTGATACCCGTATGGCGTTGCCCATACTGGTTTTGACAACCGGGTTTCCGATATAATCGAAGCTGTCAAGGTTGGGACAATTTTTTAATAACTCAGCATGTAGGTCATAGCGGTGGTCGGCGGGGAAAAACTCCTCAAAACCACCTGCGTCCTGAAACATCTTTAATGCTTCTTTGCCATTCTTTCTGCTGATGGATTGGATCATGATAAAAAGGACGACGAGGTTTTCTTCAATATCCTGCACGGTAAGGCGCTGGCCTTTTTCAATAATGAGGGTTCTGTTACCGCTGGATTGATCCAAAAATTGACGGAGAGGATTTGCCTTGTCCTTGAGCTTGGCAATGGTTTGTGAATAAATAGTTTCGGTGGGAATAACCCAGACCACAAGACCGGTTCTTTTACCGGCATAACGGTTTTGGTATTCCCTGATAGCTTCAACCGCCAGAAGGGTTTTTCCGCCCCCGGTAGGGACTTTTATAACTATGCGGGGGTAATGTTCTTTGAGTCCGTTTACCGGCTGATCGCGGTAGACTTTGTGTAATTTATTAAAGGTTGCCCCAATCCAGTCAATTTGATGGCGTAATTCAGGCGGCAGCGCATTTTTTGCCGGAGCCAGGGCTGCCTCGGTCTTTTTTGCTTCCTCATAAAAAGCGGTGAGTTCTGATACTACTTTTTCCTGGTACTTTTTGAGATAAAAACTCATGGATTTACCCGTGAAAAGAGATTGTAAGGTATACCCACGAAGTCAATATTATTGTCCTTCATATAATCATCGTCGAGGAAACAAGCCGGAGCATAGACGATAATTCTTTTATCGGGATTGGTTTTGATAAGTTGTTCAGCCAAATCAAAATTGAGGGGCATTTTTGTCAATGCGTCAAAGTTTTGTTTGTAAAGAAGATAGATAACATTTCGATTATATGAACCAACATAATATGATTTTTCGTCAATGGTTTTTTTATCAGATAAGCTGTTCCCGGTACAGAGGTAATACACATATTCAGCAAACTGTTTATAGGTGGGGAGCTGTCCCGAAAGTATCGTTTCTGCATCAATGGGGATTCCTACCTTGAAATAACGGAAACCTGATTTATAACTATATTTATCAATGGCCCGTTTTATACGTTCACGAGTAATGTCTTTGCAGATGTTCTTCTTGGGATCGTCCTTGCTTATTTCGGGGCTTTGAATAAGAATACAATGGCGGTTACCAGTATCATCATTGTTAAGCTCCATACAAGCATGCATGGTTGTACCAGATCCCGCAAATGCATCTAATACTATAGCATTTTCAGAATTATCGGTGCTAAACTGAATAAGTCTCTTTATTAAATCTATGGATTTGGGGTTATCAAAAACTTTTTTTCCAAACAGAGCCTTTAACTGGCTAGAACCGTTAGGTTTAATATCATTCCAATGTGTACTTGCTAATTTGCTTTCAGAGGGAGGAATATAGTGTTCCGGCTTTTCATTTGAAGATAGTCTTAAAAGGTCAATATCTTCACCATTTTCATCAAGATATTTTTTATACCATACATCAATTTCTTCCTGGGTGACATTTTCTTCAGTTTTGCCCAATTCTTTTAACATGGATTTGTAATTTTCAACCGCAACTATGCTTCTGGATTCACTCCAACGCCATTGACCAGTTTCCGGTATTATACCAAAAAGGCTATATCGCATAGTAGGCCGGTCAGTACCACGCCAATGATTATTCCATCCTCCCTCTTTCCCATTTTCTAATTCCACTTCAAATTTTTTATATTTATAATCGCCTTCTCTGGAAAAAACTATCACATACTCACACCCATAATTTAACCTATCAACAGTTTCAAATTGGGCTTGAACACTTTTAATTCCACGGCGGATAATAATAATATTTTTGAAATTATCTTGTCCAAATGTTTCTGTCATTAATTGAATCAATGTATAAATCTCATTATCATCAATGCTAATAAATATCGAACCAGTGGAGGAAAGTAAATCTCTCATCAGCTTAAGTCTCGGTGCCATCATATAAAGCCATTTATCATGGCGGGCAAGGTCATCTTTTCCTACTACTTTACCGAGCCAATCTTTAATCATGGGATTATTCACATTGTCGTTATAAACCCAATTTTCTGTACCCGTATTATAGGGCGGGTCTATATATATACATTTGATTTTCCCGGTGTATTGGGGCAGAAGGGCTTTGAGGGCCAGTAGGTTGTCCCCTTCAATTATGAGGTTACCTGCCGGAGTTTCCGGGTGGTAATGGAGTTTCTCAACCTCATCCAGGGTATGATAGGGGACGGAAAGGTGGTGATTCCAGATGATATTTTTGCCCTTGAATTGCAAGGTTGGCATGATTTTTGCTCCCAAGTTCTTTTTGAACGGAAACCCGCCCATATATAGCATAACATGGGAAGAAAAAAATGGAAAGTATAGAACATTGAGTATGACAATAATGTAATATTTGTCATTGCAAGCAAATTCCCCCAAAAACATGACAATTTATACATTCACACCCTCTTAAAAAACCCCTTAATCTGTCTCTATAGTGTCGGGAACCTATTCCGGCGCAGAGAAACCAACCAATACGGAGGGATGTATGGTAATGATGCGGACAAAACACGGTACGGTGGTACTCGACTGGCGGGGGTATAACAAGAAAGACCCCAAGAAGCTCTACGAAGAACTGCTATGGCAGGAGCGCAAGATGCTTGAGGAATTTGTAGAACGGGAACGGGGGCTGGCCGAATTGCTGCTTGGGCAGGCTGAAACCCGGAACCGGGAGATTCCCCCGGAGGCATACCGGGGCCTCATGGTTTTTAGAAACCGGGAGTATCTGCAAAAACCGGGGATGCTGACCCGGCTGTACAAGGCCGGGGAGGACTGGCAAAAGGAACATCCGCTGCCTGATGACGGGGAATCGGCTTTGGCCCGGTTCACAGAATATGCGGCGGTTATTGAAAAGGGAGAATTTTAGTATGGGAGAATATGAAAAACGGGAATCGGTCGGGGATGAGTCAATCTATTACCGGCTTGATCTGCTGAAGAAAGGGCTTGTCCAGTTTACCGATGCATCCACTGCCGCCCGGCTGATGAAGGAATACGGCAGGGATATCCGGTACAACGGGGCGTGGAAGAAATGGGTGGTATGGCAGGATACCCATTGGCAAATGGACGATGGGGCGCTCATCCACGAGAAGGGGTTGGAAATGGTTCATAACATTTACAATGATATGCTCAAAACGCCGGACTACCGGGATCGCATGGAGATTGAAAAATACGCCATGCTCAGTGAATCAATGCGGCGGCGGGAGGCGTTTGTCAAATCTGCAAGCTGGATTAAAGCACTGAATATCACCAGCGATGACCTCGACCGGAACCCCTGGCTCCTCAACGTGAAGAACGGCACCATTGATGTGAGTACCGGGGAATTCCGGGAACACCGGCAGGAGGATATGATCACCAAATTGGCGAATGTTGACTACGATCCTGGGGCTGATTGCCCGGTCTGGAAACAGTTTGTCCGGGAGATCATGAATTACAACAGCGATATTGTCAGCTTCCTGCAAACCGTAGGGGGATGGGCGCTCACCGGGGATACCTCGGAACAGACCATGTTCATCCTGTTCGGCTCCGGCGCTAACGGGAAAAGCACCTTCCTGAATACCATCATGTACCTGCTGGGAGATTACGCCATTGCAACACCTACGGAAACCTTCATGCGGAAAAACGGGGACCAGATTACCAACGACATTGCCCGTCTGCGGGGAACCCGGTTTGTCACCACCACGGAGGCGGAACAGGGGCGGCGTTTATCGGAGCCGCTCATCAAGCAGATTACGGGGAACGACCGGATGACGGCCCGGTTCCTGTACGGGGAGTTTTTCAACTTTGTGCCGACCTTCAAGATTTTCATGGCGACAAATCACAAGCCGGTGATCAAGGGGACGGATTACGGGATATGGCGGAGGATTAAACTGATACCCTTTACTACCCGGATTGAGGAAGAAAAGCAGGACAAACACCTGGAGGAAAAACTGCGGGCAGAGGCAAGCGGGATATTGAACTGGCTCCTTGAGGGGACAGCCCGCTGGCGGAAAGAAGGGCTGCGGACACCGGCTATTATTCTTCATGCCACGGATGAGTACCGGGGAGAAATGGATGTGATCGGCAATTTCCTCAAGGAGTGCTGCATACAGAATCCGGGGTCAACCATCAGGATACGGGAATTGTTCAAGGCGTATCAGGACTGGTGTGATGAAAACAACGAACACGCCTGTAGTGAACGCTTCCTTTCCCTGCGGCTTAAAGAGCTGGGATATGAGCAGACCCGGACGGCGGATGCCCGGTTCTGGTCGGGGGTAGCCCTGCGGGCCAAGTTGACGTAGGCGGTACGGGGTTTCCCCCGTGCTCCCCTTTAGTTTCCCGTCGTAAAAACAGCGGTAGTTTTTTTCCGGCCTATTATCGTGCGATTGAGTGTGCGGTAGTAGGCCGGTTTGGTTTTTAGTGATACGGGAAAACTGCATTTTTATGAGCAAAATATCGGTTTGACAAAAAGTAAAACGGAACAGTACAAATCTTGGCAATTTCAGGGGACGCACGCTCCCCCCTGATTCAAAAAAAATGACCTGAGACTTGTCAGGAATGACAAATAGTTGAACCTTTTGTATGCCTTAATTGTCATGGTAAAGAGTGATACGCATTGGTATTGAAAATCTCCGCTTGGTTTCTATTATTCTTATTTCTTTCTTTTTGTTTTTTATGACAAATAAAAAAAGAAAAGAAAGTAAAAGAAATAATATATGGGGGAAAGGGAAATTCGTGTTTTGTCAGTCACTTGTCAGGGAGATTCCGGCGGGGAGGTTGAAGCCATTGAGTCGCACTCCACAGGATGGCAGTACAACTAATGGCTGTAGTATCGAGTTTTGGAGACAAGGCTTCATCACGCTATCGGCTTTGATTCTTCGAGCTGCCCCGCAGGGGCGGGGTGTTGGTCGATAAAACTATCAGTCAGCCGAAATCGAGCCGCTGGGTGGGCATAGTACGCCCCATTGCGGCGGAACGGAGGGTTTTGGGTTTACCCAAACCGAACCCCCCATTAGAGCC
>NZ_JAJQRB010000079.1:0-10130 GCF_046533075.1 Treponema primitia | reverse complement strand
GGGAGTTATGCTGAAAAATGCTTTATCCTGAGGATCGATTTTTTTAAAATTCGTAGGAATTACATTGGTGGTGCAGCCACCGTAAACTTGGAGAATACTGTGGATACGAGCTGGAAAGACGTAGAGTAACTGAGACTTGTGGGGGCTCAAGCAGGATGGGAGCCTCACCGCAGGGTTGCCCTGGCAGTTATTGATGGTATTTCAGCAAAAAAAGCGGTACGGCACGGGCCAAAACCCGATACCGTACCGCCCTCTCAAACCTTGTCTTTTTACATCCGCCCGGCACAATTACTGTGCGCGGACGCCTTCTTTTTTATAATCCCTTTAACCTATTGCCACGGAACCGGTTTCGCCGGTTCGGATACGGATGCACTCTTCCACGGGAACGATGAAGATTTTTCCATCGCCGATTTCCCCGCTGCGGGCGCCGCGGATTATGGCATCCACCGTGGGCTTTACGAAGTTATCGTTCACCGCAATTTCAATGCGTACCTTCTTTAAAAGGTTTACTTCAATTTCAACACCGCGATACTGCTCGGTGTATCCCTTCTGCTGACCGCAGCCCATGGCGTTGGTAACAGAGATCTTGTAGACCTCGGCCTTGTACAGTTCCTGCTTAACTTCGTTCAGCACATGGGGCTGTATATATGCAATAATCAGTTTCATTTCTACCTCCTCCTTACATGTTACTGAAAATCTGGAAGCCCGCGTAAGCTTCCGACTTATGTTCGCTGCGATCGAGTCCTATGGCTTCTTCTTTGTTGCTGACCCGCAGTCCTACTGTTACCTTAATCAGGAGGAAGAGGATAAGACTGGTAATGGCCGCCCAGGCGCCTACGGATACAACACCAAGAGCCTGGATACCAAGCTGGCTGAATCCGCCGCCGTGGAGGACACCAACCGCAACGCCGTCCACCTGACCCCAGATACCGACCGCCAGGGTACCAAAGATACCGCAGACCAGGTGTACCGATGAAGCGCCGACCGGGTCATCGATCTTGAGGACCTTATCGATAAACTCGACCGAGAGAACCACGAGCACACCGGCGATAAGGCCGATGGCAATGGATGCGCCGGGACTTACCACAGCGCAGGGAGCGGTAATACCCACGAGACCTGCCAGAAGTCCGTTCAGTGTCATGGAACAATCGGGCTTCTTGAACCAAATCCAGGAGAAAAATAGCGCCCCGACTGCCCCTGAGGAAGCCGCCAGAAGTGTGGTAACGCAGACACGGGCAATATTAAGGCCGCTCCAGATTCCGCCATCCCCCACGGTTGCTATACTAGTCGAAGCGCCGTTGAAGCCGAACCAACCGAAGAACAGAAGCAGTACGCCGAGGGCCGCATAGGGAATATTATGCCCCGGAAACGCTTTAACTGAGGTTTTGCCATCCGGCCCTTTTACATATTTACCTACCCGGGGACCAAGGACCGCAGCGCCCATCAGAGCTGCCCAGCCGCCTACGGAGTGGACCACGGTGGAACCGGCGAAGTCGTGGAAGCCAAGGTTACCAAGCCATCCGCCGCCAGTTCCATCCGCTGCCGGAGCAGCCCATATCCAGTGACCGGAAATAGGGTATATAAACGCCGAAATAAAACAGGTATAAATCAGGTATGACTTAAACTTGGTCCGTTCCGCCATGGCGCCTGAAACGATGGTCGCCGCAGTAGCGGCAAAGACTACCTGGAAGAACCACGATTTGTAGAAGCCGCCGGAATCAAAGTCCAGTCCCATGGGACTATGGAAAAACTCCGAAGTGCCGATAAACCCGCCCTTATCCTTTCCGTACATAAAAGCCCAGCCTATGGCCCAATACACGATTGCGCCAAAGCAAAAGTCCATCACATTTTTCATGGTGATGTTGGTGGCATTTTTTGCCTGGGTAAGACCGGTCTCAACCAGGGCAAATCCCGCCTGCATGATAAAGACCAGGATTGCACCCAGGAACAGCCAAACCACATCAAGCGAAAATCCCAGGGATTCGATACTTTCCTCGGCAAAGAGGGAAACGCCCCCTATACACAGGGTCAGTATCAACAAAACAAACAACTTTTTTCGCACCTTTTTGTCCTCCTAATACGTTGCTACTGTATGTACAGCAAAAACCGTGCCAAGTTGAGAAAGAAACGGGGAAGATTTAACACGGAGGACACACAAAACACAGGACACAGAGAAAAACGAAGGACACGGAGGAAGATTTAACACAGAGGACACGGAGGAGACGCAGAGGACACAGAGGAAACGAGGAGGGATCGGGCAAAAATTATTCTTTTCTTCCCCTCTGTGTCCTCTGTGTTCTTCCTCTGTGCTCTCTGCGGTTTTTCTTCCTCTCTGTGTTTTTCTCAGAAATTCTAAATTATTACATTTTCTTACGTTTATGTATGCTTTATAGATCAATCCTACATTTTTGTCGTTCTGTAGAGGCGCCAATTGATACCGTAATGGTGGACCCGGAGGCCCATCTGCCGTTCGGTAATGCCAAGGCGGCGGGCGGCGGAGGCCATATTGCCGTCGGCGATTTTCAGGGCTTCCACGATAAGCTCTTTTTCCAAGCGGGAAAGGGCTGCTTCCAGGGTAGTGGTGGGCTCGGTGTTGGTGGAGGCCGCAGACTGCAGGCTGGGGGGCAGGTCGTAGGAGTGGATCACCTGGTCCTTGGAGAGGATCACCGCCCGCTCGATGGCGTTTTCCAACTCCCGGACATTGCCGGGCCAGGAATAGCTGGTGAGGAGGTCGATGGCGGGGGTGGATATGCGCTTGATGAGTTTGCCGTTCTTGGCGGCGTACTTTTCGGCAAAGTAATCCGCCAAGAGGACGATGTCGCTTTTCCGTTCCCGCAGGGGGGGGATCTGGATGGGAAATACGTTGAGCCGGTAGTAGAGATCATCCCGGAAACGGCCGGACTTAACCTCCTCCTCCAGGTTCCGGTTGGTGGCGGTGATGAGCCGGACATCTACCTTAATAGTGGAGGTTCCGCCCACCCGTTCAAGTTCCCGCTCCTGGAGTACCCGCAGGAGCTTTACCTGAACCTGGGGGGAAAGCTCCCCGATTTCGTCTAAAAACAGGGTCCCCGAATGGGCCAGCTCAAAACGGCCCTTACGCTGCTTGTCGGCCCCGGTAAAGGCGCCTCTTTCGTGGCCGAAGAGCTCGCTTTCAATAAGGCTTTCCGGGATGGCGGCGCAGTTGACCTTAATCAGAGGCGCCCCTACCCGCTTGGAGAGCCGGTGGATTTCTGCGGCGATAAGTTCCTTGCCGGTACCGCTTTCACCGGTGACGAGTACCGTGGCGTCACTGGGGGCCACCCGGGAAAGCATTTCGTGGACGGTCCGCATGGCGTTGCTGGTTCCGATGATCTCGCTTCCCGATATGATCCGGCCGCCGCTCTGGTCCCGGTTGATCCGCTCGTCCGGCGCCGCCATACCGCTGTTCTGGTGAAGCCGGAACTGTTCTTCGGTAATCCGTTCACGGAGTTTGGCGGAATCCGCAATTATGGAAGAAACTTTCTCCAGAAAAGTCCGGTCCCCGGTTATCCTGGTTTCCACATCCTCATCCCGGATACGCCGTTCCGCACTGAGGGTACCGATCACGGCGCCTCCGGACCGTATGGGTACGCAGTAGTAGGTAAGCCCTTCCATGTCTGCCTTAGCCCGGGTTTTAGCCCGGTTGAGGAAGTGGGTTTCCCGGGAAAGATCCGGGATGGTGATGGGGATGCCGGATTCAAAGACCCGGCCCACCAGGCCTTCTCCCAGACGGTAGATACCCCGTTTTTTTTCTTCGGCGCTTAAACCGTAGGCTTCCTCAACCTTGAGGAGGCCCGTGGCCCGATCCAGGAGGGTAACCATGCCCCAGGTCAAGCCCGCCCGTACTTCCAGGAGGCTTAGCAGGGGGCCCAGGGCTGTCCTGAGTTCAACGTGTTTATCGAAGGTTCGGGCTATATCGAAGAGGAGTTCCAACTCATCCCGTTCAGAAACGATTCCGGATTGCATGAAAAGATGATACTACGAATATGTAGGATTTACTAGCGATGTTCTATCATTTTTTCCGTTCATCGATCTTGGCGATAACAATATTGGCCAGAATCTTGTATTGGGGGGGAAGCAACTCCGCATCGGGGGCATCGTATCGGGCCAGGAGCTTTCTGAATTCGGACTCCGAAAGCTCATATTTTTTTTGTTTGTAATGGATAAAGGCGATCTCGTACTCTGCGATGCAGACATAGTCGTTGTTTGAGGGAAACCGTTCCAGTATAGCTTCGTAGTAGTTCAGGGCCTGATTATGCCGGTTCCGGTCCGAAGCTTCCTGGGCGCGCTGCACTATTTCTGCAGGGGCGGCAGTATCGGGGATGTTCACCGGCCCGGAGGAACAGCTTGAAGCCAAAATAACAAGAGAGGTAAGAAGAACAGCTAATTTTAGAAAACGCATATCTATTTTATACCACGGGGTACGGGTAAAAACAAGGCAGACGGACCACGCGGCGCCTCCTCCTACTCAGTACCTTGAAAGAGGACGTACAGTTCATCCTTTTCGGGGAGACTCTTTTTCAGTTCCCGGATATAGGTCTTGGTGTCGCCCATTTCCTCGTAGGTGTCGCAATTATCAAGATAGCGCCGGGTTATGGTACAGTACTTATAGAGCTTTTCTTCGCCGAGCTTCTTTTTCCACTTCCCGGCGGCGCAGCGGATACGGAGTACATACCGGTCATCGCCGGCGGATTTTGCCGGGACCAATTTACAATGGATACAATTGGCGCAGTAAATTTTTCCGGCATGAAAATCCTGCTCTTCCTCCGGATAGTCGTCCGCCGGATCAATGACCGTTTGAAATTTCTCCTCTTCCTGCTCCTCCACATCCGCAACCCGGATCATACGCTTACCACCTTTTTAATTTTTCTTAACTATGAATAAATACTCCAAAATATTACGGTTTTAGTCAATATGTATATATATTGACTAAAATAAAGATTTATGCAAATTTATACATATGAAAAAGCACCGGTACCGTCCCCGCATAATGGCGGGGCCTCGCTTTTAAGTTCCCCCCCTTGTATCTTTATAAGAAATTTATCGGTATTTTTTGAACGGGATATTATTTTTTGTCCCGATTAGGAGGTTCGCTTTGATCGTTGGCATTATCGGCGCCACCGGATATGCGGGCGCCGAACTGGTTCGGCTGCTCGCGGGACATCCCGGGGTAAGCGGGTTCGCCTTGGCTTCGGTGAGTCATGAGGGTGACCGGATTGAACATATTTATCCCAATTTCTTGGGAAAAATTGAGGCTACCCTGGTAAAACCGGAGGAGGCGATTTCCCGGTCCCAGGTGGTTTTTGCAGCCCTGCCCAGCGGGGTGGGGGAGCCCTTCGCTAAAGCTTGTATTGAAAAGAGTATCCCCTTCATCGACCTTTCTGCGGATTTTCGTTTTGATGATGATGAGGAAACCTTCGCCGCCTGGTATGGTAAATCATTTGTGTATAATGAATTACGAAACTATTCCGTCTACGGGCTCCCGGAACTGAACCGTTCCCGTATCAAGGAACTGGCTTCTGCGAAAAAGCTTATCATTGGTAACCCCGGCTGTTATCCAACCGGAGCTTCCCTGGGGGCCTTCCCCGCCCTGGCGAAGGGTATCGCGGGGCCGGGAACTATTATCGTAGATTCCGCTTCCGGGATTACCGGCGGCGGCCGGGACCCCAGCCGTTCCTTCCATTACCCCGAATGTGCGGATTCCCTGGCCCCCTACAAAGTAGGCGCCCACCGGCACACCCCGGAGATTGCCCGGAACTTCCAAGCCATGGCAGCCATGGCAGCCAGAGCTGTGTCTGTGCAGCAGGGGCCGGCGGTGATCTTTACTCCCCATTTGGCGCCCATGAACCGGGGTATACTCAGTACCATCTATATTCCCCTGGCGGAAGAATGGCGGCCCAAGGAAAGATCCGGCGCGTCCCGGCTATCCGGCGCCCCTCGGCCGCCTACAAAGGAGATTGAGGAAAAGGCCGGGGAGATACGCCGGGTATACGAAGATTTTTACAAGGACGAGCCCTTTGTCCGGGTCCTTCCCGCAGGGGTCATCGCCGCAAGCGGTCGGGTCCGGCAGTCCAACTTCTGCGATATATCGATTCACCTGGATCAGGCCGGTACGACACTCCTGGCGGTTTCCGCCATCGACAATATGGTTAAGGGCGCCGCAGGACAGGCGGTTCAAAATATGAATATCATCTTCGGCTTTGACGAAACCGACGGGCTAAAGACTATACCGGCTTTGTTTTAGGGTTGTGATTTGACCTGGGATTTGTCAAGATAAACGGAGACTACGGGTCTTCATAATAAAGAATGAGGAATGAGGAATGAGGGAATCAATAAATAACAACGACAGGGCGGAGGTGCTGGTCCATGCGCTGCCCTATATACAGGCCTACCAGGGTAAGACCGTGGTGGTAAAGTACGGCGGGAACGCCATGATCAACGCCGAGCTGAAAGCCGCGGTGATCCAGGACCTGATACTCATGAGCTGCGTGGGGATACGGACGGTGCTGGTCCATGGGGGCGGCCCGGAAATTGAATCCATGCTCAGCAGCCTGGGCAAGGAGAGCCGCTTCGTTCAGGGGCTGCGTTACACCGATGAGGAGACCATGGAAATTGTCCAGATGGTCCTCTGCGGCAAGGTGAACAAGGATATCACCGCGCTGATCCAGCAGGCCGGGGGTAAGGCGATGGGGCTTTGCGGTATAGACGGGGGGCTTCTTCTGGGGAGGCTCCTCAAATCCGCTGGGGAAGATCTGGGGCTTGTGGGGGAAATTGAAACCGTGAACGCCTCGATTCTGGAAACTGTGCTGGGAAGCGGCGCTATCCCGGTAGTTTCCTCCGTAGCCCTGGGTACCGGCGACGCAAAGGGGCATATCCTCAACGTTAATGCCGATACCGCCGCCGCCCAAATTGCCGTGGCTATTAAGGCGGAGAAGCTCATTCTGATAACCGATGTGCAGGGCATACTCCGGAATGTTCAGGACCCGGATTCCCTGATAAAACGGCTGCCCCGTTCGGAGCTTGAGAACCTGAAAAAACAGGGTGTGGTAAGCAAGGGGATGATCCCCAAGACCGAATGCTGCAGCCTCGCCCTGGACGGCGGGGTAAAGAAGGCCCACATCATCGACGGGCGTCTTCCCCATGCGCTGCTCATCGAGCTGTTCACCGACGAGGGTATCGGAACGATGATTGAAGCGTAGTACTATTGTTAATACCATTACTATAAGGGGGATACTATGAGCGATGTGTTTATGAATACCTACCACCGGTTACCCGTTACCTTTACTAAGGGCGAAGGATCATGGCTCACCGATACTACGGGGAAGCGCTACCTGGACTTTACCGCCGGGATTGCCGTGAACTGTTTGGGCCACGGGTACCCGGCTTTGGTGAAGGCCATTGCGGATCAGGCGGCGAAGTTCAACCATGTGTGCAACTATTACCAAAGCGATGTGAGCGCCGCCTTCGCAGAAAAGCTGGTGGCAGCCTGTTCCGCAGCGGGGATGAAGAAGCTGTTCCTGGGGAACTCCGGGGCGGAGGCCAACGAAGGGGCTTGTAAAATAGCCCGGAAATATTCCTTAAAGAAATACGGGGAAGGGCGGCATCAGATTGTGACCCTTAAGGGAAGTTTCCACGGCAGGACCATCACCACCCTGGCGGCAACCGGGCAGGATAAGTTTCATAAGGACTTCGGCCCCTTTACCGAGGGCTTCCTCTATGTACCCGGCGGAGACATCAACGCCCTGGACAAGGCCCTTGACAGAAATACGGTGGCGGGGCTTCTCATCGAGGCCATCCAGGGTGAAAGCGGTATCGTGCCCCAAACGCCGGAATATATCGCCGCCGCCGCAAAGTTTTGCGCCGAACGGGACATACTGCTCATGTTTGACGAGGTCCAGTGCGGGGTGGGCAGGGCCGGAACCTTCCTGGCCTGTGAAGCCTACCATGACGAGCATGGTTTAGGGATCAAACCCGACGTGGTCACCCTGGCCAAGGGCCTTTCCGCGGGTATTCCCGTGGGCGCCGTCCTGGCCGGGGAAAAGGCCGCCGATACCCTCGGGAGCAGCGATCATGGCAGTACCTTTGGGGGCAATCCCCTGGCCGCCGCCGCAGGATTGGTGGTTCTGGAAACCGTAAACAACCCGGCCTTCCTCAAAGAAATTGTCCGGAAGGGCGAGAAGATCAAAACCCAAATCGGCGCCTGGCGCCATCCTAAGGTGAAGGAGATCCGCGGCCGGGGCCTCATGATTGGCGTGGACATCACCGATGACGCCTGGCCGGTTCTGGAAAAAGCCATAGCCAGGGCGGACGCGAAAACCCCGGGGCTCCTGATCCTCAGCGCCGGGCCGAACACGCTGCGCTTCCTGCCGCCATATACCATCAGCGATGCTGAGATTGATCAAGGCTTAGAAATACTGAAGAGTTGCTTGTAGGGCAATTTAGCGATCCGGAAATGTTCTTCCGGATCGCTAAATCATCATCGGTGAATCAGGAGCCCGGGCTCCAATTGTCACCGCTTGCCAAGTGTGTCCAATCCGAAGCGGTAAAGTTTATTATTATATTATCAGAGGAGAATGAAATTTTTTCCTTTGATACATAATAATAGTTACCGCCGCCGCTGCCATCAATAAACACATAGTACGAACTAGTTCCTGTCCAATCTGAAGAGCTTAGACCGTCGGAATCAGCCTCTCTTATGCGGTGAAAAACCTTATTCCCATAGGCAATAGTATCAGATGCTCCAGCCACTATACCTGCCCGGAATTCTTCTTTACTGGTTTTTGAAGACGACAAATAAATTTTTATGAAAGCATTGTTCGGGAAACTGTTGAGCGTTATGGTCCTGTCCATTTTGTTCAATGTATAAGTACCTAAGGTCAAGGTATTGCCCGAAACTGTTGGCTCAAATGTTGTCAACGGTAAACTGGTTAAATTGTCTGACCATGTCTCTCCGCTATCTGTTTGATGGGTAATGGTCATGGTTGCACTATTACCGGTATAGACATAGGTCCCTTTTTGACCATATGGCTGGGGGGGGTAGTTGGTCAAGGTGAGATATTGCCATGCCGTTTCTGTAATAACAAGTGATATGTCCCGGTCATCCGGATCCGATCCGATTTTAATGTTACCGGTCCATATTCCTATAAAGGGATTGCCTCCCGCCGGATTCCATTTTGCGTGAACAGTAATATTACCGGTTACCGGGGTTGATTCATTAAACGCGGTGCTAAACGTGTCGTCATCGGTAAACCATCCCGCGAAGGTATTGCTGCCCTTTGTCGGATTAGCAGGTAAGGTTACGGTGGCCCCGGAACCTATTCCGGTTGCAGGCGCTACCGCCGATCCGCCGTTTGAGTTAAAGGTTACGGTATAGGTGGTCCCGGGTGTCCATTTTGCATAAACGATAATATTATCGGTTACCGGGGTTGATCCGTTAAACGCCGCGCTGAAGGTTTCGTCATCGGTAAACCATCCCGCGAAGATATTGCTATCCTTTGTCGGATTAGCGGGTAAGGTTACGGTGGCCCCGGAACTTATTCCGGTTGCAGGCGGTACCGCCGATCCGCCGTTTGAGTTAAAGGTTACGGTATAGGTAGCCGCTTCTATCACCGGGTTAACGCCGTTAATGGTCAGCACGTCCGAAAGATTGCCCGCCGCATCCACTACAATGATATAGGCTTTGTACTGCGTGCCTGCCGTAAGGCCGGTAACAGCAATGGTGTTTGCCCCAACGCTGACCGTCGCCGAGCCCGCCACTGCCGTACTGTCCGGCGTCTTTACCGCCGCCGCGTTAGGGGAGGCGATGTTTGACGGCATCACCACATAGAATTGGGTCCCCGCTTCATTGGAGCTAAAGCTGAGGGTTGCGGTGGTTCCGTTCGCAGAGGACAGGTTGCTCACGGCGCCATTGCTTAATGCCGGGGCGGTGGTGTCGTCACTGGGACTGTTTCCCGGGCAGCCGAGAAGAAAGGCGGCCAGGATAATCAGTAGGGGAAAAAGGAGTAGCTTAAATCGTTGGGGGGGGGGGGGGGGGGGGGAAAAAAAAATTACCCCCCCCTTGGGGTTAGGGGGGGGTTTTTTTTTAAGGGGGTTTTTTGGGGGGTCTCTTTTTT
>NZ_JAJQRB010000078.1:0-26681 GCF_046533075.1 Treponema primitia | reverse complement strand
ACGCCTCGTAGGAAAGCTGTGAGTAGATCGCCGGGATCTGCTTGCCGTCGCTTGCACGGCGCACATCTGCGGCGGTACGGCGGAAGATGTCGTAGACCTCCAGGCCGGGGGTTTTCAGGTTCTTCAACAACTGGCCGGTAAAAAGGCCGTTCCGGCCCGTGCCGTCTGCGGCGGTGCTGCCCGTACTGGTGGCGTAGACTATCAGGCTGTCTGCGGGCTGGGCGCCAACCACCGTAAGGCCCCGGCTGCCGCCCCGGGACCAGCTAAAGGGGTTGTCCCGGCAGGCGTCCAGGACTATCACGTTCAGGGGGTTCCCCGCCTGCTTGATCTCGTTCAGGGCGGCCTGTACCGGCAGGGCTTTGGTACGCAGGTAGGACTCGCCCTGGATAGCCGCATCCACCGGGATAAGGTAGTTCTCCCCCTCGGACTGCACTCCGTGGCCTGCGTAGAAGAAGAAGCCGTAGGACCCCTCGGCCCCGGATAGCCGGTTCTTCAGCCGGGTAACCCCATCCTCCATGGCCTGGAGGCTCCCGTTCAGCACCAGGTCCACCCGGAACCCCAGGCCCTCCAGGGCGGCCTTCATGTCGTTGGCGTCATTCACCGGATTGTTCAGCTCCCGCGTCGAGGTATACGCCCCGTTCCCGATGACCAGGGCAAACTTCTGCTGTGCCCCCAAAGCCAGAGGCAGCAGGACCAGCGCCATAAGAACCATCACCTTTTTCATGGGAACAGGATACCACCAATTACGATGGGCTGTAAAGAATTATCGGAGGAAAAGGTCGCCGGACGCCACTGGGTTACACACATCTTCGCTATTTTCCCGGAGCACAGAACCCTTTTATTTTTTTACCAATTATTTTCTTTCCGGCATTTTAAAATCTTTTAATGCTTTATTTATATAATCATTAAAAGGAGGTATTTTTAATTAAAATATTTTCTCCCAAGTAAAGCATTTTTCACCTGAGCTCCCTATATCCGGTACGGCCCAAAAAGGCCGTAAAGGAGCTCACTATGAAACTACCCTTCCTATTTTCTTTTTTCAATCCGGACCTCCGCCGCCAAGCCAGAGAAAACGCCAAAGCGGGCAAGTCCCTGGACCTGCTTTCGGACTTCGTCTTTAAGGCTCTGCTTACCGCCAATGACGAGGATTCCAAAACAGCCCTCCGCTGCCTCCTATCCGCCTGCATCCACCGCCCGGTGGAGTCGCTATCCATCAGGAATAGCGAACTCCTCCCGGAGTACCTCACCGGAAAGACCATACGACTGGATATCCACCTGGTCTTTAACGATGGGGAACAGGCGGATATCGAGATCCAAGTTAAAAAGACCGAGGATGACATCAAAGTACGGGCCATGGTCTATGCCGCCTACCTCCTTTCCAGCCAGGCCAAGCAAGGGAAGTATTACAAAACTATATCCCGGGTCTACCAGATCTTCTTCCTCAATTTCGTCCTATTTCCGGAAAGCGATAAGATCCCCCGGCGCTACACCATGCGGGAGGAGGATGAACATGACGAACTGAGCGAAGTGGTAAAAGTAATTTTCTACGAACTGCCAAAGCTAAAACGTATAGCCGATAAGTATTTTTCGGGGGAAATAACCCTGAAAGACTTGCCTGCGGACCAGAAGTGGGGTATATACTTTAGGTATAGGAACGACAAACGGATGGCGGGGCTGGTCGAAGAACTCTGCCGGGAGGATGGGATCATGCAAGCGGAACGGATGTTAAAGAAGATAAGCCGAACGGAAGAACAATGGGCCCGGGCGTTATTTCGTGAAAAAGCCGCAATGGACTACCGGTCCGAGATGTACGCCAGCCGGGAAGCCGGGAAAGAAGAGGTTGAGGCGAAATACAAGCCGATACTCGAGGAAAATGCCCGGGCCATTGAGGAAAATGCCCGGGCCATTGGGGAGAAGGACCGAGTAATTGATGAAAAAGACCGGGAAAACCAGGAGCTTAGGCGGAAGCTGCGGGAGGCCGGAATAGAATAGTAGGCAACGCAGGGGTGACAGGCACGTGCCCGTCACCCCTCGATGTTATTCACGGCTCACTGTGATGTTATTGGTACAAAAGTTGACATATCAACATTTATCGTTGCCGAAGAAGCTGTTACTCCTGTCTTCATATAATAAGTGGAACCCAGTGTAACATATATGTCACAAGTATTTATGTCTGTCCAAGTGCCTAACAGGTTGTTAATTGTTGCCGTATAAGACGGAGATACTCCTGATATTGAAATATCTTCTTCGTCATCCGCTCCCGCAATAAGATTTGTTCGTGCCACGACATTCCCGAGTGTGGTTCCGGCAGGAAACACGCCAACCATAAACCCGCTTTGTCCGGCGGTTTTTTGCGTATCCGTTATGCCTGTTATAACAAGTTTTTTGGTACTGACCGTAAAATCCGAAAACGAACTATACGGGATAATATTAGTTTCATTTATCTGTAATTGCACCGTGGACTTATATTTGTAGACTGAAAGTGATTGAGCAAGAAACCTTATATCATAAGTCCCGGGGGTTCCAAAATAATATAACCTTTGGGCGACTGTGTCATACATCCAGCACTCATACCAATCATCTCCTATAATATCACCCCAGCCAGCCGCGTCTGAATCTCTGGCGGCGATTATTGTAGATCCTAGGTTAGACGGGCTAAGTGAACCTGGATCACCTATACTAAATAGAATTTTGGACAAAGGATTAGATGCTGATAGTAACGAAATTACATCAGGAGGAATTCCAGTAACCTTTATACGAAATAATCCAACGGCTTGTTTAGTGTATGTGCCATTTATGGCAGCATTGCCGCTTAATACGGTCAACGTATTGCCAGATAGAGTAGCGGTTCCTTCTTTTCCTGAGCCTGTTCCTGCCGCAGTCCATGTGGCAGTATTTCCACTAACAGTATATTGGGGAGTAGTACCATTAATAATACCAACCACATAGATACTTCCATCAGACCAATTTCCATCTATTTTTACGGCCCAATTTGTATCACTAAAGCTTATAGTTTTATTTCCACTGGTATATAACCCCAAAAATGTGACAATTTGGTTGGTTACGGCTTTGCCGGTAAACGCCGCAAGCGCATTGGGTGTATCCGCCGTGTCTACAATGGCGGTTCCGTTATATGCAAGGGTAATCGTCTCGTTATAGACTGCCGGGCGGCTCAGGGTAAGTGTCCAGTTTGTGCCGCTGCCCGAAGCGCTGCTGATGCTTATAGTATCGGGACTGCCGGTAACGGTAAAGTCCGCCGCTGAAACTCCGGTAACCGGTTCGCTAAAGGTAAGAGCAAGCGTACCAGGCGCATCGCTCGCGATAAGCGCAGTAGACAATTGAGGCGCGGTAATATCATTTTGTCCGCCTACTATTCCATTCACGTTGTTGGTTACCGCTTTATCGGCAAACGCCGCAAGTGCGTTTCCCGCCGCATCTTTTACATTTCCCGACGTTGCAACATACGAAAACGTGATCGTTTCGCCATGCACCGCATTGCCGTTTAAGGTGAAACTAAGAGCGTTTGTGTCTGTGCCGCTTACGGCGGTAATAGCGGTCGCGCCGGTGGAGCCGGTGATGCTAAAGCCGTTCGCATCGGTAATAGTAACCACTTCGCTAAAGGTTACTGTTAATACATTTTTTGCGCTGTTTTCAATAACAGCGCCTGTTACCGTTGGTGCGGTAGTGTCCGCGTGCCCGCCCGTAGGGCCGCCGTCCGCGCCTCCGCAGGCAGTCAGAACGAAAGCGAATATCAGTAACACTGCCAACATTCCCATTACAATAAACTTGTTATTCTTCATGTTAGAAACTCCCTTACGGTTTTTTTGTCCCGTCGACAAATTTATTATGGAGCCAATGCCGACACCGACCGCGGCAGCATTACCAATAGCCGAGATTTGAAGGATTTTAGCCGCAAAGATTTGAAGAATTTTGACCGCAAAGGCGCAGAAGGCGCAGAAGTTTTAAGGGAATAGGTCCAAGTTTTCCCTTCCTTCTTCTTCGCCTTCTGCGACTTTGCGGTCGAATTTTTCTTTAAAAGTGGAAATTTATACGTTAGATACTTGACATGTTGTGTTTTAGTTAAAGTATAATGTGAGCCGTGAGCCTTTTTCTGCTATTTTGTCTGGCTGAAGCATGAAAGTATTGTAACCCCTATAGAAAATTTGTCAATAACTTCTATAAATTAAGAAAAAATCTATTTTACTAAAGCAAAATTCCCCCTAACCCCATCTTCCTGGTACGGGGGCATTATATGATGAATATTCCGGCTATAGATGATAAAACGGTTGATTCAGGAAAGGCAGTTGAACGGCTGAACCCATTAAACGACTACCTTTTTCTCAAAATGATGGGTGAAAAAGGCGATGAGGACCAGCTTTTGAGCTTCCTCAACGCCGTATTACAGCGGACCCGGAAGGAGCCCCTGGTTTCGGTGGAGATTATCGAAAACCGCGCCATAACAGCTGAGATCATCGGGGACAAAGCAAGTATTCTGGATGTCCGGGCCAAAGCCGCAGACGGGACCCGGGTAAATATTGAGGTACAGCTTAAAAACCTGGACAATATGGACAGGCGGAGCCTCTTTTACTGGAGCTTGGGCTACACCCGGAACATAGAGGTCGGAGATGATTATGTGAAGCTGCCGAACGTCATAGCCATAAACATCGTCAACTTTGAATACCTGGAAACTCAGGACTTTCATGCCAGCTTCCACTTGCGGGAAGACACCGAACGGGATTATATTTTAACCGAGGCGCTGGAAATCCACTTCATAGACATGGTGAAATTCAAGCGGCTTCGGGAAAAGGACATTAAGAACGATACCTTACAGCGGTGGATGACCTATTTTAACCAGGATAGCCCGCCTGAACTTGTAGAGGAGATAGTACAAATGGATGCGGCTATACAGAAAGCGGAGACCAAAATGGACTTTGTGTCAAAAGACAAGGAAGCGTTACGGGCCTACCAGATGCGAGCAATGGCGATGTCGGACTTGACCAGCGTTATCAACAAGGCGAAGCGGGAAGGTGAAAAAAAGAAAGCTGTTGAAATAGCCCGGAACATGAAAGCCATGGAAATGACTAGTACACAAATCACTACTGCCACCGGGCTTACACCGGAAGAAATCGAAAAGATTTAACTAACCTGCGCCTTGCCGTTCCTCATCCTTCCTAAAGCCCCCCCACCCTGCCACTCCAGTATGTGATCTCCCGGTAAATCCCCCTTCTTCGTATTATGTGACACCGGCGGGCGTGGGGAGGGGTGCGCCCGGCTTCATGTATGTGGAATTCCTCGCTGTAGTAGACCCGCGCAGCGGGGCTGCGGAGGCGAATTCTACACGCACATGAAGCCGGGCGCACCCCTCCCCACGCCCGATTTTGCCGACAAAATACAAAAAAAAGGGGTATTCAACAACAAAGATATGGGATACACTCACCAACCAGGAGAAGATGTATGTCCGATTCGGATGGCGGAGCTCGTGATAAAATGATAGATCTGCGGAGTGATACGGTAACGGGCCCCACGGACGCCATGCGTAAGGCCATGGCAAACGCCGAGGTGGGGGACGATGTATACGGCGATGATCCCACGGTCAATAAACTTGAAAAGCTGGGCGCGGAGATCAGCGGCAAGGAAGCGGCAGTTTTTGTGCCCTCCGGTACCTTTGGTAACCAGCTGGCCCTCTTTACCTGGTGTAAGCGCGGCGACGAGGTGATCCTTGGGGAGGAGTGCCACATCATCCAGCACGAAGCCGGAGCGGCTTCGGTTATCGCCGGGGTACAAACCCGGCCTATTCACGCCCCGGACGGAGTTTTGCGGCCCGGGGATCTCCGGCAGCGGCTGCGGAAGGCGGATCTCCACGCTCCGGCTACATCCCTTATCTGCCTGGAAAACGCCCACTCCCTGGGCCGGGTGGTGTCACTTGCCGACATGGATGCGGTGCGGGCCGTGGCGGATGAGTGGGGGCTCCCGGTTCATCTGGACGGCGCCCGGCTCTTCAACGCCGCCGCCGCACTAAAGGTGGAGGCCCGGGAAATCGCCGCCCGTGTAGACTCGGTGATGTTCTGCCTGTCCAAGGGGCTCTGCGCCCCGGTGGGTTCCCTATTGGCGGGAAAACGGGATTTTGTCGAGGCCGCCCGGTACAAACGGAAGATCATGGGCGGCGGTATGCGCCAGGCAGGAATACTGGCGGCGGCGGGGATCATCGCCCTGCGGGAACAGACGAAGCGGCTGGCGGAAGACCATGGGCGGGCGAAACGGCTGGCCGGAGAACTTGGGACTATTCCGGGTATTGTTACTAAGCCGGAAGAAGTTGATATCAACATGGTTTTCTTTTCATTTCCCCCCGCGAAGGATGCGGATATCGCCAAGGGTATCGTTGATTTTTTCGCCAAGAGGAATATTGTAATAAGTCCTCCGGATCAGGGGGTGTTCCGCTTTGCCACCCATTACTGGATAGGTGACAACGAACTCAATCTTGTCCTGGAAGCGTCGAAGGAAGCCTTCGAAAAACTATTTAAAGGAACAGCCTTGTGAGCGCCTACGATGAACGCCGGAAAAAGCTATACGAATGGATGGTCAATGAAAGGATCGCCATGGTCATGTTCGAGGATACTGAAGGCCGCAGAGATCCTGCGATCCGCTGGATGACCGGCCAGCCCTCGGACGCACTTCTCTTTCTGAGCGCCGAAGGGAAATCCCTTTTGGTTCCCTGGGATGCGAATATGGCGGCTGTTTACGCCCAGGCGGATGTTGTTATCCCCTATGGCGAATTTGAACGGCGCTCGGTTAAAGCCCTCCAGGGGGCGGCGGCGCTTTTCAAGATCCCGCTGGGTTCCCGGGTGGAAATCCCCCCGGTTACTTCCTATACGAATTTTCTCAAATACGTAGGGGATGCGGGAGAATACGATATCCTCTGCCGGAATAGTGGTACCCACGGAGAAGCGGAAAGCCTCCGGGCGATAAAGGATGAAGAAGAACAGGAGATTTATCGCAAAGCCGGGGGGATCACCAACGAGATTATCGACCTGCTGGAAAACAACATTACTGCGGGCAGGATCCCCACGGAAATTGACGTGGTACTCTTTATCGAGGCGGAGTGCCGCAAACGGGGCTGCGAAGGTACGGGCTTTGAAACCCTGGCCGCCGGCGCCGGACGGAGCTTCGGCATCCACGCCTTCCCCGCCTATACCGCCGAACCCTTCGCCGGGCCCGGCCTGTCCATCCTGGACTTCGGCCTCAAGTACCGGGGCTACACCACCGACGTCACCCTCAGCTTTGCTAAGGCCCCCCTGAGCCCGGCCCAGGAAAAGATGCTTTCCCTTACGGAAAAAGCCTACGAAAAGGCTCTTTCAATGGTTAAGGACGGGGTCTACACCAGGGAAATCAGCTTGGCGGCGGACGCAATTTTCGGCAAAGCCCGGAAGGCCATGCCCCACGCGTTGGGTCACGGCATAGGTCTGGAAGCCCATGAAGCTCCCTACCTGCGCAGCCGGCAGGACAATACCTGGCAGCTCCGGCCGGGAATGGTCTTTACCCTGGAACCGGGGCTTTACGATCCTGTTCACGGCGGCTGCCGTCTGGAAAACGACATACTCCTCACCGAATCGGGCCCGGAGCTTCTTACCAAGGCGCGGATAATCAGGTTTTAGGGATACTATCCGTTCCCGCCGACTTTAATTCATTAAAAATCGGTTTAATGTTGCGGTAAATCCCCTTGTATATCGAAAAAAAACGTTTGTATTGCCCGGTCTTTTTAAGATCCGGCTCTATCTGTTCAAAGCCGTTGATCTGCGCCACCGCTTCCTCCAGATCCTTCCAGAGGCCCACGGATACCCCTGCGGCCATGGCTGCTCCCAGGGAAATGGCATGGGTAGGAAAGGGATGGACCCGCATGGGTATACCGGCGATATCACAGATTAGGGTGCGCCAGAAGGGACTGCGAATACCGCCTCCCAGGAGGGTGAAGGTTTTTATGGGCATGGAAAGATCGGCGTAGATATCGACAATCTCCCCGATAGCGAAACTGACCCCTTCATATACCGCCCGGAGCAGGGTCTGCCGGTTCCCCGCCAGGGAAAGGCCGACAAAGACACCCCGGGCGGCGGCGTCCCAGTGAGGGGTACGTTCCCCCATCAGGTATGGCAGGAACATGACCCCCTCGGAACCTATGGGTATGTCCTCAAGACTCTTTTCAATGGCCCGGTACTGTTCCGGCGTATCGGATATGTCGGCGAAGAGGAGCCCCAGGGCCCAGTCCACCGCAATCCCCGCAGTCTGGGTAGTTCCGCAGACATTGCAGGAATGGCCGTCCAGATCGAAGAAATTCTGCATCCGCCTCAGGGGATCAAACCGGGGTTCCGGTGCAAGCATGGATGTCCAGGCGCTGGAACCCACGGAAACATAGGCCTCTCCGGGACCGGTAACCCCCGCGCCCCGGGTGGCGCAGGACCCGTCGCCGCCGCCGTAGGAAACGGGTATCCCCGCAGGGAGCCCCAGGATCTCCGCAGCTTCTCCGGAAAGCCCCCCTTCCCGCTCGATGCTGCTCCGTATTGTGGGGAAACATTCCCGGCGCAATCCCAGGGCGTCTATCATATCCCAGGCCCAGGTTCGGCCGGCAAGATCAAGCATCCCCGTAAGGGAGGCGTCGGAAAAATCGGTGGTACCCAGGATGCCCGTCAACTTGAACCGCACATAATCCTTGGAATTGATAACCCAAGCAGTTTTGTTATAGGCGTCCCGCTGCTCGTCCTTTAGCCAGAGGAATTTTGAAAGGGAAAGATGCTCATCCGCGGGGTTACCGGTCTTGCGGTACACCGCATCCTCCCCAAGGAGGGAACGGACCCGGTCACACTGGACCGTACTTCTGGAATCGGAATGGATAAGCTCCCGGTGGGTGGGCTGTCCCCGGGCATCCACGGGAAGGCAGCCGTTCATGTGCCCCGTAAGGCCGATGACCTCTACGGAGATTCCCGCCGCTTCCGGGGAAGCCAGGAGTTCCCGGGTCCCCAGGACTGCGGCTTCCCAAAACAGATCCGGGTCCTGTTCAGCCCAGCCGGGCTGGGGGTATTCGGTTTTGTAGGGCTTGGATACGGAACCTGCCAAGGCGCCTGTCCCGGTAAAGAGGGCGGACTTTACGCTGGTGGTTCCTATATCGTAAACAAGTATCCCGGATTTCATCCCTTAACCGCGCCGGCAACCAATCCTTTTACCAGAGCTTTCTGGGTCATCCAGCCCAGAATAACTGCGGGGAGTACTGAAATGGTGGAGGATGCGCAAAGCTGGGCCACGAACTGTCCCTGCTGTTCCCGAAACCGGGACATATACACCGGTAGGGTTGCGGTGGGATTCCCCGTAAGGTTAAATCCCAGGAAGAATTCGTTCCAGATAAAGACCGCCACCAGAAGAGCGGCGGAGAGTATCCCCGTCCGGGCCAGGGGTATGGCGATCCTGGTCATGCGCTGGAATTTAGTACATCCGTCAATTTCAGCGGCCTCAAAAATTTCCTTGGGCAGGTCCGAAAAGAAGGAATGAACCATCCATACCACGATGGGAATATGAAAACCCACATAGGCGGCCAGCAGCCCGTAGGGGGTATTGATAAGCCGGAACCGCTGGTACCAGGTAAACAGGGGAATAAGAACCGCTACCGGAGGCAGGAGGATGGTGGTGATAAACCACAGATAATATTTGCCCGAAGACTCCTTCTTTTTCAGATGCCCGAATACCAGGGCAAAGGCTGCGGGGATTCCAAGGACAAGGCTGATTACGGTACCGAAGAAAACCTGAAACAGGGAATTGCGGAGGTACTGGTGCATGGTGGGATCGCTCAACACCTTTCTATAGGTTGCCAGGGTGGGCTTGAAAAAAATAGCGGGCATCACCGCCTGCTGTTCGGTCTTAAACCCCGAAAGGAACATGTACAGAATAGGGAAAAAATACAGAATAGCGATGGCATATATAACCAGGGCCAGGAGCAATTTCTTGATAAAATTCCGCACCCTGATGGTCCGCTGAACGTCTGCGATTGATTTACCGCCCATAGCCGCCTCCTTTAATTATACTTTGCGCTGCGCCGTTCAATAGAACGGTAGATAAAGTTGACCAGAGCCAGGGTCAGAAAAACGGTCATCGCCGCCAAGGCGCCCGCCCGGCCGACGTTATTGGCGCTGAAAATCTGCATATACACGTAATAAGGCAGGGTATAAGACCGGGTACCCGGCCCGCCGGCGGTGGTGGTAAGAATCAGTCCGAATTCTTTTACCACAAACACCAGACCCAGCATGATCGCCACCCGCAGGTGGTTCATGATCAGCGGCAGTTTGATAAAGAAGATTCCCTGGAGCCAGTTCACCCCATCGATACGCATACTGTCCAGGAGATCCCCGTCCAAGCCCTGAAGCCCGGCGAGCAAAACCAGCACAAAGAAGGGCATCCACTGCCAGGTAAAAAGCACGATTATTACCGCCAAAGGATGATAACTCACTAAATCCACCGGGGTGAGTCCCAGGGCTTTTACGATTACCCCGTACCACCCAAAGATGGTGTTGAAGATGGTAGTCTTCCAGACAACGCCGCTGGCTGTAGACATGACAAAAAAGGGCCCTAAAATAAGGGTTCGGGCTATATTTATTCCCGGAACAGGGTGATCGAACAAGAGGGCCAGCAAAAACCCAAGAAAAGAACAAAGAAACAGGGTAATGCCGATGATTAGAATGGTCTGCCACAGGATGCCGTAAAAGGGCGGAATATCCTTGAGATTTTCGATTTTTAGAAAATAGAGAAAATTACCCAGTCCGGTAAAAGTTCTTGGTATATCCGGCCTGGACATATTCCAACGCAGGGTTGAAAAAACCAGGGTTAATACGAAGGGTACCTGGGTCATAAGTGCGACAACCGCAACCGCCGGTAGCAGATACTTGTAATCGGTTTTTCTTTTCATAAAACCCCCTAGACATAAAGAACCATCCGGTGGTTTTTAGGCCACCGGATGGGGTTTAGATTTACTTATACAAAAACACGGTGGACTTACTTTTTATAATTGCCTTCTTTTGCCACCGCTTCAAAGGTCTGTTGGGTCCTCCGGAGCGCCTCGTCCAGGGTGATGTTATCCACCACATAGTCCGCCAGGTTCCGGGTCATAATATCACCCGCATCGGCGAATTCGGGGATCGCGATATACTGGAGCCCCACATAGGGTACGGGGTCAAGGCAGGGCTTGGTAAAGTCAATCCCTTCCAGGGTCTTGAGCGTCGCATCAGTATAGGGAACCGAGGCATACGCGGCAAGTTTATAGGTTGAAGACCGTGACGCCGGGGGAGTACTGGCTCCGGAGGGATCCGAGGCGATGGTCTTGGCGATATATTCCTTTGAAGTTGCCCAGAGCATAAAATCAAAGGCAGCCTGTTTTTTCGCCGCAGTGGCCTTGGGGTTGATCCCCATGGTCCAGTTCCAGAGCCATGCAGTGTTTTTGTTAAGCTTGTCATGGGGGGCCATTACATACCCAATTTTTCCCTTGGTTTTGGCGCCATCCGCTTCCAGATCATTCGCAAGGGAAGTGGCGTCATAATAGATACCGCAGTTGCCCGAAGCCATCAGGCCGATACATTCATTGTAGGTATAGGACAGAATATCCGGCTGGCCCGCTTCCCGGAGGATCTTCTTGTACATTTCCCAGGCACCCCGCTGTTCGGGAGTGTTTACCGTGGCGTTCCAATTCATGTCGTAGAACTTGCCGCCGAAGGCGTTAACCATGGTGACAAAGGGCGCCCCGCTCATGCCCCAGCCAGGGGTTCCCCGCATGGTAAAGCCGACAATCCCCTTGGAAGGATCATGAATTGCCTTGGCGAGTTCATATATCTGCTGCCAGGTGGGTTCTTGAGGCATAGTCAGCCCTTTGGCCGCAAAAAGTTCCTTGTTATACATAATAAAGGAGCTTTCGCCGTAGAAGGGAATCCCGTACGGGGTACCGTTCAGGGAAACAGAATCTAACATACCCTTGATCAGGTCCTCCCGGTCATACCAGGTTTTCCGTTCGGCGCTGAGCTTGCTGAAATAGGGATCAAGGTTTTCAAGCCAGCCGTTCTTCGCCCAGGTTTGAGCTTCGTAGGGACCGATATAATAGATATCATAGGTAATCCCGCCGGTGGATGCTTCGGTGGTTAGCCGCTGGCGCAGGTCGTTTTCCGGCAATACGGAAATATTAACCGTAACGCCGGCCGCTTTGTACTCATTCTGGGCAATTTTAGCCAATGCTTGGGAATTGGGGTTGTTTGCCAGGGCAATGTTCACCGTTACCGGCTGTACACTGCTTCCTCCCTGCTTACCACATCCTATAAACAACGGACTTCCTGCCAGCGCCAGCATAATGACCGCCACTACTGATAAAACAGCACTCCTCTTCATAATGATCCTCCTATAGATCTACCCGATCTTAAAAACCAGGCTGGATACCTCGAGAAAATGAATAAGCTTAGGGGAAACTATATAAAATCTTAAAAAGGTTTAAATGGACAAACACATTATTGATCATAACTGCCTTTCCCCGGTTTGTCAACAAAGCAGAAAAGAATATGCCCATTTAACTTCGTTTGGGGTCCTGGTGGCTGTAAAAAATATCAGGAACCCCCAAAGGGTCCCCCTGATATTTTTTACACCACCACCCCCGATAACGTAATTTGGGGCATATTCTTTTCTGCCGGATCGCCGGATTAAGGTTTTACATGGTCTCCAGGAAGGGTATCCCAATAAGGTTAAGCGCATCCCGCAGTACCCGTAGGACGGCCTTGGAGAGAGCCAGGCGGACGGCGGCTACGGCGGGGTCCCCGGCGTTGAGGATGGGGCAGTCGTGGTAGAAACGGCTGAAGCCCTTGGATAGATCGTAGAGATAGGCCGCCAGAACCGAGGGGTCCATCCGGGTTGCTGCGTCCGCCACGGCCTGGGGATATGCGGAGATGGTTTTGATAAGCTCCCATTCGGCGTCGTTGCTGAGGAGTTCCGGCTTGAGAAGGCCTTCGGCCGCGCCGTTAGTATTACTGTTGGCTTTGCGGAGTATGGATGAGATCCGGGCGCCCATGTATTGGAGGTACGGGCCGGTGTTGCCGTTGAAGGACAGGGATTCCTTGGGGTCGAAGAGCATGTCCTTGGCGGGGGTTACCTGTAAAAGGTAGTAGTGAAGGGCTCCCAGGGCTATCTTCTCCGCCACCTCCGCGGAATCGCCCACCGCTTCTTCACGGTCCTTGCTGCGGATTTCTTCCAGGGCCAGATCCCGCAGGCTGTCGATGAGGTCGTCGGCGTCCACCACGGTGCCTTCACGGCTCTTCATCTTCCCCTCCGGGAGGTTCACCATGCCGTAGGAAAGATGGTAGAGATTATCGGCCCATTGGTAGCCCAGTTTTTTCAGGATAGCAAAGAGGACCTGGAAGTGATACTGCTGTTCGGAGCCTACCACATAAACCATGCGGTCGAAGGGCCAGTCATTGTGCCGGAAGATGGCGGTACCGAAATCCTGGGTGATGTAGATCGATGTCCCGTCCTTGCGGAGGAGAATTTTTTTGTCCAGCTTCTCCGCAGTCAGATCCACCGCTACCGCGCCGTCCGGCTCCCGGTAGAAGATACCCTGCTCCAGACCTTTGAGGACTTCGTCCTTCCCCAAAAGGTAGGTGTTGCTTTCGTAGTAATACTGATCGAAGGAAATCCCCGTACGTTCATAGGTTTCCTTCATACCGTCCACGGTCCAGTCCTTCATGGTCTGCCAGAGTTTCACGGTCTCCGTATCACCGGCTTCCCATTTGCGGAGCATATCCTGGGCCCGCGCCTCGGCGCCGCTGTCGGTCTGGGACATCTGGTGGTATTTGACGTACCAGTGACCCACAAAGTGATCGCTCTTGATATGTTCGGAAGCCGGGGTTTTACCTTCGCCGTATTCTTTGTAGGCAAGCATGGATTTACAGATGTGGATGCCCCGGTCGTTGATGATGCACACCTTCCGTACCTCCGCCCCGCAGGCTGCCAGGATACGGGAGATGCTTTCCCCCAGGATGTCGTTCCGCAGGTGACCCAGGTGGAGGGGTTTATTGGTGTTGGGGCTGGAAAACTCCACCGTGATACGGGACCCGGCAAAATTGCCCGGACGGCCCACCGGAACGCTTTCGTCCGCCATCTGAGCCAGAACGGAAGCGGTCACCGACGGCCGGTCCAGTCGCACGTTGACATAGGGACCCTCGGCGGCGAATGATCCTTTGCCCAAATCCTCAGTAATGCTGTCGGCGGCTAAGGCGGCGGCAACCAGCTGGGCAATTTGGGGAGGGCCCTTCCGCAGTGTTTTGGCAAAGCCGAACATGGGGAAACCCAGGTCGCCCAATTCCGGCTTGGGGGGTATCTCGGCGATCACCTGGGCGGCGTCAATGCGCCCCTCAAGGCCCGCATCGGCAAGCACTTTTTCCAGAGCCCGGGCAATCCGGGCTCTCCATGCGTCTCTTATGGCATCCATACTAATTCCTTCTGACCCATAGGTCCGGTTAAAAATATCCCATCACGGCAAGCATCCGGGTATAGGCAGGCCTTTCCCGCCGGAATGAGCCCAGCCGTTGATCCGTAAACGTACAGTCCTCACCGTAGGCGATGTTCCGTACCCCCGCCTTGGCCAGTAAGCGGGCGTTGGCGGCCTGGAGATCCAGGGCGGGCTTCCCCCCATCCCGCTTAACCACCGGTCCCAGGGGATACGCTCCGGAAGGCCCGCCAAACTCCGCCTCAAAAACGGCGGCCCGCTCCTCGTCCACCTGATAGCAGCAGGGGTGAATACAGGGCCCCAGCAGGGCCGCCACTGCTTCCGGCCGGGTTCCCCAGCGATCGGCCATAAGGGACAGGGCATTGAGAACTATCCCCGTACCCTTCCAACCCGAATGGAGCAGAGCCCAAGCGCCGGTAAGGGTATCGTACAGAAACACCGGAAGGCAATCCGCCACGGTTACCGCCAGGGCGATTGTCCGGTCCCGGCTTACCATACCGTCCGCTTCGGGCCGGCCGGAAAAGCGGTCATCCGCGGCCAGGACGGTACGGGAATGGACCTGGGTACAGCTCCGTACCTGCTCCGGCGCCAAACCCAGGGAACGGAAGAAGGGGGTCCGGGTATCGCTATCATCAGAATATACCATATTTCCGGCGGCGCGGGAAGAAATGACGCAGCGAATTTCCCTTACTACGCCGCCATCCATCATCAGGGGCATCTGTGCATAGGAGGGGCTATCAAAGGAAAGCGTAAAGGGATGGAGGGTCATCGGCATATACTGAGCTAGCGCCCGGCCTCCATGATACTTATTTTATGCATGAGTTTCCGCGCCTGGCTTAGTGTTTTAATAGTATTAGTAATGCCCAGAGCAAAGGTATCGGTTTTTCCGGACATGTCCGCTAAATTGGTGAGGGTGTCGAATTTTCCATCCGGGGCCTTGGTTAGTATGCCCTCCAGAACCTTCACCATAAGCTCCAGGGCATCCCCGATCCGGTCGATGATCTTCTTCGCCTCGTCCGAAGCCTCATCCTCCAAAAGCTGGACCTTGTGCCGTTTCACCGACAGGGAGGACATATCCATCTTCGCGGCGATATACCGTTTTCCCAGATCCCCCTTGATGGAGATATCCCCCTCAAAGTGTTTAAGAATTTCATCAATCTTAAAGAGATCGTTATAGGCGTCATTAAATTCGGTGAGGTTTTCCTTTTTAAAGAACTCGCCGTCAATCAGGATGGGCCGGAGGACCAGATTCAACTCCGGGACAAACAGGACGGAATGAAAGGTCCGCAGGAAGGAAAGGCAGAAGGCTCCCCTAAGGGGCATCCCAATGGAGTTGTATTCCAGCGGGTTTGGAAAATCCGATTCCACCCCGGCAAGGACCTGCAGCTCCGCGCCCTTAAAAAAATCCTGGAAGTCCTTTAGCAGTTCCCGGCGGCGGTGGTTGCGGTTATAATCGTTAAACTGTTCATCCACCGTATGTTTCCAGTATTCCTTGTACATACTGAACCAGTCCTCGCCGCCGCTTATAGTCTGGGGGAGGATACTCATATCCTTTTCCGCACAGCGGAGTATCCTGTTCAGTGGCACAGTTTTATTGAAATTACGGATCACCGCCAGGGCTTTCTGCGCCTGGCCGAGGAGAATGGTCATCTCGGTTTCCATGTTAAATTCCGGTGTTTCCGATTTATCCTGGAGGATGAATATAAAGAGGGACTCCAGAAGGGTCATGGGAGGAGTCTCCTTTAGGGAATAGAGGATGTTGTTCAGATTCCGGAGATAATTATTCACCAGATGGGCGGAACAGACCTTTCCCTGCCGTCCACGGTGGTTGGCAAAGGAGACCAGGAGCCGGTCAAACAGAAAGGATGAAAGTTCCTTCAGGCAGTTTAAGGTCCGGGCATTGTAGTACATCACCACCCTGCGATCATCCCCTATGGCGGCAATGCCTTCGTCCATGGCCAGTATACCCATCTGCCGCAAAACCTGATCGGAAGCGCCGGCATGCTTTTCCGCTACCTTTACGGGATCCGTCCCTTCCAGCAGGAGGCGGTGGATATCCTCCATTTCCAGGGAGGCGAGGAAGACATAAAAGGCCCCTTTGTCCCGGTTCACGCTCATATCCAGTGCATCGTAGAAAAAACGGGCGCTGTCCTTAAGATCCGTAACCGCTTTGTAAAAAGCCGGAAGGAGCAGGTCATGCTCATAATCGTAGATCCCCGGGGATTGTTCCTCAATAAGCCGCCCAACTTGAGCCACCTGCCGGCCCTGAAAAATCTGCAGGGGAGTTTTCCCCCCAAACAGGCCGATGAACCAAAAAAAAAGGCGGGTATACCAGGGCAGTACGTCAAATCTCTGTTTGATATCCATGATCTCAGCCCCGGAATCCGGACTGCCGCTATCATTATACAGGAACTGATCCGAATCCCCGGACTGGGCGTTGAGCTTTTCCAGAAGATTTTTCCGGTCATCCATGGGAAGCGCCATGACCAGACGGTTAAAAACGCCGTTTTCTTCCATAATAAACAGTATATGCTATTTGAAGGGCGTATGCTACCGCAATAGACGCTTTTGGAGAATACCGGATTCGAACCGGTGACCTATTGATTGCGAAAGGCCCCGGGTCTGTATTCTATACTTAGTTTGTATCTGTCTTTTGTCTGTCTTTTCTTCCGGGGCTGCCGCTCTTATTTGACACTGCGGGTATGGCGTCCGGGGCTTGCGGACATGGCGATATGGCTGGCGGCCGTCCGGGAAGTATCAGCCCCGGACTTAAAGCAACGTTGTTCAAAATCCTTCGGCCGGGGCGAGGTTTTCCGGGGTACGGCTTAGATTGATATGTTTAATTCCCGGCCATAGACCCGGGCAATTCTCTCCAGTGTTTTTACCGTGGGGTTTGCTTTCCGGGGGTTTTCAAGGCGCTGATACGCCTGATAGCTAAGACCCAGTCTTTGGGCAATCGCTGATTGGCTTTGTTCTCCCCGGAGTTCCCGGAGCTGAAGAGACAAAGCAATATGGCTTGCTACGGTTATAGGATAACCTTCAGTAAAGGCGGGCGGCGGTATTTTGTTACCCTGGGATATATCGGCCTCCAAGCAGCCGTCCAGGGCTTCCTTGGCCATGGCAAGGACTTCGTCCTGGGAAAAACCGCAGGTTACGACATTGGTCATATCGGGGAATTGGGCGATATATTCATCCCCCTCTTTTTCTATGGTGCAGTGGTAAGTCATCATTCCTCCTACTCGATCCCGGCTTCTTTAAGGATTCTTTTTGCAAGGTTACCAATATCCTTATTGCCATGAAATGGAACCGCTACAGGACGGCGCCCGGCTTTGACAAATACATGGTGGGACCCGGTTATCCTATCCAGTGTCCACCCACGGGCTTTCAGTTTGTCCATTACCTCTTTTGCCGTCATGTTTACAGTATACAATATATATATTGTATTGTCAAGCAAGGGAAGACAGTTTTTTCCGGGGCTGGGATATCACCCCTTTTTCCCCGGTGTCGTTCATACGGAAAGTTGTTTCATAAAGGCAATTATCCCCGCCTGAATAATGCAGTTCTTACTCAACGCCGCCAGGGGTCTCTTTTTTCTGCCGGATTCTATTCAATTCTTTAATAATGTTTTCAGCGTCCGCCGCGGTCATGTCCGCCCGCCGTATCATGTCCGCAATGGCGTTGTTATGGACCGCCGCCCCGGTCTTTTCGTTTTTGAATTGGACATAATAATTAGGCCGGTCCGCTCGTTGCCATAGGGAAAAAGGGTACTCTCCATTCATGGCTTTCATTTTGCGTATAAGCAATAATTGAAGACGCTTTTGGAGAATACCGGATTCGAACCGGTGACCTATTGATTGCGAACCAATCGCTCTACCAACTGAGCTAATTCCCCATAGGACAGACTAAAGTCTGGTGGAAAGTATAGCGAATATTGTATACTTAGGCAATATGGGTTTGACCGTGGTTTTATACAATATATTTCGTTTTGGGTTTGCCCTTGTCTTTGTGGGGCTCCACTGTGTCCTTATGGCGGGGTTGCTTCTGGAGTGGCGCCGGGATAAACGGGCCGCCCGGGGAACTCCGTTGCAAATAGCGGATGCGGAGGCGCCTAAACCCCTGGTTTCGGTGGTTATCCCTATCCGTAACGAGGCGCTGCGTATGGAGGGGCTGCTCCGGACCCTGGGGCTCCAGGATTGTCCCGGGACGGAGTATATTTTTGTGGATGACCGGTCTACTGACGAAAGCCCCGCCATGCTTCAGCGTTTTGCCGGGACCCGGGGGAATGTCAGGATCATTTCCCTGACGGAAAATCCCGGGCCGAACCACAAACAATATGCCCTGAGCCGGGGTATTGATATTGCCCAGGGGGAACTGTTCCTCTTTACCGATGCGGACTGCGAGGTACCGCCTTCCTGGATACGCGCCATGATAGCCCGCATGGCCGATGAACGAGTCGGGGCAGTTATCGGGCCGGTTTTTAAGCTGCCCGGGGGGAAGGGTTTTTTCCAGGTATACCAGTGTTTTGACCATGCCATACGGTATATGTATCTGGCGGCTTCTACGGGAATCGGAGCGGCCGGGGGCGGGTTTGGGAATAACCTTATACTCCGGCGGGAAACCCTGGATTGTATCGGGGGCTATGAGCGGATTCCTCCTTCCCCCACGGAGGATGCTGCCCTGATTTCTCAGATCCGGGCGAAATCCAAGTATCAGGTTCGATCCGCCTGCGGCGCCGATGTCTTTGTGATGACCCGGGGGGAAAATTCCTGGAAGGATTTGCTCAACCAGACCCTCCGGTGGAATAACGGGGGACTCTTTAGTCCCGAGATTTCTACCAGACTGAATTTCGGCTTTCTGATGATTACTATTTCTATGGGAATGATAGCTATCCCCATGGTTCCTTTCATCCCTTCCCTCTGGCCCCTCCCCGCAGCGGTACTACTCGCCATGACCATGAATACCCTGGCAACCCTGAATGTTTTCGGCGCAGCAGTCCCCAATGCAGGGCCCGCATGGATACTCCACACGGTTTTTACCCCCCTGTATTTTACCCTTCTGACCATCCTGGGGTTTCTGGGGGTCAAGCCATCCTGGAAAGATAGTCCGGTGACCCCCGGAGCTTAGAAAAGACCGGCGCCAAGGTAGGTCTTTACCTGCAAACTTATGGAATAGCTGGCCATCCGGTTCAGTCCCCAAACCGGAATAGCATAACTAACCGCAAATTCCGTAGGTAGTTTCCAATTTATAAAGAAAACAGAAACATTCGGCCTTACGGTGACCAAGAGATTTGGTGCGGTGGCCCATAAACCGGGGTAATTTTCATTCAGCACTTTCTCGAACCTGTCTTTGTTTGTAACAGCACCGTAAACAATCTCTTCGACGCCTAAAAATGAATATGTTTTCCCTGAATTGAATTTGAACTGTACCGGGAGTCCCGCGCTAAGAACCATGTCCGCGCCTAAAGGGATGGTAAAGGCCGGTTCCAGTTCAACGCTTAAATCGTAGCCGTATCCAACTTCCTCATCAGTATTTTCTACCTTAGCGGCTTCGGCTTTTTGCGCGGTCTCATCTCCGCCGGAGTTAGCAATCTCTACGAGAAGCCTTTTCTTTTCAATCCGGGCTGCCATATACTCCAGAAAACTGCTATCCTTCAACTTGTTTTTACCAAGATAATATAAAAATTCACCGCTCAGGTTGATAGCGAAGTGCCTGGTAATTCTATAATCCGTATAAACCCGGGAACCAAGACCAAAAACATGGTTGTCACCGTTAAGAACAGTAAGGGTATCCGCTGTTCCGGCCTTATTAAATTGTTCCTCAAAGTCCGTGCCCGGCAAAGGAATTTTAATTTCCGGGCCCAGGGTAAAGCGCCATCGGGAGGATTGTATCGGCGCCTTTTCGCCAATGATCTGAATTTTTGCTTCCAAAAAAATATCTGACAGGTCGTTGGCATTGAGACTGGCATTCGAAAGTATTTTTGTACCATCGTTGTTAAGCTCATACGCTATTTCAAATTCCGCATTGGATGCGATAGTCCAGCCCGGTTTCCACCTGGCTTCGGCGGAAATCCAGTCAAGAATACCGTACCCCAGGGTAAGAGCGGTGCTGAATACCCGCAGGAGGCCGGTCTCATTGACCCAATACGATGTACCCCCCTCATAACCATACACAAGATCCGCAAATTCAAAGGCGGGGGTCAGGGAAAAGCTGACTGTCTTGACCGGGGGAAGCGCGGCATCCTCGGCAAAAAGCGAAAAAGAAAACGGCAGTAGAAAAACTATCCCCAGGAAAAATCTTTTTTTCATAGTAGCCTCCTATATTTAAAAACTCATGCCTATGTTGAAGGTACTTGTAAATTCATCCGCCGCCACATTATAGGAAAGACCAAATCCCAGGGCGGGAATGGCTATTCTGCTTAGGTAGAAATTAACGGCGCCGGTGACACCGTGATCGAATTGATGTTCAAGAATAGGTCCATAAGAATAAACTGCCTGATACGTGGCGAGGAGCGCCAGGGTTCCCTGGGAAAATTTATAGAGGTACTTCTCCAAACCCAATACGGCGCCAGCATAATGCTGCGCAGAAAAAGTGCTGGGGGGGAGTATATTGATGCCCACGGATGAGGCGGAAGATTCAAGGAGGGGCGGAGATGCGGGGGCATAATGGATGCCTCCGCGGATAATTGCCTTAAAACCGGGAACCATGGAGAGTTCATAGTTCCCCCGCAGGGAAAGGATATGCAGGGCAGGATCGTCCATCACCATAAGAAAAGTATAATCCAATTTTGCATTTTGTTGTGAAAGCAGAAATCCGTCCCAGTGGCTGCGGCTTATTTCCAGAGCCGGGTTGATGCCCCCGGAAAGGATGCCTTCTTCCGGTGGAAAAAGGTCATCCTCGCTTTCCCGGATACTCCGCCGGTGCAGGGAAAATGATATTGATGTCTTGAGGAGCTCCGTTACCGAATAGTTCATCCCCAGGCTGCCGATGATAGTATCCTGACTGTATCGCCGAAGATCCTTCTTGTTCTGATCCGTATCCCGCTGGTCCCGCCTGCCGTACATACCCATGAGGCTCCAGCCCGGGAAATTCCGTTCCGGGGTATTCTGATAGATAAGCGAGGCAATCACACCGGAGGTACCGAAGATCCCCGCCACAATAAATTTGTCGTTTAAGCCGAAGGCGTTGGCATCCATAAAGGCAGCCCCTCCGCTCATCCCCCCGTCGGAATCCATAAAAAATACCGGGAAGGGGAAAAAGGCCCATTTTTCCCGAACATTCACGGTAAGGGTCATCCCGTCTCCGCCCGGGTTTTCTCCTACCCCGATGGAAATAGGTTCGAGAATACCCGTATTGACAATTGCCGCATGGACTTCGTTAAAATCAAGGCTCATCCCGTCCCGGCCGATAAACTTTTTTAGGGGGTATTCCGCCACATGAGGCTTGGTACGGACGATCCCCTTTACTGAGATCGCGGTAATCTCCTGAGCATGAAGATGAATACCGGTGACCATCAAAAAAGTAAATAAAAGGGTGCGCCCCGGCAGCTTTGTCACCAGATTAATGAAAATTTATTAACCGGGTCGTATTTCATACGACCCGCACCATCAGTCCCTGCGGGCCTGTTGCCGATAGGAATTTATTAACCGGGTCGTATTTCATACGACCCTCGTCATCCACCCCTTAGTGTCGGGGAGGGAGCCGTATTGGATGCCTTTTAGGGTGTCCCGAATTTCAGCGGTTAGTTCTCCTACTTTACCATCGTTGAAAACCGCTTTCTTGCCCTTGTAGCTCAGGGACTCGATGGGGGTGGCCCCGGCGGCGGTACCGCTGACGAAACATTCCTTGGCTTCCGCAAAAACTTCGTCGATGGCGATTTGACGCTCCGAAACCTTCACACCCCGGTCTTGGGCCAGCTCAATGATGCTGGAACGGGTAATCCCCGGCAGGATGGTGTCCCCCAGTTCGGGGGTTACCAGTTCACCGGACTTTAGATAGAAGAAAATATTGCAGGAGGAACCTTCCTCCACATATTTCCGGTGGGTTGCGTCCAGGAATACACATTCCATAAAGCCCGCATCGGCGGCTTCGTGTTTTGCCAGTGCGGAGATAACATAGTTGGAAGACGCCTTGATCCAGCCCGTACCCTTGGGAGTGGCCCGGATCCGTTCGGTAACCACCGCTTCGGATTTACCGGCGGAAAAATAGGAACTTACCGGGGTGGTGACAATCACGACCCAGGGCTCGTAGGAAATGTTCACCCCGATGCCCCCTTCGGCATAGGTAAAGGGACGGATATAGATCGAATCGGCGGTCATGAAGGAATCTTTTTCCCACTCCGCCTTATACTGCAGCTTGAACCCCAGTTGGACATTCCGCTTGACCGTCTCCACACAGGCCCGTACAAAGGCGTCTTCGGGGAAGCCGGGCATGTAGAGCCCGATCATAGACTTGTTGAACCGTACCGCATTCCGGTCGGGCCGGAAAATCGCCAGGCCGCCGTCTTTCTGGGGCAGCGCCTTGAGTCCTTCAAAACAGGAAAGACCGTATTGGGTCGTATAGCCTACCAGGGGCATATCGGTATAAAAATTCCGGGAATCCGCCAGGGCGTTTGCCGCATCGGCTCCCATGGCGGCCTCTTCCGCCGGGGTTTTATGGGGTTTCTCCAGATACTCTTCTGTCCATACCTTACCAGCATACTTTGCCCGGTATGTCACAGGATAGGAACTCAACGCAAATGCCATCATCGCCTCCTCAATACGCATGAAAAACACAAGATTTATCTATTTTATCAAAGCGCCCTTGCTCTGGCAATGCCTGAAAAGGGCGCCCGGTACTTCCGAATCATGCTGAATTGGTGACTCCATAGCATTTGGGACGTTTAGGAGCTTTTTTTGATAAGTTTTTCGGGTAACCAGATGAGAAGGATTTCGGCAACCATCAAACCGTCCATGGGCTTGGAGAGGAAACCGTTGAAGCCGTTGGCCAGGAACATTTCCTTTGCCCCGGAAACGGCGTTGGCGGTGAGGGCTATGATCGGAACACCGGCATAGCGGCCCCCCAGTACCCTGATTTCCTTTGTCGCCTCCACCCCGTCCATTTCGGGCATCATGTGATCCATCAGGACAAGATCGTACACATTGGCCTTGACCTTTTCTAGCGCTTCCCGGCCGCTTTTTGCCGTATCCGCATGAATCCCAAATGATTCGAGGATAAAACCGGCAACTTCAAGATTGATTTCAATATCGTCAACCAAAAGTACCCGCGCATCGGGGGCAGTGAATTTGATAACCCGTACTTCAAGCTCCGTCAGATCCGACGGAAGACCTGTCTTGAGGGGCAGGGTGATAGAAAAAACGGAACCCTTGCCATATACGCTTTTTACATCAATCTCACCCTGCATCATTCCACAGAGCCGTTTTGTGATCGCCAGCCCCAGCCCTGTTCCCTGTACCTGTTTGTTCCGTACCACATCCAGTTGTTCAAAGGCGGTAAAAAGCCGGGGTATGGCATCTTCCTTAATACCGATACCCGTATCCTCCACAACAAAGCGTATCCTTTGGACGGCGTCAATCGCTTCCCCATCACATTCAACCCTGAAAATTACCCCCCCTTCCCGGGTATATTTAAGGGCGTTGTTGAGGATATTGGTCACTATTTGACCTATACGCTTTTCATCGCCGTACAGCACTTCCGGAAGATCGCCGGAGAAGGTACAGCTGAAGCTCAGATCCTTTTCGGGGAAAAGGAGTTCAAACATGACTTTCAAACGGCTCAGCAGGGAGTCGAGCCTGAAATAGTCCGGCAGAAGTTCCAGTTTCCCCGCTTCGATTTTTGAGAAGTCAAGGATATCGTTGATCAGCGTGAGCAGGACATTGGATGAATTCTGGATATTTTTAAGGTAGCCTATCTGCACTTCATCCAGCTTCGTAGCTTTAAGCATATTGGAAATGCCGATGATTGCGTTCATGGGGGTACGGATCTCGTGGGACACGGTAGCGAGAAAATCGGACTTTGCCTTATTAGCCTTTTCCGCTTCACGCTTAGCCGCAAGAAGATCGGTGGTGTCATAAAAAAGCACCAGGGCGCCGATATTGGTACCGGCATCATCCCTCATGGGACTGACCTGTATACTGTAATCCCGGGGGTTTCCGTCCTTGCCGAAATCTACGGTTTCGTGGATATACACCGGCTTGTTGTCGCTGCTGCTGCTGATATGGCGTTCATAAATATCATTTGCCTGATCGACAAAGACTTTGGGGGTATATTCCTTCAGCAGATCCTCATAGTGTTTTCCCTGGATCATGGCAAAGGCGGGAACATGGATGGTCTTGAGAAAAATATCGGTGCAGTAAACAATTTTTCCGGCCCGATCAAAAAGAATGATAATATCAGGACAATTCTCCAGGAGCAGGTTCATGTACTTTTCCAGCTCCGATTTACTGTCCGCGATTATCTTGCTTAAATTATCCTTGGCCGCAACTACAATTTTATTGCGCTCAATAATGGTATTGGCCTGCTTGAGCTCCCTCTCAAGTTTCCGTATTTGAAGCTGGGCCTGTTCCAGTTCAGATGACACAGATCACCATGGTATCGTTATGGCTGCGGTTGGTTAAAGTTCCGTTCTTTCCGTAAACCGGGCAGAGTTCCGTTCCGGAATAGGCAAGGTGGAAAGGCGTGGCGCCGAGTAACGACTCGACCTTTTCCATTTCCGCAGTAGTATTGAAGCCCTGGGCAAAAAAACGGCCTACACAACTGAACATCAGCCAGGATCGTTCCTTTCCGGAAGCAAGGGCTTCTTTCAACACCGCCTCTGTGGTGACAAGCACCTCCTCGGCAGTAATGGCGCCCACCGTCAGCGTAGCTCCCTCGGGGACATAGCCGCCGCAGACCGCCGAACCGTCAGGGGCAATGGCGAACATTACCCGGATAATAGGCCGGGTTCCATCGTTGTAGTTCAGAATAAAAGGAAAGGAATTGATCCCGGTTATATCGCCCTTCTCGTCGGTTTCAAGCCCCAGGCCTTTCAAATAGGCCGCCACGGAAACGCCGTTAACGCCGCTTAAAAGGTTGCCCTTTGATGCGGTAACCACACCCTTTTCCCGAAAAGCCTTGGATTCGGAAATGCCTCCGACAAAAAAGAGGGGATCAACCTTTCCGTAACAGAGGATAAACACATAACAATCCCGGTAGGTCAGACCGCCGTAAATGGTCTGGGATTCATGGTAATCGGGGTTGTTATCCACCGCCAGGGTACCGAAGTTGGGCACATTGTCCGTAATGGACGACCAGGCCTCGACAAAAAAGTCCCCCGACACGTTGAGAAGCAGGGGGGCGAAACTCAGCATTAAGGCGGGTTTTTCCGCCCGTCCGGCGACCGTCTGTTCCCAGGCCTGACGCAGGGGTTTTTCGTCCTCGCCGGTAATAGGCCCGGTCAGGCCGGTGATAAATTCTACATCATCGCTGGTGAGTACCGTAAGGATGAGAAGCATTTCGCCCCTGGCGCCGTTGGTCGACCCCGCCAGGGTGGTGGTTCCTGCCAAGGGGAAGGGCAGCTTCTCCGCCAAAGCGGCAATTACCCCGGAATTGATAAAATCGGGGAAACAGGTAATAATGCCGACAGAATGCTTCCTTAGATGATTCAAATCAAGCTGAGAAAGTATCCCGTCAACCGCCGCTTTAGTATCGTCAATTTCAAGCGTAAAAGCCTTCAATGTCTTTATCATTACTTATATACTATCACCGGTCGAAGCAAAGATCAACAAATTGTAATGAACGAAAAGCCATAAATTCCAAATTCAACCACGGACCACACGGACAAAGAAGATTTACCACAGAGGACACGGAGGGAAGAACACAGAGGACACGGAGGGAAGAACACAGAGGACACGGGGGGAAACACAGAGGACACGGAGGGAAGAACACAGAGGACACAGAGGGAAGAACTCAGAGGACACGGAGGGAAACACAGAGGACACGGAGGGAAGAACACAGAGGACACAGAGGGAAGAACTCAGAGGACACGGAGGGAAGAACACAGAGATCACAGAGGAAGAAAGGAGGAGGAAGTACAAAAAATCGCCAGGGCTCGGAGTGGACCTGCCCCGAACCGGTAGACAACCAGAAGGATCATCATGGGAGATATGGGGCGCCGCGGATACAGGTGGAACTGCGG
>NZ_JAJQRB010000077.1:0-14636 GCF_046533075.1 Treponema primitia | reverse complement strand
TCCGGAAAATTTACAGATTTCTGCTTGACTTTTCTCATAGACGTTCCGGCTGTATGCGAAGGTTTTTTGGCGCGATAAGAAAATTGCGCAGCAATTTTAGCGCCAAAAAACTTTGGGTGAAGTGAGCCGTGGGAAGCGAAGCTGACCTAGGCGAACGGAACCCTGGAGGGCCGAAGGCCCGGAACGCAGACAGACCTGTTATACGAAGTGCCACTCTTACGTCGAATCTGTGCGGCATGGATGCCGCACAGTATTATTGCTTTGTAAAGGCTGCATCAAATATTAGATATTCCGTTGGTTTTTTATCTATTGCGACATCTGGATTAGGATCATCAAATCCACTCATGTCAACTTTTACACGGTCTAAATGCAATATTATAGTATTATCTTTAAAAGAAAAATCATAATTAGTTGAACTTCCACCAGATTCGCCAACATTTTTATAAAATGGCATACCGTTGTTTGACAAATTAATTTTATGCTTTCTCTCAATTTGATATTTTGAGAAAACTCTTTCATAATTACAATTAAAATAATAACCTGTTTCGTCCTCATATCCAACAAAAATATTTGTATCTTCAGTAGGAAGCCAATATTTGATATCAATATTTTCATTCAATAAAATATTGACAGATGTAAATTTGTATAATCCAAGAAATTCATCAATATCAGTTTGCGTCATTGGTTCATTGACTAGATAACCACTAAATACCCAACCGATTGTTCCATTTACTTCAATTTGATACCAGTTTCCTTGGATTCCGTCAATTATCCAAAATCCATCATCATTCTTTAATAATACATTCACCTTTTGTTTGTCAGGCAATAATAATATTTTCTCGCCATTAGGAGTTTTTCTTAAACGTAAACCTTCCAATGAGTTGACATACATTTCTGCTATAACCTGTATAGATTGATCATCTGCAACACTTACATCATTTGTTGACTCATTTTCTTTAGAAACATTTGTTAATACTATTTCATTAGGACCAGATGATTCTTTTGAGTTACAAGCCATAACTGCAAACATTGTTATAAAAGAGATAAATATACAATTCTTTTTCATAAGTTTCCCCTTCATTATATTTACCATATATTTTATATTGTTTCAAGCGTGGCATGGATGCCACGCTTCTTCCGAACCATTTCAAGAGTGGCATTTCGTATAACTTATTTTTATACGCAATACACTTAAACCCCCATCACTGCTATATAAACGAATGCGTATATATCTTTTTTTGGAATAAATATCACCCTTCGGTTTGTTGAGGCATGCAGAAATACTATTTAGTACATCCTGTGGTTTATTATTGTTTACCTCTAGCGAATCGCTATAAAAGGCGGGTCATCCCGGGAGAGGTTCCTCCGCAAGAATCCGGAGCCCTGATGGATGGACCGGAATATCCATGCCCATCCCCGAAGCGGTAAATTCCTCGCCGCTCAAAAGATCCCGCCACCGGCCGCGCCCGGCGTTCCCCAGGGCCTCCGGAGTAATATGGATGGCAGCCCTTTGTTCCGCCGCATTTACCACCACAAGGATACGCTCATTCCCGGTTTCCCGCATAAAGGCGTACTGTTCGTGGGCTCTGCTCAGTTCCCGAAAGGAACCTTCCCGCAGGGCTGCGCTTTTTTTCCTGAGCCGGATAAACCCGGCGATACTTCTTTCCAGGTCATTCGCCCCGGCGTCTTCCAGAGCTTTTCGTATTGCCGGTGAATCCCAGGCCGGCCGGAGGGGGCTGTCGCTGTTGGGGAAGCGCTCGCCGGATATGCCGTACTCACTGCCGTAATAAACGGAGGGTATCCCCGGCAGGGTAAAGAGGAGGCCGTAGAGGGGAAAGAGGTGCGTCTTGTTTTTAACCACGCTGGCAATGCGGTTCACATCGTGGTTATCAGCAAAGCTGTAGAGCGGGATGCGTTGGAAACTGCCCTCGGGACCGAACTGGCGATTCAGGGTCCAGGAAAGCTCGTAGAAATTCTTATCATTAAAGCTGGACCAAAGGCTTTTGTAGAGTTCATAGTTGGTCACCGAGTCGAGCCGGGTTCCCGGCTTAACACCGCTGCTGCCGCCGGTCCACCGGGTGTAATCTCCGGCTACCACTTCGCCCATAAGCCAGAAACCGGGCTTCAGTTTTTTGCTCCGCGCAGAAAGCTCATCCAAAAAATCCGGGAGCAGGAGATCCGCCGCGTCCAGCCTGAGGCCGTCAATATCGAATTCCTTAATCCAATATTCCGCCGCATTTAAAAGATGATCCCGAACTTCCCGGTTATGGCCGTTTAATTTTACTAAGTCATAACACCCGTGCCACCCCTCATAGCTAAAGGAATCTCCCTCCGGACTAGGGCGGCTGAAATCAATATTGGCAAACCAGTCCCGGTAAGCCGAGGCGCTTCCCCGGGCCTGTAGATCCTTAAAGGCGAAGAAATGCCGCCCCGTGTGGTTAAACACCGCATCCAGAACTACGGCGATCCCCGCCTCGTGGAAGCGCTCGACCAGGAGGCGCAGCGCAGCGTTATTGCCGATCCTGCGGTCCACGTGGTAGTAGTCCAGGGTATCATACCCGTGGGCGGTGGATTCAAAGACCGGCCCCAGGTAGAGGGCATTCACCCCCAGATCCAGCAGCCGGGGAATCTGTTCCGTAATAGACCGCAGTCCCCCTCCGGCGGGGCAGGAAAAATCATTCCGTTCCGGTGCGCCGCAAAAGCCCAGGGGGTAGATGTGATAAAAAACCCGGTCCGTCATTTTCCGGCTATTCATATACCTACCGTTAGGTATATTAGAATCACAAAAAACCATATCTCTGTCCATGATAAAACTCCTATGAAAAAATTCCGTGCATATACTGGTGAACTATTCTGAAACTGAGATGATCAGTCAGCTTGATTTCATTATTAATGGTGAGGACCGAAAAGGTTTCCAGCAGGCCCATAAAAGTTTCCGCGTAGATCTTCTGCCGTCCCTTCATATTACCGTGATCCTTAGCAGCGGCGCTAAAAAGTTCTTCCAGGGCCCCCGCCAGGTTCCGCCGAAGTTCCTTCCCCGCGGAAAAAGCTTCGGTTTCCGGAGGCGCGGAAAAGAGGCTCATCATCAGGCGGTAAAAATCCGGCTTATCCCCGGCAAATTTGATGGTAAGCCGAAAAAGGCCGGTCAGGTTCATAACCAGATCGTGGTTGTATGCCGCCGCGTTTCGGGTACTTTCTAAAAGTGCAGCGCCATACTCCGCCACAATAGCCTCCAGAAGCCCCTGTTTGCTCCCAAAGTAATAGTACAGCGTAGGCTTAGTAATCCCCGCCTGGGTGACAATCTCCTGGACCCCCGCCGCTTCGTATCCCCGAAGGGCAAAAAGAGCGAGAGCGGTATCCATCAAATGTTCCCTGGTATTCTGAACCTCGTCCATAACCCTAATATACCGAACGGTAGGTATAATGTCAAGCGGCTTTTTCTAAATAACCACGTCCGTGAGGTTCGTGGTTGAATTTGGAATTCCTATTAGTTGGTAAGGTGTTGTTTCCCGCTCCTATCCAGCAGCGCCCGTATATTCCCCGTGGTGAAGCCCATGGGGCAGACGGTACACCATGCGCGGGGGGTGAACAAAACGCCGAAAACAAAGGCCAGGACGGTGGCGACTTCCATGAACACCAAAACGGTGTTTCCTAAAAAAGTCACGCCCTTAGGGATGGAATAGATGATCAGGGTGATAAAGCTTCCCATCATCAGAGCCCAGAGTATCCAGCGAAAACCGGTTTTTTTCAGGAACCCCGGTTTGGGCAGGTGCAGGCAAATCCGCTTGGTAAAGGTGGCGATAAAGGAGCCCCGCGGGCAGATCCGGGCGCAGTGCATCTTCCCCCGGCCGGATAGGGCGATGCCAATGGGGGTGAACATACAGACAAAACCGTAGAGCCCAAAGGGTTTCCAGATATTGGCTATGGTTATCCAGACAATGGTGATAATCCAGCTCCACCCCTGGAGGCTCGGTATCCAGGGCTGATGATATTTGAGCCGGCGTTTTTCCACAGGCTTCGACATAGTTTGATCAGACATGGTTTATTCCTATAAATAGCATAGTAATTATATGATATAATAGGGTATATCCGCGCCTTTGGCAAGAGAAATTTTCCAGGGAGCAAGGGTAAACTGGTGCCGGGCACCCCGAGCTCTTACAAAAACCGTGCGCTTATAGCGGTGAAGTCGTTGTCGATCTTCATCTCATCCAGTATCTGGGATATCGCTCCCTGGTGATGCACCGTATGTACCAGGAGCTGGCTCAGCACGAAGGACAGGGGAACCATGTCGCCGGTGAACCACTTGGTCTGAATTTTCAGATCCCCATCACTGAGGGAGTTAAGAATATCGACCAGAGCCTGGCCTGCCTTTTCGCTGAAAGTCTTGATTTCCTTCCACTGGGTTTCGGTTAACACCCCCTCGGGAAGAGTCTTGGCATCAGGCAGGGACAGCGATTTCGCCTTGTAGTCAGCGGGCAGGGATGATTGCAGGACCCCCAGGAAGATGCCCTGGGCCCCGGCTATGTGCCGGAAAAGTTCGGAAAGGCTCTTGTAGTAGCCTCCACGGTCCTTTTCCCGGTATTCATTGGAAAGCGTGTCCAGCAGTGCAACAATTTTCTTGTCCTTATCCTGCAGGTATTTCGCATGGGTTAGAAAAATCTGTTTCATTGTAATCTCCTCAGGGGTAAGTATACCTTGTGATGAGGGCAGGGGCTATACCGACCGCGTAAAAGAGTGCCGGGCGCCTTTTTGCGGTATTCGCCTTTTTAATTGTACCGAATTCGGTATAGTTATAATCGGGGTTATAAAGGGGTTCCCCAAATTTCCGAGTATTCAATTTGTTCCATCCGATTCAATTAATAATTCCTGGATTAACTTTGTTAATTTTTCAATATCGCCGTCTATGGTACCTGACATATACCTTTTGTAAATATTTTCATTGTCTGATGGACTTAAATCAAGGGGATAACCCTTTTCAAGCGCAAGGACTCGTAGGAATTCTCTCTGTGTCCTGCCGTTTCCTTCCCGGAAAGGATGTAAGTAATTTATGCTGTCTAAAATTACCGCAAGGGTGTGAGAGACAGCGGGAATATCCGTAGCGTCCAATTTGCGATAGTCTCTAATAAGGGTATCAATATGAGAAAACCCGGTATCAAAAGAAGTTATTGGAAAAAAGGGATTGTCCTGCTTGCTGATATTAACGGTCCTTTTTTCCCCTGCCCATTGATATATATCCTGAAATATATATTTATGAATGTCGAGCAGGGTTTTTGATCCTTCTATGGGGATATGGTTTTTCGATAATTCTACTAAGCGGCGGGAAACTTCAAAACTTTCTACAACAGTTAAAAGATTGCGATCCGATATATCTTTCAAGTTTCGCAATATTCCGGTCTTTGGGTCGGTATAGTTATAATCGGGGTCTATGTATTCGTAGTTATCCCTCATAAAACGCCTTGTATAATTTCAACTAAATTAGCAGGACTGATTTTCCCTTCGCTATAATCCCGGTAAATTTCCAGCAGGGCGGGAGTAGGTTCAAAGCCTTCGAACATATTGGATCCGATGGCGCTTGATACCCGGTTTAGGGTTTCTAAATCAGGAAAACGGACTCCCATGATGGTCAGGTTTTGGCGGTCTACTTCCAGTGGTTTGTATGCCATAATTGCGCTCCTTCTCTTGTAATAATCGTATTATTACTCAACTTTTTCTGTTCAAACATTAAATTTTTATAGTGCCTGGCACCTTTATCTATATCCTTCAAGAAATTTACTATACGAAGTAGTACCGACTTTTATGTATTTATAAACAAAATCGCTCATTTATAGTTTATTATACCTCCGATTATTATGGGATAAATGAATCTAATTGATGATTGTCTATAATCTCATCAATCAACTCTTTGCTCCAGACCAAACCCAAATAAGTATTTTCTTTTTTCTCTCTATCAAAATTCATATGTGCAGAATAAACTCCTATAAATGCATATGCATTAGAAAGATGAGTATAATTAGGGAATATTCCATTTATTATATTATTTCGTTTACATGCGATCACAGGACTACCGGACATTCCTTCGTGTGTAATCCCATCAACTAAAAAGGCTCTTCCAAAAATATTATCAAAATAATTTTCATCGGGTTCTGTTGCTATTGTTCCTTTTTTCCAGATTGGTGTTTGCCTACCAGATTTTGATGCAGTATGCCCAAATTTTTTATATAAAAACCCAGTACCACTAGCTAATTTATGACTTCGATGATTTTTACCCATACTTCCATTATCATAGATAATCACTAAAAGTAATGGAATATGAGAATATACTGATATCATATAAAACTCCAAAAGTAATTTAAATTATGTTTTTTTAAAATAATCCTGGATTCTTTTCCTTCAATACACAAATTTTAATTCCTCATGGCAGTTTATTAGGGTTGGCAATTGCCACAATCCTTTTTTAAGTCGCTCATACAAATCATTTTCATCCGTCCATAGAATATTGTTATATTGACGAATATCAAAATGTAGTTTTTTTTCTTCGTCTTTTCGACAACACCAGATGACCGGGATATTAAGGCCAATCGCATAACCGGCTTCAAAATAAGCGCCTTGATTTTGACCCGTAGCATCCGCAATTACAAGGCCGCTATTTCGTATTTCATATTGTATTTCCATTGTGATAAGATTAATATGTTCTTTTTCGTCAATTCTTACCGGCTGGAAGCCAACATCTTGAATAGCTTGCTTAATTGCATCACGAGCTTTATTCATAGTCTCGTTAAATGACATGGCAATAAATACCTTTGACAGACGAGTAGAATTTATAAACTTTTCAATCTCTGAAAATCCATCTAGTGTTATTTTAAATGGATATATCAGACGTAGAGTACCATCACCATTGTATTTAACCTCACCAGAAAGCCAATTTTTTGAAATCATTGCTTCTAAAATAAATCCTAATTCCTGTTCATTCTGCACAAAAAAATGATAATAATATAATGGGTGAATACGCTGACCATAATTCGGATATTCTCGATATAAGGACAGTAAAGACCTTTGTTGTATTTCCAATATATTTGCTGGAAAGTTATTAAGAAACTGATCTATCGTACAAGATCGGTATAAATGGCTGTCTCGCCAATTTATAGGTTTTTCATTATTTCCAACTATTGAACATTTAAGGCCCATTAAGTGAGATTCATAGCATAATGAAATAAACTTATAATGCAATTCAATGCTATTTTTCATAAAATTATAAACAGTATCAGAAATATGTAATTCACCAAAAAGGTCGCTAGTAAGAACCTGGATATAAGAATTACCAGAATCATGATCATTCCCAGGATACCACTGTTGTCCACAAAATTCTATTTGTTCTGCCATTTTTAAAAACCTCCTCAATTCCCATTAGTATTAAGACTTTAACTCGAAAAAGAATATTATAACTTTGTCAAATAATCCTTTGTTTTGATAACAAATTCCGGCCATTCCAGTAAGCCATTAGTAACCATATCCAATTCATCTTCTATACTGTTAAGGAAACGACCCTTCACGGTATTTTTATCAATAATATTCCGATTATTATCAAAAAGTTCATGTAATAAGGTACGATTAGGAGACCTTTCACCGTTCAACAGCTGCTCAATTTTATTGATAAACATCGTATACTGTTCTCTATGTTTTTGTTTCTTAGTTTTTTCCAGAAGACCATATTTCACCTGTAATTCCTCAAGGCCCTCATCTAGCTTTTCCAATACCAAATCACGATCCGATGGATCCCATACAGTCCCATTTGAGAAAGCATAGATTTTTGTTAAATCCCACAGGACAGCTTGAAGTGTTTCATTAACTTCGTCTTTTAGAGTAAGGTTCTGAATATCATAAGGTGCTAAGGGGTTTCCATCAAAACGTTTTACATTAGGAATATTCCCTGCCAATAATTTTTGAAGCTCAATAACAGCTTTTAATGCGTTTTCAGATTTTTCCATGAGCCAAGGCCCCATATCATGCGGAAATTGCTCTGATTTAATAATGGGAAAATCATCATCCATTCTCATTTCTATATGCTCCTACTTATAATTTCTATTTCCATGCTGCTGTCTCATAGTTTCCAGAGTTTCATATTTATTATGTGGGGAGGAAAAATTTCTACGATTTTATTGAATATGGTAAGTCTTTTTATATAAGGGGAAATATTGGTAGAATATTTTTGTATTAATGCGTCTATCTGTTCATCGGTTGCCTTATTTTTGACCCGAACGCTCATTTCTTATCCCCCTTCACCTTGAGTATATCTATACCTTATGATAGCAAGCCACGACCCGCCCCGCTACCCTGATGTCGCCCAACTCCATCCCGGAGAAACGGCGTGGTTCATAGGAGGGATTTGCGCTGATCAAAATTATGGCTTCCGGGGTGTTGAAGTCTACCCGCTTGACCACAAGGGAATTGCCGATGGACACGACATAGATACCGTTCCCTTCTTTGATTTCGGGGTGGAAAATGACTATATCCCCATCGTTTATGTGTTCCCCTATCATGCTGTCTCCGGCCACATGGACGGCTAGAAGGCGATCCGGGTGATGGGAGCCTATGAGGGAGCGGGGTATCTGGAAATACTGCTTTTCAGTGTAGTCCGGTACATCTACACCATGCCCTGCGGCGGCTTCCTGTTCCAATAGTTTAATCTCTACGGTGTCGTTTTCAAGACCGGATGGTCCTTTCCCGTGAATTAGCCAATTAAGGTTCACATTGTAGAGAGCGGCAAGCTGTTCCAGCACTTCACGGGGAGGCTTTTGGGTTCCCCTTTCAAGGTGGTAACTATGGGAGCGAGAAATGCCGATGCTTGCGGCAAAGGCCGATTTTGATAGGCCGGACTTTTCGAGGATAAATTTGTATCTTTCCGCTTCGGTTCTCATTGACTGCCTTTCGATGATTGTATATAATTTATATACATTATGATAGTATATATAAACGGAATGATTTTGTAAAGAGGGTTTGTAGAATAATATGGCAAAGATTCTCGTAGGAACCTGCGGATTTTATTATACCGACTGGCTGGGCCCGGTGTACCCCCTGGGGACTAAAAAAGAGGACTATCTCTCCCGGTATGCGGAGCGGTTTAATACGGTCGAATTGGACTACACCTACTATTCCATGCCCCAGGCGGCAAATTTGGCAAAAATGCTCGTAGATGGGGGGTCTGACCTGACCTTTGCTATGAAAGCGCATCAAACATTGACCCATAAAATTAACCCTGCTACTTGGAAGGGGGATGCCGAAACGTACCGGGAAGCCATAGAGCCGGTATTGCAAGCCAGACGCTTGGAAGCGGTTTTATTTCAGTTTCCGTATTCATTCCATTACACCCCTGAGAACCGGCGCTACTTGGGGGATGTACTCTCCTGCTTTCAGGGTGTGCCGCTGGCGGTGGAGTTCCGGGTAGCGGAATGGTATCACGCCAAGGTTATTGAGGGGATGCGGAAACAGGGGGCGGCGCTGGTGTCCCTGGATATGCCGGATTTAGCGAAACTCCCCCCTACTATGGACGTGGTTACGGCGCCCTTTGCGTATGTCCGGCTCCATGGGCGGAACACCGGGGCTTGGTGGGGGTCTGATGAGGTAGCCCGGTATGATTACCTCTATACCGATAGGGAGCTTGAAGCCTGGATTGACCGGATAAAGCGGATTGAAGTACAGGCGGATAAAATTCTGGTTTACTTTAATAACCACGCACGAGGGCAGGCGGTACAGAACGCTCAAACACTGATAGCGATTTTGGAAAGATCGGGAATGGGAGGAAAGGACATGAACAATGGGGAACATAAACCGGGCGGTTTGCCATCTTAATATCATCGGGTTTCGGGCGGCGGTGGCGGCCCAAAAAGACACGGCGATCCGGGGGCGGCCCTTTGTCATTGCCGGGGCTACGGGCGGCCGGGCTTTGGTTTTGGACTTATCGCCTGAAGCGCTACAGGAAGGGATTAGCCCCGGCATGGCGCTTGCGGCGGCGGAACGGCTGGTAAAGGATCTGCCGGTATTGGCTCCCGATCCTCCGGCTTATTCGGCCATGAATAAGGAATTAGAAAAGATCGCCTCGGTGTATGCACCGGTTTATGAGAATGATCAATTTGGTAATCTGTATTTGGACCTGACCGGGACGGCTCGGCTGTTCGGGCCTGCGGCGGATTGTGCAAGCCGCATCCTGCGGGAAATGTTAGAACAGGTCGGGATACGCCCTGCGGCGGTTACGGGGCTGCGGGAGATTGGGGAATTGGCTTGCCTTTCTGATGGGGAGGCGATTTCGCTTTTCGGGAAGTATGGGCGGCGGCTCCGGGATACGGCACGGGGCATCGATGATAGCCCGGTGGAAGCTGCTTCTCTGGGGGAGCGGCGGATAGAAAAGCATTTGGACTTTGCGGAGGATACTATAGATTTTGACACCATCCGTGGCGGGCTTATGCTTCTGGCGGAAACGGGCGGTATTGAAATGCGGGGGCAGAAATGGGGAACTGCGATAGTGATGCTGCACGCCGTGTACGCTGATGGGGTCCGGGTAGAGGGGCAGGAAAAACAACGGCGACTTTGTGTTACGGACAGGGATATTGCGGCGGCGGCGGAACGGGTTTATATAAAAGTGGTGGTACGGCGGCTTAGGATACGGAGTATCATGCTGACCCTGGGGGATCTCCGGCCCCTGGGGTGGACACCTGATTTATTTGAAATAGCGGAAGATACAAAACAGCGGAAGCTACAGGAAACGGCGGACAAGGTAAGGAACAAATTTGGTTTCAATATATTGACCACGGCGGCGGTTTATGCAGCTTCACGCCAGGGGACCGCTATAGCCTTACCGGGTAGACAAAATGCGTGAACGGCTGGGGCTTTGTTCGGCTTACTCATTGCTTTACGGGGTACGGAAGCCGGGGGAACTTATAGAAGGGGCTAAAGCCCTGGGTGTTGATACCCTTAGTTTTACTGATCGGGATAATCTTTACGGGCTTCCGGTTATTCTGGAAAAAGCGAAGGAAATGGGAGTACGGGCTATTATCGGCGCCTGCCTGACAGTTCCGGGGAAGGGTCTCGTGTATTGTTTTGTCCGGGATAGACAGGGATATTCCCGGCTCTGCGAACTGCTGACGATGAGAAACCGGGATACGAAAAACTATAGGCCGGTATCATTACTGCGGCAAGATTCTACCGGATTAGTGTTGGCCTCCTCTGATGAGATTATTTTGGAAGCCCTGGCAGGTCGGGCTCAGTCCCTGTATGCGGCGATAAGCCCCGATTCCCTTGGAATAGTAGGTCCCAGCCGTAGGCTTGGTATTCCACTGGCTTTTCTGGATACCGCTCTCTTTTTAGACAAGACAGATTATCCGGTTCACCGGGCTTTGCGCGCTATGGACTTGGGTAAAACGGTGGGGAATTTACGTGAAGGGGATACGGTTAAAAAAGACAGCCATTTGCTCTTGTCTGATTCGGCGCTGGCGGGGCGCTTACGATCCTGGCCGGAAGCGGTGAAGGGAACAAAGGAAATGAGCGCCGCTTGTACCTACAATGAATTATTTGAGAACTGGATTTTCCCCGGATACACCGCGGATCGAGTACCGGGGGAAGAACTATACAAACGGGTAATAGATGGTGCGGCGGCCCGGTATGGGGAATTGGGGGACGCTGAACTATGCAGAATTGAGTATGAATTGGGGATTATTGAAAGTAAGGGATTTGCATCTTATTTTCTTGTCATGGATGATATTGTCAAGATGGCTAATGGAACCGGAGGGTATAACCGGACCTGCGGGCGTGGGTCGGGAGCGGCGTCTATTGTATCGTACAGTTTGGGTATTACCAATGTTGATCCGATACGGCACAATTTGTATTTTGAACGGTTTCTGAACCCGGCGCGGCCTGATCCTCCGGATATCGATGTGGACTTTGCCTGGGATGAACGGGACGATTTAATCAAAAAAGTAATAGAACGGTTTGGAACGGATCACTGCGCCCGTGTTGCCAATCACAATATGTTCAGGCCCCGGTCGGCGTTTCGGGAAGCGGCAAAGGCGTATGGTTTTGGGGACGCTGAAATTTCGCGGATAGAAAAACAGTTATTTCATTTTAATGACAGAAGCAGCATTAGTGATCCGTTATGGCTTGAAATATTAGATATTGCGAAAAAGATTGAAGGGCTGCCCCGTGGGTTATCGATGCACTGCGGCGGCTTGGTGATTACGCCGGAACGGATAGACCGGTATGCACCGATAGAAAATTCTTTAGAGGGATATCCCCTTTTAAGTTGGGAGAAAGACGGAACGGAAAGCGCAGGGTTTGTAAAAATTGATTTACTCGGTAATCGTTCTTTAGCGGTTATCCGGGACGCTCTGGCTAATTTAGAGGAACAGGGCATTATCATTGACCGGGATACCTGGCGGCCTATTGAGGATGGGCCTACGGTGGCGGCCCTGGCCCGTGGGGATAGCATGGGGGTGTTTTATATTGAAAGTCCGGCTATGCGACAATTACAGAAAAAAACCGGGGCGGGGGATTTTGAGCATATTGTTATTCATTCCAGCATTATACGTCCTGCGGCGAATAAGTTTATCAACGAGTATGTCAGGCGGCTCAAGGGCGGGGAATGGGCGCCGCTGCATCCACGGTTGGCGTATATCCTGGATGAAACCTACGGGATACTTTGTTACCAAGAGGATGTGAGTAAGACTGCGGTTGCGCTTGCAGGATTTGATGAAGTTGAGGCGGATAAGCTGCGGAAAGTGATTGCTAAAAAGGCAGGACTTAAACTTGCGGCCTATGAAAAACAGTTTTTTGATGGGTGTAGGAAAAACAGTGTTACTGACGAGGTGATACAAAATATATGGGATATGATGTTGTCTTTTGACGGGTATAGTTTTTGTAAGCCCCATTCCGCTAGTTATGCAATGGTGTCGTTTCAATCGGCTTATTTGCGGGTCCATCATCCGGCTGCATTCATGGCGGCGGTCCTTTCCAATCAAGGCGGGTACTATCGGCCCCATGCGTATATTGCAGAGTGTCGGCGTATGCGTCTGCGGGTGCAAGGACCGGACATCAATAAAAGCTGCCGGCGTTATTACGGGGATGGGAATACGGTGGTTGTGGGGTTTATGGCGATTAAGGGGTTGTCTACTTCCGGAGGGGAATTGATTATTACGGAGCGGGACCGGGGCGGTGATTATAAGAGTCTTGGGGATTTTGCAAGGCGGGTTACATTGGGGCGTGATGATATTATTGCGCTCTGCCCTGCGGGGGTTTTTGATACGATTGCGGAGGGGCGGGAACGGTCCCTGCAAGCACGGGAATTATTAAAGGCCCATACGGTGGCGGGCAGAAGGGGACAGGATGAATTATTTGCCGCTGAGGTAACGCCGGTTTACCGAATCGGCGGGGCGGCTGCATTAGCTCCGGTTAAGAAAAAAACCAGGTATAATGAGTTGTGGGAAGAATATCGGGCTTTGGGGTTTCTGCGGACCCTACACCCCTTGGCATTGTGGAAGGATAAGGTTTTAGCGGCGCGGCGTATTAAGGCGGTTCATATTGGGGAATACCTGGGGCGGTATGTCTGCCTTGTCGGGTGGCAGGTAACCCAAAAAGAGGTTTGGACTAAGGACGGGCTTACTATGTCTTTCCTGACCTTTGAGGATGAGACCGCGTTGTATGAGACGGTTATTTTCCCGAAGGTGTATGACAGGTATAGCCGACTACTGTTTGACCAGGCGCCCTTACTGGTGTATGGGCGGGTTTGCGAGGATAACGGAGCGGTCTCGGTGGAGGTAGGGCGGGTGGAAGAGATGGAATAGATACATTATTTCAAAATTTTGAGCGCAGAAATAATGCAGCATTGCTGTGATTTATGGTTGTTCCGGAGGTTCGTCATTTTCTGGTTTGGTTTCAAAGTTGGCACGGAGAAAAACTTCCTTGCCTTCTTCTCTTAACGAATTGCTCTCTTTCTTCCGGTATTCAATAAGTAGGTCCAGATGCTGCAAAACAAAATCCTGGGAGTTTTCGTCTAAATTATTAAAATGATAAATAATCCGTTCCAGCCGTTCATTCTGCGGATTATTGAAGTATCATCCATCCGCTTGTTGCTTTTCATGTTTTCCTTCGTAATTTAAAGGAGCCTTGTACTCCTTATATATCCGGTACTTCGACTAAAAAAGACCAGCCGGGTAGAACCGGGCGGTTATCCGCCCGGAGCCCCCACGGTTACTGTGCCTGAAGCAACTTACGCAGCACGCTGCCGGACCTAAAAGACACCAAGGGAAAGAAGGGGCCATTATATATTTTTCTTCCCCTCTTCCCCTTTGTGTTCCTTCGAGTCCTGCAAGTTCCTGCGGAACTTGCTCGTGGTTCAAATTCTTCGTTTGGCGCCTAGCACCCTTGGGTTGCCATTTCGTTGGTCTGGTCCTTGTTGAAGCGGATGTGCTGGTTCTGGAAGTCCCGGATGGCGCCTTTGCGGGCGTCCACCAGGTCCTGCTTGCCCGCGTTGACCGAGGGGCTTTTCTCCTGGATGGCGTACTCGTTCCAGGCGGCCATGAAGGTGGCCTGGGCGGTCTTCAGGGTGGAGACTGCCAGGGTGGGCAGCCCCAGGACGGCGGCGAATTGGTCGA
>NZ_JAJQRB010000076.1:0-85288 GCF_046533075.1 Treponema primitia | reverse complement strand
GACCCTCCCGGACCATTCCTCAAAAAGCGATACGGAAACTGGTTGTTATTCGTTAGTACGAGGTCAGATCGTTCTGCCCCAGTTTCGGCTACAACCAGCAGTCGTTTTACCGAACCGCTTAAGTATACCAGATTCCGTATCTTTCTTTTAGCATAGCTTCGTTAGGCGACATTGTCCGAAAACAATGTATAAATATATTGACAAATTAAAAAAATAATTTATAATATCAATCAATAGGGGATAATATGTACAAAATAATTGTATTGTGTTTGGTTTTTTTATGGGGCTGCCATAAAAGTACGCCAATGATTCAAAATACCCCCAATAATTTTGAACAGGTATCTTTATATGCAGAAGTAGAGACAGATAAACAATTTGAAAGCGATATTGTAGATATAAAGGAATTGGTTAATTTAAATTATAAAGAAATAAAGGATGTGCTTTTTTGGAATGAAGATATTCAAAAAGGGATATATCTTTTCTTTTTAGAAAACAATAACATCGAGGCATTGCTTGATTTTAAAAGTTTTATTGATTCTTTAGATCGTGAAATATATCAATTATATGAGCATGGTGAAAATCAATATTCTTCATCTCCATCCAGGCCAAATATAATCAATCCAATAATGGTTATTATAGAAAATAGTTTTATGGAAAAAGAAACTATTTATTTTTTCTCTCAAATTAATAATAAGATGCCCAATCTGTTTCTGGTAGGAAACCGTAATGACTGGGGCATGTACACTAATCCTCCAATTATACAGGCTACAATTAAAGGAAATTATACAGTAATTCAATTCTTTATTGAAAATAAGATAAATTGGAAAGAGTCGCAGCCCAGATCAAGAGATAGTGGAAGTGAATATGGATTAGGCGGTAATATATTAACCTATTTACCTGTATGGGATAATAACAGGAGGATTCATAATTATTTTGTTGAACAAGGTATAGAAGAAGAAATTGATATTTCTGATCAAGTTATAATGGTCGCATATGGACTTGATTTTATAAATATTTGGTCAGAACCAAGATTTAATAGTGAAATTATTTGTCAAGTTAACAAAGAAAAAAAACTTAATCCAATAAAAATAACTGCTTATAAAATTAACAATTGTCAATGGGTTTATTTTGAAACTGGGGATGGAATACAAGGGTGGGCACCATATAGTATAAGCATTGATTATGATTCGGGGATGTAAAATCGGACAAACTTCACATAACCAAGGTGCACTTTTAATGAGATTTCGCATAACGACAGAGAAAAAGATCGGCAAACCAAAGAAATGATGATACGATACAAATACTATAGCAAATTATAAGCAAACAGATAAAGAGCAAGAGCTATTTCTGGCAATAAACCCAGGGGAACAAATACTACCGGGGACGTTTGAATGGACCATGAGCCGGTTTATCGATAACGAAGCGGACTTTACGAGATTCGATGAGGGGTACAACAACGACGAAAAGGGCGTGCTGGCATATAGACTGCGAATACTACTGAAGATCGTACTATACGGATATTCGCAGGGAGTACTATCATCCCGGAAACTGTACGGACTGTGCCGGTATCATATTATTATGAAAGCGCTTGCAGAAAACCCAGGAGGCGAAAAGCATAGAAGCACTCACGGATGTACTAAATAGTATTTCTGCATACCTCAACAAATCGAAGGGTGATATTTATTCCAAAAAAAGAGATATATATTCGTTTATATAGCAGTGATGGAGGTTTAAGTATATTGCGTATAAAAAAAAGTTATGTGCAATTTGGACATGAAAATATATAAACCACTTGACAATAATCCATATTAATGACAACCTTTTCTAAAGAGGAATAATTAATGAAAATGCATAAAATTATATTTTTGATTATTTTCGTCAATCTCGCTAATATAAATTATGCCGAGGAAACTGATATAAACATATCTGACTATTCAAATAAAATAAATAACTTGTTAATAAACATTAAGAACACTATAATGAAAAATAATATAACCGGAAACGTAATAAACACTTACAATGTGGCAGAAAATGCATTAAAAAATAATCTTGTCACTTTTAAAATTGATACTGATTTAGATAAAATATTAAATGGTATGGTATTTAGATATTATCATGATACTGAGGAAATCAGTCTTTTTTTTGGAAAATATTTTTTAGATACGTTCACCGAGAATAGTACCATACATTACTCAGTATTAATGCATGAATTTAAACATTTGCATGACTATATGAATAATAAAAATGATTTTCTTTCTGCAATGGATAATGAAAAAGAAAAGTATTGGTATGAATTAGATGCATTACATATTGAAGCAGAGTTTATAAAATATTATTTATATGGAACGTATGAATTAAGTAATTTTGAAAATTATTTACTAAATAGTTTTAACGATAATAACCTTGATTCAATTTCGATAATAAATGAAAGAGAAAGCATGGTGACATTCTTTTATTTTAACAGAATGGAAGAAGCATATAGAAACAATAACAACAAAAAAGAAGAATTGTTAAGAGATATTATTGACAGAGGAAATAATAATATTAAAAAATATGAAAACGATGATCCATCAAATCAATTCAATTATTTTGCAGATTATATCGTTTTGTCAACATTTAGAAAATATATGTTACAATTTATGGCATTGATAATTAATAATCCTACAACAACATGGGGTGAAGTCTTTGAACAATATCCAAGCATTGGAAATATTTACAATAAGATTACAGAAATACAGTCAAATGATAGTAAAATGCATAATAAATATTTACATACAATATATGATTATTGGGAAAATGATTTTAGTAATAGATTTAATCGGCAATAATGATCCTGACGGGGCGCATGTCTAAACTTCGCATAACAGCAGAGAAAAAGATCGGCAAACCAAAGAAATAATGATACGATTACCGTATATTATATAAAACATTAAAGGAAGAATAAAATGAAAAGAAGGAAATTATTTTGGATATTATTTGCTTCAATTTTATATGGCGGCTTTGCCATATATTCATTTTATAATTTATATGAATTAATAATTCTAAAGAATTCCCATATATTGGCTTTAGGAAGCATTGAACGAATCGAACATAAATCAACTGGAAAATCTTCTACAGATTGGTTGGTTTTTTCATATACATACAATGGGCAAAACTATAACGAAAAGATATATATATCTGACGGAATTCCTTTTTTGACAAATATATATAAGGACTATCCTAAAGGGAACACAGTATTTATGGTAAATACTGAGAGGAATATAATTTTCCCCCAAAATAATATCAATGTTGAAATAAAAAGACGAATATTTCCATTAATATTATTATCAATTGCATTAATAATTTCTGTCATAATATTTGTAAGAGAATAAAAATAAAAGATTTGCTAAAAATAAATTATTGTGTAATGCACCAAAAAACTTCGTCAACAAAGCCGTATACGCTTCGGGGCCCCGAAGATAATTAAAAACATTGACACAAATTAAAATATAAATAAAATCTGCTGAATAATGGTAAAAAAATGTATCCCGAAGGTGTTATATAAGCAAGGAGAAAATAATGAAGAAAATTATCTTGATATTATTCATTTTTACAATAGGAATGAATATATGTTCCGCAGAGGAGGAGGATAAAAATGGAGATGACAAAGAAAATAGAAGCTATGTCATATATAGTTTCTTTTTAAATATTGTTCCCGATGGGTTCAATTTTCCGTTAATTGGTTTTGTTAATATAGCAGACGGAAGCCATAATAGTCCGCAAATTGGTTTTATTAATTTGAATCAAAAGAACTTTAACGGACTACAAATGAGTTTTGTTAATACAACCGGCGGAGGAACAAATGGCACACAGCTTGGATTTATCAACACAAATGCACAATCATTAATAGGGTCGCAAATTGGTTTTGTTAATACAACGGGCGGCGAAATAATGAAAGGATTGCAGCTTGGTTTTGTAAATACTTCTGTTCATAGAACTGAAGGGGCGCAGATTTCATTTGTAAATCTTACTAAACAATTACATGGGTTTCAGCTTGGATTTATAAATTATGCTGATGAAATAGATGACGGTATTCCCTTCGGATTTATATCGTACATTAAGAAAGGCGGTTATAAAGCATTGGAATACGGCGTTTCTGAGATTAGTCCGATTACTGTATCATTGAAACTTGGTGTTGAGAAATTATATACCTCCTTGCATTTTGGCTATAACCCATTGAAAGAAGATTTCTCGTCCGCCGCTCATTATGGATTGGGGGTAGGATCGATCATTCGTATAAACAATTCATTATTTTTTAATCCTGAATTGGTAGCAATGAATACAATTAATGGAAGTACCAATGCAAATGTTAGTTTAATACCCTATTTTGGTTATAAAATAGCATCTCATTTAAGTATTGTTGCAGGACCATCTATTACATGGATATATAGTAATGATGGAATTGAATCCCCATTTTTCAAAATTATAGGGAAAGAAATAAATGAAGAAAATCAAATATTTATGGGAGCAAGGCTTGGGCTGCGACTTGAATGGTAATGATTATTGTAAATGACTACCGGTATACCGTATGCCTTAAAAAGTGAACAATACGCAAGTGTAATAGGGGTAATTTTGAAATGATGAAAAATCCGGTAGAAACGATTGGTAATTTAATAGAAAAACAAGGCATTAGTTTTATAAGTTCCATAGATGAAAATGGTTTTCCCAATACAAAGGCAATGTTGCCGCCGGTTAAACGGGAAGGCATAAAAACATTTTATTGGCATACCAATTCACCGTCAATGAGAATAAAACAATATAAAAATAACTCAAAGGCTTGTATATATTTTTACGACAAACGATTTTTTAGGGGCGTAATGTTAAAAGGAACAATGGAAGTATTGGATAATATAAAAATAAAAAAGGAAATTTGGAAAGACGAATATACAAAATATTATACAGGAGGAATTGACGGAGGAGATTTTATAATAATAAAATTCACGGCAGAAAATGGACGGTATTATAGCAACTTTAGTTCAGAAGATTTTAAGATAGAATAAGAGTATAAAAGCAACTTAGCTCCGCGATCCTACCGCTCAGTCCTGCGGGCAGGCTGAAAAGAATATGCCCTCATTATGTTATCGGGGGTGGCGGTATAAAAAATATCAGGGGGACCCTCTGGGGGTTCCTGATATTTTTTGCAGCCGCCAGGATCCCAAACAAAGTTAAAGGGCATATTCTTTTCAGGTGTTGGGCTCAGAACTGTATTCCTGCGAAAAACCCCAGCTTGTGTACATTATGATCATTACTCCAGCCGTATACAAAATCGCCAAGGCTTGTACCCGGTTTGGGATCATTGTCGGCTAAGTGAGCATAATCGTAGGAAAGTCCCGCGAATACCCCCAGATGCTTAAGGGCTTTGAATCCGGCGGTCAGACGGACCTGGGAAATGGAGGTATTCACGGACCATGAAGAGTCCGGATCATCCAGATCAACCATGCCGCCGGATAGTATGTCAATGTCGAAAAAGCCGTACTTCCAGGAAAATTCATAGCCGAAACCGAAACTGCCGCGATATGCTAAACCGGCTTCACCGGTCCCCTCCATCGGGGTAGTCCTGGTGATCCCTGCTTTTTGTACCCCCAGGTTTACAACTGAATAGAAGTGTTTTGATCCGCTCTTAAAGCCGAGGTTAGTGAAGCCCATGTCATCATAAAAAACTTGCGGGTGTATCATGCCGTTTTTTACCACGTTGACCAGCCCGATGGGAACAACATTTTCGTTATCCGAAACATTGACCAGCCCTATCTGAGCGCCGGCGCCATCTCCGCCGCGGTTAACTACTCCTATCTGGGCGCCAACGGTGTTCCCACGGGTACTATTGAGCAGGCTTATCTGGGCGCCCGTCATATCCCCGCTGGTATAATTCAAGAAGCCTGCAACCTGGACACCCCCCCTATCCCCTCCGGTATAGTTAAAGAGGCCCGCCGTTTGGACACCCACCAGATTCCCTGCTGCATAGTTAAAGACACCCGCAGCCTGAACGCCATCCCTATCCCCGCCCGTATAGTTAAAAAGGGCCGCCGCCTGGACACCCGCCATATCCTTGCCGGCATAGGTAAAGAGGCCCGCCATTTGGACGCCATCTACCTTTCCGCTGTTGACTATCAATAGGGTACCTAAACCTGTCCCATGCAGATTTTTCCCATAGGCGCCAAGGATACCGATAAGCACAGTATTACTGTCTGCCGGGCCGCCGACGGGAATGCCCAGGGAGGGCACAAACTGAAGGCTGAATGGCTCATGGAAGGACTCAGCATCATCAGTACCGTTACCACGGGTCCGGCCGCGATCCCTGGATGCGGCGATAGGGGTAAAATCGTTTTGGCGGACGGGTGTACGGCGATCCTGTTCCAGGCGTAATTCCAGGGTAAAAAAGCTATTCCCCTGCTGCAGGGTAATCCGGTACAAACCGGGTTCAAGCCCCAGCTCCATCGGTCTGCCTGCGGTTTTGGTTATCTCGGCGATGAGGTAATCCGAACTATCCCGAATTGAAAGGCGGCCGGAAACAGCTTCGTCAACCACCATGCCGGCGGAAGTTTCCTTGACATCGGTAAGCACCAAATCTCCGGTACCGTTTACCTGTATATCATAGCTGGGATGCTGGGTCCCGTAGATTGACGTCTCGGTCTTTGCCAGGGTTTCGGTATAGGCAAAACGATAGGCCTCGTTGAGGGTTACCCGGCCGTCGCCGACCATATCCGCCGCCCCGCGGAGACCCGCAACTAAACTGTGGGTAAAATAGGAACTGGCGATACGATCCGATTCCTGGGAATCCTCGGAGGCGGAACTGGAACTAAGAAAGGCGTAGCCCTCGGCGGAACTGGCGTTGTCCATCAGGAAGGGTTTCGTCTTGACACCCCCCTTAGTCCGGGTGAAGGCCCCTGAAGAACAGGAATCCAGAATGACGATCCGCACATCCGACGGTATTGCATTGATCCGTTCCCGGAGCGCCCTATAGGCGTAGCGTTCCCGGTTAAGGAGCAGCCCCTCCTCATCCGAATGGCCGGAATAATAAAACACTATCTCTGTCCGCTTATAATTTTGCTTGAAACGGAGAACCTGTTCCCGGAGAAAGTCGAGGCGCTTATTTATTTCCCCAATGCTGGGCTCCACCAGAAGCATATTATCATTCGGATTAATCCCTCCCATATCGGAAAATACCCTGGAAACCACCCGGGCATCGCTTACCGCATACCGGAGCGTGGTCCTTTCCGATCCGCCATTATTGGATCCGATAAACATTCCCAGGCGTCTGGTCACATCCTCATCGGCGCCAAAGACAGCGCTACTTATCGTAAAACACAAAACTATGGCGCCAAATATTTTTTTCGTACTAATCATAGAATTTCTCCATTGTTTCATATTTATTTTTTAGTCTCCGCTTTTCGCAGGATTAAACTTTTCACTTCGTAGGGTTTAAAAAGTTCCGCCGCCCGTTCAGGATCGGTTCCGTATTCAAAGTTCAGCCTTTCCGCGGTACGTAGAATTGTTACTGTATCAATGGGAGTACCGGCGATAACAAAAAAGAACATCTCATAATCCGGGGCATCATCCAGGGTATAGGATTCTTCCAGGGCGATCTGCTTTCCCGCCGAAAGCCGGGTGGTTCCGGCGGGTGTATAGGGATAATGCAGGGATACTGCGCCGCGCCCATCTATAGAAAAAATAACCCCATACCGGTCCCCGGAAAGTTCTGTTCCCACGGTATAAACAAGCTGGATAGTATTTCCTGCGCTGATTAACGCCTGATCCTCCAGCGCCGCCTGAGGGTTTGTTTTAAGGTAGGCTCGCAGCTCTGTTACGGCCGGTGCGTCGCTATTCCCTTTGATCCGGTCGCTGAGGGGCGTCCCGGTACGGGGGGTATTCAGAAGGGGGAAAATTATAAAAACAACAACTGCGGCGATACCCGCAGCGGCGGCTATGACGGGGGCCATAACCGGAAAGGCCCTGACCCGCTTTGGGTTAGTGCGGGAAGCTTCGCTGCCGGCGGCCCGTTCCAGGATCCGCTTAAGCATCAGCTCAGGGGGATACCGGTTTACGATTTCTTTATCCGACCGGCGCAGTTCCCTGACGGTCGCCGCCATCCCCTCGTCGGCGGCCATAGCCATTTCGAGGGATTGCTTTTCCTTTGGACTGATATCACCGGCTATATATCTTTCGAGCAGCAATGATGAAATGTGTTTCTGTTTACGGATCATCGCTTTTCTCCTTCATAGGCAATTTTGGCCCGGGACTTAAAGGCCCTGAGCCGCTTCCACACACCCGCAACGGAAATACCCATAGCTTTCCCGATTTCCTTTAAGGTCATACCATCGGCGTGGTACATAAAACAAATCGTCCTGGTAGATTCCGATTCCGGAAGCAGAATGGTATCCATAATCATATTGGCCTCCACCCGATCATACCCCCGGTCAATGGTGATAAGGGGCAGCTCGCCGGCATCCTGGGCTGTTTCGGCCCGCCGCTTCTTCTGCCTGATCCGGTTGAGACAGACATTGGTAGCCACCGTATAGAGAAAGCTTGACGGATACAGCCCCCGGAGTTTTTCCGCCGCCCCCAGCAGGGCGACAAACACATCCTGGGCCGCGTCCAGGGCGTCTTCCTCATTGCCCAGCATACGCCGGCAGCGCCTGATAACCATGGGAGCGTATTTTTCGTAATATGCGGTGATATCAATGTCCAAATTAACCTCAACTATGCAACACCGGCGGAGGTCGGAATTTTACCGGATTTTACGTTTTTTAGCAGACTTATATTGAGGCAGAGACATTGTTCAGCTTTTCAACAACCTCGGACGCCTTTCGGTCCGCTTCGGCGACAAATTCTGCTTCGGTATCGGTACTATCCGTATAGCGGAGGACAAAAAGGGGGCCTCGGGCAAAAATAAACCGCTTTAGCAGGGATTTTTCTATACGCAGTTCCGCTCGAAGGATACGGTCCTGAGGGATGAAGATGGTCTTTTCTTTGGGAGGATCGCCCCCGGAGGAAGCCCGGGAAAGGATCTGCAGCCAGCCTTCGTGGGGAAAGTGGTGAAACCGGAACCCCCCTGAGGTGGCTATCAGAAGGCCCCAAAGCGGGTAATCGTACTCCGGCCAGCCGGAAAGGTATTGCCCCATGGCATAGGAATGGACCGTTTCCCCTAACGCCGTTTCATACTTTTTCCAGAACTCATCCGGATCGGTAGTTTTCTTTCCAAACATAGCGTCCCACTCCTGATTTAGTCTAACAGGGACTTACCCTATTTGTAAATACAATGAAAAACGAATATACTCTCTAATTATGACAGATTTTGATGTTTCCAAGCCTTGGCTAATCCTGATCCCCGCTAACATAGGCCCCGCAAAGCGGGGGGCGGAAGAATTGTCCCGGATAATAGACCTGCTCCGCCGTCAGGCAGGGCTTAGCCTGCCCTCCCCCGGGATTATCGACGATTCCCAGCCTGAACCGGGTAATGAGGTTCCCCAAATTTTACTGAACTGTTCCACGGTTGAGTCCGATCCGGTAAGCAAAAATGGTTTTTCCTGGCGGGCCGGTACAACCCGTATCGAAATCTACGGCAATTCTCCCCGCGGCCTCTGTAACGGGCTCTTCAATTTCCTCGGTGCCCTGGGGGTCCGCTGGCCCGAACCGGGGGGGGAAGAAATTCCACAGGCAAAACCCGGGATACCAAACTATCCCCTGGCGGAAACTTCGGCCACCCGGACTGATATAGGGGACCCTGGTTTGCGGAAACGGTTCCTCTTAACCCGGCGAAAAAACCGGGAAGCGGTCCTTATCTGGGCCGCCCGTAATTGTTTTGATGCGCTGGTTGTTCCTGTACGGAAATTCCGCATATCCAAAGAGCGATCCCTCTTCGATCTGGCGGCCCAATACGCCCTGGATATCGAGCTTAGCCGGGAACTTTCATCATTGGTAAGCAGGAAACTTTTTTTCTTCAAGCGGGAACTCTTCCGTATGGAGGAGGGACGGCGAAAAAAAGAGGGGCTTTTCTGCATTACCAATCCCGGCGTCATTGCTTTGGTACAGAAAAATGCCGTCCGTTTGTTTTCCAGGACCGGGGTTACCATCTTCCACCTCTGGCCCGATCTGACAAAAGAAACCCGCTGGTGTTCCTGTCCCAGCTGCCGGGCCTTTTCCCCGGAGGAGCAGCACCGCATCGCCATCAATGCTGCGGCGGATTCGCTCATAAAGATCAATCCCCTGGCACGGCTCTCCTTCTACGAACCCCGGAGCGAAACTACGGAACAAAACGATACGGCGGAACAGACGGAATATATCGCCCCCAGGCCAAATACCTTCCGGCTCAGCAATTTGCCTGATGTACACCGCCAATGAATACTATTGTATTGATCGAAGATCACGAAATGATGCGGAAAGGGATCTCGGAGTGGATCACCAATACCGGCCAATGGAAGGTAGTTGGGGAAGCTGCTTCCCTGGACGAAGCCCATGCCCTCTTTGACAGCTATCCTGAGCCGCCTGACCTGGTACTTCTGGACATCAGCCTCCGGAAAGATTTTGGCCTGGATCTCATCCCCTGGCTAAAAGAAAAATACCCCTACACTGCAGGAGAAAACAGTAAACCTGCCATCCTTGTCTATTCGGTTTACCAGGGTTACACCCTTATACGGGAAGCAATGACAAGGGGCGCCCTGGGTTATGTATGCAAGACCGACAGTGACGCCGAATTCGCCAGAGCCATCGAATCGGTACTACTGGGGAAACGCTACATTGATCAGAACCTGACACAAAAAATTTTTGCCGTTCCGGATATTTTGATTGGCCTTACCAAACGGGAACGGGAAATATTTTCGCTTGTCCAAAACGGTATGGATAACCGCGGCATAGCCAAAACACTCTCTATCCACCGGGGCACCGTGGAAAACTACATCAGCCGGATCTACGATAAAACCGGCGCTAAAAACCGGGAGGATCTGAAAAAACTGTAGATCTGTTCTTCTAGGCTTCTACGATGAGCCCTTCCCGGGCCATGAGGATCTCCATACCGGTTTTTCCCGTGACCATTTCCCGGAATTCCGTTTCAAAGGCCGCAAGCTGCTTATCCGTGCGGTGAGGATCGTGATGAAAAAGAACCAGCTTTTTCACCCCCGCCTTTCGGGCAGCCGCGATGGCGTATTCGTAGGTGGAATGACCCCATCCTATTTTGTCCGCCTCGTATTCGCTGGAAGTATACTGACTGTCATGGATGAGCACATCGGCGTTCCGGAAAAAGTTGATGACCTTTTCGTTTTCTTCCCTGGCCGCCAGTTCACCCTCCCTGGCAGCATCCTCGTCATAGTGGGGATCCTGGGGATTGGTGGGGAAAAGGTTCCGGAAGGGTTCGGTGTCATAGGCGGTGACGATGGACTTACCCTGGTATTCAAAACGATAGCCCAGACAGAGTACGGGATGGTTCAGGTACTTGGTACTTACCCGCAGGCCGTCCCCCAGATCCAGGATAGTTTCTTTAATCTGATCGTATTCCAGGTGAGCGGCCAGATCGCTTAACCGTACCGGCCAGTACCGGTAGGAAAGCTGCGTTCCGATGATAGATTCCATGGTATCATCTTCGTAAGAGACAGGTCCGCGGATACGCAGTTTTGTTGTTGGCATAAAGAGGGGGGCAAACAAGGGAAACCCCATGATATGATCCCAATGGGTGTGGGTAACAAAAATATCCGTATCGATGGGACCTTTTTTACAATCCTTATCCAGGAGCCATTCTCCCAGGGTCCGTATCCCCGTCCCCATATCTACGATAGACAGCTTTTCGTCCGCCCGGATTTCCAGACAGGCGGTATTACCACCGAACTCAACCGTGGAAGCTCCCGGACAGGGGATAGAACCCCGGCTGCCCCAAACACGAACACTTAACATAGCTGTACCCTCATAGTTTAAGAAAAATCTGGGCTTTTTCTATTTCGTTATCAACAATGGGTTTAATATTTTCAAGCGTTTCCCAGTTTAGCCCAAGAGTTTCCCAGACCACAGCGTCAACCTTTTCAGGATGGCAGTCTCCGGAAAAGCCTATCTTCATAAACGATGCAAAATGATTAGCCGCAGCAACACTGTAGAGCAGATCCTTATGATCCCCCTCGTATTCGGCACAATTATGATGATGGATCACCGCATCCCTCAGGGCGCCCTCAATGCGCCAGAACTTTAGCACCCTTTCTCCCACCTCGTTATGGTTGGTCCCCAGGTTTTCAGTTTCCGTCCGAAACAGGGAAAGCCCTTTCAAATCCGCATCCTTGATGGCGAGCAGATAGTCCCCGGGCAGCACCCCGTTCAGGGGTATCTTCCCTATATCGTGGAGCAGACCTGCGGTAAAATACTCTTCCAGCAGCCTGGGATCGACGCCCCTTTTCCTGGCAATGAGCTTCGCCGCCACTCCCACGCAGAGGGAATGCCGCCAGTATCCCTCACAATCAAACCCCTGAGCTTCCTTTGGGTTGAATTGCCCCGTGACTGCCGAGGATAGGGCGAGATTTTTTACGGTGTTGATCCCCAGCATGATGATAGCCCGGACCAGGCTCGTAACATGCTGTTCCAGACCGTAGTAAGCTGAATTGATGAGCTTGAGCACCCGGCCCACCAGAACGGGGTCCAGGGAGATTACATGATTAAGATCCGCAGGACTCGTCTGGGGATTATTGCAGATCTCCAACACCTTGGACAGGGTGATAGAAAGGCTGGGCATATTCTTTATATAGTCATCGAGTTTCCGGTTTAAGGCTTCATCCATTTGGATTTTCCAAAGTATCAATGATGAACTTCATTTCCATATGGGCGTCGCTATGTAAAAAATTATCCTGATCCGAATCCGGCAGGGCTTCAGTCAGGGTCATCAGGTACCGCATCAAACCGAGTAAATCACCCGCCTCTGCGGTATCCGGTTCAGGCGCCGGGGCCGGCGCTTCCGCTACGGGCTCCGGTTCGGATACCGGTTCAGGAGCAGAAAGGACCGGCGCTTCCGCTGCGGGCTCCGGTTCGGAGACCGGTTCAGGAGCCGGGACCGGCGCTTCCGCTGCGGGCTCCGGTTCGGAGACCGGTTCGGGAGCAGGAGTCGGAGCCGGCACTTCCACTGTGGGCACCGACTCGGATATCGGTTCGGGAACCGGAGCTCCTCCTTCAGCTGCAGCTTTAGCCGCCCGGGCTTTTGCCAGGGCTATGGCGCCGGGATGGGTGGACTTAGCTTTCGCCGCAGGAGGCGCCTCGGTGGCAGCTGGGGGCGGGACAAGGTCCAGCCAGTACCGGGACTCGGGGGGCTCGGTCGTAAAGCGGTCGTAATTCTCGGTACCCGCCTCGGTGGGATTCATGGTTGTTATTTTTTCAAAAATATTCTTCGCTTCTTCATCGTTGCCCTGTATGCCCTGGATCGCCCCTTCAATCCGCAGGGCATGGATATTGTCAGGGTCCTTCTCCAGAATCGCCCGGGCCTGGTCCAGGGCTTCATCGTGGCGTTCCAGTTTTTGGTAGAGCGCCGCCAGACGGGTTCTGACTTCCCAGTTCGTTGGGAAAAGATCCGCCAGACGTTCCAGCTCTTCCAGGGACTCGGCAAAGTTGCCCAAATCTTCCAGGGCGCGGGACAGGTTCAACGCGGCATTGACATACTTGCTGTCTATCTCAAGCGCAGCGCGGTACTTTTTGATGGCGTCCTTATGGCGGCCCTGATCCGCCAGGACCACACCTTTGTTATTCAACGCTTCGGTATTGGCGGGATCGAATTTCAAAACCTTGGAGAAGGTCCGGTTGGCGGCGGCATAGTCCTCCTGCTTAAACAGAACCAGCCCCAGGGCATTCATGGCTTCAAGCCAACCCGGGTGGAGGCGAAACGCCGCCCGGTACCGGGGCACCGCCTTGTCCGGCTGTTCCATGATTTCCAAGGCAATGGCAAGATTAAAGTGCAGAACCGGGTTTTCCTTGTCCAGGTTTTTTCCCTTACGGAAAGCGGCGAGAGCCTTCTTCCCGTTCCCGAGCCTGCTCTGGGCTATCCCCAAAAGGTTATGGGCCGCCGTGTATTCAGCGTCAATCTCAAGGGCGGCCCGTAAATTATCCACAGCGTCCGTGAATTTTCCGTCCCGGAGAAACATTCGGGCTCGCTTTGTTAAATCCTGTACATCCTGCGCGCTCATTCAACCATCCTTAAGGGGCGGGCCGATACTTCCCGGGAAAACACCCCTGCATTGGCAGGGTTCGACCGATCATAGACTGCCACGGCGAAATAGTACAGTACGCCGTTTTTTAGACCGTCAATTCGGACGGAAGTTCTCTTCCCAACATTTATTGGCGATACTCCCAGTATAGCGCTTTCTCCAAAATATTCCCCGGTTGCCGTGCCGAAATACACCAGATATCCGCTTACATCCGAGTCAGGACTGGCCCTCCAGGAAATGTCCACCGCGCCGTCCCTTGCCAAAGCGGTCACCATGGAAGGAGGCATGGGCGGATCGTCCCGCTGGTACACCACCCGGATCTCGTCCAGGTAGGGCGCGGCCTCCCCGTCACCGCTGGGGTAGAAGGCCGCCGCCAACTGGACATACCGGCCCCGTATATCCCCGGTAAAATTCGTTCCCGGCTCAAAGGGCTGCCATCCCGCATCAGCCCATTGGTAGGGGGTATCCGCCGCCCGGATAAAAAACTGTACCATAGAATTATTGGCAAAGCGGAACCTTCCGGAACCGACATATTCATTCTGCATGATACCCCCGGCCTTGGGATTCCGGCCGCCGGGAGAGAAATTACCCCCCAGGGCTTCCACCTTCAAAACCTGGCTGTTCCGTTCGCCCAAATCCAGGGGTTTCGTTTCTATACGCCCGCCCTGGAGGGGATACTTGGATAGCAGGGGAGTTTCGTTATACCGGCTGTAGACCCGGAATTCGTCCATAAGCCCGGCAAACCGTCCGCCCAGGACCATGGTTCCCCCGTCACCCGCCATGGGAGCGTAGACTTCGCCCCCTTCCCTGCCGGTGGTAGTTGCATAAACCACCCCTTCCAGACGCCCGTCCACCAGGTATTCCAGGAGTCCCGTATCAGAATCAAACCGGATAAGGTGATGGCTCCAGGTACGGGGAAGCACCGGGGAACCGCTCAGGCTAAGGGTCATCTGTTTGCCGTCATCGGGGGAACTAAAAAAATCCAGAAAGGACCAGTTGAGCCGGTTCCTCGCCGCAATACACTGTATACGCTGAAAGGTCTTTTCCCCCTGTCTGGTCTGCCGGGTTGCGCTCCAGGAGAGCAGTTGTTCGCCGTTTTCCATATTGAGGGGATAAAGCCAGAACTCTATGCTGAAATCCTTAAAATGCTGACCCGAATAGAGCAGCGCCTCCGGTGAACGGGGGCTGATAACCAGGGGCCCTTCCATTTCTTCCAGGGCTTGCCGGGGAGAATCGCCGGAGAAAAGGGCCGCCCCGGTTCCCGCCCGTGACCAGCGGTAATTTACCCCGCTCAGGGCCGGAGAAGCGCTCACCCGGTAATGGCCGGTCTTATCGGTAAACAGCTCCGGCCTCCCCTCATCAAATGACAGGGCCATATCCAGGTAAGGATCGTCCCCAGGCCGGGCTGAGGAGAGGGTCAGTACGGGATTTGCCCGAATGGCGGAAACCTCGGCGATCCCCGTCCGTTTATCCACCGCATTCCAGGACGACGACGCCCCCAGCACCAGGGTACTTTCCCCGATTCCGTAAACGGCCCCCGCAATATGCAAAAAAATAGCGCTTATAACGATTACAACTGTTGCTTTTCTCATAAATTCCCCTTTTAATATCGGTATATACCATGGATCATGAAAGGTTTTCCGAAAATTTTGCCCTCCTAAAAGCCTTTGCCCACGATGCCCCCCAGGAACCGGGGGTCTATATCATGCGGGATGAGGATAGCCATATCATTTACGTAGGAAAAGCCAAGGTATTACGAAACCGCCTGGGGTCCTATTTCTCCGGACAAAAGGATGTAAAGACCCAAACCCTGATCCGCCATGCCCGGAGCATAGAAACCATCATCGTGGCCAACGAGTACGAAGCGCTGCTCCTGGAAAACACCCTGATCAAGCAGCACACCCCAAAGTACAATATCAACCTGAAGGACGGCAAAACCTACCCGGTGATCCGCATCACCGCCGGGCCCTTCCCCCGTATCTTCAAGACCCGCCACATCATCGAGGATGGTTCCCGGTACTTCGGCCCCTTTCCCAATGTCCAGGCGGTGGACACCCTCCTTGAGCTGATCGACAAACTTTTCCCCCTGCGGAAATGCCGCACCCTGCGAAAGCGGGACGCGCCCTGTATGTACTTCCACATTGGCCGCTGCGCCGGTCCCTGCTGCGGCAAAATCACCGAAGGGGAATACCACCTTCACATAGACCGGATACAAAAGATCCTCTCGGCAGGGAATTCTCTTGAAAACACCGGCGAAACCGATTCCCTGATTGTGGAACTCACCGAGCGTATGCACGAGGCTGCATCCCAACTACTCTTTGAGCGGGCTGCCCAGATCCGTAACGCCATTACCGCTATCAGGGATCTCCGGGAAAGCCCCTCCATGGTGGACTTTGACAATGAAAGCCGGGACTATATCGCCTGGGCCGGTGAAAGCATCCTCACCACCTGGTCGGTCTTTTCCATGCGGGGAGGCAAAATGACCGGCCGGGAACTCTACCGCACCCGTTCCGCCGCAGAGGAAACAGAATCCCTGGAAACCTTCGTCGCCGCCTACTACACCCCGGACCGCCCTCCCCCGCCCCGGATATTCATTGGCCTTGAAACCGAAACCCCAAGCCCGGACTTCCCCTTTTTAAAACGGTGGTTTAAGGAACAGTTCGGGTACGAGCCGGAATTGCTGGTCCCCCTTGAAAAACGGCTCCAGGCGGTTCTTGCCATGGCCCGGCAAAATGCCCTGGAGGATCTCCGGCAGCGACTCAAGGAACGGGGCGTAGGCCCTGCCCTGGACGAACTAGCCCAGGCATTGGACCTCGGCGGCAGACCCGAGCGTATTGAAGGTTTCGATATAGCCCAACTGGACGGCAAACACCCCGTGGCGTCACTCATCTCGTTCAAGAACGGCATTCCGGACAAGAAAAACTACCGTTACTTCAAGCTCCGTTCCGTGGTTGGGGTGGTGGACGATTTTGCCTCCATGCGGGAAGCGGTACAGCGCCGCTACTCCCGGCTCATCCGGGAAGGCGCGGAACTCCCGGACCTGATCCTCATCGACGGCGGCATAGGCCAGGTGAACGCCGCCAAGGGCGTCCTGGACGAGTTAGGTATGCACACCGATATTGTGGGCCTGGCCAAACGGGACGAGGAACTCTGGCTCCCCAACGCCCGCAACCCTATCCGTCTCTCCAAACGTTCCGAAGCGCTAAAAATACTCCAGCACGTCCGTGACGAAACCCACCGTTTCGCCACCACCCTGAACCAGAAACTCCGTTCCAAGGACCTGCTCTTCCCCGCCCTGGAATCGGTTGAAGGCATAGGCCCCAAGCGGGCCGCAGCGATCATGAAGGCCTACGTCACCCTGCCCGCCATCGCCGCCGCCTCCCCGCAAGACCTGTCGGACCGCTGCAACATCAGCGAAACCGCCGCCCGGGCAGTCCGCGCCGCCGCCCAACTCGCCCTGGAAGACCAGGCCGCCGCAAAGACCCGCCTCACCGGCCAGGGGAACCGCGCCAGGAGCCGCTTCGGAACACCGGCCAAAACTCCGGCCCGGGGCACCGACAGAAACACCGGCCCCGGCGAGATATACCCGACCAGCGAGGCGATAGCGTTTTTGGCGGCGGAGGCTGCGGAGGAGGAGTTTGGGAAGGAGTAAATCTGATGTGGGGTGACGTCTATGCAATTGCCTGACGGTTCAGGGGCACGATGCGGTCAAGGGCATCCTGGATTTTATGTTTGGTCTTGATTCGTTCAAAATCAAGTTGATACCGGTAAAATAAGCTTCTGACAGGCCGAAATATTTGCACAAGCGCAGGTCGGTATCGGCGGTGATACTGGGTCGCCACCAGAATATTTAATGAAGCGTTGTTAGAAAAATATTTTCGCTCTATCACTCTATGATAGACCATTGATGTTATACTCTAAAACATGAATAACCTTTTATCACAAATAGATGCCGCCGCGATACTGCCAACGGTGATCGGCCTTTACGGAATAACTATGCTCAGCACAGTTTATAAGAATGTTATTATAAGTCTGTTCCAATGGATTTATAAGCAGTGTACTACCACCATGTATATTGGAAATAACAACTGGTGCTATTATATCCTGATGAATCTCTTTGAAAACGAAAAAACCGTGGGGAAACTACGCTCCTTGAGGAAAAGCTTATTTTCTCTATGACCATAACAGGCAGAGATTCCTGTTACTTCCCGGAATTGCGTAACATGCCCCCAGTCCGTTTTTTTGCCTTTGTGTTTTCATAATATATATTATACCACACTGCCATGTCACAGAATGACAGAGCAGAAAAATATATAATTATTTTTCCCGCCCCCTAGGACAGCTCAGTTTTACTGCAATTTTCTCTGCCGGCTCCTGTAACCTTTTGCTTAACTCAAGCACAGTTACTGCGAATAGGCGCCGGTGGGGACGGGGGAGCCACGCTGCGGGATATTGCGGACCTACGGTCCGAGGAATTCCCTGCCGGAGGAGACCCGAAGGGGCTCCATAGGCAGACTCTACAGGCATCCCGCAGCGTGGCTCCCCCGTCCCCACCGGCGTTTTTACGCATAACCCATACGGCGCATACCACCAACAGAACCTGTCTATTCCACCCAGTTCTCTGTTACTAACTTACTAATCCTCTGAAAATGCTGTTGATTATTAGTTACCAATCGCAGATCGTTCACCAAGGCGCTTGATCCTATAAGAATATCAAAATCATCAATAATCGTCCCGGATTTTCTCAGACTCGATTTAATCGCCGCATATTTTTCAGTAATCTCCGGTGTAAGATTTATCACTTTGATTTTGCTTCGTAGATATTCAATCCGTTTTAAATTATTTTGAATTTGATTTGAGTTATACGCCCCAAATTGTAATTCGGCTAAAGTTATAATTGCTATCGCCATATCCTGATCAGAAACTTGGTTTATTTTCTCAAGTATCTTCTTATTCCCATTAAGAAAATAAATGCAGATATTTGTATCCAGTAAATATTTCATAGGGTAATATCAGCCTTTGATACTCTGCTATCCCGAATTTCTTTAATGATAGTTTCTACAGTACGTTCATCTTCCCATGGTCCGTATAACTTAAAAATATCCGCAAGTTTGTTTTCTTCTGAATAAAAAGGCTCCGTCCGTAACTCAAAGGGAATACCCTTATAGCGGATCACCTGCTTTAAGAATATGGTAGTTGCCGTTGATAGGCTCATCCCAATATCGCTCAGAATTTCCTCCGCCCTTTTTTTTACCATATCATCAACACGTATATTTAAATTTGCCATAATCTGACCTCTATGTTTTTATTATATATATAATATTCGTAAAAATCAATACAAATGCCGAAATATGACGAAAAATATAATACTTACCTTTAGTCAAATTTTCGTACATTTTTTATTGCAATTTCCTCAAAAATGTGCTATTTTCTACCCCAGAGGCGAAAAATGACCATTACCGCAAGCGAGCTTAAATTGAATATCAGCCGATATCTTAAATCGGCTGAAAAAGAGGATATTATCGTCACTAAAAACGGAAAAAAAGTCGCCCGGATAATTCATGAGGAAGATGATAGGGTTGCCCTTGCCAAATCCCTTTTCGGCATTCTACCCCCGGAAGCATCGCTGGATGATATAAAGCAGGAACGGATGAGACGGTATGAAAGCGGTAATTGATACGGGTATGAATAATTACGAAGATTCCCTATTAGCAGTCTGCGCAGAACGCTGGAAGGCAGATCATATCATCACCCGCAACAAAAAAGATTTTACCAATTCCCCAGTCCCCCCCCTGCTTCCCGAAGAATATTCCGCGCGCGTATCCAAATAAAACTACTACCCCCTGGGACAGCTCAGTTGTACTGTAATTTTCTCTAATACCCATTCTGCCATAGTACGTACATGTTCATTAGAATCGTTACACGCCTTTTTTATATAAGGTAAATAATTCTCATTATAATTATTCAACATTGCGTTAAGGGCATTTGTTTTCCATTTATATACATCGTTCTTACCTATATAGAAAAATTTAGATGATATAATGCTTTCTAAATAGGCATAATCCATTTCGATTATTTTTTCTAATGATATATGTTCAGCCAATTCATTTAATTGTGGGAATTGTTCATTTTCCATCCATTTGTTTTTATTAAAAGGACAAGCATCCTGACAGACATCACAGCCATATATCCAATTTCCAATATTATGATTATTTGGTTCTTTACTCATATCCCATCCTTCCCAGGTGGTAAGGCAGGATACACAGGTTGAACGGTTCATGACATAAGGCTCACAAAGTGATTGTGTCGGACAGGCCTTTATACATTTGTTACAGTTATTTGGACAAGGTTTTGAATTATTATTGTTTTTCATTTCCATATCACAATCTATCAACCATGCCTCCAAATATACCCAAGAACCACTTTTTTCCGTATAAAAAAAATTATTTCTTCTAATTATTCCAAGCCCTGCCTTAAAAGCAGCCCATCTCAATGCGGTTAATCCAAATTTTCTTTCCGTAGCTGTTTTCAACCCCGCTTTATTTAAAAACGTTTCAAATTCAATACTTGCCTGAAAATCCACGGATTGTTCATTTATCCTCCCGTCTACTAAATAATATTTGGCGATTACATTTTTTAAATTATTGGGGATGATATATTTACCATATTTTTGCACACAAATTATAATCGATTTAGCCCATGGGAAACCTTCGTTTAAATTTACAAATCGACTAAAATTTTCCAAATATTTTTTAGTATTAGGAAATTTTCCAATACGATTATTTAATTTTTCCATATAATCATTAATTTCAGAAATACTTATAATACCACAATCCTCATAACCCAGTTCCAGCGCCTTCTCTTTTATCGATTTTTCATTAACCATATTCACCTCCCTTTATTCTCCTTGAAAAATATTCCGCGCGAGTATTCAAACAAAACCCACCCCCCAGCAACTATGTTCAAGCACAGTTAATGCGCACAGGCGCCGGTGGGGACGGGAGAGCCACGCTGCGGGATATTCTGGAATTCCTCCCCAGCAATTATGTTCAAGCACAATTAATGCGCACAGGCGCCGGTGGGGGCGGTGAATCCCCGCTGCGGGATATTCTGGAATTCCCTGCCGGAGGAGACCCGAAGGGGCTCCATAGGCAGACTCTACAGGCATCCCGCAGCGGGGATTCACCGCCCCCACCGGCGTTTTTCCGATGTGATCCTGGCTTAGATATAAAAAAACCGCCCCTAAGGACGGTTCTGTAAGCAAAATTGTATCCCCCCTACCAGGAATCAATCATATCATCCGGATCCCGGCTCTCTTCAGCAAAGAGGTCCGTCACCGCACGAACATCGTCCAGGTAGACGTAGTAGCTGCCAAGCGCTTCCAGGGGATCAACGTCAATCCGGAAACCGACTATCTTAATTCCCATCTGGTTGTTGTAGTGATAATTCCGCTGGATAATGCCATTCCGCCCGTCCGGGGCCTGGGGAGGAACTGCAACGGTGAGCTGCTTCCAGCCCTGGAAATTGAGTTTTCCCACATAGAGTTCATAGCTCTTGCCAAAAAAATCCTGAAGCAGGATATGCAGTTCATGGTCAAAGTTACGGCCCGCTACCCAGAGGGAGATCGTTTTGGTGATGCCCTCAATGGGAATGGGACGGATAGGGTACAGGGTAAAGCTGCTGTAACCCCGGTGAAGATAATCAACCCGGGTACCCAGAACGTAGCGATCCGGGATATCCATACCCTCTTCCTCCGGTATGGGCTTCTTTCCCAAGGGGCTGCCTTCAAAAAGACGGGTGGTGGTATAACCCTGGTCCGGAGACATGTGGGAGCGCCAGAAGCCATCAAACTCGAACCTCTCGACGGATATTTCCTTCAATTTTTGCTGGGCGGATTCGATCCCGAGCCGTTCGGCATTGGTACCTCCGACTTCATCCTGCTGTTGAGCAAAAACAAAACCCGCCATAGATATTAATAATGCTGCGATTATATATCGTTTCATTTCCATGCCTCCTTAATTATCCGCATTCCAGAGTTCTTCGACCCGTTCCGGCAATGCCAGCTCGTCCCCGTCAAAGAGGGATTCAAAGGTATCCGTAAGAATCTTAAATTGATCGAAGTAAATACGGAAATCGGCCACCGGTTCCGTAGGAGGAGTCCAAACCCGGAATTTCACAAAGGTCAGGGACGCCAGCCGGGGAAGTACCCTCTTTGACTGGGGTATAGATGCGGGAATCCGCACCTGCAAATCCCTCCATCCCTGGTAGTTGATGTGACCCAACTCAACAATATGGATAACCCCCTGATAATCCCGGAAATAGGCCTCCAGGGTATAATTAAGGTTCGAACCCCAGGTCCATATATCCATATACTGAATCCGGCCGGGAATGGGGATCTCAACGTTATTCGGCCCTTCCCCATCCGAGCTACCCGCGGCTGTCGGGTAAATATCTATCCAGTTAAAGCCCTGGCGGTCAAATTTTCCCCACACACCGAGGCTCTTAAGTTCCTTGCCTTCACGGTTAGTCCCGAAAAGAGCCTGAGGCCATGCGGCAATAATACTGGCCTGCGGCCATGTACCGGCATCGGTTTTAGTAGCAAATTTGCTACCCATAACTTTCCATACATAGGGAGAATCCCCATCAAAGGACTCCAATATGACGGAGGTACTGTTAATGGTAATATCATCTCCGTAAGCTGCACCAACCGCAATGATTGCTAAAAGTACGAGACATACAGCTTTGAAACTGCCCTGTTTCATCAAATACTCCTTTTTCCATATCTTAAGGAAATGAGGTCAGATAAGATTATATTTACTTAACGGACCTTTGTCAAACCTCTATGGGGCTTTTCCTAGAGTTAGTTACATAATCGGCCTCTTTTTTTTTTTTATAACCCTTTTAATTCCCATCTTTGCCTTTAACTATCTTTTTTATGTCCCGAAGGACCCCGGCGTCCCCAATCCGGTCCTGCAGGACCAAAATTTCCGAAGGTACCGTCCTTGCCTCTCCTCCCCGGTGAAGCGTTTTTGCCGCCTCGGTTGCTAAAGCCCAGGGCGAATCATCAAATATAAGCTTAATTTCCCGCGCAGTAACCCCGGGATCCACCCATGAAAAGAGGATCATCGGAACAGAGGAGCCATCTTCGGGATAATTTTCCGCAGCCCGGGCCATAATGATACAGGAAAGCCCCTGTGAAAGGGTATATTCTTCTCCTTTATCCACGAATATGGGAGAATTATCGAAACCCTGGTCCCGCAGCCCCCTTAAAAAGGCATCCTTATCGTTCCAGTCAACCAAATCTCCGGTAAAAAAGAGGATTCCCCCGCCGTTTGAGCGGGCAAAAATTGCTGCACAACGGCCCGCCCGGTAAAGATCCCTTATTTTATCGGTTGTAATGAAAACCAACCCATCATCTTCTGTGGACCGGGTCTGCAGACCGCCTCCAAACACACCCACGGGGATTCCCGGAGACTCTTCCACATAACGCTGCGCCCCCTGCCGGTATCTGAAGGGAAACAGCGCCGCATAGGGTCTTGCCGCCGCTTCCGCCGCCGCAAAGGCCACCACATCCGGAGATGCCCCATCGGCTACCCGCACTACCTTAATTTGGCGGAACAATTTCAAGGATGTCTCTATCTGTTTTACCCAGCTCCTGTGGAGTCCGTAAAGCCCGATAAATTCATCATCTACTACTATTAGTACCGGGGAACGGAACATATACAGGATGGGACCCAGGGCAAGTATCCCAAGGATGACCAAAATGATGATTACTATGCGCCGATGTTTACGATCCATAGGTGAACCATAATCCGGCCGGGACGTGAAATCAAGGGCGCTTCCTTGACCAAGCCATTCTCTTACTATAATATGTATTATATAATTATCTAAGGAGCACTATATGACAAGTTACAAGGAACTAGGCTTGGCCAATACCGTGGATTTATTCAAAAAAGCGGTATCTGGCGGCTATGCGCTTCCGGCATTTAATTTTAACAATATGGAACAGATGCAAGCCATTATTCAGGCATGTGTGGAAACCAAATCACCGGTTATCCTCCAGGTTTCTTCCGGGGCACGGAAGTACGCCAACCAGAATCTGCTGCGGAACATGGCCAAGGGCGCCGTGGAATATGCCCACGAGCTGGGCTACGATATCCCCATCGTACTCCATTTAGACCACGGGGACAGCTTTGAGCTCTGCAAGGACTGTATCGAAACCGGATTTTCCTCGGTAATGATCGACGGTTCCCATCTTCCCTACGACGAAAACGTAGCCCTGACCAAAAAAGTCTGCGAATTTGCCCATTCTCAGAAGGATTATGTGACCGTAGAAGGGGAACTGGGGGTTTTGGCGGGGGTTGAAGACGATGTTTCCGCGGAACACAGCAATTATACCCAGCCCGAGGAAGTGCAGGACTTTGTGGGGAAGACCAAGGTCGATTCCCTGGCGATTTCCATCGGCACCAGCCATGGCCGGACCAAGTTTAAGCCCGAACAGTGTACAAAGGGTCCCGGCGGCATCCTGATCCCCCCGCCCTTGCGCTTCGATATCCTGGCGGAAATTGAAAAACGGCTGCCGGGCTTCCCCATTGTGCTCCACGGCTCCTCTTCGGTACCCATTGAGTACGTACAGATCATCGAAAAATTCGGCGGCAAGCTTTCCGATTCCGTGGGTATCCCCGAGGAACAACTGCGGAAGGCCTCCAAAAGCGCCGTCTGCAAGATCAATATCGATTCCGATGGCCGGTTGGCCATGACCGCCATTATCCGTAAGGTTTTCGCGGAAAAACCGGACGAGTTTGATCCCCGGAAATACCTGGGCCCTGCCCGGGATGAATTGAAAAAACTCTACGCCCATAAGACCGTCAACGTCCTGGGCTCCGCAGGTCAGGCCTAAGGAGCTGTTCTACCCTGGACCATGTGGCCCAGGGTTTAAAAACCAAAAAAATGCCATATTAATGATAAATCTCTAGCTAAAACCCATATTTGTTGGTATAATTACTATGGGTATGTTTGTGCAAAAAGTTAGGGCGTTATTTAGTATCCTAGTCTTTTCTCTTTTTCTCAGCAGCTGCGGTGAAATGGATGATGTTTTTTCATCTCATTTTCCTTCCCAGGGAACATACTGGGTAAATGCCCTGATAGACGGCGATTATACCCTGGATGAATATTCCGCCGTCAATCAAAACAGTAAAATACGTCCCTTTTTTGTGAATTCCGTGGTCAACGATCCGGATGTCCGGGGCCTTATGGTTTTTGTGCAGGATCTTTCGGGAGCCACGGTTAGCAGGAAGGTTCAGTATGTACTTTCTACGGATACCCAAACAAAGCAGGTTGAGGAAAAGGATCTCCTGGGTACTTCCGAAGACGGTGAGAATAGCAGGAAAGACTATCCGGAGGATCCCCCTCCTGAAAGCTTGACCGCGGGCCCTGACAAAACTTCTTCCGCTGAAGAAAAAACCGATGGGACAGCACTTTCTGCGGAAAAGGGCGAAACCGATACGGCCGTAATTACAGAGATCGGTTCCAAGGCTGAGGGGACCAGTTCCACGGCCGATACTCCGGCGGATCATCCCACGGTGTCGGAGGATCAGGTGCTTCTGGTTAAACATCTGGAACAGTACCTTCCGGCCTTCCGGATCTTTGAGAACCTGAAAATAGGCCGGTACAACCTTATTTTCCAGGTTCTGGGCGATAAGGATGTTCTCTATAGGACTTCCAAATCGATTTACTTCCTTGCGGATGCGAATTTTACCCTGGGGGAAGTTCAGAGCTACCTTCCGGGAACACCTACGGGGGATCGCCTTATTCCCCCCGGGATTAACGTAGTACTGGAAACTGCGATTAGCGCCGATACCCGGCTGGACCCCTATGTGATTTGGTATAGTGGAAAAAAAGTCATTGCCCAGGGCCGAAATTCCGATGGGGCAAACTATCTTTTGTGGAAAACGCCGGAACAGACCGGCTTCCATATTATCAAGGCGGAGGTATTCCCCCTGTTGGCGGGGGACAATGCACCCGACAGCATGCGCGGAAAAGTTAAAGAACTATCCCTTGCAATATCCTCAAAGACCGAGAGAATGCGATACTTTGACAGCTTCTCCAAAAGCTTTACCAATTGGTACCAATTCTGGGGAAATCTGGATGACGCCATCTCCCCCGGTAATCCTGAAAAACAGCTTCTCCCCCTGGTCGCCCATGAGCCCTGCTGGATACCCTTTGCGGGTATATATGGCCTTTTTATCGGCCCCAATGATTCTTATGCCCTCCCCGGCAAGTCTTTGAGCCTGTCTGAGCAGGAACAGGGGAAGGGCCGAATTTTTTTCCATCTCGTTCCTCTTGCCGAAGGAAGCGTTTTGACTGCCACCTTTAATTCAAAGGACGGCCTTCCCGCGGCGGTTCTGGGTTTGTCCCTGGCGCGGGAAACTTCGTCGCAAAATGCGGGGGGGAATCTAAAGCTCCGGCTTTCCTCCAATGATAATTCCGAAAATGAATCCCCGGAGGAAATCCTTGCATTGAACCCGGAGGAACTAAACGCTTTTATTAGCTTCGTTGTTGATTTTGAGATTACTCCGGATCATATTAGCGCGTCACTGCTTCTGGAAAATCCGGCCAGGGAAACTGAACTTGTCACCCTTGCCCTGGCTGAGCCCATAAACGGAGAGGGTACGATCCGGATTGGCGGTACGGACCATTCCACCGGAAACAAGGGAAACACCAAATGGCCGGGGTTTGACAAAAACGGAAACCCCAATAACGGAATACTCATACTCAACGAGCTGGCCCTTAGTTATACCCGTTTGCCCATTTCCAAGGATGCGGATGAGCCGGAACCGGAGCCGGAAAACAACCCGGACCAAAAGCTAAAATCCATCCAGTAAAACTGATTTATGAAAACTATTCCTGCGCGGGAAACTTCATTGCAAAATGCGCTTATCCTGATTGCCGGTATTTCCCTGCTTACGGGCTGTTTTTCCGCTCCCGTCAAGGCGGTGATTCTTGGCCCTGTCCCGGAGTACCGGGAAAAAAACAGTATCATTGAGGTGATAGATCATGAAAACCCGAATGAGGATATGCCCGAATGGGTGGCCCTTTATCTTAGTTCGGATCTCATCGGGATTGAGACCTTGCCTGAATATAAAGACCGGTATGTTTTTATCGGAAAGCAAAGGGGAAACAACCTGGATTCCCTAAAACTCTGGGCAACAAGCTTTTCGATTGACCGGGATTTTTCCCGGCTAGTCTCCGCGCGGATCCAGGCCCGGTTTACCAGAATAGCCAATGGAAATCCCGGGGAAGAATTCGGCCGCTATTTTGAAACGGTGATAAAAAATTCCTCCAATACTACCTTTGGCGGGGCCAGTCAGAAGGGCAGTTTCTGGATTAAAAAAAGAATCTTTGAAGATGACGGATTAAGCCCCATAGGGGAATCCTTTGAATACTATATTCTGGTAAGTATTGAAAAGGAAACGCTGAAAAAACAGATCAGCCTTCTTCTGACAACTGCCCGGTCGGATCTTCCCCCAACCAGGGAACAATCCACCGCCGCCATGCGGCTCAGGCTGATTTTTTATGAAGAATTCTGAGCTTGACCACAATGGCCCGGCCCATTAGTCTGAATTCATGACCGAGGCCATTATCAGCAACGCAGAGGTATTACCCCCCCTCTTTGCCATATACCGCTGGGGTATAGATCTTATTCAGCATATTCAGGGTATACAAAATCCCGGATTCACGGCATTTATCAGATTTGTAACTGCCTTGGGAACGGAATATTTTTATATCCCCGTGGTTCTCCTTATTTTTTGGTGCATAGACGAAAAAAAAGGGGCTCGGCTGGGGTTTCTCATTATATTTTCCGCCCTTATGAACGGATTTTTCAAGGAACTATTGAAACAACCCCGGCCTTTTACCCTGGAACCTTCGGTAGGTCTGGCCTTTGAACCGAGCTACGGTATCCCTTCGGGACATGCCCAACTGTCCCTTTGTTTCTGGCTGCCCCTGGCCCTATGGATCAGCGGTTCACGGTTTGTAAAATCCCCGCGGCAGGCTATGGCTATCCGCATTGGAGCGGTTCTCTTCATCCTGCTCATCGCCTTTACCCGGCTCTACCTGGGGGTCCATTTCCCCACGGATATTCTGGCGGGCTGGCTCCTTGGGGGCCTTACCCTGGGGCTCTGGTTTGCACTCGAACCCCGGGTCACGGCGTTTTTGGATACCGGCGGCCTGCGGGCAAGGATGATTGCCGCCGCGATTATCGCCCTGGGGATGATAAGCCTCTACCCATCCGATCGCAGTCTGGGCGGCCTGTTCCTCGGGTTCGGCGCCGGTTATGCCCTTATGCTTCAGTATTTTCCCTTTGCCGCCCGGCCCGGTATTTCCGTTGCCGCCCGGTGTCTCCGCTATATCCTGGGCTTTGCCGGGGGCGTCCTGATCTACCGGGGTTTCAAGGTCCTTTTCCCCGGCCAGGGTTCGATTTTTTCAGCCCTGCCATACTGGGGAGCGGCGTCCCCCTTTTATGAGCTGGGCCGCTTTGTGCGTTACGGTTTACTGGGGCTCTGGGCATCGGCAGGCGCGCCCCGGCTCTTCCTGCGGTTCCGCCTGGCGGAGCCCCAATAGTCATGAACACGCCCTCCTACGGCGATACGGTCCCTATCGCCGCCATCGCCACCACCCTTGGTGAAAGCGCCCTGACCCTCATCCGCAGTTCAGGTGAACATTGCCTGGAAATCCTTGCCGCTGTTTTTTCCCGGCCGGAAAAACTGCGCGGCGCTGCGGGTAATACCATCGTCCACGGCTGGCTCATCGGGCCGGGGGGTGAAAAAATTGACGATGTACTGGTATCGGTTTACCGTGGTCCCCGCAGCTACACCGGCGAGGACGGGGCGGATATTTCCTGCCACGGGGGCATCGCCGCAGCAAAGGCGGTGATGGAGACCCTCCACAAAGCGGGTTTCCGGGACAGCCTTCCCGGGGAGTTCAGCTTCCGCGCATTCATGAACGGCAAGCTAGACCTGACCCGCGCAGAATCGGTGATGGAGATAGTATCCGCCAAAACTGACCGGGCCCGGGAACATGCGGTACACCGGCTTTCCGGCGCTCTGGAAAAAGAAATCCGGGATATCAACACAATCATTGTGCAAGCCCTGGGGGCATCGGAAATTTTTTTAGACTATTCCGAAGACGATGGGATTGGCGCCGAGGCCGGGGGCTTACTCCCGGACCGGCCGCTGGTGGAGGAGGCCCTGGCCCGGCTCAAAACCCTGGCCGCCTCCTACCGCCGGGAGCGGCTCTATGCCGAGGGCGCCCTGGCGGTAATTGCCGGGCGGCCCAACGCAGGAAAGTCCAGCCTCTTCAACCTGCTTTTAAAGGAAGACCGCTCCATCGTCACCGATATCCCCGGCACTACCCGGGACTGGATAGAAGCCTGGGTTTCCGTCGAAGGCATCCCGGTCCGGCTTGCGGATACTGCGGGGCTCCACCAGTCCGAGGACCCGGTAGAAAAACTCGGCATGGAACGGAGCCGGGAACTTCTGGAGGCGGCGGATCTCATCCTCTATGTATTAGACGGCGCCGAAGGCATCACCGCTGAAGACCAAGCCTTTCTACAGAATCACTGCACAGCCGCCCCAAACGAAGTTATCCCGCCGGTAATCCTACTCTGGAACAAATCCGACCTAACCCCCCTTCCCCCTTCTTCGACTTCTTCTCCTTTGCGGTTTCCCCCAGCCCGTCCCATCAGCGCCAAGACCGGCGCAGGCATTGCGGAACTGACCCGGGAGATCGCCGGGGTTTTGGAAAAGAAAAACGGCGGCGGGGAAGGAAAGGCGGGAACAGGTATCGGGACCGCGAGGCAGAAGGAGCTTATCGACAGGGCAGCCGCAGCGTTGGAGGAAGCCCTCGCCCTTGCGGACAATGCGGAACCCCTGGACCTCATCGCACCATTGCTGCGGGAAGGTGTGAACGCCCTGGGGGAAATTACCGGGGAAGTTTCCACCGCAGAAATACTTGACGCCATGTTCAGCAGATTTTGTGTGGGGAAATAGCAATGGATTATGATTGCATAGTGGTTGGGGGCGGCCATGCGGGAATTGAGGCGTCCCTGGCCGTGGCCCGGCTCGGCTTTTCGGTACTGCTTATCACCCAAAACCCTGACCGGATCGGGGCGCTCTCCTGTAACCCCGCAGTGGGGGGGCTCTCCAAGGGCAACCTGGTCCGGGAGTTGGACGCCCTGGGCGGCCAGATGGGCAAGCTCATCGACGCAACCATGATACAGTACCGGGTCCTGAACCGTTCCCGGGGTCCCGCGGTCCAGGCGCCGCGCGCCCAGGCGGACAAGTACGCGTATCAGACGGCCGCACGGTCTGCGGTGGAAAACCAGCAGGGGCTGACGGTTTTTATGGACACCGTAACCGACCTGATAAGCGCTGAAAACCGGGTCCAGGGGGTGGTAACACAACGGGGTCATCGTATTTCCGCCCGCACCGTAATACTGGCCACGGGTACTTTCATGGAAGGTAAGATATTTATCGGCGAATACGATGCGCTGGAAGGCAGGCTTGGGGAAGAGGCGGCCCGGGGTCTGGGGACCAGGCTCCGGCAGCGGGGCTTTCCCGTGGGGCGGCTCAAAACCGGTACCCCCGCCAGGATTGCCGGGGATTCCATCGATTACACAAAAATGGAACGCCAGGACGGTGAAAGCCCAATGCCCTTCTCCTTCGATGTGGAAACCGGCGCGGTCCCGGACCAGCCCCAGGTTCCCTGCTGGATTACCTATACTACTCCGGCTACCCATGAAATTATCCGGGCCAATATCCACCGGTCGCCGCTTTACGGAGGGAAGATCGTCGGAGTCGGCCCCCGGTACTGTCCCTCCATTGAAGATAAGGTAATCAGGTTCCCCGAACGAGATCGGCACCACATCTTTATTGAACCCGAGGGGCTGAGTACCAACGAAATGTACATGAACGGCGCTTCAAGCTCCCTTCCGGAGGATGTGCAGCGGGATTTCATCCACAGTATTCCCGGCCTGGAGGAAGCCCGGATCGTCCGGCCTGCCTATGCGGTGGAGTACGATTACCTGGACCCCCTGGACCTCTACCCAACCCTGGAGTCCAAGCGCATGGACGGGCTTTTTATGGCGGGCCAAACCAACGGCAGTTCCGGCTACGAGGAAGCCGCAGCCCAGGGCATCATGGCGGGGATCAACGCCGCCCAAAAAATGCGCGGGGAACCGCCCCTGGTTTTAGGCCGGGCGGAGGCCTACATCGGGGTCCTGGTGGACGACCTTACCACCCTGGGTACCAAGGAACCCTACCGTATGTTTACCAGCCGGGCCGAACACCGGCTCATGCTGCGCCACGACACGGCGGACACCCGACTGAGCCCCAAGGGCCGGGAGACAGGACTGGTGTCCAACGAACGCTGGGAGCGGTTTCAGAAAAAAACCGCCGGCCTTGGGATTATCGCAGAATTACTGCGTACCCGGAAAGTTCCCGGCCTTGTGGACCAGGCTGCTGCAGGCGCCGCCGCCGCCCTTGGCCCCCACGCCGGGGACAGCCTGGAGCGGGTCCTGACCGATTCGGCGGTAAAGCTTGGAGACATCCTGCCCTACGCGCCGGAGCTTGGAAACTACCCCCGGGAATGGATCGAGCGGAGTTTCCTGGATATCAAGTATGCGGGGTACATCGAAAAGGAACAGCGGGCAGCGGGACGAACAGCCAAGATGGACGCCATCAAATTAAGCGCGGATATTGACTACAGCGCCCTCACCGGGCTTTCGGCGGAAGCCCGGGAAAAGCTAAAGGCGGTCCGGCCCCTCACCTTAGGACAGGCGGCCCGCATACCCGGGGTACGCCAAGGGGATATCGCCCTGCTTATGGTACTAATGAAGACCCGGCAAAAAGGAGAAACACAATGAATCTGCTCGTAGTTATCCTGGGTGGCGGCTGTGGCGCCGGGCTGCGGTACCTCAGTGTCCAGGGGATAAGCGCGGTCTTCAAACCAAGCTTCCCCCTGGGGACCTTGGCGGTCAACGCAGCGGGCGCTCTGATCATAGGCTTCCTCTTTGGGGCCTTCGAAATACGCGCCGTTCCCGCCCAGTTCCGGCTCTTCCTCATCACCGGTTTTCTGGGCGGCTATACCACCTTTTCCTCCTATTCATTGGAAACAGTACGGCTATTCATGAGCGGCAGTATTTCTGCAGCCCTCGCCAATATGGCCCTTAACAACCTGCTCTGCCTTGGCTTCACTTTTTTAGGGTTGGGCCTGAGCCAAAAAGTGGTACCCCATGTTTAACTGGATTTCATCATAGCAGTGTTACTATTGTACTGCGCAGTATCCCTGTTCTTTGAATGAGATGGCATCACCACAAAGGACACGAAGGAACACAAAGGGAAAGAAAGAAGAAGAAAATACCCTTGGTGTCCTTAGTGGTTAAAAATCCTTCCTCTTCCTTCTTCTTTGCGGTTCATTAGCCGGGCATCACCCCGGGGGCCAGTCCAGGGGCCTGCCGCCCAGGACATGGACATGGAGGTGGTCCACGGTCTGCCCGCCGTTTTCTTTACAGTTGATCACAAAACGTGCGCCCTTCTCTCCGCAGCCTAAGTCTACCGCCAGTTCCTGGGCCTTGAACAAAAGCCGCCCCAGGAGGGCCGTATCGGACGTATCCAGCTCCATGATATTCCGTATATGCTTTTTAGGGATCAGGAGGAAGTGAACCGGCGCCTGGGGAGACACGTCGTGGAAGGCCAGGATTTCATCATCTTCGTAGATCTTCTTGCTGGGTATTTCGCCTTTAACGATTTTACAGAAAATACAATCGTCCATAATTCGAGTTCCGCCTTTTTTATGAATTTTTCTTAGAAAATCTATTATACCGGAAGATTTACCACAGAGAGCACAGAGGGAAGAACACAGAGGACGCAGAGAGAAGAAAGGGGGGAGAGCTTTTTCTATCTTCCTCTGCGTTCTCTGTGCTATCTCTGCGTGCTCCGTGGTTTATCTTCATTTCTTTTTCTGAATCACCTCAAACCCGCAGTAGGGAACCAAGGCTTTGGGCAGCTTTACTGTGCCGTCGGCTTGCTGGAAGTTTTCCAGGACGGCGATAATGCCCCGGGACACTGCGATGGCAGTTCCATTGAGCATGTGGACAAAGCGGTTTTTCCCCTCATCGTCCTTGTATTTAACATTGAGCCGCCGGGCCTGATAGTCGGTACAGTTGGAGGTGGAGGTTACCTCCCCCCACTCACCATTGTTGCGGCCCGGCATCCAGGCTTCCAGGTCCCACTTGCGGTAGGCCGGAGCCCCCAGGTCGCCGGTACAGGTATCCACCACCCGGAAGGGAATCTCCAGGCCCGTAAATATTTCCTCTTCTATAGAACGGAGTTCCTCATGGAAACGGTCCGAATCTTCCGGGAGACAATAAACGAACATTTCCAGCTTGGTAAACTGATGCACCCGGTACAAGCCCTTGGAGAACTGCCCCGCAGCGCCCGCCTCCCGGCGGAAACAGTGGGAAAGACCGGCCATACGCAGGGGAAGTTTTTCCCGGCTCAGAATCGTATTGGAGTAGTAGCCCCCCAGGGTGATCTCCGCGGTACCCACCAGACAGGTCCCCTCATCCTCCACGGTATAGACATTGGATTCCGCCCCACGGGGGTTGAAGCCGATGCCCTCCAGGATTTCCTCCTTGGCCACATCCGGGGTGATGAATGGGGTAAAGCCCTTCTTCTGGAGTATGTCCAACACATAGCGCACCAACCCCAGTTCCAGAAACACCCCTTCGTTTTTGAGGTAGTAAAATTTGGTCCCCGAGACCTTGGTGGCGGAATCAAAATCAATGATATCAAGATCCTGACCCAGCTTAACGTGGTCCACCGGCTCAAAGTCAAACTTGGTAGGCTCCCCCACCCGCTTAATTTCCAGGTTATCCTTGTCTTCCTTGCCCAAGGGCGCTTCGGGATGAGCCATATTGGGAACCCGCCGGCCTTCGGTATCAAGCTCCGCCTCGGTCTTGCCCAATTCCGCCTCCGCTGCGGCGATATCCTCTTTAAGCTTCTTCCCTTCCTCAATAAGCCTATTCCTGGCGTCAGGCTCAAGTTTACCCTTCATGGCCGCGGCATTGGAGTTCCGCTGCTGCTGCAGGGACTGGAGCGCCGTGGTCAGTTCGGTACGGCGGTTAAAAAGGCGGACCACGGCGTCCGCATCGGCCTTCATATACCGGTCGGCGATATTTTTCTTCACCGCCGGAAGATTTTCTACGATAAAACGATAGTCTAACATGATAAGCCAGTGTACCCCCAAGAAGGGCAAAAAACAAGACCCTCGCTACGGTTCAGAGGGCACAGAGTTTTTGTTAGGCATCTTTGCTTTATCTCTGTGATCTCTGTGTTCTCCCCTCTGCGTCCTCTGCGGTAAATCTTCTTTGTCCGTGAGGTCCGTGTGGTCCGTGGTTATTCCTTATTGCGAATAAAACTTACCATGAGCCGGGAGGCGCCGTAACCGCCAAAGATAACCACAAACCGGTCAACCAGGTTGATGGGGATACGGGCAAAGATATCGGACCAGAGCACAGGAACATTGTTCCGCAAAAGACCCAGTTTAAAAATATCCTCCGGGGAGAAGAAATTTTTAGGCCGGGAAGCTACGGTAAAAATGCAATAATCAATAAGCCCCCCAAGGACGCTGACAACAACACAGGTGATAAGGTATAGGAGGAGAAGGGAAGCCATGGTACTGATGAAGTGTTCCCGGGGTTTACCAAGGCGGCGGCAATACATCCACACCAGAATCACTTCAACGATACTGCAAAGCACAAAAAAATAGTTAAACAGCGGTACATGGTCACGGGTATTGATAATAAAGGCGCTTAGGATAGAGGCGGCTATCCCCGGGACGAGGCCTGCGGCAAAGGTAAGGGCAACGGTAAAGACCGTGTCAAAAAACAGGGATAGACGAAAACCCCTTGCCGTTAGGCTATTAAGAAAAAAATTAGCCGCCACGGCCAGGAAGCAAAGCAGGGTTAGTTTTAGTATTTCCTTCATCATCCTGAATGTACCCTGAATTGGTTCATTGCTCAAGACCAGGGCGAACGCATATAAAATATGACTCCGGAGAAAATGGGAACGGTCACCCCACCCTTATAAAGGATGTTTAAGTGTATTTGCGGGGTTTTGTAAAAAACCGCAGAGAAATACTTTATCGGCAAAATCGGGTGGGGGGAGGGGCATCCCTGGCGCTCGCACGCTTGTAGAATTCACTTACGGAGCCCCTTCGGGTCTCCTCCAGTGAGGAATTCCAAATGTGCTCAGCCAGGGATGCCCCTCCCCCCACCCGCCTTTGTCAATAGGCAACGCGCTTACCCTAAACCAGGCTACTTCACTGCACCAAGCTTAGTTAGGCGCCGGGAAATACGTTCAAACACAGACTAATCGTACAGGCGCCGGTGGGGGCGGGGAAGCCACGCTGCGGGATATTCTGGAATTCTCCGCTGTAGGAGACCCGCAGGGGCTCCGGAAGCGGGTTCTACAGGCATCCCGCAGTGGGGATTCACCGCCCCCACCGGCGTTTTTCCGATCTGCCCGGATCTGCTTTAGTGTCAAGCACCATTTTGCTCAGACTTGAATGAAATTAATAAAGACGTTTAAGTATGATCATGGAAAAACGTTTTTGGCAAATGTGCTTCCTTGGGGCCTTCATTCTTAGCGGAAGCTTTTCAGCCTTTTGCGCGGGAAACTCCGTTGCAAGCAGCTCTGGGCAGGGGGACCATTCGGGAGAACCGGTGTATATGTTTTCCCGGCAGTGGCTGGACATTGAACGGCTTATGCTGGAGGAAAAGGGGCAGGACCAAAACGAACAGCTTTTGGAGATGCTTAGGGGTTTCCGTGTATCCCTGGAAGATCTTATTGAAACTCCGCTTTACCAAACCTATCGGTTTAATTCCCTTTTTCACACGGAGATCATGAATCGGGTCTTTACCGCAAGCGCCAATTTTGAGGAGGCGGTTTTACGGGGACAACAGGAGAAACTACCCGCGCTGGCCCTGGATATGAGCGAAGCCCTGAACAACTGGCAGAAACAGGATGCGGAGGTGGCGGACGCCATACATCTGCGCTATTTTAATCAGTTCTTTATCCTTACCGCAGTTATCAGCCTGCTTGCCCTGGCAATATGGCTGCTGAACCGGGCGCTTGCCCATTCCCAGGTACGTGCGGAACAGAGCGCCGCCTTCTCCCAAGCCATAGTATTAGCCCAGGAGGATGAGCGGAGCCGGATAAGCCGGGAGCTCCACGATACGGTTGCCCAGGAGCTGCGCGCCCAGGCGTTACGGATTGCCGGACTTAAGCGGGTAGAAGACCGTACTGAGCAGGCTGCTTTATGCGATGAACTGGCCGCAACCCAAAGGGGGCTGGTAGAATCCATACGGGCTATCTGTGACGGCCTCTTTCCCCCGGACTTCCGGTACCAAGGTTTGAACGATGCCCTGGACCGGCTCTGTAGGGACTTTGGCGAGCGCACGGGAATCGACTGCCGCCTCACCCTGCGGGAAGACCCCCGGTACACAGGCATGGACACCACGGCGCAGCTCCAGTGTTTCCGTCTGGTACAGGAGGCGCTGGCCAACATTGAAAAACATGCGGAAGCATCTGAAGCGGCGGTTCTATTACGCTGGGAGGAGGATGCCCTGCTTATCTGCATCAGCGATGACGGCAAAGGCTTTGCGGTTCCCCCTTCCCGGGAAAAGCCGGCTATCTATGCCTCCGGGCATTTCGGTATACGGGGGATGTACACCCGCACAGCAATTCTGGGCGGCAGTCTGCGTTTTGAAAGCGAAAGCGGCGAAGGAACTACGGTAATTATTCGGGCGCCTTTTCCCCGCGAAGCTCCCAAGCCTTAAGCCGCATATCCGCCCGCTCCAGTTTTTGCTTGGCGGTCCCGGACTCAAACTTAAAGCTCGAATTCTTCAGGATTTCCTCGGCCTGTCTTTTTGCTTCCAGGGCTCTTTCGTGATCAATTTCATCGGGCCATTCGGCGGAGTCTACCATGAGCACCGTTTTACCCCCCGCCACTTCCAGGATGCCCTCTGAGGCAAAACCGATTTTCCACTGACCGCTTTTTTCTTTTATCTTTACCAGGCAGGGTTTAATCGGAGCGGTTATGGCCGCATGGTGGGCAAGAATACCAACTTCGCCGTCCAGGAGGGTGACGCTAATAGCCTCAACCTTGTTCTTGTAAAACAGGCGGTAGGGGGTATGCACTTCAAAGGTAAACAGGCTTGGCATTATTTTTTAACCCTGGCGAGGATGTCGTCTATGGTACCGGACATAAAGAATTCCTGCTCCGGAACATTGTCGGTCTCTCCATCCAGGATCATCCTGAAGCCCCGGATAGTTTCCTTGACCGGTACGTAGACCCCGGCCATACCGTTAAAGTGGGCCGCCACATTCAGGGGCTGGCTGAAGAAGCGCTGCACCTTCCGGGCCCGGGATACGGTGATCTTATCCTCTGCGGAAAGTTCATCCATACCCAGGATGGCGATAATGTCCTGCAGCTCCTTGTAGCGCTGGAGTATCTGCTGGGTCCTGATGGCGGTGCGGTAATGCTCTTCCCCAACTATGGCGGGGTCCAGAATACGGGAGCTGGAAGCCAGGGGGTCCACCGATGGGTAGATGCCCAGTTCCACGATCTTCCGGGAAAGGGTGATGGTAGCGTCCAGGTGGGCGAAGGTGGTAGCCGGGGCTGGATCGGTCAGGTCGTCCGCAGGGACGTAGACCGCCTGGATACTGGTGATAGAACCCTTGGAGGTACTGGCGATCCGTTCCTGGAGGCTCCCCATTTCGTTAGCCAGGGCGGGCTGGTAGCCTACGGCGCTGGGGATACGGCCCAGGAGGGCGGAAACTTCGGCGCCCGCCTGGATAAACCGGAATATGTTGTCGATAAAGAGGAGCACATCCTGGCCGCCATGGTCACGGAAATGTTCCGCCATGGTCAGCCCAGCCAGGGCAACCCGCATACGGGCGCCGGGGGGTTCGTTCATCTGACCGAATACCAGGGCGGTCTTGTCTATAACCCCGGACTCGTTCATGTCCCGCCAGAGGTCCGCCCCTTCCCGGGACCGCTCCCCTACTCCGGCGAAAACCGAGTACCCCGAATGTTCGGTAGCGATATTGTGGATCAGTTCCATGATAACCACGGTCTTGCCTACGCCGGCGCCGCCGAAGAGGCCTATCTTTCCCCCCTTGGCGTAGGGGGCCACCAGATCGATAACCTTAATCCCGGTCTCGAAAACTTCGGTGGCGGGTTTCTGCTCCTCAAAGGGCGGCGGGGCACGGTGGATGGAAGCGTACTTCCCCGCGGTAAAGGGCCCCTTATCGTCGATGATCTTGCCGGTAACGCTGAACATACGGCCCAGGACCTCAGCTCCCACGGGTACCCGGATGGGGTTTTCCGTATCCTCAACCGGGAGCCCCCGGGACAAACCTTCGGTGGCCTCCATGGCGACACAACGTACCCGGTTATCCCCGATATGCTGGAGTACCTCAAGAATCACGTTTTTGTCCGCAGCCTTGATTTCCAGGGCGTTCAAAATCGCCGGAAGCTTACCCTCCTCAAACCGCACATCCACCACCGGTCCAACTATCTGTGTAATAACACCTATATTAGCCATAAGCTATTCCTCACTTTTAATCGCTCTGGGCCGCAGAGCCCGAAATAATTTCCGATACTTCCTGGGTAATGCTGGCCTGCCTAACCCGGTTATAGTGGAGCTGCAGGGAACCCAGCATTTCCTCTGCATTTTTCGAAGCCTCGTCCATGGCGGCGATACGGGCGCTCTGCTCGCTGGCATAGGCCTCCACAAGGCAGCCGTAGACCAGGCCCTTGATATACAGGGGCACCAGGGCGTCAAACACCGCCTCCTCCGAGGGGATGTATTCAAAACTGTGGGATTCCCGCTCCTTGGTTTCAATCTGATTCAATTCCTGCCGCATGATTTCCGCCTTTAGGGGCAGAACATGTTTCTCCGTGGGGAGCAGCTTTATGGTGCTGTACATGTGGGTATAAACGATGTGTACCTCGTCAAACATACCCCAGAGATACTGTGAGATGATATAATCGGCAATCTCCTTGGCGTCCTCTACCTCGGGTAGTTTGGACTTGAAAGAGAAATTTTCTAAAATCAGGTAGGGGGAATGCATGAAATGGCGGTACCCGATGGCGCCGATAAGCACCAGGATGGGGTTTTTGACCCTTGCGCAAACATCGTTTACATACCGGAAAATGTTGGCGTTATAGCCCCCGGCAAGGCCCTTGTCACTGGTAATTACCACCACCGCGCTGTGATAGTTTTCGTCATTAGTTTTTCTGCCGAAAAAATCACTGTTCACATATCCCGAACCGGCTACGATGTCGTACATGGACTTCTGGATACGGTTAAAATAGGGTTCCGTATCCTCCAGCACCCGCCGACCCTTCCGCAGTTTTGCTGTGGAGATCAGGTCCATCGCCTTTGTAACCTGCAATGTCTGCTGTATCGCCCGCATCCGCAGCCGGACATCCCGTAAATTCGCCATGGTCTCCCCTATTGTTTGGCTTGTTTGAACGCTTCAATGGCGCCGGTCAGACCCTGCTCAATTTCCGGGGACATTACCCCGGTATCCGCAATTTCCTTGAGGAGTTCCCCCTTGCGCAGCTTCAGGTACTCTACAAATCCCTTTACAAAGGCGGAGACCTTATCCACCGGAACATCCAGAAGGAAGCCGTTGATAGAAACAAAAAGCACCGCCACCTGTTCCTCCATAGCCAAGGGGGAGAACTGGGGCTGTTTAAGCACTTCCATGAGCCGCTGCCCCTGGGCAAGCTTGTCCTGGGTGGCCTTGTCCAAATCGCTGCCGAACTGGGCGAAGGCGGCCATTTCCCGGTACTGGGCCAGGTCCAGCCGCAGCCGTCCGGAAATCTTCCGTACCGCCTTGGTCTGGGCGCTTCCCCCTACCCGGCTGACCGAAAGGCCCACGTCGATGGCGGGACGGAAACCTGAATTGAAAAGCTCCGAATCCAGGAAGATCTGGCCATCGGTGATGGATATAACGTTGGTTGGAATATACGAAGATATGTCCCCCGCTTGGGTTTCCACTATGGGCAGGGCGGTGATGGAACCGCCCCCCTTGTCGGCGGAAAGCCTGGCGGCCCGCTCCAGGAGCCGGGAATGGAGGTAAAACACATCCCCAGGGAAGGCTTCCCGTCCCGGAGGCCGTCGCAAAAGCAGGGAGATGGTCCGGTAGGCCACGGCGTGTTTGGAAAGATCGTCGTAGACCACCAGGACATCCTTGCCCTGATGCATAAAGTGTTCCGCCATGGCGCAGGCCGAATAGGGCGCCAGATACTGAAGGGCGGCGGAATCCGAGGCGGAGGCTAATACCACAAAGGTATAATCCATGGCGCCGAAGCGGTCCAGGTTCTTTATAATCGCCGCCACCGAGGAGGATTTCTGCCCGATGCCGCAGTATACACAGTAAACACCCTTACCCTTCTGATTGATAATGGTATCAACCGCCAGGGCAGTCTTGCCGGTTTGGCGGTCCCCGATGATCAATTCCCGCTGACCCCGGCCTATGGGGATCATGGAATCCACCGAAAGGGCGCCGGTTTGGAGGGGCACGTTCACCGGACCCCGCTCGATAACCGGCGCGGCGGGGGACTCCACCGGAAGGTACGCCTCCGCTAAGAGGTCGCCCTTGCCGTCGATAGCCACGCCCAGGGGGTTCACTACCCGGCCCAGCAGGGCTTCTCCCGAAGGAACCGACACGACCCGGCCGGTAGCCTTGGCTTCCTCACCGGCCTTTACCAGGGATTCCCCGGAAAGGAGCACACAGCCCACCCCGTCTTCCACCAGGTTCATCACGATCCCCGTGGCGCCGGAGGTGAATTCCACCAGTTCCCCGTATATGGCCTTATCCAGACCGTAAATGGTGGCCACCGAATCCCCTACCTGACCAACAAAGCCGACAGAATCGGTGGAAGCCTTTGATTCCCAATGTTCAATCTGTTCCTGCAAGACCCTGGAAAGGTCTCCAAAATTCGTCATCTAATAACCTCCGTCGGAAGCAGCGCTTACGTGCAATTCCCTGGCCATTTTTTGTATTTGACCCTTCAAGCTGGAATCGATCAGTTCAGTGCCGATACGCAGCCGGTACCCGCCCAGAAGTTCGGGTACAATTTGGAAAGCCAGCCTAACATCCCGGGCGCCGTATCGCTTTTTCAATCCGGCCTTAATCTTTTCCTGTAGATCCGTATCCAAGGGGCGTATCGATTCGACATTAACCGAAACTACCCCGTTTTTTGCGTCAATCCGCTGTTCAACCGCCTGCAAAGCCTCATTTAGGTACTTCGTTTGTCCCTTGCGTACCAGAAGCACCACGAAACGGAGGGCATACTCTGTGCCCTGCCCGGTCCCGGAGCTTCCTAAAGCACTGCGGAGTATTTTTTCCAGCCGAATAGCGTCATTAACTCCGGAAATTCGACTGGAAAGATGGGAGAGGGGGGGTATAAAGGCTTTCAGTGCGTCCAAAGCCTCTACGGTACAGTCGCCGCCGGAAGTTCTGCAGGCCGCCAGAAAGGCATCCGCCCAACGATCCCCCTGGAACATTAGTTATCCTCCGGTTTTGAGACTAATGAATCGGAAAGTTCCTTGAGAAGCAATTCCGCCTGATGACGGCTGTCTTCGCCGGAGAGTTCCCGCTGGATAAGACGGCTGGAAGCGCCGATAACCAGGGCGGCGGCATCGGCCTGGAACACAGACATGGCCGCCCGTTTTTCCGCCTCAAGCTGTTTATGTCCCTTGTCGATCAACTGTTCAGCCTGGGCTTTACCTTCGGCGACGATCCGGGCCGCCTCAGCCTGGGCGGTCTCTTTGGCGGAACGGATAATCTCCGTGGCCTGGTCCTCAACCATTTTCAGCTGATCCTCGTACTGCTGCAGGAGGCCCTTCGCCTGATTCCGTTCCTTCTCCGCCAGATCCAGAGAATCCTGCACCTTCTTTGCCCGTTCTTCAATGAACTTGGTTACCGGCTTGAAGAGGATCTTCCGAAGTATGAGGAAAAGAATGAAGATATTGATTATCGTTATGATAAAGGTTACGGAAAAATCAAGCATTTTTTAACCCTGCCCTTAGGGCAGCTTGCCAATCAACAGAATTGATATGACCAAGCCGTATATGGCGGTGGATTCCGCCAGGGCCATCCCGGTGAAAAACCAGGGGATCAGTTTCCCCGTAGCTTCAGGTTGGCGGGCAATAGCCTGTAGCAGCCCCGATGTGGCGATACCGATACCGATACCTGCGCCAATCCCCGTTATAACCGCGATTCCGGCCCCAAGGGCCGCTAAAAGTGTTAAATCCATTAGATATCTCCTTTACGTATATTCATCAAGCTTATACTAAGCCCGCTGTTATTCTAACCCTACTCTTCCTCATGCCCTGTTTTGAGGGCCTCGGACAAATACATACTGGACAGGAACACAAAAATAGCCGCCTGGATAAGGCCGTCAAAGAAATCGAAGTACAGGGAAGCGATCATGGGAAGGCCCAGGGGCAGGAGCCCTTCAATCATGTGCATCAACACATAGCCCCCCATGATATTCCCAAAGAGCCGCAGGGACAAAGACAGGAGCCGGGTACCGTACTCCATGAGGTTAAAGGGCAGCATAAAGGCCATGGGGTGGAGCAGATGCTTAAACCATCCCAGGGGACCCTTGGCGATGATCCCAAACACCAGCACCCCCAGGATGGTCAGCACCGCCAGGGAAGCGGTGACGTTAATGTCCTTGGTAGGGGGCGCAATGGTAAAGGGGGGAATAAATTCCCGGCCCATGAAGGAAATTTCCACCGGGGAAAGGACCCCGATGATATTTGCCAAAAGGAGGAATAAAAACAGGGTTCCCATATAGTAGCCGAAATACTTAGACCAGGAACCGAACTGGTCTTTGGCAAAGCTGTTGAGGAATTCCACCATGGTTTCCAGTATCGCCTGGGGACCTTTCGGTATTTCGGTGAATTTCCGGGTAAAAACCAGGGCGCAGATGATAAGAATGGCCATCACCACCCAGGAGATGATCACCGTTTCGGTAATAGGAAGGGTAGTTCCAAAAAAGGAAATGGTGAAAATCGTCTTAATTTCCAGAGCATCCATAAAAACCGTCAGTCCTTTTTGAAAAAGAAGTCGTCACGGAAATATTTTTTCAGCAATTCCTCGGAAACCGAGTCCTTGCCTTTCATATTGGTATAGGTGGCTTCCAGGAAGCCCTTGGTCAGGTAAAAACAGCCCAGGAGGAAGAATTCCGCCACATTATTGACCACCCCCATAGCCTGATACATACGGATGGTACTGTCTAGGACGAAATCGGTCATGATGTACTGGATTACCACCTGTTCGGACAGGTTAACCCCGTAGATCACCTCCGAAATAGGGAAACCCTCCCGCATTTTATCCTTACCCATGCGGACGAAAAAGTCCCCCAAGGCAGCCCGGTCCAGCCCCCGATCCAGAGTCCTGGCCAGGAGAGGGTAAATGCTGGCCCCCTCATCAATAATCCCCCCATCGTCAAGAGCAGCATATTGCTTTAACTGGGGAGCTTTGCGGATTAGATCCTTCCATTTTTTGGCAAGGTCCCGGGCATTGATATTCAGGGTATCGATAATCATTCCGTCAACCATGCCTTTACTATAACACATAAACAAAATTGGTCAACGGATTATAAATTTTTTGTAGTTTATTTCGAATTTGATTTCTTCTATGATGTTGACTCTTTTTCTACGACCGGAAGGCCGGGGGTATTTTAGTTTCATTTAATCCCATTTATCACGATAATAGTTTCAATTAATAGTATAATTAGACCTATAATAAACTTTAAATGAAACTATTAAGGGCAAAATGGCAAATAACGAACAAAAAACAATACAGATAAGACGACAGGCAATACTCGACTTTGTAAAGGTAAAAAAGTCGGCCAGCCGTGAAGAGATACAGGACTTTATTGCCGCCAATAAGGGGATAGCAAAGCAGGGAAAAACCAAGTCGGCTGTTTATGCTAAAGCCCTTGACCCAGATGCAGGACCTAAATATAGGTCTTATGTACCATTCTGGGCATGATTTTACTTGCTGTAAGTTGCTTGTTTATGTATGATAACGCTATATATAGCGCTATGCTGGTAGTATTGCCCTTTATATAGTGTTATAATGTCAGTTTTTACTTGCTTTTTATGCTGCAAGGAAGACTTAGAAGCTTTTGTAGAGGACAAGTTAAGGAAATTGGTACAGAGGAGAATGAAAGTAAAAATTCTCATCGCATTACATAAGAAATAGTCATTGCCGCATGGGCGATGGTAAATGTTTCAGTTGATAAAAATATATTTATTGGTATATTCATAAACGCTCATTTTAGACTCTCGTCATTGTCCGCCGTCTCTCCTTCAATTTTCACTTCTCCCACTACTTCCACGGTGATATCAGAAACGATCTCCGGTACCGAAAGTACCGCCAGATCCGGCAACTCCCGTTCCGTTGAGGACTTAACCAGAAACCGGGCCTCTTCTGAACAAAGGAGCAGCGGATGCCAGCCTTGATCTTGTACGGCAGCCACCGACTGGGAAAGCGCCTTGATCCAGACAGTTCTGGTGAGTGAGTCCATGGCGGACACGATCCCTGAAGAAGTTTCCACGGCACTGTCCCGAATTTTCTGTTCCAAGCTCTGGCTTAGGGTGAGTACCCTGAGGACCCTATCCTCGGTGGCGTACTGCAAACATATCTGTCGGCTAAGGGCTTGCCGGGCCTTTTCGTTGAGAAACTGTATATCTTTGGCTGCCTTGGTGGCCGCCGGGCCGTAATCCACCAGCGCCTCCAGAATAGCTACCATATTGCGAATAGAAATCTGTTCCCGGAGCAGAGACTGGAGGACCTTATGGATTTGTCCCAGAGTAAGAATCTTCTGTACTTCCCCCACCACTGCGGGGTAATCTTTCCCGAGGGTATCCAGGATTGACTGTGTCTTCTGGCGATCCAAGATCTCCGGAGCATGGCACTTGATGATGTTCGTAAGATGGGTAGCGATAACCGAAAGAGGATCAGCCACGGTATAACCCGCCCGTTCCGCCTCATTCCGTTTATCCTCGCTCACCCAGAGCGCCGGGAGACCGTAGGCTGGCTCGCGGGTCTTTTCACCGTCTAACTCGTCCTTTACCTCTCCGGGGTTAATACAGAGGTAATGCCCCATACGGAGTTTGCCCCGGCCCACATCCACTCCTTGGATCTTGAAACAGTATTCGAAGGGTTCCAGCCGTAAATTGCCGATGATCCGTATCCGGGGAATAACCAGCCCAAGGTCCAGCGCGAATTCCCGGCGAATCCGGTGGACCCGTTCCGGGAGTTCCGTCCCCTTCTCCAAGTCCACCAGGGGGATGAGGCCGAAGCCAAGTTCCAGGGACAGGGTATCCAGGGATACAACGGGGGACATTTCCGCCTCCTCAGGGTTGGGACTCTTTGTCTCTGCGGGCTGTTTCCAGCAAAACCGGATCGCCAGAATGCACAACCGGACGGCCAGGGAAAAAAGGACAATCAGGAATATAAGCAGAGCTAAAACTAGGTTAATGGCCATGAAGATGTCCAGAAGCGGCGTGGGAAGCGGGATGACGATCATCACCACCACCGTCACCACTGTCATTAAAATATTCCAGCTATGGGACATTATTCAACCCACTCCCTTTTATACTCTATTATGTATAAATACGGTTAAAATATTCAAAGCTATGGCAAGTATAGAATAGTTAATCTGTCATATAATGATAGAGTAAAAATTTTTTATTTCAGTTGGTGTTATAAGAAAAATACGGCGCTTATTGAATATAATCCGCGGTTACCAAAAAAATCGAGGTCTGGGAAAACTTGTTGCTTGCCGCTATAACTTGCCGCGCCTCTACGCTTCTATCTTTAGTTTTTCTATTATATCCATAAAGCGGCCGGAAAGCTTTATGAACTGTTTCGTTTCCCTTTCGCCAAATTGATCAACAATCTGCGCCAGTAACTCCATAACCTTTTGTTCCTGTTCTTCAACCACGGCGCTCCCTTTTTTGGTAAGTGTGAGCAGTTGTTTTCTTCGATTTGCTTTGTTTATATCCCGTATGATAAAGCCCTTTTGTTCCATAACTCTCAGCATCTGGGAAACCGCCGCCCGGCTGATACAAAGTAAATCAGGAATCGTTACTTCGCCGTCTTCAAAGGTATGGTTTTTAATGCCCGCCAATACGGCAAGTTCCGCCATGGAGACATTCTCTCCGGAGCCGGGATGGAAAACCCGAAAGGCCATCTCCAGCTGCTTGAACCTGAAAACTGAATGAATCATCCGGTTTATAAGATCCCCTTCCATTCCTGCCCCAAAATACCGCAAATTCATTTGACATTTTCATATATTGTCAATATATTAACAATAAAGTAATTGACAATTAGGATCAAGGGGTGTAACCGGATTATGAGGAAGCTGCCCGGACAGGAAAAGTTAGAACGCTTTATGCGGGGACGTTATGGTCATGATGAACTTAACCGCGTTTTTTCGGCCTTGGCCCTGGCGCTCTGCTTTGTTTCCCTTATTATCCGGTGGCCCCCGCTGTCATCATTGTCCATGGCCCTGGTCATTATCTGTGTCTTTCGTTCCTTTTCAAAAAATACCGGGGCGCGGGTTAGGGAGGCAAATTACTATTTCAGTCTGAAATCTAAGTTGATTCGCTTTTTCGGCGGCGCCGCAGAAAATGTACGGCAGCGCATGACCCACCGGATTTTTACCTGCCCATCCTGCGGCCAGCGCTGTAAGGTACCTAAGGGCAAGGGCCGTGTCAGGATCACCTGTAAGCACTGCGGCGCTCAGTTTATAAAAAAGGCCTAGGGGGAACTGTGTTCGGAACCGTAAGGGCAAATCGAAAAGCGCTTTCCCCGGAAGAACGGAAACGGTATGACGGGGCATACTGCGGCCTTTGCCGTGAATTGGGTAACAAGGCCGGCGCTTTAGGCCGTTCCTGTCTGAGTTATGATATGACCTTTTTATCCATGCTTCTTTCATCGTTGTATAATCTTGATGAACAACAGGAAAATTGTGTGTGCATGGTTCGTCCGATACCTCACCCCTGTATTTCCAATGAAGCCCTATCGTATTGCGCCGATATGAATATAACCCTGGCCTATTACCAAGCTCTGGACGACTGGAAGGATGACAGGAAAAAAAGTGCAAAACAGAAAAGCGAAGCCTTGGTAAAATACCTTCCTGAAATAGCCGAAAAATGGCCCCGGCAATGCCGGGTAATTAAAGAAAAACTGAAAAGCTTAAGCGATATGGAAAAAGCCAATGAACTTAATCCTGACCTGCCCATGAATTGTTTTGGGGAACTTTTGGGGGAACTATTTATATGGCGTGAACAAGGACCTGATGTTCGTGATCACACCCCGGCGCTTAAAGCCATGGGCGCCGCCCTGGGGCGTTTTATCTATCTTTTGGATGCCTGTAATGATCTCAAGCGGGATATCAAAAAGCAGCGTTACAACCCGTTGGTGGCCCAGAGAAGAGAGGAGTTTACTCCCCTTTTAACCATGATGATGGCCGAGTGTACCGCAGCCTTTGACAAGCTTCCGTGGGGAGCTCTCCGGCTAAAGCCGGCGCTGGAAGTTCCGGTAAACCGGGACAGTGGTATTCTACGGAATGTACTCTACTCCGGGGTCTGGCAAAGTTACCGGCATCCTTCCGGCAAGAAAAAGGCGGAGGCCTAATAGGATGGAAGACCCCTACAGCATATTGGGGATCAGCCCCGGCGCCTCCGATGAGGAACTAACCCAGGCCTACCGGAGGATGGCAAAAAAATATCACCCCGATATAAATCCCGGCAATAAAACTGCGGAATTAAAGATGCGGGAAATAAACGCCGCCTATGAACAGATCAAAAAGCAGAAATCCGGGGGCGTGAATTATGAACAGCCGGACGGCAGCTATGGTAAGCAATCGCAAAACCAGAGCGGGGGATACCGGGGGGAAGATCCCGGAGACCAAGGTCCCTTTAGCGGCGGTTTTAATTTTTGGTTTGGTGATTTTGGTGATTTCTTCGGTGAAGGCCGGGAGCAGGAAAATCCAGAAATAAACCAGGCCCGTGCTCTTGTTGAAAACGGGCGTTACCGTGACGCGCTGTTTGTATTAACAAAATTACCCAACCATACCGGAGAATGGTTCTTTTACAGCGCCCTTGCAAATGCAGGGACAGGCAACAGGGTAACTGCCCTCTCCCATGCCCGTGAAGCGGTACGGAGAGAACCGGGCAACATGCAATACCGGGCTTTGCTGAATCAATTTGAACGCAACAGTTTTGCGTACCGAGAGGCCGGGGAAGGGCGCGGGTTTAGTATGCAAAACCTGGGAAGCTCTATTTTCAAAATTATACTGGCACAACTTTTCTGTTTGTTTTGCTGCCGGCCATGTTAAAGAAATTACGGAGGTTAATGGTATGGGTAGAATAATCGGTATAGACCTTGGAACAACCAATTCATGCGTAGCCGTGCTGGACGGCGGAAAGTCTGAGATCATTCCCAATGCGGAAGGGGGAAGGACAACCCCATCGGTGGTGGCTATTACCCAAAACGGTGAACGCCTGGTAGGGCAAAGTGCAGTGCGCCAGGAACTTACCAATAGTGAACGGACTGTCCGGTCCATAAAACGGGAAATGGGAACTTCCCATAAAGTACAAATGGGGGAAAAGACATTTTCCCCGCCTGAAATTTCCGCCATGATTCTTTCCAAGCTGAAACGGGACGCCGAAGCCTTTCTTGGTGAAACCGTATCAGAGGCGGTTATTACCGTCCCGGCTTATTTTACCGATTCCCAGCGGCAGGCTACCAAAGACGCAGGGGCAATCGCCGCACTTACGGTGCGCCGCATCATCAATGAACCAACCGCGGCGGCCCTGGCGTACGGTGTTGATAAAGAAGAAAACCAAAAAGTGCTGGTTTTCGATCTTGGAGGCGGCACCTTTGATGTTTCCATCCTTGATATAAAAGACGGTGTCATAGAGGTTTGCGCCACCGCCGGGAATAACCGCCTTGGAGGAGATGATTTTGACGCCTGCATAACGGAATATCTTGCCGAAGAATTCAAAAAAGAAACCGGCTTTGATGTAAAAAAACAGCCCGTAGCAATGCTGCGGATAAAAGAAGCGGCGGAACAGGCTAAGAAAGAACTGTCCGCTTCCGAACAAACCGAAATAAATCTGCCCTATCTTTGTGAAGCAAAGGGTTCACCCCTGCATTTAAAAGCCGCCCTTACACGGGCGCAGTTTAATAAACTCACCTCCCATCTGGTGGATGCCACGGAAGCTCCGGTCAGGCAGGCTATGGAGGATGCGCATATTACCAAAGATCAGATAGGGAAGGTGCTCTTGGTCGGCGGTTCAACCAGGATTCCTGCGGTGCAGGATGGGATACAGCGTATCACCGGGAAGCCCGGTTTTAAAGGTATCAATCCCGATGAATGCGTGGCGGTGGGCGCAGCTTTACAGGCCGGTGTACTCATCGGAGAAGTAACCGGTTTACTCCTGCTTGATGTTACGCCCCTGTCCCTGGGCATTGAGACCGTGGGAGGGATGTGTACCCATGTGATTGAACGTAACACCACGATTCCTATTTCCAAAAGCCAGATTTTCACCACCGCCGCTCCTTTCCAGTCTTCGGTTGAAATAAACATTTTACAGGGGGAGCGTCCCCGCTCAAGCCAGAATAAAACCCTGGGCAAATTCCGCCTAAAGGGCATACAGCGGGCCATGGCCGGGGTTCCCCAAATAGAGGTTACCTTTACCATCGACTCCAACGGTATCGTGAATGTAAGCGCAAGGGATCTAAAAACCGGCAAAGCCCAGGAGATTACTATAGAAGCCTCTTCCAACCTGAGCGAAGCCGAGCTGCAGTCCGCCATACATGACGCCGAGCAGTATGCCGCTGAAGACGCCCAATTCTGCAGTGATAAAGAGGCGCAGGGAAAGCTGCAAACAGTAATAATGCAGGCGGAAGAAATGGCTAAGAAACACCGGGAGACTTTCAAGGAGCCGTTAAAAACCGCAAAAAAAGCGCTTAACGGCAAAGATCCGGCAGCCGTAACCGCCGCTATCGCTGAACTGGAAGCGCTTATCGCATCCCTTGAAAACGGGTAGGATTATCTTATAGATTATACAGTACGGAGGTATGGTATGACATTGTACGAGGCAATCTTTATCAGGCGGTCGGCAAAAAAATACGATATGACACCCCTTGACAATCAGGTTTTAGAGGATATCAAACAGTATGTTGCCGCGGCAAAATAGTCGATAACCCCTGAAAGAAACGGGGAAAGGCTTAGAAATTGACTATGACAGTTGAAAAGGGTTTAATTTCGCTATTAAAGGGAAAGGCAAAACAATTAAAGTACAACCTTTCTGCATTGTATCTTGCCTATAAAAGAAAGGATGTGCCAATGTATGCCAAGGTGATACCGCTCATCACCATAGGGTATGCTTTGTCGCCGATTGACCTAATACCGGACTTTATTCCGGTTTTGGGATACCTGGACGATCTTATCATTTTGCCTATCCTCATTACCCTTTCAATAAAATTTATACCCAAGCCCATATTTGATGAATGCAAAGAGGAAGCAAGGGGATTATGGGACAATGGAAAACCGAAAAAATGGTATTACGCAATACCCATAATTGCAGTGTGGCTTTTAATTATCACAGTAATTGTAAAAAATATAATAACCTGACAGGAGTATATATATGGACTTTGTTCAGAAGATCGAAGAAAACGTTGCCGGAATATTTCAGAAAAAACTCGCCCCTGCCTTGCAGCTTATGACGTATTACCGCTGCGCCCTTATGGAAGTAGAAACCAAATTTAAAGTATTGAATGAAGAATTTTCGCTATCCCATGACAGAAATCCTATTGAGCATATAAAGACGCGGATAAAAACGCCGGAAAGTATCAGAAAAAAAATGTGCGCATTACATATTCCAAGAAACGTGAGTTCCTTGGAAAAAAATATCCACGACATTGCAGGAATCCGCATTATATGCCAATTTGTCGATGATATTTATGTACTGGCGGATTGTTTACTCGCCCAGGACGATGTGACCCTTATTGAAGAGAAAGATTATATTGCCAATCCCAAAGAAAGCGGTTACCGAAGCCTTCACTTAATAATTGAAGTTCCAATATTTTTACATACTGAAAAACGGCTAATGCAAGTGGAAGTGCAATTAAGGACTATTGCCATGGATTTTTGGGCAAGTTTGGAACACCGGCTTACGTATAAAAAAGAAAAAAATAGTGAAAAAGCAAATAGCATTTCCGGCGAATTAAAAAATTGCGCAGAAACAAGCGTATGGCTTGATTTGAAAATGCAGGACATACGAAATAATATTGAACGAATCGGAAAAGGAGCTAATTAATTATGAACCCTATGATCCCCCAAAAAACACTGAATTACTTTTTATACTTTGGTATCATGTCTTTTTTCGGTTGGATTATTGAGGTGCTATACCGGTCGTCGAAGGAAAAGCGCTTTGTAAACGCCGGGTTTCTTTCAGGTCCCTTTGTACCAATTTACGGCTTTGGCGCCGTAATTATTACCGCCATTCATGTAGAAGCGCAGTCGTTACCGGTCGCCGCAGCGTGGGTTATCACCCTTCTTTCACCAACCATACTTGAATACTTTGGGGGGTGGTTAATGGAAAACCTATTCGGCATGAAATTATGGGATTATCACGAAAGGCGCTTTAATCTCTCGGGCCGTATATGCCTGCGATTCTCGATTTACTGGGCCTTTTTTGCGGCCCTGCTGGTTTTACTTATCCAGCCCCTGGTATTTACCCGGATCATGGTTCTGGGACCCTATCTTTCCCATTTTGTTGCCGGCGGACTTTTAGCTTACTTCATTGTGGACATTGATCATTCGGTAAAATCGATATATAACTTCAAAACCTTCCAGAAAGATATTGCCGCCTTGATTGAAAAGGGAAAAGAGTTTCATCCGGCATTTGGTTTTTCAGGCGATATGGACGATAAAAAGCTGAAACTTCCGTTGGAAGTGCGCCGTATACTAAAACCGCTTAATGCCTTCCCCAGTCTCAGGAAGAATTTCAAAGGGAAACTGCCGGCATTCCCTGATTGGATACGGAAACATCTTGAAAAGCGGTTTTGGAAATAATTGCCGAAACCCTAAGGGGTAACAAAAAAATCCTCCTGACACATCCTGGAATCTCCTGAAATTTGGGGTTTTGCTCATACTTCTTGCTCATAGTAGGAAGCTGGAAGGATCTACCAAGCCGAGGCTGCCGAACAATGCATGTGTCTGCTTGCGTTAGTCGCTAATGGATTGTAAGGCGATGATAAGATACTGTCCCTCCGGAGTTTTCTTCATGTCAGCATCTGCCGCAGACAGCCATTCAAAAATATTCATGTCATCGGGCCTGATCCGGGCATTGCTAATATATTCTTTCTTTTTCAAAAATTCCTGGTAATCTACATTGGTTAAGTTAAAACCCATCTTTCTCCCCTAAGAACCCCGTTGCCCCAAACGGCTTCTCCATATCCAGTATTCTCTTTTCTGGACTTACTGGCAAGTATTGATTCTGACCTTTCCCAATATACCCCACGGATGAAAGATTATGAGGCCTTAACTGGACATCTATCGGCGAATATCTGTTATGTGGACAACGGTTATACCCGCCTGCCTTCAATTACCTTAGCGTAAATTATCCCTTCAAGATCACGCCGACTATCAATAACCGATAATATCCAGATTTCCTTATCAACTATCTTGTAATAGATGATCCACGGTTTTTCGGTGATTTGCCGTACATCATCTATGCCAATATCGGCAAGCTGAGGAACAGCCCGGCCAGATCCGGGAAAATCAACAAGAGGCTCTGCTCTTGCCTTTAGCCGTTCATAGATGTTAGCTGCCGTCATAGGGCCGCTATGATTCTTAATATAAGCAACGATATCCAGCACATCCGCTTCAGCGTTTGCGGACCATTTTAGTGAATAGGATGAAGCCATACTACCGGAGGGCGGCGCCTTGCGCTTCGGTAGAAGGTTCAAGAATAGCAGCGACTTTTTTATCAAGTTCTTCTGTGGTAGAAAAGCGGCCATTCCGGATGTCATTTTCTCCCAAAGAAAGGAGCCTCAACAGGTTTATCGTATCGACCATGCTTTGATACCGCTGGACGTCAAGAAGGACAACTTTAGCTTCCCCTTCCTGCGTTATGATCATAGGACTCCCACTATCAGTGACTTGGGTAAGTACCTCATCAGGATGAGACACTATATAGGAAAGAGGTCGTATGTTCTCTTTTAGGTTAATCATTTTGCCTCCTGTATAATCATGGCTTATCGGGGGTTAAAAAACAAGGGTACAGTAGCGATCTGGGGGGCATTTTTCGATATAAACCCGGTTACTAAGTAACCTATCAAAACTCAACTCCAAACGGTTTTAGTAGGGTTTGGAAGTCTTTATAGACGGGAGCCCATACTTTACGAGGGATACCTTATTCCGCACACTCCTTGAGAAAAGTACCAGCTAAATGACGCAGGAGGGTATTCATTTCTGGATTTCTTTGGGCTATTCCGACAGAACTTTCATGTATCACGGGAGCCTCCGCTGACACCAACCCGGAAGCCAAAGGTTTTACCCAAATTAACTTTGCTCTATAACCTTGGGCTTTCATATTTTGCCGAAATCGCTTTTGCTTTTCGGCATTTGTAATCCGGGTAGCCTTTTCTTTCTCCTGCCTGGCTTCGCCTTCCCGGTTAGCAGCTTCCCGTTCAAGTTCCTGCGTGGTTTTTTTTCGTTCTTTTTTTTTGCCATATTGGTTACGCCATTATACCGGTTACTAAGTAACCCACGTTTTCTTCCATAGTCAGTATAATAATTAATTATAAATGTCCATTAACCCCCCTATTCAAATATATAAATATTTTACAAGCGATGATTTATACCGTCATCAAATATTAGGAAGTATGATCCTCAAAAGCTTTGTCCCATCTTTTTTCTGTGCCAAGTTGTATATATCAACCGCCTCATTAAAATCGAACATAAGACTAAGCATTTTTTGATATTCGTCTTTGGCAATTTTAGATCGATTTTCAAACTTTACTGTACTGAACGATTTAATCGCAATTTCGATTTTTCGATTGAGCGAATAAAGATTCGTCCGCGATTCAATGAGATCCGCAAAACCAGGAGGTCGTCTTCGTATAATCCAACTATTGAGATCGGCTATATTTTCTTTAAGCCGTTTTACTCGGAGTTTAATCTCCTTCTCCGCATAATCAGGTTTATCCCAATCGTCCGCTATCAGTACATCTTTTCCGTACTTTTTGAAGGCAGATTCGGCAAGCTTATTAAAAGCATAATTGAGATCATCAATATCCTCTTCAACTGCTTTGATGAGAGCCGATAATGTCGTTTTAATTGTGTATTCAAACACACAATTTCCTCTAGAACGAATTCTGTTGGTTTCTGTTGAATTTGAACTTACATGATTATCTGGAATGAATTTATAGGCTATTTCCCGGGTTACGACATCGTCTTGATGTAAAGAAGGACTCCCATAGAGTGTGATAAGATATTTGTCAATAATTTCATCTTCATTTTTATATGCGTTACATCCTTTAAGATCCGGAATAACGAATTCCATCACATATTTGTTTTCAAATACCGTAATAGTGTGTCCAATAAATTTCTGAGGACCACATTGAATTCCTATGAGAAAACACTTTGGGTGCGCCTTTTTATATTTGTGATAGATATAATTAGCAAAATCAAGGCAATCGCCTCCATTCATGAGTTCAAAACCATCTATATCGTATGTAAGAATTGTATTCTTATACCGTCCACCATCTGTCTTGTCGACATATTTAAAACCAGTCGCAACTTCATCATAGATCGCTTGAATACGTTTTGGTACAGGTGATACTTTTACCGACGTTATATCCCTCAAAAATTCCACAGAAAATCGTGACTTTTTCATCATTACTCCTTAAAGTTTAAAAAACGCCATCGTTTTTTCTATAAGTTCTTCTTCCATTTAAATACCTCCTACCGCAATTTATCCTCAGTCATGGTGATGATAGGGATATTATACTATTATTCCCCTATACGATAAGATCAATCCTATCTTTGTCATCTACGGTAACGATCAGGATATTTTCGATATAAACCTGGTTACTAAGTAACCCATCAAAACTCAACGCCTAACGGTTTTATTAAAGCCTGAAAGTCTAGTATCGGACCCGATTATCCCGTTCAATATTCCGGCTACCGCAATGAGGACATTTTTTTCTAAATAACCCTCCGAAAAACTCAAAAACGGGTAGTCTGGCCATAAAGCTATGGTTACAATCACAGCATCGGTAAATAATAGCCATCCCCGGTAATGTAGGAATAAATGGTTTGCGTTTAAGCATATAAAACCTCACTTCCTATAAGATACCTCATGGAAATGATAAAAAGGTCGCCTGCCGGTGGACCGAAAAGCAAGAAAGTCAAGGTATATTAGTCAATATGAAAGCACATACAAGGAAAGGGGCTGTCTTCATGCGTTTTAGCGCAGGAGGCAGTTATGTCAAGGAGTTACCGAAAATTTCCTTCTTGTTCCCCTAATGGGGAGTTTATACCACATGAATGGAAACATTTTCGTGAACAGGAACGTCAGTGTGTCCACCGGGAAATGATGGCAGTTGACCATGGCGAGACGCTTTTCCCCCGGTATTACCCGGCCAATGAGAAAAGCTGGGTGTCTACCCATAGATGCTATTTGTCAATAAAGGAAATACGGGATACATACTATACTGAAATAAACCATATCCTTAACGATTTCCACAGCAGGCGGCCACGGGAAGCATACAGGGAAAAGTTTCTCAATAATTTTAACAGTATGGATGGCAGCGGCGTATTCGATTTTGAATGGCTTAATCATCATGGGGTCAAAAAAGTTATAAAACGTTGGGAAGGAGAGCCCCTGGATGTTCTCTATTATCTGCAGCAACAAGGCTTGATAGAGATGGCTGTCAGAAAAGCGTATAAGGCATACAAAAGAAAGGATTAAGTTATTATCAAACTTATTTCAGGGAGGAAAATAACATGAAGAAACATTGGAGCCGAACCGTACTTATGGGCGATTTAGGTGGCTTTCTTAAAAGACAAATTCCTAAAACATATAAGGAATGCCTTGAAAAAGTTCAACGGTCAGGGAAGCTTGATTTTATACCTTACAAATGGAGGACTCTTGAGATTTGCCGTATGGCTATAAATAAAGATCCGCTCCAGCTAAAATATTGCGGTCAGTATCGCCGGGAGCTTTTGCCCGAGGCAGCCAGGATATATGGGTTGCCAATAGAAAGCCAGACAGAGCAGTCTTGCATAGAGGCGGTTAAAATGGATGGGGATGCGCTGGTTCTTGTCGTGCAACAAACGCCATCAATTTGCCTGGAAGCGGTCAGGCGGGATGGCAAAACGCTCCAGTTTGTCAATCCTTCCCTAAAAACGTATGAATTATGCCTTGAAGCGGTTTACAGCTTGTGCTGGGCATTGGAGTATGTCCCAAAAAAGTTTAGGACCTATGAAATGTACCTTCATGCTGTCAGTAAATATGGGGATGCGCTTAGCAAGGTTCCTAATCGCATGATAACCAGGGAACTCTGCTTAACAGCCGTAAAAGACTGTGGGACGGCTCTGGATTATGTGCCGAATAAATTTAAATCCTATGAACTGTGCCTTGAAGCGGTTAAGAAAAACGGGGCCGCCATAACCGAGATACCGGAGAAGCTAAAAACGTATGAGCTCTGCCTGGAAGCCGTAAAACATGATTACGCAAGTTTATGGACCGTTCTCAGCAAAGTCCCTATTCCTTTAAGGAAATCGGAAATGTGCCTTGCGGCACTGAACAGGAAAGCTGAATCTATAAATCATATACCGGCAGAAGTATTGAGTTCCGAAATGTGCCTGCTTGCCATAAAGAAAGACGCTGAGATCTTTCCCTGGTTTACTGAGGAAGTACAGGCAAAAATTAAGCGGGCTCAGAATAGCGAAGTATTTTGATTAGTTTTCCGCAGTCATCTTGTAAAGTTCGTTTACTTCGTCTTTAATATCGCCAAAGGAGAGTAAACCCAGGCTGCTTAATTCTTCCTGTACTTCCCGGCCTCTTTCCGATCCCATGGCGCCGTTAAAGAACCCAATAACTTCTTCGATGGTTCGCATACTGCGAAGACGCAGGGCAGTTCTGTCAATGCTTAGCTTATATTCATTGGGCAAATCTTCTGAGTTTATGGCCTTGAGCAAGACTTTATTTTCGATGACAGACAGAATCTTTGCTTTTAATTCGTCTTCCTTTTTATTTTTTTGCGATTTTTCCGGAAGGGCCTTTTGATATTTAATCCAATCAAGCTCAAGTTTTTGAACCAGGCTTTCATCCGCTTGTATCAAGCGGGAATAATCCAGCAAGGCAGACAGGCTTGAAACCAGAACAAAGGGCGACATATCTACTTCGTTAGCGTGGGCAACTACTGTCCGTATCCAGTGTACTTTGCTGACCGCCTTGTATTCGTTATCATATTTTCCATAATAATATTTTTCATCAAGATACTTAAATATCCTGTTCCAGTTTAGCTTAAGCACATTAAGCAAATCAGCCATATCAAGGTATTTGAAGTTTTCTTTTTCTTCCCGCTGTAAGACCGGCATAATAAAATCTTCCCACCATGTGCTCGGGGAAATATGCTGAAATACCTGGACTAAAAAAACATAGGTAGGTTCTTTGAGTAGGAGCAGGTATTGGAAAAGAATGGTATAGGATCTAATCGTGTCTTTGTTCACTGGCTGTATTCTCCTTGGAAAGGCTGTATCTCCCTATCAAAGATACTTAATAGCGTAATAAATAACATAGCCCCAACTGCATAAACCATGCAAAATCGCCCACCAAATTGATTTCCAAGCACCATAGGAAATAATCATTGCAAGGCATGAACCGAAAGAAATACCTGCTTTGGCTGTCTGACGGATAGATCCTGTCAGATTACTATTGGCTATTAACATAACTGGCCTCCTTGTTGATATATCTAAAATATCTATCATATTATTAAATATGGTCGTGTACATAGCGACTTTTAGCTATATTTTATACTAAACTGTGTTTGCCGTTAGGTGAAGCCGTACATTTAAGTCCTGATCCAGAGGCAAAAAGGTCGCTCCCCCCGCTGGTGCGGAGGGGCTTGCCGCAGTATTGGCAGATCAGGACAGAACTGGCCGCCAACTGGTGCTTCTTTGTGGGGGAGTTTTTGCAGGTAAGGCCGGTACCGGAGGCGAATAAGCCTTGGGAGCCGCTGGGGCGGAGTTCTTTGCCGCAGTATTTACAGAAGGGCATTAGCGTTACCATACCCAATAGCGAAACAACGCAAGGAGATTTCCTTGCCGTTAATAATCAAATCTGTCTCGATCGCAAAAGAATCGTATTTTAGTTCAATATTTGCCATACGCAGCCTCCCAAATCGTATTTCCAATTTACATTTCTATTTGCTTATTTGACTCTATCAGGTTTTTTAGCTCTCCAATATTTGCAAATGGACTTGACGCAACAACATTAGACAAATTAGATAAACCCGATAAAACCAAGTCCTTATCATTTTGTTTTATCCCGCTATCAATAATTTCGAAATATTTCTGTATTGCAATTCTCCTTTCGTCGAAAACATTATTAAATAATTTTTCATAAAAATCATATTTTTTTGTTATCTCCGTTATCATTACTTCTTTCATAACATCCAAACGGGCAATATCCCTTTTTGTTGCCTCATTTTCCCTTTTGAATTCCATTAGCATATCAAATACTTTTGTAACATCAGGTACCGGCATGTTATTTGGTATTTTTGAAGCAACTTTAACAATATCATTTGGTGCAATTTTATTCATAATAACTCCTTTAAAATATTGGTGAATCCACCATCTTTAATATAAACCCAGTGGTATTTCCTAAATCCAGAATATACCCCAGGTCTTTGTCTGAAAAATAGGCTTTTTTAAAAATCGTCTTTTTCATATTCTTTAATATTTTGGAAACAACACCCAATGGGAATACCCTTTTATATACTGTTTTGTATTGATATGAAAATGCCTCCAAAGATTTTGCCAGAGATTCTATAAGCTCTTTTGAACGCATTTCTATAGCATCAAACTGAACAAGGTTTTTCTTGATGCTATCAATATATTCAAGTATTTTTAGTTCTTCCTCTCTTATTTGTTTAATTTTTTTATTAGCAGCTAAATGTTGAAATAATCCAGAAATAGCCAGCACGGGTATTGCAACTATACCCCCCAGAACGGCTGTTCCTGCGGCTATACCTCCGCCACCAGCTGCAATTGAACCACCGCCAAGCCATGCAAGAATTGCGTTAGAAGCTGCTGCTCCTGACAATGTGCTAATTGCCGTACCGGTTGAAGCAGCACCAAATGTTCCAATCAATGCCCATGTACCCAATGCTGTGCTAACACCTGCAACGGCGCCTTTAGTTGCACTAATAGCCATGTCGCCAGCGGTAATACTTGCATCCATTTTCTCTAAGGAATAATTTTCACTTTCAATCTTTTCATCTATTATGTCCCGTTGTTTTATACTTAGATTTTCTAATATTTCCTGAGTCTTTTTTACTTTTAAGATTGCTGCCTTTTTTGCACCAATTACATTTTCCAAAATTGTATTTATTTCCTGCCGTCTTTTTTCATGTTTTTCGTTTAATTCGGTTAATTCTTCCTGAAGACGCTCATAACCGTCAACTGCGTTCACGACCCGTTGATGAGCCCCAAAGGTTACAATATTTAACATAACATCTTTAAATCCCATCTTTCCTTACTCCTTTCAGTGTTTTCTGCACAGCAAACTTTAACCACAGATAGTGGTTACTATAACCCTATCTGTAATTTTACCAAAGGTCAATCCAATTATATCACTATACATATTTTATGGGAATATTTTGGATCATAAAGAGCGCTTGAATTTTGAAAAAAATCAATATTTGTCATACGTAGCATCCTTTGTTGTTTTCCAGACAAAATTGTCCGAGTTTAAGAGAATAAACTCATTCAAGGAGTCTATTACGCTGTGTAGCTCCTCGCTTTGTATAAGTAAATAATTCAAAATCTCTTTTGATTTTAAATTTTCTACCTCTTCATTAACAGTCATTATTTCTGTTTCAATAAAATTAAGTTTTGAAAAACATGCATCTTTAATAATAAAGATGACGCCATCCGCAAATTTATTTATTGTTTCATTGACAAATTCAATATCACGACGAATTATATCTTCTATGAAATAGTCGATTGTATTTCTAATATTAAGCTTATTTTTATCAAATATAATATCCAAGTAATATTTATTAAAATTAAGATTTTTTAACAATGAATTATATAAATATTTATTTATTGCATCATAATAAATATTATATTCATTTTCAATTATCATTACGTTGATAATTATACCAGCATTATTAAATTTTATAACTTTTTCTTGAAAATAGACTAATATATTTTCAAATCCTGTTTTAACAAAACCCTCAAGAGGTGCACAAAGTGATTTATACTCTCTTGTTCGTATAAAGAAAAGTCGTTCGACTATTCTTTGTCTGGCAACTGAAGCATCGATCTTGTAATAATATTTATTATTATCTTCAAAAAATGTTCCGCCAAGCAATCTTGTAATAAATTGGTATTTATTCCCTAATCTTCGCTCACTATTAAAGAAATACATTTTAAAGGGCAGTTCTAAAATATTTGCTGCCAAGTCAAAATAATTTAATAGCCTTTTATCGTATTTTATAAGTGTTATATTAATACATACCTGTTCGTCAATCGTCAGAATGATAAAAGTTGCACCGTCAGTCAGGCAAAGATACTCATCTTTATCTAAGGTAAAATCGTAATCCCAAGAGAAATGATTTACTAATTCTTCCACATTGGACTTTGAAAGCGTTCTTACCACAAACTGAGCCACTATGCACCCCTGGCTTTATTATATACCTTGAATTTTGAGTAACAGCCATTACGGTTTTTTTCCGTTGATAGTTTTATTGAGTCAATAAAACTATTTAATAATTCCACTTTACTTATTAATACAGATGTGTCTTCTTTAAGAAATAAAATTGATTTTTTACCCTTGTTAATTTCAGTATTAAGGGGCTTTTCAAGTTGCCGTTTATCCCCGGTTCTGTTTTTAATGATATCACCTATTAACAATAGAGCTTTATCAATTGTTTTGTCAAATTTTTTCAAGTTTTTAGAAAGTATAGTCCGCATACATTTTTCGGCAAATTGTATTAATTCATACTTCCTGTCTTCCCCTGCTTCTTTATGCAACACCTCAATGCATTCTATATCTTCTCTCGTCAGACGCTCCATAACCAAATCGGTTATGGAGATTTTCATTAAATATTCATTAAAAACTTCATTCACTAATTTCATATTAACAGAAAGCCTGTACTTTTCTATAATATTAATTACTTTTTTTTTAAATAACTTAAATATTTTTGAACCTTCAATTCTGATACCATCTTCAAGCGAGCAGCAATGCAATTCAAATTCTTCACGCACATGATTCAGCAACCTAGTTCTCCCAGCTTCCATGCCTGCTTCGGACGAACCATTGTGAGAACCGGATGAATAGTAATTACTGCCGCCATCCATGAAAATTTATATCGCTGCCGCTAAAAATGTTTCTATAGATATTATTTCTTGGGTATATTCTTTCTTTTTTCCTTGAATTTCCACTGTAGATAACTCACGATTAAGCGATTCAATTTCACGCAAAGCTGCTCCTATTTCTTTTTCTTTATCCGCGTTTTTTTCGGTAATTTTGTCTTTAACCAGTTCAAAGGTTCTTTCAATAATTTTTCCGAAAACATCCTGGTATTTGGTAAAGCCTTCGCGGATGATTTTATGGATAAAATGGTCGATCTCGCTGGCTCGTGCTCTACTAGCTTCATGACGCAGTATTTCCGCGCATTCTTCATCGCTGAGGGCAAGGCGTCGTATAACCAATCCGGAAATACCGTCTTTCAGACCGGATTTGTAATCATCAAATTCACGTTTTACATAATCAATGCTCAGCGAAATACCGGCCTCTTTTCTGCTTTGTTCAATACCGTCAACCAGTGTAGAAAAAATGGATTGCGTCGCTAATTCTAATTCTTCTTCCAGTTTAGCGCACACTTTCTGAAAATCTTTTCTTTTAGACGAAAGAAGTTTGTTCATTGCGGCAGTTTCATCAATTGTTGCCGATTTTTCATCATAAGAAGGGGCTTCTTTTATGTCGTTTGTATTATCAGCCCATGCTTTTACAGCTGATGCTATAGCAGTAACAGCCGATGCAATGCCGATTATTACAGATCCAATAGCACCCATTATCGGCCTCCTATTACGCTATTAAGCGCGGAATTCAATTTTTCTTTCATTTTTGAAACCTCCGTTGTGATATCGTTTTCCATTTCAGAAAAAAGAATATTAATTTTTTTTGTAGAATCCTTTAATTCATCCAGTTGCTTTTGCTTTTTGCTAATTGCTTTTTGTCGTGATGCGATGTCATTGTTGAGCAATTCAAGTTGTTCTTCAACTCTTGTTTTAAGTACGCTCGCCTTTTCTTTTGCCTCTTTTGATACATCATTATACCATTCATCCAAATCTTCCGAAAGAACCTTTGCAGGGTTACTTAAAGGGCCAGATTTAAGCACTTCAAGGAATTTAAGGACATTGGTACAATCAAGAATATTTTTTGCCTTTGAAATAATTTTTTGTTTTTCATCACTAAAAACTTTTTCCAGTATGCCTGTTGCAACAATCTTGATTCCGTTTTTTTCAGCAAAAGTGGTAATATCGCGGACATCATTGTCATCAATTTCAGTACCATCTTGCAACTTACGCACAAGGCTATATATTAAAGATGATACGCCAATAATATTGGTATTTATCGCGGAATGATCTTCATAGAGACCTTCAAGATGATTATACCAATCAGCTTTTTGTTTGTCCCAATCTTCTTTTGGACGATTCAGCCGATCAAGCTGCGTACCCAATATAAGCACCTTACTTTTGTCTTTCCCTATATTTTCAAAGGTTTTTTGTATGGTCAAAAGCTCCTGATCGCGCATCGTTGACGAATTGACGCATACAACTACTGCGTTAGCACGATTAATATACCCCTTGGTGATTTCCGAGCGGTAAGCTACTACATCATGCAGTCCAGGCGTATCTACAAAGCAAATATCCTTGGGTAAAGGCGATTCAGGCGAACCAAAATTCGATAGGCCTATCTCTATCTTTTTTACAAAATAATGTGCCACGTTATTTTTCGAGCTAAATTCTTTTACTCGTTCTTTTAATGCTCCAATTGATGTCGGGAATTCCTCAATGGCTGGATGTCCGAGCAATTCATTCTTTTTGCCATCACCGTTCAAAGCATTATATTCTTTTAAAAATGGTGATTCAGGATGTTTAAGTGCTGAATTCCAAAGATCTTTCCATTCTGCCTTGCTGTAAAAACTAACTTTGACGTAGTTCTTTTCCGCGTATTTGAAAATAGAAAGTGCGGCAGTTTCGGGTGTAACATCCCAGTGTGCAATGTCATCACCAAGAATAGCATTCATAAGCGTCGATTTTCCCGCTTTGACTGCCCCAACCAGAGCAACCTGCAGCTCCGGATTGCTGACAAATCCGGAGTACTGCCGGATTGACTTTTCCTCAGAAGAAAAACTATCAGGAAAATAGGCCTTTACTTTTTCTAGTTCAGTTAATAGTTTCTCCGTCTTTTTTTGATATGGAAGCGCTAAATCATTTGCCATAGTAAATACTCCTTTGTTTTAGTAAATATATTTATTCACTTAATACACCTATCAATGAACCAATATCGGTATAATCGGAAATCCGCCCAAGACTGCCTCAACCTGCTTGGATTCAGACAGCCCCGTCTTGCACCAAACAGCAAAATGCTCACAATTATTGAGCGCCAGGTTATATTCATTTTCGCCAATCCTTGATCGCGCTCGCTCTACGGTCTCTTCGCCTGAATACAAATGATATTCGGAACTTTTTTTTATTTTATTTATCAATCCAATAACACCATTGTCACCTACAGAAATTATTGGTCCCATTGTTTTTAGTAGTACTGGAACCTTTGTGTTTTTCCTATATTTTCCCCAGTCGTAATCTTCAGAGAACTCAATTTTGTAACATTCGCCGCCCTTTAGAAAATTATCCAAAGAAGTTTCATGTACACAGATATCATCACCAAAATCTCCGGTTTCAGAAGCATAATGAATTACTTTTTTGCGTCCGATATAAACACCATAATGCTGGTACACCCCTCGATCAGTATAAATTACGTCACCTTTTTTCAGGCGATGGGATTTTTCTGAAACTTCCTCTTCTTCTTCAGAACTAACGCCAAGCAATGGATCAAAAATATCGTCAAGTTTTGAATTAAGTGAATCCTGAATGTCATCAATTATATCAAATAAACCCATTTTATCCTTACTCCCTACTCAGCGTTTTCTGCCCCGCTTCCAAAAGCAGCGCGTTCACATCCGTCAAATCGTAAATCTTATGCTCCACACAAAACCTGATAACCAAATCCGCTATAGAACTGTAGCTTAAAGCATACCCGGCGGTTTTGAGGAACTCATCGAACTCATCGTGAGACAAGCTAAGGGCAAGGCCGAATGCAACGGCGGTCTCTTTCTTTGGCCGATAATTTGAGGAACCCAATATCTTGGAGTAAAGCCGCTTGTCAATTTGCGCCCGGTGGTAAAGCTCAGCCGGTTTATACCCCCGTTCCTCCCGGAGCCGTTCCAGGGCAAAACCGAAGGATTCCCAACTCCGGTTCTCCTTGACGAAGGCCGACATAAGGTTTGTTGTTTCATTAAAATCTTGCTGACCAATATGTTTAGCCACATCGGGCAGGTTTTGCTTGGGAACCTTGCCAAAAAGGTCAAATACCGATGGCTGGGGCTTGAATTCCCGCTTGAGATACTCCCCCAACTCCTTGAAAATAGGCTTGAGCGTCTCATCTCCGGCTAAATCTTTAATTTTATGGGTAGCTTCGCCCAAAATCTGTTCTATGCTGCTGCTGGTTTGGCCTACAAGCTTGCTGATCTGGGTCGAAAAGTCAGCAATATCGCCTTGTGTTGCTTTAGTTTGTGGTTTTTCTTCATTTATCCGGGCTTTTTTTTCAGTGTTCTTAGTCAAACCTGCCTCCGACTCCTGTTTGAACCATTATATTAACCCTAAAGCAATTATAGGTCCCCCGATAGGCGACTTTTAAGCGATTCGCAATCACAGATAGTAGTCTTATAACACTATCTGTAAGTTTATCTACTGTCAAGGGACCTATATTATTTCGTATTATAGGGGAATAGTGTAGTGGATGGCGATGGCCTGCGAGTCCTTTTTAGCCGGAATTTAAAACGATTACGGGCTTCTCATGGGCTTTCACAGCAGATTCTGGCAGAAAAGGCGAATATCTCAGTCACGTATTTGGGGGCCATTGAGCGGTGTGAACGCTGGCCTCATCCGGATATTTTGGCGAGACTGGCCGATGCCCTTGGGGTGGAAGTCCGGGAGTTTTTTAGCCCGGAAAATCCTGTGGTCGCAGATATTAAGGAAATCGTTGATAAGCTGACCGTGGACGTGTCTACCCTGATAAATTCTTCCCTGGAACTATTGGGCAAGGTCTCCGACGAAAAATCTGATTCATAAATCAAACCCTTTAAAATAGAATGATACATATCTACTCTTCATGAGTTCCGATAAATTTCACATCCGATTTCATCTCCTCGCCATTCATCCGGTCGATGTTTTCCATCATTCCAGTGTCGTCCGTCATAGCGGCTGAACTCCATATGAAGAAAGAGCAGATCGAGATTGCCAAATAACCCAAAATGATCCGTATGCATATTGATACGTATATCGAAACCAGCCGTTAAATTATCGTTGCCCCATGTTTGTATTTCAATCCCTTTGTCTTTTTTTAGATGGGCAAAAGCGTGCCAATCCAGTTTTGAGCCCAATGGCAGATGTATTCGAAAACATGGCAAATTGAACTCGAAAGTAAATCCCATATCGAGGACCCAAAAATGTATCTTGATCCCTGATAATCCGATTTTTAAACCAAACCAGAATACGTTGCTAAGATTCCACCACCAATTACTGATAGTTTCAAGGAATGCACTCGGTTTACCATGTCCCATTGGCATAGGTTTTATGGTAAACTTACCGATTTTACGGCTATGCTTTTTCATCCATTCAACGACGTTTTCTTCACTCAACTCATCCTCATCATGATTCATAAGGCTGCCGGTGTCTTCATTAATGTCTTTGTTTAGCATTTTTCCCCCTTTTTTTAGAATGTATCACTCAACGCGTTGGAGAGGAACAGTACCGTATTTCGGTCAATCACTATTCACTAACCCGGTATACCTGTTGTTCAGATGATACATCCCCCAAATGAACCTAGCAGCTTCCCATCCAGTCATATTTTTACACGATGGTAATTTCGACGGCCGTCTGGCCCATTTTGCAATATCGGCTTTAACTTCTTGGGACCAAGATTCCCTGTTTCTTACACGGTGTTTTATTTTGACATCCTTGCTTTTTATTGGCGCAGGACCGGTGATATTGAGAATACCAATTTCTTCCCCGCCAAGATTAAATACATGCGCATGGGCAGGAGATTGGTTTTCATCAAGCAATTCGTTATTCATGTATCCGTGGTCGTCAGAATGTATCCGGATTATTATGCCTAGATCATCTGTCTCAGAACAAACAGTGATCACCTCAACATGTTCTACTTTTAATTCATGATGGGTAATTTTGTTAAATATTCTTTTTACCGGACGGAAGAAATCATAGTAATATTGCTTGTCGTAAAATGGATCTAAATGAATTGAGCAATGCTGGAGATATTTATGTAAATTGGGATACTCGATTTTATACCCTGAATGTTTATCTCCCCAAAGGCTATAAAGGACATTATTTTCGCAAAAGCATATAATCGCTTCCAGTTTAATGAATCTATTTGTAATATTCATTATGTCCATACCGGTGTTTAAATCGCGGAATCTAGGTGAATATGAAACATAACCAGTTCGAATATACCTTGACCAAAACGGGTTGGATAGCCCGAATATTCGCCGAAGAACTCTGCTGATAAATGTCGCCCTAAAATAAAATCTATAAGGATTAGTTTTATCAAAATCATCCATTTTTCTGTTTAGCTCCTTTATTCTTCCTTAATTGCTTTGTGCGCTCAGTTTGATGGTGCATCAACATATTTCTCGTCATAAGTGCGTTGACGGCTTTCCAGTAAATCCTGCCTGTAAACCGGGTCTACCCTAACTCCGCCACGTCTCACTATCGTTCTCCACATTTTTTTTACCTGTTCTTCTATTTGTTCTTTGAGTGTACGGAAAGATTCATAGTAGTATTGATCCTGATATGGACTACCCATTCTTTTACCCACTCTTTCGTTTGAACAATGGCAAAGGTAATTGTGCAGGTTAGGAAACTCATCGACGCGTTTGGCATTCTTATATTTCCACAAGTCCCGGAGAACATTGCTGTCCCGGAACACCACAATCGCTCTTAGTTTGACAAAGCGATTTGTAGTATACAAAATATTAGTTTCATCAAGATCTCCCGCAGTCCCAATGTTGTGAAAACTTATAATGTGATCGAAATAAATAAAACGGCTGCCAAGCAACAGCCAGCATACTTTGCCGATGAGTGTAAGCTCGAAATGAAACTGATAAGGAAATTCCTTGTTTTGCTCGACCCAATCCGGGTCCCACATGAGTTCTAAGTTAATCACAATCCACCTCCTTTTGTCTTTGCCGGAATCGCCGCTAAAAGAGATACTATTGAACTCACCTGTACAGACTCTGCAATACCCGTTTTACACCAGATTGCAAAATGTTCACAGTTATTAAAGAAGAGGTTATACTTGCCCTCACCGATCCTGGAGCGGGCGCGGTCCGCCGTTTCTTTGCCCGAATACAAATGGAAACTGGAACTTGAAAGCTCTACCATGAAAGCAGACACCGAATCCATAACCGTAAAAAGATTTGGATGCTCTATCATACTAAATACTTTTGTTCCAAGGTCCGGCTTCCGGTATGTACCTGAAAACGTGCAAATCAAGCAACGCCCTCCGCGAAGGAAACGACTAAGAGTAGTTTCATGCACGCAAATAGCATCTCCAAAATCTCCATTCTTTGAGGCATAATGGATGACTTTATTATTCCCAACATATACGCCATAATGGTAATACATTCCACGGCTTACTACAAGAATGTCCCCAAGCTTTGGTGGATAGTTACCTTGACGAATTATATTTTCGGTTTTTCCCATAACGGTTTCCCCTATTCCCGGCATAATACTTTTTGCCCCGATTCAAAGAGCAGCGCATTTACATCGGCAATATCCCAAAGTTCATGCTCTATACAGAACCGGATAACCAAATCCGATATAGAACTATCGCTTAATGTAAATCCAGCGGTTTTTAAAAAGCCATTAAATTCTGTAATGGGCAGATGCAGGGCAAGGCCAAACGCAATGGCTGTTTCTTTTTTAGGCTTGTAATTGCCGGTTGTCAGTATTTTTGAGTACAGGCGTTTGTCAATCCAGGCCCGTTTGTAAAGTTCCGCTGGTTTTAAGCCCTTTTCTTCCCGCAAGCTCTCAAGGGTAAAGGCAAATGGTTCATGTTGATTTTGTTTCACAAAGGAAGCCAACAGTTCCGTGGCTTCTCCGAAGGCATTCGGTCGTATGCCCCGCTCGGTACCGGGCGGCAGTGATTTGTCTGTTCCCTTAAAAATTGAGGGAATTGACACAAGCCGGTATCGTTTCTTGATATACTCACGGAGTTCCGCAATCAGCGTTTCATGTACCATAGAGGTTCTCCTCCTACTCATCGTCATCGATGATATCATCCGTTTGCGGTAACGATGTGGTTATCAGGTTAATAAGCGGCTTCAAGGCGTCTGCGGCAGGATTAGTACCGATAACACTTTGCTCATCATTACCCCTTTTCTGAAAAAATGTTGTTTAGAAAGTCCTCGGTCATTTCAAGAACCTTTTCAGTTACCCCGTAGATTTCGGCAGTTGCTGCATCCAGGGCATCCACAATAGGACCGGCAATTTGAGCCGCCAGTTCGTCTTCCGTATCAATTTCATCCTGGGTTTTACCGGCATTGATTTCTTCCAGTTCCTCATCGGTACCATCCAAAGATTCCGCAAGCTCGTACAGTTTATCCGCCGTCTCATCGAGTATCGTGGTGATCTTTTCAATACCTTCGCTGAATCCATCTTCATCCTGAAAGTCATCAGTCTCGCTTTCCCTTGTCATATATAAGCCTCCAATTCGTGTATTAGGACCGCTTTGCTGCGCGGGGAACTCTGTTGCAAGTAGCGCTCCTTAATGATTAAGATAAAACAGCATACCGAGAAAATGGTCGCCTCTCAGGGGACTTTCAGGCTATATCGGTTCTGTTTGTGGTGAATTTGAACCAAGTTTTCTGAAAATCCCGGTCCTGCTTTAATCGCCCCACCACTTTTACCCCTCTGCCTTTATGTCCCAAGTTTTGGACACTCCGGGCAAGCTTTGACCAGGATTCAACATCGAAAAAGCTCCCTTTGCCGGAGTATATACTGGATACCGAATAGAAAGCGTTGTTAGTATTTGGGCTATATCGTTATTGTTAACAGATTGTATTTCGTCATCTAAGCTATTCAACATTGCGACAAATACATTATGGGGCATACCCAATTTAAGGGATCTGTGTATTTGTATAGTGGCGCTGTTTTCATCCTGAGGAACGCCGCCGGGCTTTGTGGGCGTTCCTTTTAACATGTGGCGCCTCCGGCTGTCGCCTCGTTCCGGATGGTCTCCGCATCCTGTTCCCATACTGATCTGCATTTTATAAAAGTCAAATAATCCTCTATGTCACGTTTGGTGAATAGAATCCGGTCTCCGATCTTATGATGGGGAATATTCTTCTTGGCAACCTGCCGCCGTAAGGTAATTTCCGCACAATTTAAAATCTTTGCCGTGTCCTTGATGTTGTAAAGCAGGGGTTGTACTGGCGGGCGCTCTGTGGTCTGTATCATCTTTATTTGTCCTCCCATATATATTTTCCCTCTGGTTAGGGATCCTTATGATTTAAAAATACTCTATGGGTTTCTTTATTATCCAATACCGTAGGTTATAAGATTGTTATATTTTTATTATATTTTCAGAAATCAATTATATGTGATGTGGGATTTCGGTCTCAGCCCCGGACCATTGCCGTAGCGCCGGGTAGTGGTCCCCCTCCATAATGACCGTATTCGTCAAAGATACACAATAATAAATTATTTCTTGGAGGATATTGGTTATTAAGTAACTCAATAAAGGCGGCGGCCCCGGAAAAAACTTTATTCAAAAACACAAACCAAAAAAGAAATGGAGTCCGGGGCTGATGCTTCCCTACTCTCTTCCGGGGAGCGCCCCCCCTTGGCTGTATCCGCAGCCGGTTCCCGTGCCCATGGGCGCAGCCTTAAATAAACAAGGACAAGATTGCGCTTATTTGGGGATTGGTCTTGACTTTGTTGGCAAGTTCGTCTGATATTTTAGATACGCCCGCTCCCAAATCGGTCCGCGAAAACGTAAGGCTGGTTTGTGTAGCACCAGGGTTGGACAAAGGCTCTCTGGTCGCATCGAGCGTTTTTTTATTCCATCCAGTAAATAGAGCCCTCCAGGGCTTATGTTTTCCCTATTGGTGGCGGCCCCGCTTCCCCCGCTAGGGGCTCTCTACCTTTTTCATCGGGGATATGCTGGCATCCCGGCGGAAATGGGGGTTTAGAATCGTCCTTGTGGGAAAAATTAGCCCTCCCGGTCTGTCCTAATAGCCTTAATTTTTCTCGTTCTTCCTGGGTGATGGCCGGATGGTTCTCAAGCCATTTATTTTCTAGGATTTCCCGGTCCCTTATGTGAGCAATCTAGGCAATCTTCCCGGTTCCGGGTTCGTAATAATATCTCCTTTCTGGGTAACCGGTCCGCTGTAGTTGTGTGTATCCCCAGTAGCGTTTTCTATGAAATTACCATGAACGTTTAATGTATTTGTGGTTCCGGAACTTCCCTTGGCAAAATTTTGAAATTTCTCAAGCGCTTCTTTCATAGCTTTTATTTTAATTTCTACTTGGCTTAAATATTCCGCCATTCGTATAAAATCATAATACCAAGGTGGTACAAGCTTCTTTCAACCCCTCAAGAAAAATATTACTGTCCATGGGCTTCTCAGGATGGAGACCGTAGAATATAAAACCCGTTTCCCCGTGGGGGTTCTTCCTGACAAGATCTAACAATTTTTCCCGAACCGCCGGCAATAAGGGCGCCTTACGTTCCTCGCCGTTCTTGGGGGTTTTCATCCCGTCCATGACCGACCATGAATGTCTGACATTCAAAACTTTTTCCCCTATGTCCTCCCGTTTTAATGCCTGTATTTCCCCGGCCCTAAGTCCGGTAGTACATGCCAACAAATTAGCGGCATAGGCCCGAGGGTCTTTCCAGGGGACGGAAAAAACGATCTCCGCTTCTTCCGATGTAAGAACCCCCCGTTTTTCCGCTTTCCCGCTGAATCGTGTAATCCCCACAGTAGGATCTGCGGGGATCATCCCCTCATGGTATGCCCAGTTTAAGGCCGTGGTCCCAATAACAACAATTCCGTTAATCGTTGATACCGCCAAGCCGATATCAACCAGGGACATTGAAAAAATTTTAAGGTCCTGCCGGGTAATACTTCCCAAGGTTCGGTTTTTAAATACCGGTATCCAATATTTCTGAACCCGACTTAAAGCAATGCCGCAATGCTTTCGGTCCTTTCCGGTGGGGATTCCGTTCTTTAACCACTCGGCGACTTTTAATAAAGCCTCGTCACGGTTCCTGGTCCCTGTACTGCGCGGGCGGTGAGATTGTATCCCTCCGGGGCTACAATCTCCGCGTAAAAAATGCCGTTCCTTGTGTGTAGATAATACCGGCGCATTGTCTAACCTCCTCGAAAAACTTGGTAGAATACATTTTCTACGGTTTTTCTCATTGATTGAATGACAAGAGCGCCGGGCGTTCCGGTGGTTCTCAATGTAACTCCTTATTTTATAAGGAGTTACTTATTTTCCCCAGGGAGGATTCGACCTTACGGTCGGCAACATCCTGTTGCCTCCCTACAGGCGCCTCCGTGTCCTGCCGGGCGCATCCTGCGCCCTTTTCCTCCCGTTGGTCGGCGGGTGCTCCGGGTTCGAATCCTCAATTTAGTTTGGATTTAAATACTTTTCCCCAGGGAGGATTCGACCTTCCGGTCGGCAACATCCTGTTGCCTCCCTACAGGCGCCTCCGCACCCTTACGCCGCCATCCTGGCGGCTTTTCCTCCCGTTGGTCGGCGGGTGCTCCGGGTTCGAATCCTCAATTTAGTTTGGATTTAAATACTTTTCCCCAGGGAGGATTCGAACCCCCACGAGCAGATCCAGAGTCTACCGTGCTACCATTACACAACCGGGGAATGATACTTTAATAGGAATAACACCAAAAACCGAAAATGTCAATATCGAATAACGTACAAGGGACTAGACGATTACACCTTTTTATACGAATCTTCTTCCACCGGGAGATAGGAGATGAAATGTCGTTCTATGGGTTAATAATTGGCGGCGCCGCATTTATACTAATTGGATTATTCCACCCACTTATTATTCATGCCGAATACCATTTTGGGGTAAAGTCATGGCCGGCTTTTCTGTTGTTTGGAATAGCGCTTTCCATTGCATCATTGCTCATAAAAAATAGTATCCTCAGTTCAATATTGGGGATTATTGCTTTTTGCAGTTTCTGGAGTATTAAGGAATTATTTGAACAACGGAAAAGGGTCGCCCGGGGGTGGTTCCCTAAAAAACCCAGAGGCGTGTAAAATTGTTACAGTGGCGGAAAGACGATTTGTCTGATAAAATATGGTAAGAGGTTAATTATGGATACAAAAAGGTCACTTAAAGGATATCTCCTCCTTGCGGCGGTTTGTTTTTGCGGTTTAACCGCCTGTTCAAGCCGGATCGGAAGCGCCCAATTGGCTGTTCATACTGAATCTACTAAAACCCAGCCCCTTGTAACAACCGGAGCAGTCGGTACCCCCAAGGTTTACATGACCACCGATATAAGCCCGGCAGGGCTGGCGGCAATGTATGAAGCCCTGGGACGCAGGGTAAGCGGCAAAGTGGCGGTAAAAATCAGTACCGGCGAACCCGGGGGGCATCATTTCCTTGCCCCGGAGCTTATTAAAGATCTGGTTCATTCGGTGAATGGTACCATTGTTGAAAGCAATACCGCCTATGGCGGACGGCGCGCAAGCACGGCCTTGCACAGGGTGGTAGTCCAGGAGCACGGCTTTACCGCCATAGCCCCGGTGGATATTTTGGATGAGGACGGTTCCACCAGTCTGCCCTTTGCACGGGGGAAAAATATCACCGAAGATTTTGTCGGTTCCCATTTTACCAATTACGATTCTGTCCTGGTGCTCTCCCACTTTAAGGGCCATCCCATGGGCGGATTTGGCGGCGCCATTAAAAATATTTCCATAGGTATCGCTTCTACCATGGGGAAAGCCTGGATCCACAGCGGGGGTACGAGCAAAACCAATGCCTGGGGAAACCGCAACCAGGATTCATTTCTTGAATCCATGGCGGAAGCTGCCGGCGCTGTTATGAACAGCCTGGGAGATAATATCATGTATATCAGCGTGATGAACCATCTATCCGTTGACTGCGATTGCAGCAGTAATCCTGCCCCACCCGAAATGGACGATATTGGCATCCTAGCTTCCCTTGATCCCGTTGCGTTGGACAAAGCCTGTGTTGACCAGGTTTACGCCTCAGATACCAAACGAAGCTCATCCCTACGTCAGCGTATCGAATCCAGAAACGGCATGCACACCCTCGACCACGCAGAAACCCTCGGGCTTGGCAGCCAAAAATACGAACTGGTCCGGATCGACAGGTAACCCCCTATGGACCCCAGTTAGGTTACCGGGAACGCACTAAAACTGTGTATGGGGTCCTGCCAGCTGGAAAAAGTATCAGGAACCCCCAAAGGGTCCCCCTGATACTTTTTCCACTGTCACCCCCGATAACGTTAGTGTAAGTGCGTTCCCGAGCCGTTTAGGGGGTCCATAGGGGCCTCTGTTTCGCTTAATGGAGTGTAGCTCTTCTGCGCGTAGTCATCTCGTACAGCGAAGTTAGGGCAAACGAAGTGTAGCCCTCCCCCGCGTAGCCATTTCGTACAGCGCTGTTAGGGCAACCGGAGCGCAGCTCTTCTGCGTAGTCATCTCGTACAGCGAAGTTAGGGCGAACGAAGTGTAGCCCTCCCCCGCGCAGTCATTTCGTACAGCGCTGTTAAGGCACCCGGAGCGTAGCTCTTCTGCGTAACCATCTCGTACAGCGAAGTTAGGGTGAACGGAGTTAAACCCCTTAGCACAGGCGCCGGTGGGGGCGGGGAAGCCACGCTGCGGGATATTCTGGAATTCCCTGCTGTAGTAGACCCGCGCAGCGGGGCTGCGGAAGCAGACTCTACAGGCATCCCGCAGTGGGGCTTCCCCGCCCCCACCGGCGTTTTACACAAGGTATGTATAACCCCGTTCCCCCTACCGCACCGACCCTACCACAACCCGGTTCCCCAACACCCGCACAACCGTAACCCCCGTTCCGCTTTCAATAAAGACCCCTTCGGTTTCCACCATACAAGTCCGCCCATCAATCTCCGCTTTCCCCGAAGGACGCAGCGTTGTAACAGCTATACCGGTTTTCCCTACCAACCCCGCGTAGTCATCCCCTATGCCGGAACTACCGGCGGAAACCGGATCTGGACCACCCGCAGTACCGGTGATCCGGCTATGCAGGGTAAGGCGGTCGAAGATCTTTATCTTGGGACCCATGAGGGCGATCAGGGCGATTGCCGTAATGGCGGCGAGGATTCCCGCACACACCACCAGGGCATTACGGCCCAGAAGGATCCACTCAAAATCGTTGCGTGGGATCATAAAATCCTGCATAGAAAGTATCAGTGACAGACCGATGATGACGATCCCCGAAATGCCCACCACGCCAAAGCCGGGGATAAGGAAGATCTCCGCCGCCAAAAGCCCGACGCCCGCCAGAAAAAGGATCAGCTCCAGGGAACCGACCCGGCCCAGGACGAAGCCGGAGCCGAAAACTCCCGCAAAGGCGAGAATTGCCACCAGACCGAATATGCCGAAACCGGGGCTGTTGATTTCCAGAAAGATCATCACCAGGCCCAGGATGATAAGTATGGCCTGGACCGGGGCGGAGGTTAAAATAGAGAGCGCCGTATCCGTAAAGCCGGGAAGGCTTTCTGCGGTCACCGCCGCGGCGCCCAGCCTTTCCAGCAGGGCTTCCTGGGTATCCACGATTCCTGCAGAGAGGCCGTAACGGTAGGCGTCTCCGCTGGTGAGGGAAAGGAGTTTTCCCGGCGCTGAAATCATAGCAACCCGCTCTACTTTTACACCATCCCGCTCATGCCGCTGCAGTTCCGTCAGGGTCAACGCTTCTGTACGGCCGTCAACTACGACTTCCCAGAGTTCCACATCGTAGTCCACCATGGCCAGGGCTATACCCACGGGGTAACCGTTCCGTTCCGCCAGGGCCGCCATCTGGGACCGTACCGCCGCCACAACCTTTTCTCCGGCGCCCTGGGTATCCCCGGACACCACGGTTACCGGCGCTACGGCTCCCACGGAGGTTCCCGCGGCCATGTAAATCTCCGTACAGGAAAAGGCAATCAGGGCCCCTGCGGACCAGCTTATCCCCATGGACTCCGAATTGTTGTTTACCCAGGCCACGGGGCGGATCGGGGAATCATCGGTTCCCTGTATGGACATTATGAAGGAAGCGATCTGCAGGGCCGAATCCACCCGGCCTCCAAAGGTATCAATCTCAAAAATGAGGAAGTTCACCCCCTCCCTCATGGCCCGCCGCGTTTCCCGGCGGACAAAGGTAACCATGGAAGGATCGATATCCCCCCGGATGGTGATAATCCAGGCGTCTCCGGCGGCTGCCGGCGCGGTGTCCGCTTGACCGGATACATTATCCTGGGAAAAAAGCCCGGAAACGGCGAAGAATCCGCATAGACACAGAGCAAGGAGCTGAATATATCGCTGTTTAATTAAATCAACCATTAAATAAGTATACACATTTTTAAAATTTTATGGTACCCTAATCAAAACGTGGTTTCGGAGAGGTTCCGGTGGCAAAAGAAAAAAGGAAATATTGGATCATCCTGGTTTTTTTCATTTTTGTCGCCTATGTTTTTGTTGCCGCCCAGCCGATTCCCGTGGAGACCATCCTGGTTCCCCGCTGGCTCAGTTCCCTGGAGTCGGACTATTCCACAAATATGCTCTCAGAAAACAGCCCGTCCCTGGATTATCTTGTCCCCTTTAAATTGGGAAACCGTTTCGGCTATGTGGATACCCGGGGGCGATTTACCATTAATCAGCCTATCATGGGGGCCGGTACAAGCGGCGTATCCTTTTCGGAAGATCGTTGGGCGGAATTTAAAGCGGTTCCCGATACCATAAATATCCGCAATCCCCAGGGAGAATCCCTCACGGTTATCGAAAAAGGCAGAGGCTATCCCCTATTCCTGGATGGGAAGATTTTTCTTATCGGGGAAGATCAGACTTCCCTTTCCCTGGTGGACGAAAGCGGGGAGATACGCTGGACCTACGATTTTGCGGCTCCCCTTACCTGCATCGATGCCGGTGCGGATCTAATCCTCATCGGTTCCCTGGACGGGACCGTGGAATTGCTGAACGCTTCCGGACAACGGATCTATACCCTTAACCCCGGCGGTTCCCGGCTTGCGGTGATCCTGGGCTGCCGTATCTCCCAGGATGGTTTCCGCTTGGCCATTATTTCGGGCTACGACGATCAGCGCTTCCTGCTTCTGGAACGCTTTGGGAATTCCTACCGGATTGTTTACCACGAATTTCTGGAAGATGGATTCAGACATGCGGTCCATATGGCCTTTGTTGAAAACGACAAATGGATCGTCTTTGAACGTCAGGGCGGGCTTGGGCTTTACGAGATTGAGACCCGGCGGAGTATTAAAACGCCCCTTAATGGAACCATTACAGCCCTGGATGATACGGGCAATAATGGCCTGATCTTTGTAATCAGCGCTTTGGGAAGCGCATCGAAAAATCTGGTCGCCATACGGCTGCCGGGTATCATCGTCATGCAGGCCTCCTTTAAAAGTGAAACCGCCTTTTTAAGCCGGCGGGGTTCGGAACTCTACGTTGGCGGGGGCATGACCCTGGCTTCCTTTGAATTGGAAGAGAGGTAAATATGAAAAACAAGTACCTGTTTTTGCTTGCGGCGTTTTTTGGCCTGTCCGGTCTCCACGGAATGGAATGGCCTACCCAGGAAGGGCTGATGAGCCGTAATTTCGGATGGAATGACCATGGCAAACCTGTTCTGGGGGTGTGTTTTGAGGTTGAAGGTCCCATCCGCGCCGCCGACGCCGGGGAGATCCTCTTCTATAGTGATCCCGAAAATACCGCCTCCCAGCTTCCCTCGCCCCTGGGCGCCTGGGTTGCCCTGGATCACGGCGACGGACTGGTGAGTATATACAGCCGTTTTGACGAAAAGTCATTGCCGGAAACCCTTTCTCTGGTGGAAAAGGATACGGTCATTGCCTCTTCGGGAAAGTCCGGCTGGTCCGATGATGGGGGGTTTCTTTTTTCCCTCTTTGACCGGCGGGAACGGCGCTGGGTTAACCCCTCTATGATCATCACCCCATTGCCGGATACGAAATCCCCGAATATCCTGTCCGTTACCCTGAGTAACGGGAATAACAAAGGTATTACCCTCAGTCCAAGCCCGGCCAGAAACACCATCAGCCAGGGCCGGTATACCGTTTCTGTGGAAGTTTCGGATACCCGGGAAGGAAACGGAGACAGGCAACTGGCTCCCTTCCGTATTGTCTGCTCCTTAAACGGCGTTGAGCTGAGCTATCTTAACCTTGAAACCTTCTCCGTCCGGGATGGAATTGCCATGGCCTATCGAAACAGTCTGGCCCCGGTGCAGCAAGTCTACGCTCCCTACCCCGCCTTTGAAATCGGTGATATCGCTTTTACCCGGGGTCAGGTCACCCTGGAAATAATTGCCCTTGATAGTGTTCAAAACCCCCGAAATGAAATCTACCGGCTCCAGGTTGATTAAAACCTGGTCTACCCCGGTGGGAAAAGAAAGTACCCGGACCATCCCCTGCGCCCTCTGCGGGGGCGCTGAATTTAGTCCGCACCTTTCCTGCTCGGAAAACTCCGTTGCAAGCAGCGAAGGCTTTTCGTATGTCCGCTGCAGGCACTGTGGTTTAGTACAAATGAACCCCCAGCCTGAACAGGCCGAAGTGACTCGGCGTTACCGGGAAGGTTCCGGTACAGAGTACCTGTCCTACGAAATAAAAAACGAATCGGCATTCTTGCATCTCCAGGAACTGGCCTTGGAAGACGCCGGGTTAGAGGAGCTTGAAATGGATCTGCATACCCGGTCCGCCGCCAAGCTCCGGGCATTGGACATAGGCTGCGCCACCGGAGCTTTGTTAGAAAAACTGCGGGATCGCAGCTGGGCTGTAACCGGGGTGGAGATTTCTCCCGCCGCCGAATATGCCCGTAAAAACCGCTCCCTTGATGTACGGAGCCTTCCCCTGGAGGAAAACCGGTTCCCCGATGCGGGTTTCGATATGGTCCTGGCATCCCATTTAATCGAACACCTGAACGATCCTTCTTCCTTTATCCGGGAAGTTTACCGGATACTTACTCCGGGGGGGTATTTTATCGTCACCACCCCGAACATCTCTGGTTTCCAGGCCAGGCTCTTCCGGAGCCGTTGGCGGTCGGCGATTTTTGATCACCTCTACCTATTTTCGATAAAGACCCTGTCCCGGCTTTTAACGAAGCATGGGTTTACGATAGAACGGGTACGTACCTGGGGGGGCCTTGCAGCGGGGATTGCTCCGGCGCCCTTAAAGCGCATAGCCGACAGGGCAGCGAAATTTTTTACAGCCGGAGACGTGATGCTGATCCGGGCAAGGACAGCCCGCTGCGAATAACATAATCGCTTTTCATATTCAACGTAGTACAGTATAATAGAAGATATGAGATTTAAATGCATTATATTTGATCTGGATGGCACCCTGGTGGATACCATCGGCGATATTGCTGCGTCCATGAACCATGCCCTGGAAGAGGGGGGGTTCCCCAGCCTCACCCGGGAAAGTTATGCTAAAATTGTCGGAAACGGCCTGAAAAACCTGGCCACCCAAGCCCTACCATCCTCCGCCCGGGATGAAAAGACCGTGGATACCGTATACCGCAGCGCCGTAACCTATTACAGGGATCACCCGGCGGATCTTTCAAGGCCCTATCCGGGAATACCGGACTTGGTGGCGGAGCTGCGGGGAAAATCGGACCGAAGGTTCGTAACTAAGACCGCCGTCCTGTCCAACAAGGCGGATTCCATAACTCAATTGGTAATCGGGAAGCTCTTCCCCCCCTATGCTTTTGATCTGGTCATGGGAGAGCGGCCGAACCTTCCGCGAAAACCGGACCCTGCCACTACCTGGGAACTTATTACGGAACTGGATGCAAGTCCCCGGGAAACCCTGTTCGTAGGCGATTCGGAGGTGGATGTGACCACAGCCCGGGCCGCAGAATGCAGCTTCCTGGGGGTAAGCTGGGGCTTCCGCGGCAGGGCCGTCCTGGAGGCCGCCGGCGCCGACCGGATCATAGATAATCCGGCGGAACTGTGGGAACTCCTGGCCCTGCGGTACTAAGCAAATCTATACCGAGCCTTTCTTTGCCGTTTCCAGGATACGCCGGAATGCAGAATTGTCCTTTTTTAATTCCCTGGAACCCCTGGTTATCTTGCAAAGCGAAAGCCCCAGGTTTTTCGCAATCTCCCGCTGGGGAAGCCCTGCGTCCAGGGCTTTGACCAGGGCCCACCGGGCGGCAATATCCGCCGTTTCCGCAGGGGTCAGGAGGCAGCGAAGAAAGGATTCGATAAGTTCCGGCTCCCCGGTATTAGCAAGGGTCCGTGATAATTCTCCAAGATTTTCTCCAACCCTGGGATCGTCTATATTCATATTTAATGCTCCCCAAACACTATCGCAGTAAAGGTTTGCAGCTTCGCTTCCGGGTTCTCGCAGGAACCGGGCGGAAGGCCCGCTTTAACACAAATGTAATCCAGATATTCATCCAGATTCCATCCCTGCTCCACCGGCACCTGGGGGAGCAGTACCCCGGCCCGGCCCCTCAGGCTGAGATGAAGCCCGTGGACACCCACCACCACCAGCCGGGGATCGGCGCAGACCTCCATGGGGGAGAGGGCGGAGATTTCGATACCACAGGCGGGCCATTCGTCCCCGGCGAGGGGCGGGAACCGGGGGTCTCCAAAGGCCGCTTCGCAAGCCATGGTACGGACGGTTTTTTCCAAGGGGTCCGGGGATGCCATCCTGCCTATACAACCCCGAAGATTTCCCGCCTTACGGAGGGTCACAAAGGCCCCGCAGGGCCGGAGCAGCGCCGAATTCCCGCTTTCGATTGCCCGCTGCAATTCCGGATTCCGAGGATAGTCGGGTCGCCGGTTTTCCAGTTTGGCGGCAATAGTTTCCCGGGCATCCGCCAAAAGGGCCTTCCGTTCTTCGGAATTTATGGTAAAATCCATACATACAGTGTATCATGGATACACAAATTTGAGAACAACCATGAATGTGCAAAACAACAAGGGATTATTCATCAACGCCGTCAAATACTCCTTTCCGGTCCTCTTGGGTTACTTCACTATCGGAATAGCCGCCGGGCTCCTCCTGGCAGACGCCGGTTATCCCTGGTGGCTCAGCCTGATCATGAGCGTGGTGATGTACGCCGGAGCCGGCCAGTATATCGCCGTGGGCCTCTTTGCCGCCGGCGCGGGCCTTCTTGAGGCAGCACTGGTACAGTTGGTGGTCAACGCCCGGCACATAGCCTACGGCCTCACCATGTTCAAACGGTTCAATGCCGCCGGCCCTTATAAATACTATCTCATCTTTGCCCTTACGGATGAAACCTTCGCCCTCCTCTCTTCCCTGCCCGAGGGGGATGACCAGTGTCATGAAAATAAAAGCCGCTTTATGTTCCTGGTTGCGCTCCTGAACCATGTATACTGGACCATTGGCACGGTGATCGGCGCTTTGCTGGGAACCCTCATCCCCTTCAGCATGGAGGGGATCAGCTTTGCCCTAACCGCCCTGTTTATCGTTCTCATGATCGAACAGATACTCCGGGTAAAGCGCCCCAAGCCCTTTATCATTTCCGCCCTGGCGGCGATCCTGGGCGTAGTGTTTCTGCCTTCCCGGCTCTCCCTGCTTTCGGCCATGGTGATTGCCCTGGTTGCCGTACAACTGCTGACGGGGAAGAGCTCTGTAAAAAACGGGAATGGTACGGAGGCCGGTAATGGTTAGCGTCACCCAAGCCCTTGTCATGACCTTCGTCATGGGGGCGGTAATTTTTTTCTGCCGGGCGTTTCCTTTCCTGTTCTTCCAGAAAAAAACATCGGAGGCCTTCCTGTCCCTGGTGGAAAAAACCGCTCCCCCGGTGGCCATGACCGTGCTGGCCTTCAACGCCATAAGCGGGCTCATCAAAGACAACATCCACATAAGCATCCCGGTGCTGATAGCTTCCGCCTTCACCGCCCTGGTGCATCTCTGGAAGCGGAATGCCCTGATCAGTATTATTGGCGGAACCGCGGTGTATATGGTCCTGAGCAGAATATTCACTTGACCCTAAATAGCCTACTATATATTATCGTATGGGAAAGGAGATTAGAGTATGGCGGATTTATCAATTTCGAGAGTTGGAACCTATTACCTGGGGACAAGCGGAGAAAGCTACCGTAATTACCTGTCTCATGCCGCAATGACCAAAGACATTGTAGGATCGGTAGAGCGGGGCGCGGCGGCTAACGTGGCGGCGACCGCCATCGCTACCAGACAGATAAGCGGCGCAATAAACGAGCAAGGCGCGGCCATTGCGCGGCACATCACGGCGAACACAGCAGTGTTGGAACAGGGATTTAGCGGACTTTTGCAGCAGGGCGCAGAGACGAATGCCCGCCTCTATTCGATAGAGAGCGGATTGGGAAGTATACGTGCGGACTTTAACCAGGGAATGGCGCAGCTTAACGATACGTTTACCAGGGTCGGCGCGGCCATCTGCGACAGGCTGGACGCGATTGATGAAAAGCTGAGCAACCCCGTTTTAATGCAATCAAGGGAACTCTACCGCCGCGCCGCTACGAATTACAACAAAGGTTTCTTTGAGGAAGCGGTTGAAGACCTCCGGAAAGCGCTGGATATTTACAAGACCGATTACCTATCGTGGTTCCTGCTGGGCAAAGTTTATCTCTTTGGCGCGGGGGAGTTTTCCTGCGTGATGGATCTCGACAAATCAATTGCTGCCCTTGAGAGCGCTGCGAAATATATCAAACCGGATGCTGCCGGACATGGGGAAGCGCGGCTCACCGCAGCGGAGATTCTGTTTTTTCTGGCTCTGGCACGGCAGACCAAGGCAAGGGACGCAGCGGTAAGCGCCAAGACTGCGGAAGATCCGGCGCTTTTAACAAACGCAAGGACGGCCTATACCCAGTCCTTTGAGTATTCAAACGGGATGCTTGAATCCCTGTATAACGCCGCCCGCTGTGACATACTGCTGGGCGACAACGGCGCCGCCCTGGACAAGCTGCGGACGCTCATTATCGCCGACCGGATCTATGCGCTAAAGCCGCTTTCCGATCCGGACTTTGTACCGGTGTATGACGGCATCGACAAGCTTATTGCGTCCATGAAAGCGGAAACCTATGCCGCGCTGCGGAAGGCTTTTGACGCGCTTGACCAGGGCAAAAAAAACCTTGAAGCGAACTCCGGGCCGCTTCCTTCGGCAATTGCGGGGTGGATAGCCGCGCTGCCGGCGCCCACAGAGCAGTCGCCGTATTTTGACATACGCGATGTTATTGAGAATTTAGCGCCCTTTATGGCTACATCCGCGGCGCTTGCAGAACTATATGTGATTGACAATCTCAAAAAAACCCTTGAGGCGCTCTCGGTCCCGCTTCCTTCGGAGATTGAGCAGCAGATAGCCGCATTGTCTGTGCTGCTCGTAGCGCAAGAGCCGTATTTGGATACAACACCGTTTCTGGCTATAAAGAAAGCGCTTGAAAAAATACTCACCTGGCGGCGGCAAAACGGAAGGGTTATCCCGAGAGAGGGGGCGGTACATGGCGAAAGAGTGCACTCCATGGTGTTCAGTTCCGAAGGGAGCTTCGCGCTTTCCTGCTCTGCGTCTACCGTACGACAGTGGGATCTGAGTACGGGAAGGCAAATTCGTGAGCTTCCGAAATTCTCAAACAGTGCGGTGTTCAGTCCCGATGGGCGTTTTGTGCTTTCATCGACTGTGGACGCAATGAAGCTGTGGGATGTAAACACAGGTAATGAAATCCGTACATTCCCCAAGCAAATCAATTTGAGATATACGGCGATCAATTCCGATGGGAACTTTGTACTCTCCAGTAATAAGGAAAATACTACCGTACACTTGTGGGATGTAAGCACGGGCAAGGAAATCCGCACGTTTTTGCTTAAATCTACTCAAGGCTCTCTGTCTTTTTATAAGGGCGCTGAACAAACTGAGGTAAAAAAGGTGGCGTTCAGTCCCGACGGGCGCTTCGCTCTCGCAATCACAGAATTTAAAGCCAGCAACGGGTCCTATTATCTCGAAATGTCTCTGTGGGATATAAATACGGGTGAGCTAATCCATAGCAAGTCGTGTTCCGAAGGCAACCGGAAAACCCCTGATGTGTACTCTGTGGTGTTCAGTCTTGATGGGCGTTTTGTGCTTTTATCCACAGGGGATGAAATACAGATGTGGGATGTAAGCGATGTAAAATATTGCTATAAAACCCATACGTTTTCCGGATATACCGGTATTGCGCGTTCTGCGGTGTTCAGTCCCGATGGGCGCTTCGTACTCTCAGGCTCCGGCAGCGAAATGACACTATGGGATGTAAGTACACGCATGGGCATGGGCAGGGCAATCCACACGTTTTCCGTGGACGCCGATGTGTATTCTGTGGCGTTCAGCCCCGACGGGCGCTTCGCGCTCACAGGCTCTGGCGGTAAGAGTTCTAATGAGCATGGTGAAATGAGGCTCTGGGAACTTGATGAAGTGGAACGGCAGTGGCAGGAGGAAGAATTGAAACGGCTGGATGCGCTTTTCCCGTCTCAAAAGAACAGCGAAGGTGTTACCCTCACCGGCTACACCGGTGGGGAAGGACAAGTGGAAGTGGATGTCCCCAATGAAATCAGAGGCATTCCCGTCACAGAAATCGGATCAGGGGTGTTTACATTTAGCGATAATGGTGTTAAGCAGGTGCATATTCCCGCAAGCGTTACCGTTATCAACGAGGGAGCGTTTGCAGGTACTGCCTCAAGAATGAGTGTCACCATTGAGGCGGGGGTACGGTTGACCGATTCAAGTTTTCCCACCGGTTTCGCCGATGTCTACAACCGCAACGGGAAAAAAGCAGGATATTATTCTTATGGGCTGAAGAAAAGTCTTTTCGGAAAGAAGTGGGAAATGTATAAAGGTTAGGGGCGCCTGGAATAGCATCTGGCACACCCCTTGTTGTGGGTCAAGTTTAGCCCATAACGAGCCGGGGAAATTGAAAAAAGGAGAACTATGAAGAAAACAGTATAAAATATCGTGACACAGAAAAAATTGTGCTATATTATCCTTATATTCTATAATATAAAGGGTGGAATTATGTCCGGTAGCCTGTTTATCGACTGTCTTGACCAGTTAAAATGTCATAAAAAAATACTTACTAC
>NZ_JAJQRB010000075.1:0-3024 GCF_046533075.1 Treponema primitia | reverse complement strand
TACCCGCCCCCAGGTTTTCCTGCTGGGCTGTCTTGCCGTTTACTGCTTTGCGGTTGTATCAGTTCCCCTGCACGCCCAGGCGCGGGGCATATCAATATGCCGGAGAAAAGAATTGAATATACCGGAGAAAAGGTGGTATTTTCGGGGAATTTCCGGAATTTGAATTTCAATTAAGTTAAACTATGTGTAATTATTTAGGCCGTCAAAAAATGGCTTTTTATCTTAGTTTTAATTGCTCTGGTCTAATTTTTTTGCGATCCTTTCCAGCGCATCCGCTATTCTTTCCAATGAAAAATAAAGGGAGTTTTTTATAGCAGATTTTAATTCCTTGGACCTTTTTTCTTTTTGAGCGAAGCGACCCAAAGACGATTTTGTTATAAATTTCCCCCCGACCTCTTTGTTTATAAAATCGACTATTTCAGCCCGATCCAAGAAGCTTGTCAAGAATTATAGCAGGGTTTATAATTGATTTATGAACGAAAAAGAAAGGATGACGGAAGAGGAATTCATAACTAAAGCTAAAGCAATGGGTATGGAAGAATCTACCATCCAAAAAAGAATAAATCTTAATAAAAAGTGGACAAATGAGGGATATCCTGCTGAATGGGATACATTTCTTGGCCCTTTTACAAACCCATCTGATTTTTCATAGCCATCGTTAAACAAGAATCCCCCTTATAACACCTTCCCCGCCTTCCTCTGTTACCCTGAAAAAGCATGGCGAACTCCATTGCAGAGGTCTTGGCGGGCGGACCCGTACCCGCAAGCCCGGAGGCTTGTTCCTCCTTTCCTCTCTTTCCAATTAAAAAACAAGGGCTATTATACTAACAGCAGTGTCGAATAAAGTTACCGATAACAAAACGCCCGCCGCCATCGTTCCCCATCCGGCTTGCCTAATTGCCATCTTGGGGATACATTTTTATTGTGATCGCTAGATCCTGCTGATCAAAAGAAATAATATTATACCCTAGGGCTTCTATAGCAGTAGTTAGTTTCATTAGTTCACTTTGCTTTTTTTCTGGAGAGTTTTTTGATTTGATTTTCTTTTTTGTACCTCAAAAAAAAGATATAACTACAAAAAGAAAAAATCAAGGAGATAATAACGTTAATAAAAAGGGGGCGGTAATCTACCACCCCCTTTTACAAGTTTTTGTTATTCCTCAAGGTAATACGGCCGTAACCCCTCCCGATTATGGCCGTATAGCGCTCCTCGCCGCCGCCCTGGACCTGCCGGAAGCGGAATTCGACCATCTGACCATCATTGACCCCTATTTAAAACCGGAGTTTGATAATGACAAGATGGGCATCCTCGATGTGAAGGTCCACACCCAATCGGGTGCGGTGATCAACGTGGAAATGCAGGTTGAAACCTATCAGGAATTACGGAAACGCATCGTCTTTTCGACTGCTAAGATGCTCACCGAACAGATCAAGCGGGGGGACAGGTATAACCAAGCGGAACGGGTGGTCAGCATCGTAATTTGCGGGGGCATATTGATTCCTGAGGAAGCAGGCTACTATAATAGGTATAGCATCCGAAATGCGCAGTCCGGCGCTGAGTTTACGGATTTACTGGAGATAAACGTCCTGGAACTGGGAAAGCTACCCAAGGAATCGGATGGCGGGCGTTTGTTCAACTGGGGGCAGTTTTTCAAAGCTAAAACCCCGGAGGAGTTGGCCATGATAGCGGAAAAAGATCCGGCGATTAAGCAAGCTGCGGCGTTGGTGATGGAACTAAACGATGATGAGCGGGCCAGGCTGATAGCCGATGCCCAGTGGAAACAGCGTATGGATCAGGCGGGCCGGGAACGGCAAAGCTATAGGGAAGGCACGGAAGAAGGCCAGAACCAGGTCTTGGAACTCATGGAGCAGGGTTTTACTTTGGAACAGATTAAGGAAAAGCTTTCCGGCGGCCGGCGGCCTCCGAAATCCCATACCAGATAAAAAGACAGACGCCCCGTAGCACGTCTCCGGCGGCAAACACCGCAGGGCCAAACCGTGCCTCTATCCGGTGGCTTAACATCGAAAGAAAACAGAAAAGTAAACTTTCAAGGCCGATGGGCAAACTCTACGAACAGTGCCTAGAAACGCATACAGCTCTTTAATAGGGCGTTCTTATAATCATACTTTATTTTCTATAAATATTATTTCTATATTTTTTCTCAACCTTAAAGCATTATCAATAACATATTTAGTTCCAGTACTTTTACCATTCCAAAAGGCAACAATTTTATCTGCTTCGTTTATTATGATATCGTTTCTTCTCCAGGCGGCTTCTTTTCCGTCTTTATTATAGTCTGGTCTATGCACAATAATTTCTATGCGATTATCGACTGCCCATTGCCAAGCAATTGTGTCAACTCCTTTTGCACCACCGCTAATGATGCAATCAGGTTTTTCCTTTATATAATTATCTAAATTTAAAATTTCAATAGTTCTACTACCAATAATTGCTAATTTCATATTTATATACCTCAATTGTTTATTGCTAATTTTACTTTTCACATTATATTTAAATTAATTTTAATAAACTATTAATAATATTTCCATCTTTATCAAAATAACGTTATAATATTCCTTTGCAGAAATGTTGATTGTCTTTACATTTCCATTTTTGTCTATAATTTCTTTTACAATGCTATTTTTAGATAAAATATCATTAGTTTTCTCAAGTGCATTACGGCGTTCATTATATAGATCAACGGCGAATTCATTCCACCAAAACAATAAAGGTGAATCTATTTTCATAAATTTATCCCTCATCTGATTTATCGAGTTTTTTACTCATGGTGATATAATAAACCTTGGTTCAAAAATAAGCAACAAGAATAATTAGAGCATTAGACTGGTTTTAAAAAAGCGGAATGAGGAAATTGGCGATTTCTTGTGCCTTCCTCCTCTTCCTCTCCTCCTAGTCCGTGGTTGTTTTTACGATCCAGCGTACCCGGGATCCCCTCGAACATCCTGGTACGCCGTGATACACTGCTCCCATGCGTGCAATCAGTCGGAACCATACCCGCCCCC
>NZ_JAJQRB010000074.1:0-83940 GCF_046533075.1 Treponema primitia | reverse complement strand
CCCTTCATCATTATAACATATAATAAACATTTTCAAAAAAAAAAATTTTTTTTTTTTTGGGGGGGGGGGGGGGGGGGGGGGGTATAATTATTTATAATACAAGAAATTGCACGATAATTTTCCATAAGTTCCCCCTTGGATGAATTTAGTCTCTATATACCTTAAATACGTTACACCATTACCATGAAAAAAACAAGAGGCCGCGGTACTTCATTAAAAAAAATACGGAATTTTGTGCTCAGAAATGCTTGACATAAATTTTTTAGTATGATATTTTTCACTATCGGGTACGAAACCCGGTGCAAAAACACGCTTATATATTTGTAAGCGCCTGCCAATCTCCATGAATGGGTTAATTTCCTTTCCAAATGACAGTTCCATAGCAAGGAATAAACGGACACTTTTGTCCGCCCAAGAGAATGAAACTCTTTATCTCACATTTAACTCATGGAGTGCGTAATGAAAAAGGCGTTTTGTTCCTTATGTGCGTTTTTGATGGTTTTGTCCGTCCAGGTTTTTGGACAGGACAATTCTCCCCCAATTCCCGGTCAATCCACTGCGGTACAATCTGATGATGATGAAATAGTCCTACCGGTCGCAGAAGTCAAAGCAAAAAAAGAAACAGCGGAACATATAAGTCAGGAACAGATGATCGAACGCGGCGACACGAATCTTTTTGAGGCGATGAGATGGATTCCCGGTATTGTAGAAAACGGCGGACACGCCGCCACCGATACCGGTGGACTCAGCCTGCGGGGTATAGGCGGCGGCGGACACGGTACCGACTTTATGACCATTATGCAAGACGGCGTTCCGATATCGGATCTTGGCGGCTACGGTACTAATGGACGTATAGACTATGCGGGTATACTTACCGGAGGGCTTGAGAGTATAGATGTCGCGAAGGGTTATTCTTCGGTGCTTCTCGGTCCCAATATCATGGCTGGTGTTTTAATGGTACGGACCGCAAAGCCTCAGCGGAAATTTGAACTCAGCGCCAGAACCGGTTTTGATTTTGACGCCGGAGGATTTAGCGCAAATACCGACACGGTAACGGTTGGTACCCGCCTGGGTATGTTCTATGCACGGGCAGGCATCCAGGAGAAATATGTTGATCATTGGAGACTGTCTGACGATTATGAACCGCTGAATTCCAGAGATCCATCAGACGGCGGCGATCCGCAGCAAAAAGGAAATAGAATATTTACGAATGCGAATACCTTTGGTGCAAATATTATGGCAGGCGTCAACCCGCTTGATGAGCTTGATATCTGGACAAGCTATGCTTATTCATCACGAAAAATATTGCCTGACGGATGGGCGCCTCCCAGAGCGGGAAACCCGACGACCAGTACGAGCTACGGGGTACCGGCCGGCGTAACAGATACTTACATTTTGATGGGAGCCTATCCGTATCGCGATAGGCATGACGCTACTCTCCATGCTGAATGGACCCAGGAAAAGTTCAACCTGGGACTCCATGGATATTTTAATCTGTATACTCAGAGACAATATTCTCTGACTCCTCCTTCGGATCGTACTAATTACTATGGTTCGACCAGGACGGTTTGGCCCCAGTACTTGAATAACCAGTATACCATAGGTGATCTCAACACGTACACTTTTGGTGTAAACCTTGATGGCGGATATGAAATCAATGATCGGAATAAAATTCAGGCGTCGGTACAGTTCAGACAGAACGACTATGATCAATATAGCGGCAGCGCGTTCGGCATTAGGGCAGAACCTGAACATACGGATAAATATCAAACAAAATCATTTACGGATAATCTATGGTTCGCCGGGGCCGAATACACGGCAAACCCATTTGATCCGTTTACGGTAATCCTTGGCTTCGGTCTTGATATGATGGATCCGCAGAAAATGGACAGATGGGGTATCTCTAGCCAAGAGCAAAAACGTACACCGCAAAAATCTGACATTGCCGGTTTCAACGCCATACCCCAGTGGACGGCCGGTTTGTTTTACGATCTAACAGAACAACACGAACTACATCTTACCTATGCCAAGAAAAACCGCTTCGCTTCATTTAGCGATAAAGAAGGCGCCGAGGGTACTGATACCCCAAACCCTACCGGCGGTAATGACTTAAAGCCCAATATGGACCTGTTACCGCGGCAGGTTCATCATTTTGAATTCGGTTACAAGGGGTATTTTCTTGACCATATCCGCATAACAAGCGCGATCTATACCAATTATGAGTTGAACAAAATCGCAACCGTTACGCTTGTAGGCGATCCTGATGGCTACGAAAGACAAAATCAGAATATTGACGAAAATCTGTACTATGGTTTTGAGTTTGGAACAGAAATGTTTCTGAACGACTACTTTACGTTGGGAGGGTCCTTCGCCATAAACCAGTACAAAATTCTACACGCCGAAACAAGTCCCAATGCTGCTTCTTATGAGTTTATGGGAAGTTCTCCCCTGCTCACAACAAATGGTTATTTTAGTATATCACCCTTTGCAGGCAAAAATCTGGGTCCGGTCGAAAATATTAGAATCATGCCTCGTTTTGAATATGTCGGCACAAGGTTCGTCGGCGGCGATACTAATCTGGTGACTGCGGCAGGGAGAACATATCTTGACGATTATGTACTTCTGCATCTTGGTATTTCTGTCGATATTGCCAGGCACTACTCGGCTTCCATCTCATTTCACAATATTATGGACCAACTTTACTATACAACGCAGTGGATGCCGGCCGCAGGGCGCAGCTTCAACATATCCTTTGGAGCGAAATTCTAGAACAGTTTATATGTAAGGGCGGCAGGAAATTATAATGAAAACTGATAAAAAAATAAAGCTTGGTGTTATAATTATTTCTGCCGCGCTTCATATAATAATTTTATTCTGTGTCGTTTTTACTTCTAAAAGCATCTCTCTGCAGATCGAAGAACCCGCGGTTATGAGTCTGATAAATATCGCTGAATTTGAAGAAGAAGCGCCCAGACCTAAAATAACGGTAAAACCGCAGGTGAAAGAAAAGCCGCCTGAAATAATTCCGGTTCAAGAAGAAATAGCGGAGACTCTTGTTGAGACAGAAGAAGAACCTGTTACTCCTGAAGTTACCGGAGAAGCTATTTCCGAAGTCATCGAAGAAACAACAGGCGCTTATTCGGGAAGCGGCACGGTAACGACAACGGCAACGACGACAAATAATGCCGAAGTTTCACGCTATTTACAAAGTAATTACAACTATATACAAAGGCGTGTATTGAACGAACTGATATATCCGTCACAGGCAAAACGTACCGGAATACAGGGGATTGTAGAAATTGCTTTTATAATAAATACGGACGGTTCCATAAGCGATACTACGGTTCGTAGAAGCAGTGGAAACAGACTGCTTGATGACGAAGCGCAACGTGCGGTGAACAGCGCTTCGCCATTTCGCAAACCAACGACACGGGTAAAAATAACTATACCTGTTTCTTTTAAATTGACATAAAGGCCGGTTTCAAAATTGACGTTTTACAACTCCTTTATAGCATTAAAGATTTTCATTATTGAAGATCATATTATTTATCAGGAGAACTAAGAATGAAAAGGACAATTTTTCTGTTTAGTGTTTTATGTGTCTTCTTATCCGGTGGTACAATAGGCGCGCATGAATGGTTCGGTACAATAGGGGATATAAAAGATTTTAGACCGGGCGATACCGTTCCGGTATATTCGTATTCTACACATCATCTTATCGCAGGCGAAGGAATACCCCGGCCAGGCGGGTTTTATGTATTACAGAATAACAATCTCACCGATGTCAAGATAACTACTACCGCAAACGAGACACTTAACCTGCTGAGCCAATCCTTTACATTGCCGACCGGCGCACCCAGTACGGTATTGCTTAATAGCAGTGCCCGGTTTTCAAATACTACTACATCCGGGAATAAATCAGGGACGAAGGCAACCATAAAAGCATTAGGCCTTACGATTATTAACACATTCCTTAGCGAAGACTGGTGCAAAATCTATATTAACCCCTCTTCCCAGGACACTTCTTTTTCCAGGCCTCTTGGTCTGCCGCTCGAAATTGTACCGGTAACAAATCCGGCTGATATTGCTATTGGCAGCCCTGCGGTATTTAAGGTTTTATTACACGGCCAGCCTCTCTGTGATGCAAATATATTTTCGACATATAAGAGTTACAATTCCAAGGACGCGGAAGCATGGGCCGTTAAGGATATCAAAACAAATGCACAAGGGCTTGTTACCATAAATATTCCGAATGTGCAGGGCGCAAAAGACGTATGGATAATAAAAACCCTTTACTCGGGCGAAGTTAAGGATAATCCTGCCTATGATGCAGAATCTTATAATTCGTGGGTGTCCTTTACCGTTCGGAAATAGTCAAGGCAAGGCAGCGGATCACCAAAGCCGAAGTATTGATATTTACACTTTAATACTCAGGGGCAATTCCATGCCTATGCCTTGCAAAAAGGCTTCATTCAACAATAGACCCGGCGCAGGACAATCTGCGGCAATTTTTCCTTTGTGTAAGAAAATTATTCTGTCCGCCAAATCAAGGGCCAGGTCAAGATCGTGGCTTGCTATTATTTTTGTGCTATTTAGGTTTTTCAGGATGCTGATGATGTTTTTCCGGGACCGGGGATCAAGGGCTGCACTCGGCTCGTCCAGGAGCAGAATTTCCGGGTCCATGATGAGAATTGAAGCCAGGGCCACCCGCTGCTTTTCGCCTCCCGAAAGTTTATAGGGCTGCCTGTCGGCTAATTCTTCAGCTTCAACATTTTTAAGCGCCTTGACGGCAAGGGTACGGGCCTCTTCGATCGCCATGCCCTTTTTGAGTATGCCGAACGCAACATCTTCCCAAACGGTGGGCATAAAAAACTGGTTGTCCGGTTCCTGAAAAACGATTCCCGTCTTTCCGTTATTTACCCCCGGCTTTAACAAAATATCGTCAATAAATATCTCTCCGCCCGACGGCTTAACACAGGATGCGATTATTTGCAGCAGGGTTGATTTCCCCGATCCGTTGGAACCAAGCACACAGATATTCTCCCCTTTTTCAACGGAAAGATTTATATCATCAAGGGAAATATTGGTTTCGTCATAGGTGCAGGATATATGCTTTAACAGTAATTGTCCCATCACATTTCCTCCGCTTGTATCAGTATATCAGAACAAAGAACGAACATATAACACTGGCGGCGAGCAGCGCCGTATCGCGCAATTTCCACTTAAACGCAATAGTAACAGGGAAGTTACCATCAAATCCCCTGGCCAACATGGCTGTCCAGACTTTTTGACCGCGAAAAACAGCGCTGACCAGCGAACTTGCAAAAACTGCCGACAAGGAACGCCAAACCCAGGTATCATTGTGCATGGGATTACGCAGACGCATCGCCTTTTGCGCCGTCCGGAACCGTTCCTGCATCAAAAAGATATACCGATATGTCAATATAAAGAGTGAAATGAGTCTGGACGGAACTTTTAATTTTGTCAATGACGACGCAACAGTGCTTATACTCATGGGAATGATAAAGCACATATACAGTAAAGCGGCGGCATTTATTCTCAGGGTGTATAAAAGGGCGGCATTCACTTTAACGCCGAAAAAAACAGGCAGCCATAAGGCCAGGGCCATCATGTTTACCGGCAGCAGACGGGAAAATACTACCCGAATTTCACGAATTAAAAAACCTAAGCATAATAAAATTGCGGATATCAAAATAAGCTCATTATTTGAATTTATCAAGGAGGCAATGAGAAAAAGTACCGCTATGAACCGGCCTCTTCCGTCAAAGCCTTTTAATAAATCTTTTTTAAATTCAAACCGGTCAAGATACATAGGAAGGTATCATTTTTGAAAGGAATGTGACAATAAAAACCGATATCACCCCCTCCACTGCGGCAAGGGGCAGGTTAGCCGCAAATAGAAGGGCGGCTGCGGCCTTCAGGTCATTAGCTGAAAGAAACAGCGCCGTTACTACAATAACCGTTCCGGTCAATACTGCGGTGAAAGCTCCGGCAAAGGCGCCCAGGGCTTTTGCCTTGGCCGGTATGGCATGGAAAACATAGTATCCCACTATAGCCGCCGCCCCCATGGAAACCATATTCACCCCCAGGGAGAGAATTCCGCCGAACTGAAACAGCAGCCCTTGCAGAAAAAGTGCTATAAAAAGCGCCGGAATGGCGCTCCAGCCCAGCATAATTCCTGCAAGCCCCAGAAGCGTCAGGTGAATACTCGAAGGGCCGATTGGAACATGGACCAGGGATGCTAAAAACAGTACTGCGGAGACCAGGGCTGTTTCAGGAAGCTTTTCCACCGGCGTCTTTTTTAACCCGATGGCCAGCCCTCCCGCCGCAAGAGTCCAGCCTGCCGCCAGTACCGGAGGCGACAACACCCCTTCACTGATGTGCATTAACCCCTCCTGTTTTCACCCTGCCCATAAAATAACAAATGGCGAAAATATTGAGAATGATACTGAGCCCCAGAATTATGCCGGTGGGAAGCGGCAATTTACCCGCCGCAGTTTCGGGGGCCGAAGAAGGCGTCTGATCCGCAGGGCCGGCATTTATCATGATGCTTCCCTTATGGCCCATACCGTCCTCAATTTCCACCCGCCACTCCCCTACCTCATCAGGGATAAAACAAAAAATACCATTCCTGTCGCTTATTGAAACAAGGGATTCCACATTATTTTTCGCAGTTGATGGCGGAAAAATTTTGATTTTGGCAAAAGACATGGACTCGCCTGTACTATATTGAAAACGGATAGTTTGAACAGCCCTGTCCTCACTTGTCAGATCATAAATCTCCACGCCGTGACCAAAAATGTTTGGCGGAACAACAAAAAGAGCCGCCAAACAGAACAGAACACAAATATTACGGACTCTCATTTAACTTTAAGCCCTGCTATTGCAGCCAGGTTGGCTTCAGTGAGGAATAGAGACTTTTCCATTTTTCTCTCCTATAAATAGAGTATTATTGGTTTCATCGGATAAAACCTGTTATAGGAGTTCATCTCCGCAGCTTAAGGGTTCCATCATGGAACAAAGCCATCACTTCATGGGATGTTACATGTTGTTTTAAAATGCCCTTTATGTCAATAGGGCACACATGGCATCGGTCCAAAGCCCCTTTGGGGTATTACGCACTAACCGAAAAATAATCCGGGGCGGAACCACCCCAATGACAGATTGCCTATCCGGATTTCGACCCGGGGGTATACCCATTCACACGTATCATTTTTTATGCTATACTGATTGGTAATGAACAAAGCAGCCGCAAGGACATTCCAGGTTGATCAGAAGGTGGTCTACCCCAGCCAGGGGGTTGGTGTCATTCTTTCAATCGGAGAGAAGGAATTCAAGCATGAGCAAATTCCTTATTATGTCATATATCTTGAAGTATCGGATATGACCATCATGGTCCCGGTAGATAAGGCCGAAAAGCTGGGAATTCGGGCTATTGTCCCCAAGGAAGAGGCCCAAAAGGCCCTGGAACTGATTAGCGAGGACTATGAACCCATACCTTCGGATTGGAAACTCCGGTATCAGATGAATCTGGACCTTCTGAAGAAGGGCAGTGTCATGGATATTGCCTCCATAGTCCGTTCCCTCTACCACCGGAGCAAGGTCAAGGAACTGCCCATCCTGGAACGGAAACTCTACGATTCCGCCCTGAAACTGCTGGAGGACGAGGTTTCTTTCTCCCTCCGCAAGCCCAAGGACGAGGTGGAAACCATGATCTTTGCCCGCCTGGAATCCAAGTAGCCTGAATCATGGGTGGACCCGGTGCGAATATCGCCGCGGTGATCGCCGCAGCCGGTTCTTCAAACCGCATGGGGGGGGGCCTTAAAAAGGAATACCGTCCCTTAGGTCCCGGTATCGACGATGCCCAGGGGCGGCCCTTGACCGTTCTGGGAGCGGCGGTGGGCGCCTTTGCCGCTAATCCCCGTATCGGGATAATTGTCATCATTGTTCCGGCGAACCCTGATTCCGGAGAAGCGGCGGCTCGTTCCGCCCTACCCTCCTCTTCCCTCCTAAATGCAGGCCGCAGGCCCCGTATTCTCTTTACATCCGGCGGCCCCACCCGCCGTTCATCGGTTCACCGCGCCCTGGCCATGCTTTCGGCCTACAATCCGGACTATGTCCTCATCCATGACGGCGGGCGGCCCTGGGTGGACGGTCTGCTTATTGAACGGACCATCGATGCGGTACTGCGGTATTCAGCGGTGGTACCCCTGCTTCCCCTGACCGAGACCCCAAAGGAATTTGACAAGGCCGGGTTTGTAACCCGTCACCTGCGGCGTTCCTCCGTGGGCGGCGCCCAGACCCCCCAGGGCTTCGCCTTCCGGGAGATACTCCGGGCCCACGAGCTGGCGGCGGAACGGGAAGCACGGGAAAACTACGAGTATACCGACGACGCCGAAGTCTGGGCTGAATTCATCGGCCCTGTGGCGGTGGTAGAAGGATCGCCTAAAAATAGAAAGATTACCTTTCCGGAGGATCTTTAAAAAGGACGGGGTGAAGCACGGTGATTAGAATTGGATTAGGGCGGGATTTACACAGGCTTGTTGAGGGGCGGCGTTTTTTGCTGGGCGGTGTGGAGATTCCCGCAGACAAGGGGGAGTTGGGACATTCCGATGGGGATGTTCTGGTCCACGCGGTGATAGACGCCCTGCTTGGAGCCGCCGGGTTAGGGGACATCGGGGAACTGTTTCCCCCCGCTGATCCAAAATGGAAGGACGCGGATTCCATGAAACTCCTGGGTACGGCTTGGAACACGGTACATGGCGCAGGGTGGCGGCTGGTAAACCTGGACTGCGTGGTGAGCGCAGAAAAGCCGAAGCTCCTTCCCTACCGCGAAAAAATCCGCTCGTCCCTGGCAGCGGCGCTTGGTGTTTCCCCGGAAGCAGTTTTTGTAAAGGGTAAAACCGGTGAAGGCTTGGATAGTATCGGCGCCGGGTTGGCAATAGAAGCCCTGGCGGTTTGTTTGTTGGAACAATAGGTGAAGTATATGGGAAAAAGCAAAACGACGGACTGGGATGGTATCGTTAAGGCCCTGGAAAAATGGCGGAAAATGGCCCAGGCCGATGAAGCCGCAACGGACAGCGGGGACCCCTCGGTAAGTACCGTGGCGGAACGGTACCGCCGGGACCCTTGGGCGGTATTAGCCTCCACCATCCTGAGTCTGCGTACCAAGGACGAAGTAACCCTGGTCCGTTCCCAGGCCCTTCTGAAAAAAGCTCCCACCCCCAAAGCGCTCCTGAAACTGACAACGGAAGAAATAGAAAAGCTCATCTACCCCGTGGGGTTCTACCACACCAAGGCGCAGAACCTGCAAAAAATAGCCTCCATCATCATAGAAACCTACCGTGGACAAGTTCCCGCAGACATGGACCTCCTCCTCGCCCTGCCCGGTGTAGGAAGAAAAACCGCCAACCTGGTACTTACCGAAGCCTTCGACATGGATGGAATTTGCGTGGACGTACACGTACACAGAATTACTAACCGCCTAGGCGCCTTACAGTCAAAGACCCCGGAAGAAACAGAAATGATACTCCGGGATATCCTGCCCCGAAAATACTGGAAGCGCATAAATATGCTGTTAGTACTCTACGGCCAGCGTGTTTGCCGCCCCATATCGCCATTCTGTTCGCAGTGCATCATGCCCGGACATTGTGAGAAGGTCGGAGTAGACCGCGCACGGTAACACCCCGGTGAAGCCATGCGCATACTGGGTTTTCGAAAGCACACAATTGGTAGGGGGGGCCTGTCAGGAAGGAAACGTATGGGGCCTCCCAAAGGGTCCCTCCATACGTTTCCTTCCTGACACCCCACTCCGTACTATTTGTAGGTGTGCTTCCGTGCCTCCTAGGCGCATGGCTTCACCGGCCGGTTCGCCAAATTATGCTTTAACTAAGCTCCAAACGGTATTTAGTGCTATGCGCCCCCCTAAGCGGCTCGGGAACGCACAGTACGAAGTATAGGGTCCTCCCAGGGGAATAAAATATGATAAAAAACCCTTAGTTCTTTCATCCTTACTGCACCTTATAAATTCTACGCGTAGAATTGAATACTGCCGGAATTTGTAGTATGCTCTGAATGTGGAAATCGTCATTGAATACGTTCATACAGCTTTCAAGCACCATTGTACCAAGGAAGACATTAGACATGCCATCACCAACTGGTTATATGACGATTTGTGGGACGATTCTACGGACAAGTACCTGCTGATTGGCTTTGACCGTAGTGGCAATCCGTTGGAAATTATGTATAATGTAGTTGATGAACAAAAGTTACGGGTATTCCACGCCATGCCCTGCCGGAATACCTATCTGCCGTTCATTGACCGGAGGAAAAACAATGCCTGACTTAACTGACGACGAATACGAAGCCCTGGAGGAAGAGGTAACGAAAAACCCGCCCAAAGTGTCCGGCGATGGAACTGGCGGCTTTTTTGCACAGCATCAAAGGGAGACCCTCATTTTTCTGGACCAAGTTTCCGCCACTTGGCTCCGAGTGCAGTCTGAAGTCACCCACAAGACCCAGACTGAAATCATCGGCGAACTGGTACGAGAAAAAATAGCCGCCAAAACTTCGGCATAACCCTCCCAAACAGCTCAAGCAAGCGCTAACACTATCGAGAACGGTTCAGCGTAGCACCGCCCTCCCAAACAGCCCAAGCAAGCGCTAACACTATTGGTGATGGTTCAGCCTGTAGCGCCGGCCCCCTATGGACCCCTTAAGCGGCTCGGGAACGCACAACAGGATCAGTTATCGGGGGTGACAGTGGAGAAAATATCAGGGGGACCCTTTGGGGGTTCCTGATATTTTCTCCAGCTGGCAGGCCCCCATACATAGTTTTAGTGCGTTCCCGGTAACCCAATCGGGTCCATAGGGGGCGAAGCTAGATTTTAGAACCCATCTCCAATATCAGCTCCACCTCGCCAACCGATAGTTTTACTGTCCGCGCAATCTCTTCAACCGCCCAGCCCTGCTGTTTTAGTTTTATTACCGTTTCCCGGGTTCCAATGGGGGCCGCTCCTCTAATCTTTCCCGGTTCATCCTTGAGCAGGCCGGTAAAGGCTTTGAACTGGGCGTGCATACTCTTGTTAATTTCCTCAAACCGGGTCTCCGCTTTGGCAAGGGATTCCCGGACGGTTTGCAGCTTATCCATGCGCTGTTCAATGGTGATGAGGAGCGTATCCAGGGAAGAAACTTTATCCGAAGCTTCCCGGACCTTGGCGTTTTCCGCAGAAAGTTTTTCTACCGAAGCACGGAGTTCTTCCTGTTCATCCAGGAGACGCTGCATTTCTCCGTGAACCTTTTGTACCGCCTTCTCCGCTTCCTGGAGGGCCTTGAAATTATCATCTATACCGGCGTTGGTCTCTTCCAGGGTCTGGTTTTTCTTCTCTATCCGCTGGTACCGCTCTTCCGCATCCGAGAGGGAGTCTTCCAGGCGGCGGATCTGTACCTGGACTGCCTGGAGGGTATCATCGGAAGAGCTGACCTCGGTAAGCTTTTCCTTTACGGACTGCGATGTCTGGAGCAGCCGGTTAAAGTCGGTTTCCATAAGTTCAATACGGCGCTTCTCCGATTGGAAGGCGACCATCTTGGCATCCACATCTTCTTCCAGCCGCTTGATTCTAACGAATTTTGCTTCCAGCTCCGCAGCTTCGGTGCGGCGCTGATCCAGGCCGTTCAGATCGCCCCGGAGATCTTCTATCTTCCGTTCCAGATTTGACTTCAGTTCCTCCGCCTGATCAAAGAGCTTGGTCTGGGTGAGGAATTCTTTGATACGCCGGTCCGCATCTTTGATAGCCGAATCCAGTATCTTTGCCTGCTCATCCGTATGGGCAAAGGTTTCGGTACGCTGGGCTGCAGTTTCTTCCCGGAGATTCTCGATGACGGAACCCAGGTCCCGAATCTTCCGGCGGTATTCATCCGCTGATGTATCCAGTTCCCGCATCTGGCCGCCAAACTTGTTTTGCCATTCTTCAATGCGCCGCCGGGATTCATCCAGCTGCTCACCGAATTCCCCGCTCCGGGATTCTACCTGGGAGGAAATCTTCTTAAGCTCCCCCTCAATTTCCCGCTGCTGTTGTTTAAAAGTTTCCGCCATGGAAACTGAGAAGCGGCCAAGCTCGGCTTTAACTGCGGATTCCGCAGTATCCCTGGCGTCAGATAGATTGCGATCAAGCTGATTCTTCAGAGCATCCAGGGATTCATCCGCCTGGACCATCTGATTCCGTATCCCCTCTTCAAAAGCGCCGGACTCAGCCTTAAGATGTTCCAATTCAGAAACAAGCCGGGCGTCTTCGTCGGCAAAATGGCGCTTCAGGTCCTCACTAAAGGTACTCTCCAGCTTCCGCCTTTCCTCCCGGGATTCCTCCGCCAGGGCCGTCAGTTCCGTATCCAGGGTGTCCTTCCATCTGTCAAGCCGGGCGTCAAAGTCCTCCCGCCGGCGGAAGAGGTCCGCAGAAAAATCTTCCTCAAAGACCTTGAGTTTATCCGATACCGTATCGTAGGTCTGTTCCTTAAGCCGGGCCAATTCCCTGTCCACCGCCGAAATATCGCCCCTAAGGGCATCCAGACCGGCGGTAAATTCCGCAGAGACTGCGTTCCGGGTATTGGCGAAGTCCTGTTCGAAGAGGGAGAAGTCCCGGCGTACCCTGTTTTCCGTTTCCTGCATATGCCGCCGCAGTTCCCCGTCCAGATTGGCCGCATCATCCGACAGGGATCCCAGACGCTCAAACTCCCGGGCCTGGGCTGCCCGGTATTCATCAAGTTTAGCATCCGCAGCTTCCAGGGCTCTCTGGCCTTCCTCTTCAATGGTCTTGGAGAGCCGCTGCTGCATCTGACCAACAGCGTTGGTGGTCTGTCCATCCAGGTCCTTTAAACGGCCTTCCAACTCAGCGGCCTTCCCGGCGGAAGTGACTTCCAGATCCTTAAGCGTCCGAAGCTGGGTTTCTATATCCTGGATATCATTCTTCCAGTCTTCTTTAAAGACCCGTTGCTCCCGTACTATTTCCGCATGATCGGTCTTCCACTCTTCCTTTATATTTTTCGCCACACCCTGTATGTCCGTGAGATACGCTTTACTGCTCTCCTGGTAGACCCGGAGCTTTTCTTCCACCACGGTCTGGAAACGCTGGACCCTTTCCATGGCCTGCTCCCGAAGCTTCACCAGGGCGGCTTCTTCCATCTTATCCGCCCGGAACCCCGCCTGCTCCACCGCTTCCTTCAGGGTTTTTTCGACGGCAGCCACATCCCTGGCAATGTTTGCCGCCCGGTCCTGCTCTACCTTGTTTATCGCTTCCCGGTGATCCTCTACCTGGCGTTCAATGGTTTCCGCAGCGGCCTGAAGATCCAATACGGTAGATTTGACCGCCCCAATCATGGAAGCCGAAGCCTGTTCCAGGGAATCGGCGTTTTCCCGTTCAAAACGCAGTTCCAGGTCCGTAAGGCCCTTTTCCATAGAGCTGAGCTTTTCCTTGGCCTCGATCACCCGCTTACCCACACCCTCCACAAAGGATGATTCATCCTGGATACGGTTCAGATTTTCCTGTACCCTCACGGTCATGCGGACCAGTTCACCAAGGGTTGAGTCGTAGGTTTTTATTTTTTCATTAAGCTCGGCCACCATCTCGGTCTTGGCGGCCAAATCTTCATCACTTACCTGGAGCCGGTTCATCAATTCTTTAGCTGCTTTCTGATGGACATCCAGGGCTACCCCGTAATCCCGGACAGCAGCTTCTTTCTGTATCACAAAATCCGTCAGGTCTTCCTTAAGCCGCTCCCCGTATTTGCGCAGCTTATCCAGGGACCGGTTATTTTTGTCGAGCTGACGGAAGAGAAGAAGGGCCAGGGCAACAATGCCAAGGGTTAAAAGATTTCCAACCGTAAAAAAGCTCATTTACTTCTAACCTAACACAAATTCGCGTAATTGGCGATAGTCAGAAAAGACAAAATCCGCGTTACCCGTATTTCGGCGATGCGTTCTTAAAGGGGAACTGATCAAAGCGGCCTTCATTCCCACTTGTTTAGACCCCACAATATCATAGGACACGCTGTTCCCCACGTAGAGTATCTGCTCCGGCGGCAGGGCCATACGCCGGGAAAGCTCCAGAAAGGGCGCCGGGTCCGGTTTTAGGCGGTTGGTATGTTCGGAACAGATCACCGTATCCCAGTGTTCATGCAGGCCGAGGTATTCCAGCTTTAGTTCCGCAGGAAAATCCGAAAGGAGCCCCAGGGTAAGCCCCGCAGCTTTGAGGGCGCCAAGGGTTTCCCGGACATGGGGATAGGGCTTTACCTTCTTAAACAGGGGTTCCCAGCCCCGGTAGATGATCTTTTCCGTCCGATCCTTGATTACCGTACCGTCCTTTTTCAGGATTTCCGACATAAAATGGGCCTGAAGATCATAAAAGTTTCCATCCCGAAAGGTTTTTCGCAGCGTTGTCCTGGCATTACCAAAGGCCAGAAGGTACCGCCACTCCTTCAGAATAAAGGGGATAAGACGTATATAAAAGCGATAGTTTGGGTAGAAGGTTCCATCCAAATCAAAGGCAACCCCGCGGATATCCTCTCTCATAATACCTTTATACTATGGATCAAAGGAGGTTTCTACGGGGATACGAACTAAATTGACACTATGATTACTTGGATACCGGGTTTTAAAGGCATTAAACTGGGTTTCCTCGGCGCTTTCAAATATGGCCACCCGGAAATTACCGTACTCGTTAAAATAGGGGATAAGGATCGCCACATGGAAGTACTGACGCATCCGGGGAAGCCCCCTGGGGTTATCCGCCGTAACAGGGGCGCCCATTTCGGCATTCACCGAGGCCAGGTAGATCCGGCCCGGCTCATCAATGGCCAGGGTATAGAGCAGGGGATGAATACCTTCAATATCGAAGCCCGCATCATTCAGGTAGCCCGGGAAGGAGCGGACCACGGGACCCTGCCGTTCCCGGCGTATCACCGCAGAAAAAGGGGCGTCCCGGACTTCAATTTCCGCCAAATCCCCAAAGGCGGGCGCCCGAAGTACCTTTCCCGCAATAGACGCCAGGTTCCGGGTCCAGTCCAGGCCGAAGAAGGGATCCCGCAGTTCCTCGTAGGGCGCGGTAAATCCGGAACCCCGCTCCCCAAAGGGCGCTTTGAGCGGGCCGATGGAAAGCCGTTCCCCCGTGAGGGGCCTGAGTATGCCATCCACCACCCATTTGGCAAAGCCCGAACAGTTAAGCCCCGCTTCTCCGTCCTGGACAGCCAGATCGTTGATAAACACATAGCGGCCGTTTTCGTCTATGGCGCCATCGTCCCGGAAGCTCAGTTCGGGGAGCCGTTCCCGGAAACGGCCGATAAATTCCCGGACATCCCGGTAGGAACCCACCTGGGGTTCAAAGTATTGACGGGGGAATTTATCCTTCGCCAGATCCAGGACTTCCTCCAGGGGAAGCACGAAAAGCCGTTCCAGGGGGATGGGCAGCGGCAGGGAATTGACCACATAGGCATTGTAGATCACCACGTCCATCACGCACTTATCTTCCGAAAAGGGCCTGAACTGAACATAGGTATTGAAATCGCTCTGGGGAAAAATCCGTATCCGTAGGGCGGCGCCATCGTTCCGCCGCCGGGTCAGAACCCAGGAGCCCTGGGCCCAGCCGGGAAAGGACCCGTTCATCTCCCTGGCCAGGATGATCATAAACTCATCCCCCGCCGCTTGGGCCCGCACTTCGACCCGCCCGCCCCCGGGCAGGGTTTGGAGCAGCCGCCGCTTGTTCAGCACCACCGACGGAACCTCGGTAAACCAGGAATCCTTCAGGGAAATACGCAGGGACGAATCGTCGGGTATACGCGCTATGGGTTGATCCAACGCCGACAGCGGGATCAAAGTACCCAGGAAAGCGAGAAGGACGATTATCAGGCGCGAAAACCGGGGGATATTCATTTCCTTTTCTAGTATCGGCAAAAAAAGACAATTTATACGGAATTTGGGCAGAGCAAGCAATTAGCTATTTTTCCAGGTCTGTTCAATCTCCTCAATAGCCTTCAAAATATCCGCCTCAGGAGCGCGCCTTCCAAGCAGCGCCCTAAAGGATTCCTGCTGACAGAAGAAATTGATCCGCGAAAGGGTGTGGAGGTGCATCTTTGCGGAAGCGGAAACGATGAGCATAACCGTATGCACCGGCTTGCCGTCCAGGGCTTCCCAGTTCAGCCCCTGCTCCGTATACGCAAGGGTCACAAACTGCTCGGCGGGATCCGTAATAAGGGGATTCCGTGGATGGGGCAGGGCAATACCGCTTCCCACGGCGGTTGACATCAGGGCTTCCCGTTCCAGCACCGCATTCAGCAGAACCGTCCTGTCCACCGATGGGGGAAGATAGATCCCCCCTATCAGGTTGATCAACAGTTCCTGGGGACCGGCGCCGGGAATGATATGAAACCCCCCGCCCCGCTTGATAAGTTCGATTAAACCGGGCTCTATAGCATTGTCCATCATTGTTCCCCTATTAATACCGATGCCAATTTACGGTTACAGGTATCCAAGTCAAAGGCTTCGGGATTAAAATCCTGGCCGAGTTCCCGGAGCGCCAATTCCCGTTCCGCATCGACCCCCCCCCGTTCCAGGGCGGTGATATACCGCCTGAACCGCATGGGGCCGTCAATATACTCGGGCGGCGCGGCCGCTGCCCCTGCCACACAGCGGATACTTGGCTGTTCTTCCGGTTCGTACCGGGAAAGAACCAGAATCTTCACCGTCCACTTTGATCCGTATTCATACAAAAAGGAATTCCCCCCCCTAAGGTCGAGTTCTCCCAATGCCGAATCAAGTTCCAGCCGCCCGGAACCGCCCCGGTCCCGGGAATTCTGTTCCTCCAGGGCAAAATGGTATGCATATTCACCCTTCCAGCCCAAAAGGGCCTGGATTATCCCGTGGAGTTCCTTTAAGCGGCAGCTTTCCGGCAGGATAAGGCGGCGCCAGACATCGGTACCCCCCAGGCTCACCTGCAGGATCCGCCATTCAAGGCCCTCGCTTTTGACACGCTTCACCACCGAAAGGTTGTTTTGCCTAAAGCTGTCCAGGGCGTCATCTATCAATTCCTTGATATCCTCATAGGTCTCTATCATGCTATCCAGGGAATTATCCAGAGCATCCAGTTCATCTTCCTCGGGCGGCGTATCCGTATTCAGGTCGTCGAGAACTCCCTCGGCATGGTCCTTAATCTGGGAGAGAATGATGAAGGTATGCTTGGGCAGCCAGGAAGTGTTAATATCCCCCTTATGGAGCCGGGCCGCCAGGTCAATCACCGCGGTATGCAGCTCCCCCATACGCTGACGAATGGGTCCCATGGCGGAATCCTTAAAGGGGGAATAGATGGGTTCAAATTCCGACATCAATTCGGTAACAAACCTTGTAAGGTATTCCCGGTCCTTCTCCTCTATCGCCACCGAAGGGGGAACGATCCGCTTCATCAGGGCAGAGATATCCTTGTCCCGCCGGAAAAGGGCGTCGCATACATAGGCCTGTACCACATATTCCGATACGGGCGCCCCGCTTCGGCTTAAAATCTCTTCAACCGGAGATTGGGCATTGATCCCCTCCAATTCATTCCGGTCGGGAATCTCTTTCCCCGCAAACCAGAACCGGGTTTCCATGCCGTAGGGGGTGGTTTCGATTCGGTCCGTCTGTTCGTAGAGAAAATCCTCCAGAGAATAGGCAGGTACATCCCGCATCCGTTTCCCGCCGTACCAGTAGGCGTAGGCGATCTGTTCTTCCGTACGGCTGCCGGGCCCCAGGGACTTAAAGGAACCCTCAAAGCCCCCCTCGGCAGCCTCCAGCCAGGCATAGAGATCCACCTTGGACCACTCCTCCCGCCCTACCCGCTCCAGATCAAAATAGCCTTCCCTCCAGTCCCGGGTATGAACCACAAAACGATCCCCGGGAACAAAGGCTAGTTCCCGGTAGAGGTTCCGCATATCCAGGGTCTGGATGGAAACTTCCGGCGGGTCCTCATAGGGGTCGCTGTTAAAGGCGCTTTCATTATTCGGATTATCCTTAGCCACATACTCGGGGGCATATTCCTCCCCAAAAATGGTGTAATAGGGGTAAAATTCCTCCGGCGGCCCCTCAATGGAGGAAAAGGGAATCTGACTCCCCTTATAAAAAAACCGGTATTCCTGGGGATAGAGCATGGGATTGGCAAAGGGCACACAGCGATGCCCGGGAATCAGTATCCCGTTCAGCAGCTCCGGCCTGGTGGGACTGATAACAAAGTGCAGGGGCTCAAAACAGCCCCGCCTGGACACCCATCTCCCGGGTTCCAGACGGAAAGCAATGTTCTGAGAATCGATAAAGGCGGTAATTTCCTCCGCCAAACGGTTATTCCGGGAAAAGTCCAGAAGCCGGATAAAGCCCATCACATCTTCAAGGGTAAAGGGGTCCCGGTTATTCTCGAGAAATTCGTAGAGCGCATCTTCCTGGTTCTCAGTCATGTATTACTTATACTATGGACCGGAAGGGGGGTATTTTGCAAGGCTGCGGCTAAGGAATAGAGCTCACCACCACACTGCTGGAAACACCGATCAATCTCCCAAGGCTGTTTTTTGTTTAGCAAGATAGATATTTTGGACGGCGGTCATATTATCCTTCCGTACCTGAAAAAAAGCTTTCTCAAGGGGATTGATCCCCGGTACCCGGTCCATATTACCGAGCCTTGTACGGTGGGCTATGCAAGCCGTGTGGAGGGCATCTTCAAAACTTTGAATCGCCTGTGTAAGGCTTGATATGGTCGGGGTATCGGAGGCTTCACAGAAACTCAACTCCTGTTTCAAAAAATAAAGCTCAGCCATTATCAGGAGTTCAGCATTACCGGAAATCTGGGCATCAGTAAAAATACTGATTGAACGGGTTATACCATCTTCGTAGTTTATCCTTCCCGCAGCCTCTTGTCCGGGGATCCGTAAACCTTTTCGTCCTATATCAATATTTTGGGCATAGTTAATTAAGTTATTTTCCAAGCCAATTTGGTCCATATTCCTCATTTGCCTCTGACAAGTCCCATCCGCCCTGCCGTAAAACATCCACCCCAAATGTTTCTTTAGCAGCTTTTGCCAAATATGGCGCAAGGGGAATCTGCCTCATCAGCGTCTCTGCTTCTTCATGCTTTCCCTGTTTCCTGAGTTCTACTGCTTGAACTCCAATTTTAAGCTTTTCTTCTAAAGACATCTGAACCTGCAGCATATACCTATCCTCATAACTCAATATAGTCCGGTTTTCAAACACAGGCAAGTGTAAAAAAAACCGGCGTCTAACAGACCTGTTAAACACCGGTTCATCATATCCCCGAAATCCCGTTTATTCTTCCGTCTCTTCCGCTTCCGGCGAAAAGTCTTCCTCTTCCTCCGGCTCGGCGACCTTTTCCAGCTTCCGCTGTTCCAGGATCTCCTGCATCTGCACGTCCAGGTCCTGCTGGTCCTCGCCGAAGAGCTTCACCGCCCGGTAACGCTTCATGCCGGTACCTGCCGGTATGGGGTGGCCGATGATGATGTTTTCCTTGAGGCCCCGGAGATAGTCCGTGGACCCGGCAATAGCGGCATTGGTAAGTACCCGGGTAGTTTCCTGGAAACTCGCCGCGGACAGGAAGGAATCGATGTTAAGGGACGCCTTGGTGATGCCCTGGAACATGGGCCGGGCTACCGCGGGCTGACCGCCTTCGGCAATGACCCGTCCGTTTTCCTCGTGGAACCGGTATTTGTCAACCATCTGCCCGTAGATGAACTTGGTGTCCCCCACGGCGACGATCTCCACCTTCCGCATCATCTGCCGGACGATAACGCCGATATGCTTGTCGTTGATGGACACGCCCTGGAGGCGGTAGACCTGCTGGATCTCGTCCATCAGGTAACGCTGGAGGGTGGCCTCGCCCAATATATGCAGAACATCGTGGGGGTTGACCGCCCCTACGCAGAGGGCCTCCCCGGCTTCCACGGTATCCCCGTCCCGGATCTGTAATCGTTTGGCCATGGGAATGAGGTGCTTATACTCCTTCCCAAAGTCGTCCTGGATGGTTACCACCCGCTTGCCCTTGACGATACCCTTAAAGAATACGATACCCCCAACCTGGGCAAGAACCGCGGGGCTCTTGGGCTTGCGGGCTTCGAAAAGCTCGCTGACCCTCGGCAGACCGGAGGTGATGTCCATGGCCTTGGCGCTTTCCTTCAAGGTCTTGGCTATGATACGCCCGGCCTTGATCTTGGTCCGTTCAGCGGGCCGCCCCTCGGTATTATCCGGGGGTACCAGCCACTCATCAACCTGGATATAGGCGCCTCCGGGGAGGAAGTAGGATGCAACTTCGGCGCCCTCCTCATCGGTGATGAAGATCCTGGGCTGCTTGCTTTCCAACTGATATTCGGTGATCCGTTTTTCCGTATTTCCGGTTTCCTCATCCAGCTCTTCCTTGAGGGTAGTGCCGGGGAGTATATCCTCGTAGTTCACATACCCGGAAGCTTCCGCGATGATGGGGTCCGAGAAGGGGTCGAAGGTAGCGATAGTCTTTTCGGTGTCCACGACCTCGCCCTTCTTTACCAGGAAATCGGAACCGTTACGGATTTCGATCTTCTGGTCCTGGCCGATAAGGTACAGGCTGCGTCCCCCTCCGGGCGCTTCCTGGATCAGGGCAAAGGCAATTTCCGGGGAGAGGATTTCTTTCCCGCCCCGTTTGATGATAGGTTCATCCCGGATAATTTTCTTACCGCTTTCCACCAGGGGTTCATCCTTGGCTTCCAGTTTATATTCCTTCATCACCTTGTTGACCACCGCATGACCCCGGCGGGTAAAGAGCCAGCGGCCGTTTTCAAGCTCCACATGGGTCCCAACAACTTCCTTGATATACACCGGGTACTTGAGGAAGGTCCGGTTTTCCTCGCTCACCTTCGTAGCGGCCCCGCCGATATGGAAGGTCCGCATGGTAAGCTGGGTTCCGGGCTGACCGATGGACTGGGCGGCAATGGTTCCCACCGCTTCCCCGATATCCACCGACCGGTTGGTCGCCAGGTTCCGCCCGTAACAACGGCGGCAGACCCCGTGCTTGGCCTCGCAGGTAAGAACCGTCCTGATACGTACGGTCTCAACCCCGGCCTTCTCGATATCCTCAGCAATACTTTCGGTAATTTCCTCGTTCACATCTACGATGAGTTCCCCGGTGATGGGGTGCTTAACCCGTTCCAGGGTGTAGCGGCCTACAATGCGGTCGCTCAGGGGCTCCACAATATCCTCGCCGTCCTTGATAGCAGAATAACTGATACCGTTGATGGTCCCGCAGTCATCCTCGTTAACCACCACGTCCTGGGCGATATCCACAAGCCGCCTCGTAAGGTACCCCGCCTCAGCGGTTTTAAGGGCCGTATCGGCGAGCCCCTTCCGGGCGCCGTTGGTGGAGATGAAGAATTCGATAACCGAAAGGCCCTCTTTAAAGTTGGACCGTATGGGCAGTTCGATAATATCACCGGAGGGCTTGGCCATAAGGCCCCGCATACCCGCAAGCTGGCGGATCTGGTTGCGGCTTCCCCGGGCGCCGGAGTTGGCCATCATATATACTGAGTTGAACCCGTCCCGGTCCGCTTCCAGGGTCTTCATCATGATGTTGGTCAGATCTTCGTTGGTCTTGGACCAGACTTCAACGACCCGGTTGTACCGCTCTTCCTGGGTAATAGTCCCCTGGCGCCAGTGCCGCTGGATTTCCTCGACCGCCTTGTTGGCCTTGTCGATCATCTCGGGTTTTTCCTTGGGCACCACAATGTCGTCCACACCAATGGTGGCGCCAAAGACCGTGGCGTACTTGTAACCCGTAGCTTTAATAACGTCCAGCATCTTTACGGTAGTCCAGGAACCTTTATCACGGAAAACAATTTCAATAAGGCCCCGGAGTTCCTTGTCCTTGAGTTCGTAGTTAAGGAAGGGAATTTCAGGCGGCATTTCCTCGTTAAACACCAGCCGCCCCGCGGTGGTCTCAATAAGCCCATCATCGCCGGGGATGAATTCCCGGTCCGCCTTATCCCAGATGGGGAATTTGACGGGCTTTACTTTGATAAGCGCTTCCCAGTCCAGGGCCTTAGCTTCCACCGCCATGAGAATCTCCTCGGTGGAGGAATAGCGCCGGCCCTGGCCCTTAGAATTGGGCTTAATCCGGGTCAGGAAGTTAATCCCCAGAACCATGTCCTGGGATGGGAATACGATGGTCTTACCGTTGGCAGGGTTAAGGAGGTTCCGGGCGCTGAGCATCAGGGTCCAGCACTCCATCTGCGCCGCCTGGGTTAAGGGCACATGGACCGCCATCTGATCCCCGTCAAAGTCGGCGTTAAAGGCATGACAGACCAGGGGATGCAGCCTGATAGCCTTGCCCTCAACCAGGACCGGCTCGAAGGCCTGTATACCAAGCCGGTGCAGGGTAGGCGCCCGGTTCAGTAATACCGGGTGTTCCTTTACCACCTCGTCCAGTATGGCGAAGACCTCGGGGGTCTCCTGCTCCACCAGCATCTTGGCTTTCTTGATATTGTAAACAACATCCTTGTCAACCAATTTTTTCATGATAAAGGGTTTGAAGAGCTCCAGCGCCATTTTGGTTGGGAGCCCACACTGCCAAATCTTGAGATCCGGTCCTACGGTAATAACACTGCGTCCGGAATAGTCAACCCGCTTACCCAGAAGGTTCTGCCGAAACCGCCCCTGCTTACCCTTGAGCATATCGCTAATGGATTTTAGCGGCCGGTTACTGGCGCCCTTGACCACCCGCTTCTTCTTGGAATTATCAAACAGGGCGTCCACCGCTTCCTGGAGCATCCGTTTTTCATTGCGGATGATGATATCCGGGGCGTTCAGCACCTGGAGCCGTTTAAGGCGGTTGTTCCGGTTAATAACCCTGCGGTAGAGGTCGTTAAGATCGCTGGTGGCAAAACGGCCGCCGTCAAGCTGAACCATGGGCCGCAGTTCAGGCGGAATCACGGGGATTACGTCAAGGATCATCCACTCGGGTTTGTTCGTGGAATTGCGGAAGTTCTCCACAATTTCGATACGCTTCAGGAGCCGCTTATCACTCTTGGCGCCCTTATCGATCATCTTTACCCGGAGATCGATGGCCATCTGATCCAGATTGAGGTTTTCCAGCAGGGTCCGCACCGCTTCTGCGCCCATCCCCGCAGAGAAGCCCTGACCGTAGCGATCCTGCGCTTCGTAGTATTCTTCTTCGGTAAGGAGCTGCATCTTTTTAAGATCCGTATCGCCGCTGTCTATGACTACGTACTTTTCGTAGTAGAGCACCGACCGCAGGGCAGCCAGGGGGAGATCCAGAAGCAGACCCATACGGCTGGGCACGGAACGGTAGTACCAAATGTGGGACACCGGAGCGGCCAGCTCAATATGGCCCATGCGTTCCCGGCGCACCTTGAAGTGGGTCACCTCAACGCCGCAGCGATCGCAGATAACGCCCTTATAACGGATAGACTTGAACTTGCCGCAGTAACACTCCCACTCCTTGGTGGTCCCGAAAATCCGCTCACAGAAAAGTCCGTCCTTCTCCGGCCGCAGGGTCCGGTAGTTAATCGTCTCCGGCTTTTTCACTTCCCCGTAAGACCATGCCCGGATCATCTCCGGGCTGGCCAGCTTTATCATAATCGAATCAAAATCCTGTATGTCCCGCATCTTATTCTCCTCGCGTAATCGAAATTACCAACACAAAGATAAACCGCAGAGGACACGGAGGAAAACCACAGAGGACGCAGAGAATTTATAATTTATTTCTTCCTCTGTGTACTCTGTGTCTCCTCTGTGATCTCCGTGGTTTATCTTCATCTTCATTTTAGAAATTACTCCCGCTCTTAGTTATCAGTTCCTCGTCCCGCTCGGTGAGGGGGATCTGTTTTCCCTTGGCGTCGTAGATGGTCATATCCAGCGCCAGGCCCCGCAGTTCCTGTACCAATACGTTGAAAGATTCGGGAATCCCCGCGGTGGTGGAGGGTTCTCCCTTTACAATGGCTTCGTATATCTTGGACCGGCCCGTCATATCGTCGGACTTGATGGTTAAGAGTTCCTGTAAGGTATTGGCCGCGCCGTACGCTTCCAGAGCCCAGACTTCCATTTCCCCAAGACGCTGACCGCCGAACTGGGCCTTGCCGCCTAAGGGCTGCTGGGTTACTAAGGAGTAGGGACCGGTGGACCGGGCGTGCATCTTATCGTCAACCAGATGGTGGAGTTTGAGGAAGTAAATGATCCCGCAGAATATGGAGTTCACAAAGGGTTCCCCGGTCCGGCCATCCCGAAGCACGGTCTTACTGGTTACGGGCAGATTCGCTTCCCTGAGCTTTTCCTCGATCTGATCCGTGGAGGGGGACTGGAACACCGGGGCCGAATACCATTCGTCCAGGGTGGAGCCCGCCCAGCCAAGTTCGGTTTCCAGGAGCTGGCCGATATTCATACGGGAAGGAACCCCTAAGGGCGTCAGGCACAGATCCAGGGGCGTACCGTCTTCCATGTAGGGCATATCCTCTTCCGGCAGTATCCGTGCCACAACACCTTTATTACCGTGGCGGCCCGCCATCTTATCACCCTCACGGAGTTTCCGTTTGGTGGCGATCAACACCTTTACTACTTCATCCACACCGGGGTTAAGATCGTCCCCTTCGGTACGTTTTAAGCGCTGGATGTCGATGATGGTCCCCTCAATACCGTGGGGTACCCGGAGGCTGGAATCCCGCACTTCCTTGGCCTTCTCGCCGAATATGGAGTTGAGGAGCTTGAACTCCGGGGTGGTTTCGGTTTCGCTCTTCGGCGTTACCTTTCCTACCAGTATATCTCCGGAGCGCACCTTGGCGCCCACCCGGATAATCCCTTCAGCGTCCAGGTTATCCAGGCTCTTCTCCGAAGTATTGGGAATATCCCGGGTTATCTTTTCCGGCCCCAGCTTGGTCTCCCGGACTTCGGTGATAAACTCTTTTATATGGATGGAAGTGAACATATCGTCCTTAACCACCCGTTCCGAAATAAGTATGGAGTCTTCGTAGTTGTACCCGTTCCAGGGCATAAAGCCCACCAGGATATTACGCCCCAGGGCAAGTTCCCCGTTCCGGGTGGCAGGACCATCGGCAATAACCTGACCGGCCACAATCTTCTCCCCAACCTTAACCACCGGCCGCTGGTTATAGCAGGTGTCCTGGTTTGTCCGCTGGTACTTCACCAGCCGGTATTCATCCAGGCCGTCGGCGTTGGTTTCCGGAATCTTGGGGGCGTTCTTCCCGCTTTCATCGGGCTTAATAATAATTTCGTGGGAGGTAACCCGTACCACAGTACCGCTGCGCCGGGACTTGGCTAAGACGCCGGAGTCGTAGGCGCACTTTCCTTCCATACCGGTTCCGACCCGCGGCGCCTCGGGGAATACCAGGGGTACCGCCTGACGCTGCATGTTGGAACCCATCAGGGCCCGGTTGGCGTCGTCGTGTTCCAGGAAGGGGATCAGGGATGCGGAGACCGAAATGATCTGCTTGGGGGATACGTCCATGTACTGGATTTCCCCGGGCGCCCTGGTGGTATAGTCCCCCTGACGGCGGCAGGAAATCTGCTCGTCCGCAAAGGAACCGTTGGTGTTCAGCTTTGCTGAAGCCTGGGCGATGAAGTAACGATCCTCATCCATGGCGGAAAGGTATTCAATATTGCCCGTGGCCACCCCGTCGGATACTTTCCGGTAGGGTGTTTCCAGGAAGCCGTATTCGTTTACCCGGGTATAGTTGGCCAGGGATACGATAAGACCGATATTCGGACCTTCCGGTGTTTCGATGGGACACATGCGGCCGTAATGGGTGTAGTGAACATCCCGCACCTCGAAGCCGGCCCGGTCCCGGGAAAGTCCCCCGGGGCCCAATGCGTTGAGCCGCCGTTTGTGGGTCAGTTCCGCCAGGGGATTTACCTGGTCCATGAACTGGGAAAGCTGGCTGGAACCGTAAAATTCCTTGATGGCCGCAACCACGGGCTTAATGGAAATCAAGTCCTGGGGCTTAATCGTATCGGTCTCTTTCAGGCTCATCCGTTCCTTGGCTATCCGTTCCATGCGGCTAAAGGCGGTCTTCATGGCGTTGGCCATCAGTTCCCCTACGGAGCGCACCCGCCGGTTACCCAGGTGGTCGATATCGTCGATGTTTTCATCACCCACATAAACCTGGATGAGGAACTTCATGGTGGCGATAATATCCGGTTTGGTCAGGGTAAAATCTTCCAGCGGAGGCTGGTGGTTAAATTTCTTGTTGAGCTTGTAACGCCCCACCCTACCCAGGTCATAGCGCCGGCTGGTAAAGAACATCCCCTGAAGGTCCTTCTCGGCAGCCTCCACGGTGATCGATTCCCCGGGCATAAGCACGGAGTAGACATTGGAAAGAGCGTCTTCCTTGGAAGGTTCATCCCTGGTGGGATCTTCCTTCACAAATTTAATCTCCTCCCGCTCAAAACAGTTGATCAGCATGGGAGAGTTAAGAGAATCCTTATGTTCAAAATCAATGACCTCCACGGTAGTAACACCGTTGGTCAAAAGTTCGTCGATGTTGTGGGGGTGGAGTTTCTCTCCCGCCCGGTAAAGTTTCCGCGGCCCTTCGCCTTCCACGCCGTCAACCACCACCGCTTTGGCGAGTATCTTTCCGGAAAAATGTTCCCTGGTTTCCCGGTCATCCTTAACGTCCAGAACTTCGGTTTTGTAGAAGGCCCGAATGACATCTTCACGGCTTTCGTACCCAAGGGCCCGGAGGAATATGGTTCCCAGGATCCTCTTTTTCCGGTCGATCTTGGCGAAGATCAGCTCCCGCTTCTGGTCAATTTCAAACTCCAGCCAGGAACCGCGGTAGGGGATGATCCGGGAGGAGTAGATTCCTTTTTCGTGGCTAAAGATGACGCCCGGGGAACGGTGGATCTGGGAAACCACCACCCGTTCCGCACCGTTTATGATAAAGGTACCCCGCTCGCTCATGATGGGGATATCACCCATGTAGATATCCTTCTGACGAATTTCACCGGTCTGTTGAAAAATCAGGTTGATCCGGGCCTTTAGGGGCACCGCATAGGTCAAACCCTTTTGTTTGCAATCCTGTTCAGAAAATTTTATGTTATCCTCATCCAGGGTATAGTACTCATATTCCAGGGTCATATCACCGTTGGGACTTTCGATGGGAAAGGTAGTTCTGAATACTTCCTCCAGCCCCTGCAATTCCGGCGCCTCTTTGCCCCGGAGCCGTTCCCGCTGAAGGAATCGCTCATAAGAACAAAGCTGGATATCAATAAGATCCGGAAGATCCATCACATCCTGTATGTCCTTACCAATGTATGTTCGCTTTGTGATTGCCTTACCCTTTACCATGCGTTTACCCCCAAACTACAAAAGGCCCCGGCTAAAAGCCGGAAGCCGCCGGGATGTTTGAGCGGCATCTTCACGCCGTTTCTCAAACATCCCTTTTAGAGAAAAATTACTTTTGTCCCAATATCTTACTGAACTTCAACCGTACCGCCGGCGGCAGTGACCTGTTCCTTAATCTTTGCAGCCTCATCCTTGGAGACATTCTCCTTGAGGGGCTTGGGAGCGCCCTCAACAAGATCCTTTGCCTCCTTGAGACCAAGACCGGTAACAGCCCGGACCTCTTTGATGACCGCAATTTTCTTGGTGTCATCATAAGCCTTAAGAATTACATTGAATTCCGTCTGTTCCTCCGCAGCTTCTGCGGGGGCGGCTCCGGCAGCGGCGCCGGCAGCGGCGACCGCAACAGGGGCGGCGGCGGAAACACCGAATTTTTCTTCCATGGCTTTAACCAGTTCGGAAACCTCCAGAACTGTCATGGAAGAAATCGCTTCTAAAATCTGATCCGTAGTAAGGGCTGCCATATTATCTTCTCCTAAAATATCTCAATTAACACACCCATACAGGTATGTTTCCGGTATTACCCGGTATAAACCCCCGACAGGAACGGCAGCAACCGAAGCCTGACGGAAAAATTAAAACCTTTTCTTATGCGGCGCCGCCTTCGGCTTTCTTGTCCCCAACCGCCTTGATGGTCCGCACCAGTCTGGCGTTGACGTCGTTCAGGGCAGCGGCAAGGTTCCGGGCCGGACCGTTCATCACCGACATGAGCATGGAGATAAGTTCCAGCCGTCCGGGCAGTTTGGAGAAGGCCTCCACCTGCTTGGCGTCGTATACACTGGCGCCTACCAAGCCGCCCTTTACGTTCAGCGCCGGAGCTTCCTTGGCAAAATCCAGAAGGATCTTAGCGACCTCGTTGGCATCCTTGGGAGCAATGGCCACCGCCGTCGGGCCGTTTAGGTAAGACGCTACTTCGCCGGGGGCGGAAAGCTGTTCAAAGGCGATACGGGCATAGTTGTTTTTCACAACCTTGAACTTGGCTTCCTTGGCCCGGAGATTCTTCCGCAGATTGGTGATCTGCGCCACCGTAAGCCCGCGATAATCGGTAAAGATAAAATCCGGGGCTGCGGTAAAATCTTCTTTTAACTCAGCTATGGCCTTAGTTTTAATATCCTGTATTTTTTTTGCAACAATCGCCATATTTTACTCCTCATCCTTGATAGCAACCCATACACCGGGACCCATGGTGGAAGATACCGATACGGTTTCCAAAAATTCGCCCTTGGCATCCGCAGGACGCTTCCGTTTAATTTCCGTAACCACCGCATTGACATTTTCAGCAAGCTTTTCGGCATCCATGGAAACCTTACCCACCGCCAGGTGTACCACACCGGTCTTATCGGCCCGGAATTCTACCCGGCCCTTTTTAAGCTCCGACAGGGCGCTTTTGAGGTCGAAGGTTACGGTTCCGGTCTTGGGATTAGGCATAAGGCCGCGGCGGCCCAGGACCATACCTAGCTTACCAACGTCCTTCATCATATCCGGAGTGGCCACCGCAACATCAAAGTCCAGCCAGCCCCCCTTGATTTTCTCGATCAGGTCCTCGGCGCCCACATAGGTTGCCCCCGCTTCCTGGGCTTCCTTTTCCTTTTCCGCCTTGCAGAACACCAATACCCGCTTTTCCGCATGGAACTGATGGGGAAGTACCACCGTATCCCGGACGGATTGGCTCTTTTTCAGGCTTACCTTGACCGCAAGGTCCACGGTCTCGTCAAATTTGGCAAATGCCAGGGTCTTTACCTTGTCTACCGCCTCTTTTAAAGGGTAAGAAACTGCGGCATCGTATTTTTTTAGGCTTTCGGTGTATTTTTTTCCGTGGCTCATTTTTCTACCTCGACACCCATGGACCGGGCAGTCCCGGCGATAATCCGCATGGCGGCGTCAACATCATTGGCGGACAGATCCGGCATCTTCAGTTTGGCGATTTCTTCACACTTAGCCTTGGGCAGCTTCCCGACCTTGACCTTGTGAGATTCCGCGGAACCCTTTTCCAGGCCAATAGCCTTTTTAATCAAAACCGCCGCAGGGGGGGTTTTGAGAATGAAGGTGAAGGTCTTATCCGTATACACGGTAATGACCACCGGAATGATAAGCCCAGCCTCCATAGTTTTCGTCCGGTCATTAAACTGGGTGACAAACTGGGGAGCGCTGACTCCGTGGGGTCCCAAGGCAGGGCCAACGGGCGGGGCCGGAGTGGCCTTTCCCGCCGGGCACTGGAGCTTGACGTAGGTGGCAACCTTTTTCTTTGCCATTATGATACTCCTTTGTGGTAATAACGTTTCCCTCGGGAAACTTCCACTATATAGCTCGAACCAAAGTTCGCTCGAACCAAAGTTCGCTCGAACTAAAGTTCGCTCGAACTAAAGTTCGCTCGAACTAAAGTTCGCTCGAAGTTCGCTCGAACTAAAGTTCGCTCGAACTAAAGTTCGCTCGAACTAAAGTTCGCTCGAACTAAAGTTCGCTACATTTTCTCTACTTGCAAAAGGTCTACCTCTACCGGGGTATTGCGGCCGAAAATCCCGACCATAACCTTAAGCTTGTTCTTTTCCTGGTTGACCTCTTCGATGGTCCCCGTAAAGGACTCAAAGGGTCCGTCAATAATCTTAACCTGTTCGCCTGCGGCGAAACTCTGCCGGGCGCGGACGGGCCGTTCTCCCTTAATCTCCCCGGATTTCTGCAAAATCCCCCGGGCTTCGTCCCCGGTCAAGGGCTGGGGCTTCTTATCCGCCGGGGTTCCCACAAAGCCGGTAACCCCCTGAATCTTCTTAATCTTCGAACAGGGCGCCTTCCACTCCAGGTCCGGAAGGTCCATTTCTACCAGGATATACCCGGGCAGAAACTTCCGGGTCAGGGTCCGCTTCTTCCCATCCTTGACTTCCACCACCTCTTCGGAGGGCACCTTTACATCACGGACGACCTCTTTATCGAGATCTCCCGCAGCGGTCATCATGCGGATGGTTTTTTCTATTTTGTTTTCATATCCGGAATAGGTATGAAGCACGTACCAACCCGTAGCCATATTGTACCTTTTTTGCCCTCTTTGTTAAAATATTGCCTGTACGCCCAGAAGCAGAAGCACATCCACCAGCCCAAGAACTGCAGCGAATAAAACGGTAGAAATAAGTACCACCTTCACGGAGCTGACAACATCCTCCTTGCTCGGCCATACGACCTTGCGGAGTTCTGCGTAGGATTCCTTGATAAACTGAACTATCTTGCGCATGTCACCTTCTCCTTCTCAAATCAGCCTGGTCACACAGGCCCTTCGAAGCCTACTGCGCCTTCCATTTCATTCCAGGCGCTCGGCTTCCCCTCCGGCCCTCAACATCCTGTTTCGGGCCTCCGGGCCGGGGTCTGCCCCTGTCGGGCGCATCCATGCGCCCTTTTCCTCCCGTTGGTCGGCGGGGCAGACCCTTCGAAGCCTACTGCGCCTTCCATTTCATTCCAGGCGCAGTAGGCTTCGAACCCACGACCTGCGGTTTTGGAGACCGCTGCTCTACCAACTGAGCTATACGCCTCTGAGCTGCAACTACTTAACCTTTGTTTCCTTGTGCAGGGTATGCTTCCGGTCAAAGGGGCAATATTTACTGAATTCCAGCTTTTCCTGGATATTCCGACGGTTTTTTGAGGTCGTATAATTTTTCCGCTTGCATTCAGTACATTGCAGGGCAATAAGCTCCACCGCTGTCTTTTTACTCGCCATGTCTCTTCCTCCTACCTACCAGCCCTCGAACAGAATCGAACTGTTGACCTTATCCTTACCATGGATATGCTCTGCCAACTGAGCTACAAGGGCATCACCCGAGCATTTTACCGGACCTCCGGTCCGCAGGTTCTGGTAGGTTACCAAAAACCTCTATCTGTGTCAATAGATTAGCAGCTAAAAACTCAAACTATTAATCCCCCTATGCCTAAAAACAGCAAAAGGAGGGAACCGAGGACAATATTAGCTAAGTATAGCGAAAACAGGGGGTTTTGGCAATGGGGCGGCTTAGCGGCTAACAGGGAGGGAAGAAACCAGACTATAAAGGCAGATTGGAGGAGAAAATGACAGCACGCAAATGACACAGCAGTTTCCCCCTCGGCGGAAGCCACTAGCGGGGTGATCTTTGTCACTTTTTTTTGGCATGACTAAAGCAAAATCCACCCTCGATCCCTTAAGAGGTTTAAAGCGGACAATCTGCGCCGCCATCAAACCACAGCCAAGGGGGTAATATAGCATGGCCATCCACAACGCCAAGGACAACAGCTTTAAGCTCATCCTGGGCAACCACCAGCTTTTTGTCGAATTTTTGCGGGATTATCTGAATATCGAGCTGCTCAAGGATGTTCAGCCCGAGGACATCGAGGACATGAGCGAACGATTCCTGCCGCTTTTCCAAGACAACCAGGACTCGGACACGGTCAAGCGGATCAACCTCAAGGGCGAACCACCCTTCTTTGTCATAGCCCTGCTGGAGTACGAGTCCAAGGTGAATTTCAGGTCGAGCTTCAAGATGCTCCAGTACATTTGCCTTATCCTGGATAACTACGAAAAAGAAATCAACAAGGAGCAAGAGGGCGCCAGCGCAAAGAAGGGTTTCCGGTATCCGCCGGTACTGCCTATCGTTTTCTATGACGGAACGGACCCTTGGACGGCGGAGCTGAACTTCCTGGACCGGACCGCCCTGAACCAGGTGTTCCAAAAGTACATCCCCAAGTTTGAATACCTTCTGGTGGACCTGAACCGGTACGCGCCGGAGGATCTGGTCCGGTTTGGCGACGCGTTGTCCCTGATCATGCTGATAGACAAGCTGGAAACCTGGGACGGGGAGTCACTTCTGAGTAAGATACCCCCTGACTACCTCGAACGGATGGCGTTGAAAATCCCCAAGGAATTGACTAGACTGATAACGGATGTGATGAGCACCCTGTTGAATCGGCTTAAGTTTCCCAAGGAGGAGACGCGGATCGTGACCAATTATTTCACCGGGAAGGAGGAACGGGGCATGTTTGAGCATGTGGTGGAAAAGGTGCTGGAAGACAGACGCCGCGCCAGAGAGGAAGGCGAGAGGGTAGGCAAGGAGGAAAAAGCCCTGGAAGACGCACGAAATTTCCTTGGGATGGGATTGAGCCCGGAGCAAGTTGCCAAAGGGACCGGACTTGACCTTGCAACTGTCAAAAATATTTCCTCACAATAGGGGGGGTGCTTTAGATAGTCAGAAATTTAAGTCGCCAAAGCGGCGATCTTTTCCCGAACCAGCTCACCGATAATTTCAGTTGGTGTTTTATGTGCCGCAATTGCCTTGGTCAAGAGGTAGTCCTCTGAAAGGCGGTCGATCGCCACCATGCGGAAGCCCTGCTGGGTTGTGACGCCGCCTTTGGAGGGATCGGTGACTGGCAAATGCTCGGTATAATATTCATCCAGGGCTTCCCCTTCTTTGTCGGTAATGTCTTGCATACAGTTCTCCTATTCGGCTTCAAAAAGCGGCTCCAGGCCCTTCACCTCACCCATTGCAATGCCTTCGTCTTTGGCGCTTTCTCCTTGTAATCTGCTATCAGGGGATTAATCCTGGGGAAAGAACGATTCAGGAGCTGCCGAGGAATTTTTTGATAGCCCCAAGGGGAACGGCGTACAGCTTGGAATCTATCTCGACCATAAAGGGTTCGTTTTTCTTCCGGTTCGAAAAATCTATAATTCACTGAAAGCTCTTATAATTGGAATCATATCCATCCCCTGAACATCAATTTTTATAATCAAATCATACCCAAATTTTGCCTGATAATCACAAAGGCTTAAATCCGCCAGTTTTGCCTCTGTCATATTTCATACTGCTTATACACAGCTTCCAGTGCTTGAACTACATTTTTTGTAATATCCCCGGAAAAACGGTCTAAAAGTTTTTTGGTCTCGTCATCTAGGACAATTTCTCCCTTAAACAGCTCGTAAACCTCCACCTCAAGCCCCCTGGAAAGGCAAAATAAGGTCTCGGCTTTGGGGAACTGTAACCCCCGTTCTATGGTACTCAAAAAGGTGATGGAAATCCCGGCCCTTTCGGCCAAATCGGCTTGGGATAACTGCCGGTGAGCCCGAAAAAACTTGATATTTCTGCCTAAGGCATCCTTTATGTCTTGTCCCCCCATTCAACCCATCCTTAACGTTCTACCTTATTAAACTACAAGATAGATAGCTTGACAAAAAACGGAATGTTTTATAGTATAGAACGAAATGTTTTATACTGATGGTATTAAACGTACAAGACTAAGGTCATTTTAAGACTAAAGTATGAAAAACCGACTTTAAGCGCCATTGTGGCAAGTCGGTGGGGTTTAGCCACATCAGGGGTACCCCGGATAAGTGACCAGAAAGGAGCTCTCTAGGGAGCTACTGAACCGGATTGTACCATGGAAGACAGCAGCAAGGCGAGTTAAAATTTTTATCCGTATGGATAAAACAAAAAAGTTCGGTGGGAACTATAAACACAAAGGAATATTTTATGAAAAAACATATTATGTTGGTATTAGCAATCTTTTACATGTTTATTTTGTCTTCTCATTTGTTTGCATTTGATTTATGGAATGGGTTAAATACAGACATGACAAAAGATCAAGTGGTACTTAAAGCAAGAGAGGTTCTAAGGGTTACAAATCCTAATCAAGAATCTTTCGGCGCAAAACTGGATATTTTTAATTTAGATAAAGCAAATTTGAATAACCAATTTCCGGAGAATTTAGTCGAAATAGATTTATCATCACCATTGCCAGATTATATACACGTGTATTATCTAAATGATCCAATACCAAATGTATCCATTTTTTTTTCCAACAATAAACTGCTTGCCGTCCGTACACTTTGGGAAATATCTTCTGCCCAGTTGTTTGAAATGATAAAAAGCCAAAAGGGAAACCCTACAGAAATTATAATAGCGACTAATAATTTTAATGGGGTTAGCCTTCCCTGTTATATATGGGAAGAATCAGAGAAAGTTACCTATTGCACAGGGAAAAATATGTGCGTAGTAAACAAACAGCTAATAAAAAAATAAGGGAACAGGGAGACAACGGACCGAAGGTGCAATGTTCTCCCTATGGAGGTTAAAATGAATCAATTGGACAACCTTATCCGGGAAATTATCAATTCCATTCCGGGTAAACATATCTTTGATACACATATGGTTATTCAAAAGCTCATACAAAAATATACCAATGACTATCTGGTAAATGCCCAGCCTTTCTCAACCATTGAGTCATATCATGGGCATATTGGTAAGTCAATTGTCAAATATCAAAATATTTTAGTTGAAGACCTCGGGGTAGCCTATTCAAAAAATATTAAAGATGATTTTTCTGAATGTGAATGTTGGAGAAAAATATGAAAAATATAATAGGCATTTTTCTCCTGACCTGTATGACCTTTTTATTAAGTAGCTGTAACAGTCTTTATACCCTCTTCTTAAAACCATTTTATCCATACCGCCAAATAAAACCCGGCTATGAAGAGAGAATAATTAGTACAGAGAAAGTGTTTAAACCCAAGAGAAATCCTACCCCGTTATTTAGATATATTGAAGATAATAGCTTGATAGGAATTGAGCTGAGTTATTCACAATCCATGGAAGAATACGAAGTTTCTACCGTTCAAACTTATAAATTCTTCTATGAAGGGCAGGATATTCATACAGGACGCTTTGAAAATGTAAGGGAATCCGAACGTCAAAAAGAAGGTGCGCCAAAAAAACGGGAAATATTGACAGAAAACAAAAAAACAGAAACAGTATTACCGCCAATTGGTACGGAGGTTGTTATAATCATCGGAAACTCCAGGAATTCTCCCAGGGTTTCTTCTTTGTCAAGTGAAGGGGGAATCTTGCTGTTTACTGAAGAACTCCAGGCAAAAATTCTAATGGCTGGTACTTCTATAGATAATTTTTCCAATTGCAGTATTGGAATTCCTTCACTTTCTTTACAGTCCATGGTTGATCTCTCTAAAACAAAATTTTTTGAAAAAGCACATTCTGATACCCAGGCTTTAATCGCTTCATTACCCCAATCCGTCATAAATAGCCCAAGTACCTGCGAGGCATTTGCAAAGGCCCTAGTGGCATTAAAACCAAAAATGAAATATCCATTTCAGAATAGGCTATTGGTTGAAATACTTAGCGATAAGCTCAATATATTCCTTAAACAATTGGAGTTGGAGAAAGTCCCTCTGGTTGATGTTTTCCCGGAATTCTTTATTCAAGGGGAAATAACCGATACCTCTGAAAATAGCAATGCTTTAACATATTCAATATGGGGTATAGCACAGCCGCTTCCTATGAACCTGACAACGGTTCAGTCTAATGGTTACAGAGATGTAAGGAGCAACTTAACTGTTGTACTACGAAAAAATATTACGACAGAAACGATTTCCCGAACAGGAACAACCATAATAATGCACGGTGGATTTTACTATGTAACCCGCGAATATGGGACTAATGTAAGCGGGCAGCGTGTACCCGTTTTTCTTTATTGCAACGATATTTCTCAAGTACCGGGTGCTGGAGAACGTGGCACACGGCTTAATTCACTCAATACACAGATTGCTTCGGTAAAAGAAATTTATTCCAGATATGAGGAACAGCTAAAATAAACATAGTAAGAATGATGGCGTTATACCGGCCCAAAAAACCGATGGCAACAGCTTTTCTCAGTGGCAGTAAGTCTGATGTCCAGGACAGGGTTTGAGGAACCCTTCGATGTTTCTTTGATCCCCAGGGCCTTAGATTACACCCAGGAAAAATTCGCCGTGATTATTAGACAAAATTTTTATAGTCAAATCATACCCAAATTTTGCCTGATAATCACGGCCAACAAGGGGGCGAGGGGAGAAGGCTTAGCACGAAAAGCGCCTAGCGGCTATAATTGCTCAACTTCTTCTAGGGTAAGGCCGGTATCTACGGCAACCTGGGCAACATCGAAATGACCGTAGACCCGGATACCCATGAGCATTGGCGGCAGGAATATCACCTTGCCCGGCTCTTTACTACCCAGGATATCAAGGGAATTGAGCGCCGTTATAGGGATCTGCAACCTACCTGGCAAATTTCCCTTCTTAGCAAGAATCTTCATGGTGACAATGCTCTGGTCCACCGGTTCCGCTATTATGACAAGGAAAATAACTTGCCATTTGATGGGCTGACCTCTATAATTGACATTGAATTGTTGAAGGCGGAACAGTTCCTGGCCAAGCCGGTTCCTGCAATGACGACCATAGAACGGTGGGCGGTGTTCTTCCGGTATATCCAGGACCCCATATATCGGGATTTGATTAACGAGATACTAAACTACGAGGAGGCAATATCCATGGCAACGGCGGAACTTTTGACCGTGAGTGAGGATGAGATAATGCGGGCTCGGCTTGAGCACGAACTCAAGAACGAACTGGATTGGCAGAGCGGTATGACAAACGCAAGACTGGCTGGTTTACAGGAAGGAGAAGCCGTAGGGGAGAAGCGGGGAGAGAAACGGGGAGAGAAACGGGCTGAAAAGAAATACGCAGGAATACTCCGGGAGAAGGACACGGCGCTCCAGGAAAAAGACAGAAAAATCCAGACTTTGGAACAGGAATTGCGGCAGGCGGTTCAAAATTTGCATAACCGGGCTGACGGCTAAGAAAAGTATCCGGGCAAAACTGCTATCGTATTCTACTCCCGGTCAGATTCTTCCATAATTGACACGAAACGGTTGACCAGCGTTATTAAACTGTGGGTTTCGTCTTCGCCAAAGCGTTTGATAATTTCCGTAAGCCGTTTTTCGGTTTTTCGCTGCGTCTTTTCAATAAATTGAGTTCCCTTTTCGGTGAGGGAAAGTACAATACATCTCCGGTTTTCTTTGTTCGTTTCACGGGTTAAAAAACCCCTTTTTTCGAGGGAAGCAAGCATTTGCGAAACCGCAGGTTTTGTAACCGATAGTTCGTTCCTGATTTTTTCACAACTCAAATCTCCGTTGTGCTCCTTAATATAATAGAGCAAGGTAAATGACGCGAGGTTCATCTCGTCTTCCTTAGGAAGAACAGCGGGGCGGAACGTATTGGTAAATTTTTTTAGCATGAAAAGAGAACGGAGTAATTCATTATGCAGTTCATTTTTCATGATGCTTTAACTCCTTTAACAGGCCGCGTACCAAAAAAAGGGCAATTACGGTGGTAGCTATATCGGCAACGGGTTGTGAAAATACAAACCCTTCGAACCCCCAAAAATGATTAAACACATAAACGAGGGGTATATAAAACAAACACTGTCTCCCCAGGGATACTATCGTTCCCAGTACCGGCTTTCCAAGGGCTTGGAACGTTACCATAATCGTCATCTGAATGCCCAAAACAGGAAGCCCAAATAAAAAAGCGTGTAGAAAGCTTGCTCCCGCCGTAATTGTTTGGGCGTCATTGATAAAAAGCGCAATGATGCTGCGCCCCGCCAGGGCAAAGGCGCCGACGAAAAACAGCGCCAAAGCGGTGGTATACATAAAAGTTATCTTCATGCCCTTTTTGAGACGCCCATAGTTTTTAGCCCCGTAATTAAATCCGGCAAAGGGCTGGTAACCCATGGCCAGGGCCATTATCAGCATAAAACTTAAACTTTCAACCCGTATGGTAACTCCCATACCGGCAATTACCATATCGCCGTAGCTTGCGGCCATAAGATTCCGTACCGCCATCGCAAGGCTCATCACGATGTTTGAAAGCGCCGCGGGTAGTCCGATTTTGAGAATTTCTCCGTATATCTTCCCGGAGGGCTTAAAATCCCGGGGATGTATCGAAAGCATGGTATGGGGGGACATAAAACACCAAAGGAGATACACCAGTGAAGCGGCCTGTCCTATCACGGTGGCCCATGCCGCGCCTGCGGTTCCCATATTAAAAACCAAAATAAACACCGGATCAAGAATGATGTTAATGATTATGCCGATGAGCGTACCAATCATTGCCTTATCGGTGGCGCCTTCACTTCTGATTTGTCCCGATAAGGAAATATTGAGCAGCGCAATGACGATAAACGCAGAAATTATCGTAAAATAACTATCGGCGTAGGGAAACGTTACGTCACTCGTTCCGATGACGTGCAAAATCGACTTACGGAACAGAAGCAGGACAATTGTAATAACCACGCCTGCGAGGATGGTTGTGTAAAAAGATACCGCGTTGGTACGTTTTGCGATTTCCGCTTCCCGCGCGCCGAGCATACGGGAGATATAACTTGAGGCCCCTACGCCGAATATATTCCCCACACCCTGGGATACCATAAAAAGCGGCATTGCCAGCGAAATACCCGCTACCATGTTCGGGTCCCCGGTTTGTCCGATAAAAAACGTATCGGTCATATTGTAGACCAACTGGGCAATCATGCTGAACATCATCGGGAGGGCAAGCCGGATAATACTGACCCAAACCGGCGTTGATTCCATTAAATGTAAGTTCCTGTTACCCGTCTGCGCCGCCATTGTTTACTCCGCAATTGTTAAAATCTTAAAAATTAAGCTATTAACTTTAAGGTACAATAAATCGCTTACCAAGACAAGGGGTAGATCCTCCCTGCTGTTGGTCTTAGTATCTAGATAGAAGGAGTTGTCATGTCCACTCATATTGCGGCAAAATCCGGGGACATCGCCGAGGCGATTCTGCTGCCCGGCGACCCCCTGCGGGCAAAGTTTATTGCGGAAAATTTCCTGGAAGAACCGGTTCAGTATACCGGGGTGCGGAATATGCTTGGGTATACCGGAATCTACCGGGGGAAACGGGTATCCGTACAGGGGACAGGGATGGGGATTCCTTCAATTTCTATCTACGTTAATGAGCTGTTCCGGGATTACCATGTCCGCCGGGCCATACGTATCGGGACGGCGGGGGCTATACTGCCGGAACTTAAGCTCCGGGATCTGGTTATAGCCATGTCGGCATCCACCGATTCGGGGGCCAACAACCAACGCTTTGGGGGAAGAAACTTCGCCCCCACCGCGGCCTTCAGCCTCCTCAAGACCGCATACGACACGGCAGCCGCCAGGGGTTGGCAGCCTAAGGTGGGATCCATTGTTTCAACGGATATGTTTTACGCCGAGGACCCCGGGGATTGGAAACTTTGGGCAAAATTCGGCGTTATGGCGGTGGAAATGGAGACGGCGGAACTCTACACCCTGGCGGCCAAATACGGCCGGGAAGCCCTGTCATTGCTAACCATCTCGGACAGCCTGGTCTCAGGCGAGACGACCAGCGCCGAGGAACGGCAAACCGCCTTTACCGGGATGATGGAGGTAGCCTTGGAAACGGCTATCTCCTGAGGGCAGCTATGGCTATCAACAAGGCAATGCGGGCGGCGCTCAAAACAATAGCCTACCTGAACCTGAATGTGGATATCAAAAAAAGCTATAAGGTTGAACGGCATTTTGAAAACCTGGGTGCCAGGTTACGCCCCTTACCGACGGAATACTCCGTCTGGGACCATGTTGTCAGCTCCGGGGATTACGAGATACCGGTGCGGGTTTTCCTGCCCAAAAAGGGGAAGCCCCGGCGGCTCCTGCTGTTTTTCCACGGCGGCGGCTGGGTCCTGGGGAGTATTGAAAGCTATACCGAGATGTGTAGCCGTTTGGCAGGGGCCAGCTCCAGTATCGTGGTTTCCGTAGATTACCGGCTTGCCCCGGAATACCGGTTCCCCACGGCCCCGGAGGACTGCTACGCCGTGGCCCGGGAACTGTTTCTGGGAAACGGTCTTTTGCACGTGGACCCTTCCAATATAACAATCATCGGCGACAGTGCCGGGGGAAATCTTGCGGCGGCGGTTTCCCTCATGGCCCGGGACCGGGGGGAATTTTTGCCGCCCCGCCAAATACTGCTCTACCCCGCCACCGCCGCGGACCACAGCGAAAATTCACCCTTTGAGTCCATACGGACCAACGGATATGATTATCTTTTAACTTCAAAAAGAGTTGAAGATATGCTAGAATTGTATAAGGGCTCCGGGGCGGATTCGGTGAACCCCTACTTTGCCCCCCTGGAAGCGGCGGATTTGAGCCGCCAGCCCAGGACCTTGATTATCACCGCCGAGTATTGCCCCCTCCGGGATGAGGGGGAATTTTATGGAAAGAGGCTGGAAACAGCGGGGAATCAGGTGGAGCTTTACCGGATGAAGGATGCTTTCCACGGCTATATGATGCTGCCGCCCCATTTTGTTCATGTAAAAAAGACTTACGAATTGATCAATAACTTTTTGGATAATTAGGGGGGCCCGTGTATTCCGCAAAATGGCACCGGCTTGATAATGCCGCAAAGATCTTTCCCCCAAGCACTACCAAGGATGATACCAAGGTTTTCCGTTTCTGCTGCGAACTCCATGAGGATGTGGACGCAGAAACCCTGCAGCGTGCCCTCAATACAAGCCTTGAACAGTTCCCCTTTTACCGCTTCATCATACGCAGGGGCTTCTTTTGGTACTACTTTGAAAAAAGCGATATACAGCCCCAGGTACGGGAGGAATATAAACCCCCCTGCGCCCCCCTGTACGATGCAAACCGGACAAACCTGCTTTTTGAACTGAACTTTTACAGAAAACGTATTAATTTTGAACTCTACCATGCCCTGTCCGACGGAATGGGGGCCCTACAGTTTCTCAAAACCATTGTCTATTACTATCTCCTTGAAAAGCACCGGGGAATTATTGATAAAAATATCCGCATGGAGGATAATAACGCTTCGAATGAACAAAGAAGCGGGGACGCCTTTGATAAATACTATTCAAGGGGGAAATCCGTTAAAATCCCCAAACTGCCCCTTGCCTACAGAATCAAGGGCGAACGATTTCCCGAATCCCGGCTTGGCATTATTGAAGGCCATATTTCCGCCGCAGCGTTACTGCAAAAAACCCATGAATACCATGCCACCATGGGGGAATTTCTTTCCGCCCTGCTTATTTGTTCCATCCACGACGGTATGAAGGTCCGGGATGAAAACCGGCCGGTCTCCCTCACTATTCCTGTGGATCTGCGGCGCTATTTTGCCACCCCCACGGCGCGGAATTTTTTCAGCGTTATCAATGTATCCCATAATTTTTCCACCCAGGGGAAAAATTTTGAGGATGTCCTGGCCCAGGTACGGCAGTCCTTTGAGGCCCAGTTAGGACCGGAAAAAATCTATGAACGGCTGAATCAGCTAAGCTCTTTGGAACATGCCCTGCCCATCAAGGTGGTTCCCCTGGCGGTAAAGGTTCCGGTTCTCAAGAATGCGGCATGGAAGGCGGCAAGGGAAGACAGCGCAGCCTTTTCCAATATCGGAAAAATAACCATGCCCGCGGAAATGGCCCCCCATATACGTTCATTCTGCATGACCACCTGCACGAAACGTCATCAGGTATGTATAACATCCTTTGAGGATAACCTGGTTATCAGTTTTTCATCCCCCTTTATGAGCAGTGATGTTCAAAGGGCCTTTTTTCGTACCCTCAGCGGCTTTGGTTTGGATATTGAAATTGTGTCCAATACGGAAGAACTTGGAGCGCCCCATGCTGTTTTGTCATAAATGCAGGGTTAGGGTTGGGGGAAGTCCCCGCCGCTGCCCCCTCTGCCAGGGGGAACTGTCCGGGGAAGCCGAACCGGATCTGGACGTTTTTCCGGAAATCCCCGTCCTGCCGGCTCCCAACAAGCGGCTCATCAGCTTTATTGCCTTTGGCGCCATCGCTGTGGCGGTTATAACCGTGGCTATCAATATTGCTATCCCCTCAGGGGGTGTATGGTGGTCCCTCTTTGTGATTGCGGGATTGGGCAGTCTCTGGCTTTCCTTCCTGGTTATCAATGGCCAATGGTGGAATATTCCAAAAATAATTTTTCTGCAGCTCCTGGTTATTTCGGTGATGGTTCTCCTCTGGGATTTTTTTACGGGTTTTTATAAATGGTCCCTGAACTTTGTTATCCCCACCCTTTTTAGCTGTTCCATGGTAGCCCTGGCGGTATTTGCCAAGGTCCGCAGGCTGAAGGTAGAGGATTATATCATATTTTTAGGCATCATCAGTGTGTTCAGTATTTTTTCTTTGCTGCTCATCATTTTTCATGTGGTTACCATTGTTTACCCCGCAGTAATCTGCTTTGCCCTTTCCCTGATTTCCCTGGCTTTCCTGCTGGTCTTTGAGGGCCGATCCCTCTGGGAAGAACTGCAGCGGCGGATGCATCTGTAGAACGCATAATGTAAACGATTACATTTTCCTCTTGACAAATTGCCCTTTCGGCCTGATCATTAAGGCAATATGGGAGGTTGTTATGCTTATTGGTATTGATCCGGTTATTAGCCCCGAGCTTTTGGATGCCCTGTTCCGTATGGGCCACGGGGATGAGCTTGTCCTGGCGGACGCTTTTTTCCCCGGTGATTCCTGTAATTCCCGGGTGATCCGGGCGGACGGTATCAAAATTCCCGCTTTGCTGGACGGGATCCTGGCCCTGACAAACCTGGACTACGCGGTACCCCATCCGGTGATGATGATGCAGGTCATGCCCGGGGATACCCTGGACCTTGGGGTAGAAAAATCCTACCGGGCGGTCATTGACCGGCGCTGGCCCGGAACTCCCCCGGTTGAGCGGATTGAACGCTTTGCCTTCTATGAACGGGCTAAAAAGGCTTTCGCCGTGGTTATGACCGGGGAGACCAGGACATACGGGAATATAATCCTGAAAAAAGGGGTTATCCCCCTACAATAAATGAAAGGGCAAACCATACGGGATGTTGCCGCCGCCGCAGGGGTCTCTACCGCTACGGTATCCCGGGCTCTTGCCCCGGATAGTACCGGCAGGGTGTCCGAAAAAACCCGGCTGCGGGTCTCCTTGGCGGTGAAAAAACTGGGATACCGGCCTAACCAAATGGCCCGGAGCCTGAAAACCCGGTCCACAAGGACGGTAGCGATTATTGCCCCGGAACTGTCCAACGACTTTTTCATGGATCTGGCGGAGGGGGTTGAACGGGTACTGGATGCCCAGGGTTATACCATGCTTATTTCCTCTTCGGCAAATTCCGTGGAGGAAGAGCGGAAGCGGATCTCCGTACTGACGGATCGTATGGTGGATGGCATGGTGGTCATCCCCGCGGGAGCCCAGGGGAAACACCTGAAGGCGATCGCCCGGCGGGGATTCCCCTTGGTCCTGGTGGATAGGCTGGTAGAGGGGATCGATCTGGATGCGGTGCTTTCGGATAACGAAGGCGGAGCATTTGACCTTACCGGGCGTCTCCTTTCCGATGGGTTCAAACGTATCGTTTTTGTCGGGGGGAATAACGTCATTTCCAACGCCCGGGAACGGTTTTCCGGTTTTTCCCGGGCGTTGAGGCAGGCGGGGATCAGGACCGAACCGGAGTGGATACGCCTGGCCGGAATGGGGGTGGAGGATGGGTACCAGGGTATGGATACCATGCTCAAGTCCCCGCAAACCTTGGAAGCCCTGGTGGCAGTGAACAGCCTGGTTCACCTGGGGATGGAGCGGAGGCTTCTGGAATGGACCCGTGAAGGGCGGAAACTTCCACCGGTGGTTATAGCCGCTTTTGATGAGACGCGGTATACCCCTTTTTTACCGGCATGCCGGTATACGGCAGCCCAGGATGCGGTAAGCATTGGGGAAAAGGCGGGACAGCGTATCCTTGAACGGATTAGCCTGAAAAAACAAAACCGGAAAACCGGGAGCCGGATTATCCGTATCCCGATAACTATTATTCGTCATTAAGGGGCGGGTTTTTCCACCCCATAAGTTTACAGGAGGCAAAAAATGGCTGATATATCCAGTCTCAAGTTGAATCCCCCGGAGAACCGTTACCGGGGAGCGCTGCCGAAAATCGGCATACGGCCGACCATCGATGGCCGGCGCCGGGGGGTACGGGAATCCCTCGAAATAGTAACCATGGAGTTGGCTAAAGCGGCGGCTAAACTTATCACCGAAAACCTTAGGCACCCCAACGGGCAGCCCATACAGTGTGTAATCGCCGATTCTACCATCGGGGGTGTGGCTGAGGCCGCCGCCTGCGCGGATAAGTTTTCCCGGGAAAATGTACAGGTAACCCTGACGGTAACCCCCTGTTGGTGTTACGGCTCGGAAACCATGGACATGGATCCCACCACTATTAAGGCGGTCTGGGGCTTCAACGGTACCGACCGGCCCGGCGCGGTATACCTGGCGGCGGTTCTGGCCGCCCACAACCAGAAGGGACTCCCCGCCTTTGGTATCTACGGCAGGGATGTGATGGACTTTGCGGATGCCGCCAAGATCCCCAATGATGTGAAGGGCAAGATCCTCAGCTTTATAAAATCCGGCTTGGCCGCTGCATGGATGCGGGGCAAGAGCTACCTATCCATCGGCTCGGTGGCCATGGGTATCGCCGGTTCCATCAGCAACGCCGATTTCTTCCAGGAATACCTGGGGATGCGGAATGAATACGTGGATATGTCCGAACTGGTACGGCGTTTTGAAGAGAAGATCTACTCCGAAGTTGAGTACAAACGGGCCCTGGCCTGGACCCTGGAAAACTGTAAGGTAGGGCCGGACAATAATCCCGCCGAGGAACAGCACAGCCAAAAACAGAAGGACGAAACCTGGAAGACCTGCGTAAAGATGGCCCTCATCGTCCGGGACCTCATGGTTGGGAATCCGGACCTGCGCCGGAAGAAGCTGGACGAGGAAGCCCTGGGGCATAACGCCATCCTGGCCGGTTTCCAGGGTCAACGTCAGTGGACCGACCACTTCCCCAACGGGGACTTCATGGAGGTCATCCTCAACTCGTCCTTTGATTGGAACGGCATTCGCTCCCCCTATGTGGTGGCTACGGAGAATGATGGCCTCAACGGAGTGTCCATGCTCTTCGGCTACCTCCTCACCGGCGCGGCCCAGGTCTTCGCGGACGTGCGGACCTACTGGAGCCCCGCGGCTATTGAGCGGGTTACCGGCTGGAAACCCGAAGGCGGGGCAGCCAACGGCCTTATCCACCTGATCAACTCCGGTTCCGCCGCCATCGACGGCACGGGCAAACAGCGGAAGGACGGGAAAGCCGCCTGGAAGCCCTTCTGGGAGATCAGTCCTGAGGAAGCCGGGGCCTGCCTGGATGCGGTAAGCTGGCGCTACGGCAACCTGGGCTATTTCCGGGGCGGCGGCTATTCCTCGGACTTCATCAGCGAAGGGGGTATGCCCGTAACCATGACCCGGCTTAACCTGGTCAAAGGCCTTGGTCCGGTACTGCAGATTGCCGAAGGCTTTACGGTAACCCTTCCGGATCATGTTCACGACAAGCTGGACCTCCGCACCGATCCCACCTGGCCCACCACCTGGTTTGCCCCGAGGATCACCGGGGAAGAAGGCCCCTTCAAGGACGTCTATTCGGTGATGAACAACTGGGGCGCCAACCACGGGGCAGTTTCCTACGGCCACAACGGCGCGGACCTTATCACCCTGGCGAGCATACTCCGGATCCCCGTGTGTATGCACAATGTGACCGAGGACCGGATCTACCGGCCTAGTTACTGGAATGCTTTTGGTATGGATAAGGAAGGATCTGACTACCGGGCTTGTTCGGCGCTGGGGCCTCTTTATAAGTAAGGGAAACCCGTACTAATCGCATGTACGGGCAGGGGGAGGGGAATGCCTGTCCTCCCCCTGCCCGCCGGTGTTTAGTAGTTTATGGGAAATTATACATTTGATAGACTAGAATATGATATAAAAAATACTTTTCTGTGGATTTTCCGTAAAAAACGCTATTTTCCCTTTGCATTTTTTGCCGATAATAAGTATAACCAATAAGAGGTCCCATATGATCGTTGAATTCAGTATAGAAAATTTCAAGTCTTTCAAAGACAAACAAACGTTTTCGCTTTTGTCGACAAAAAACAAGGAATTGATAGCTGAAAATACCTTTGAAGTCACTAAGGATGTGCGCCTCTTACGGAGCGCGGTGATTTACGGGGCAAATGCCAGCGGCAAATCCAACTTCTTCGAGGCATTGACCTTTTTTTTGAATTTTGCGGTTAATTCAGGCCCCTCGCAGCAAGCGGGCGATGCCATAGAAAATGTCCATCCATTTTTATTCTCCCAGCAAACGGTGGAAGAACCATCTGCATTCGAATTGCTGCTTTTCCTGAAAAACCGGGAGGGCAAACCAATACGATACCGGTATGGATTTACGGTTAATCAGGATAAAGTATACGGGGAATATCTTTTCGCCATTCTTAATGTACAGGAAGTCGAGCTTTTTACCCGGGAAGGCCAGGAGATTAAATGCAACTCCAAACATTTTGCCGAAGGTGAAGCGGCAGTAAAGATAACCAGAGAGAACGCTTCGTTTCTCTCCGTTTGCGCTCAAATTAATGGGGAACTGGCAAAGGAACTTGTACTTTTTTTTCAGTTTTTTTCTATAGGGCTAAATAATAAAAGGACACAAACACTCTCTAAACTTGATGATCCGAAATATCGGGAGCGTGTTGTCGATTTTCTTCGATGCGCGGACATTCAAATTCTCGATGTAAATAGTAAAGAAGTTCCTTCTCCATATCGTGTTCGTACTCCCGGCGGCGCCATTGAAACAAGGGTGCGAATGCAAAAAAAGGCTTCCTATAGTCACGCATTCTATGATAATGAAGATGTTATATCAACAGTTGACTTTGATGAAGAAAATGAGTCATTGGGAACAAGAAAACTTTTTCAATTTGCCGCTTTGCTCCTTGAATCACTGGACAAGGGATTTCCTGTGTTCATTGATGAGTTTGATTCTTCTCTGCATCCGCTTATCCTGGAATCAATTCTAAAATTATTTCATTCACCAAAAACCAATCCCGGAAATGGACAGCTTATTATTTCCTGTCATGCGGTACATATTATGAAGAAAGCCCTTTTTCGCCGTGACCAAATTTGGTTTTGTGAAAAAGATCCCTACGGTGCAACCGAACTCTATTCGTTGGTTGAGTATGTGGAGCCGGGAACTCATGGATCAGTCAGAAATGACGCCGCTTTTGATAAAAACTACCTAAAAGGGAAATATGGCGGTATACCCTATATTAATGAAATCAACATGCAGTTAGCGGATGACAACAATGGGGCATGACAAACTATTTCAAAAAAGAACTGCGGAACTGCGCCGTGCAGAAAGTACCCGGCAGCCCCGTATAATACTTATTGTCTGTGAGGGGGAAAAGACCGAACCAAATTATTTTAAGGCGTTTCCGGAAAATCCCTGCGTTTATGATGAAATTGACATACAGGGGACAGGATACAATACAATATCTTTGGTAGAAAAAGCAATACAGCTAAAAAACGAGGCACAGAAAAAGCGTCAGCCCTATCAGGAAGTGTGGTGCGTATTTGACCGTGACTCTTTTCCGTTAGAGTCTTTTAATGAAGCTCTTGCATTGGCAAAACGCGAAAACATACGCTGCGCATATTCAATTGAAGCATTTGAAATATGGTATTTACTTCATTTTAATTACTGTGACACCGCACTTTCCCGTACTCAATACAAAGAAAAACTAACAACCGCATTAGATGCAGAATATCTAAAAAACGCTAAAGATATGTATAAACGTTTACAAGACAAACAAGAAACCGCCATACGCAATGCAAACAAGCTTTACAACATTCAATGTACAAAAGCAATCAGGGATCAAAATCCGATAACAACGGTTTTTGAGCTGGTTAAAAAGTTACGAAGCTAATCCCCTATCATTTCATAAAGCGCAATCCGGTGAGCGGAGAGAAACCCCCTGCGAACAGGCGCCGGTGGGGCTTCCCCGCCCCACCGGCGTTTTTTCGATCAAGTTGGTTTCTCTTAGTCCCAAAGATCCTCCCACCCCTTGGCGCCTTCCCACAGAAACACCTGCCCCTTTATAAGACGGCAGTTTTTATCCGCCCGGGCAATGGCGGCCATCTCGGCGTCCGTCAGGGGATCCTCGGTGACGCAGCGCAGGTTGGCAAGGTAGTTCTTTTCATGGACAGAGAAGGGTATGGGGATCTGGCCGCGCTGGACCGCCCACTTCAGGCAGACTATGGCGGGGTGGAGGCCGTGGGCTTTGGCTATTGCGACCAGCTCGGGAATTTCCGTGGCGGCAATATCCCCGTCGGCCTTGTCCCGGTCGGGCCGGTTGGGGGAACCTACGGGGGAAAAGCCGATTACCAGGATCTTCCGATCCACACAGTATTTGTACAAGTCCGGCTGCTGGAAACCGGGGTGCATTTCCATCTCGATCATCGCCGGCTGTATACGGCAGAGGGGAAGTACCGCTTCAAGTTTTGGGATGGTCATGTTGGACATACCGATGTACCGGGCAAGTCCCATATCAACGATGCGTTCCATCTGTTTCCATGCGCCCATGAAGCGATCCGCAGAGAAGGGAACCGAGTCCGGGTTACGGGCATCGCCGGCGCACCCCGGGGTGTGGCAGTTGGGGAAGGGCCAGTGCACCATATAGGAATCCAAATAGTCCAGTCTGAGGTCCCGCAGGGTTTTTGCCAGGGCAAGGAGTACATTCCCCCTCCCGTGCATATCGTTCCAGACCTTGGAATTGATAAAGAGTTCTTCCCGCTTTACCACACCGGAATTGAAGGCATCATCGAATACTTCGCCGATCCGGTCCTCGTTGCCGTAGACCGCAGCGCAGTCAAAGAGCCGGTAACCGGCGCGGATAGCCCCGCCTACGGCTGCGGAAATCTCCGCTGGGGGATACCGGTCGGAGCCGAAGGTTCCCATACCTATGCAGGGAATCTTTTCCCCGGAAGCCAGGGTCCGTTTGGGGACCAGTTTGGGATCGATAGGACCGGCCATTATTTCAGCTCCTCATCGGCGCAGATAGCAACCTTGCCGCAGTTTCCATCCGCCATAAGTTTGTAGGCCTCCGAAGCTTTGTCCAGGGGGAAACGGTGGGTCACCAGAAGATCCGGGTGCATGTTCCAGCGAACCAGTTCTTCCACCAGGTTTTCCATGAGCCAGATACTGGTTACCCAGCTGCCGTAGATGGTTTTCTGATCATGGAGAATATCCGGGCTGGGATTAAAGTGTACCGTTCCGCCCTCCCCCACCAGAGCTATCTTACCCCACTGCCGGGTAGCCCGTATGGCGGTGACCCGGCCGGGATCGCTGGCGGAGGCGTCAAAGGCCCGCTCCACACCCTTGCCATTGGTCAGCGCTTTAATTTCATCAACATTACTATCCGCAGGGGTGAGTACCTTATCCGCCAGGCCGAGTTTTTTTGCCAGCTCTATCCGTACCGGGTTTCCCTCAATGCCGTAGAGTTTGTTGGCCCCCATGGCGCGGCAGAGCATCAGGGCGGCCAGACCCACCGGGCCCAGACCAACCACCAGCACCGCATCGTTGCCGGAAACCCCCACCTTGGTGATGGCCTCGTAGACCGTGCCGAATCCGCAGGCCACCTGGGCGCCGTCGGCATAGCTCAGGGAGTCCGGGAGTTCCACCAGATCCTTTTCGTCGCAGAGAATGTATTCCGCCATGCCCCCGTCCCGCTGCCAGCCGTAGGCCGCCCGGAGGGGGGAGGAACAGGAGATCATGTAGCCCATACGGCAGTCGTGGCAGACCCCGCATCCTGAGATATGGTACACGATAACCCGGGCGCCCTTCTTGAAGCGTCTGATCCCGGGGCCCTCTTCCACTACCTGTCCGCAGGGTTCATGCCCGGCGATGACATTTTGATATCCCTCGGGCCCCTTGCCAATATGTTCACGGTAAATGGCGCGGATATCGCTGCCGCAGATGGTACAGGCCTTCATCTTAACCAAAACCTGCCCGTGTCCCGGCTTGGGAATGGGAACATCCTTCAACACTACGGTACTGTTTCCCGGGAGATAGGCTCCCTTCATGGTTCCTTCCATAATAGCCTCCTGCATAAATGTGGTTCAAACGCTACGCGCGTTTAGCGTATTTCTTCATATCAAAGAAAACCGCCACAATTATTATAGAGCCTTTTACCAATAATTGATAATAGGAATCGATGGATAGGAAGCTCATCCCGTAGTTGATAAGCCCCATGGTGAATACCCCGATGATCATGCCCCCTACGGTACCCACACCGCCGTTTTGGGACACACCGCCCACGGTAACCGCAGCAATGGCGTCCAGCTCCATACCGTTTGCCGTAAGGGCGTTGGCCAGACCAAGGCGGCCTGCCTGCAATACCCCTGCGCAGCCGTAGAGGAGTCCCGCAAAAAGGTACACACAGAGGAGATCCCGCTCCACATTGATCCCCGAAACCCGGGCTGCCTGGGCATTGCCCCCAATGGCATAAAAGTTTGTCCCCTGCCGGGTATGTTTGAGCAATACCCAAACAATAATGGTAATAATCACCACATAGATACCAAGGGCAGGGAAAGAAAAGGTTGCAGGACCGATGGAAGTCTGGGCCAGGGCCTTAAACTGAGGAGTCAGGGAACCGACGATGGCAGCCTTGGTGTAGATTAGCTGAATACCCCGGGCAATGGACATGGTTCCTAAGGTGGCAATGAAGGGGGGCAGTTTCCCGTAGGCTACCAGCACCCCGTTGAAGGCGCCGAACAGGCCCCCCGCAAGAATGCCCGCCAGAATGGGAACCAGCAGCGGAAAACTATGGCCGAAGTACAACGCCGATTCATAGGTGGAGATCTGGGCGAAGGAAGCCGCCACCGAAGCGGTAAGGCAGACCACATAGCCGATGGAAAGATCGATCCCCTTGGTGATGATGATCATCCCAACCCCCAGGGATGCAAAGGCCCTGACCGATTCGGCGATGATAAGGGTCTTAATTGAAGGCCAGGTTAAAGCCTGACCCCGGGTAAGAATTGCTAGAATAAAAACCAGCGCCACAAAGGTAACAAAGGTTGTATACTTACTGACAATCTGCTTTATTTTAATTTCCTTCATATTTTCCCCCATCAATATCTGTTTTGTATCGAGATTTTAAGCAAACTGTGTGGCGTAACGCATGATCGCTTCCTGGGTTGCATCCTGTTTATCCAGGGTCCCCGTATGCCGGCCTGCGCAGAGTACCATTACCCGGTGACTCATGCCGATAAGCTCCGGCATTTCGCTGGACACCATAATGATGGCCTTACCTTGTTTTACCAGATCCGCCATGATGGTGTAGATTTCGTACTTGGCCCCCACATCGATACCCCGGGTAGGTTCATCCATGATGAGTATCTCCGGCAGGGTCATAAGCCAGCGGCTGAGTATCACCTTCTGCTGATTTCCGCCGGAAAGATTCTGGATCATGGTACCCATGGTGGGGGTCTTGGTTCTGAGCTGATCGTTCTGGGTTGAAGCCAGGGCTCTCAACTTTTTATGATCCAGAAGGCCAATCTTCGTTTTATAGTTTCCCAGGGATGCCACAGTAGTATTAACGGTAATGTCCAACAGCGGGAAGATACCGGAACTGCGCCGGTCTTCGGTTATCATTCCTATCCCCGCCTGTATAGCAGCCTGGGGGCTGATTTTTTTCAAGGGCTTCCCGTTTACCAGAATTTCCCCCTCCGCCACTGAGCGGACCCCAAAGATGGCTTCCACCAATTCGGTACGCTGGGCTCCCACCAGTCCTCCCAGCCCCAGGATCTCCCCTTTGCGGAGTTCGAAGCTGATATTCCTAAAGGACCGGGGATTAGCGGCCCTAAGGTTCCGTACCTCCAGGCATACCTCCCCAAGGGTGGATTCCACCGGGGGGAAGCGGTGGGTAATATCCCGGCCCACCATGAGGGTAATCAGTTTGTTATTATCAATCCCGGATATCGGATAGGTACCGATTACCTTGCCGTCCCGCATGACCGTAACGGAATCGGCAATCTGGAAGATCTCTTCCATTTTGTGGGAAATATATATGATAGCCACGCCCTGAGCCCGGAGGTTCCGGATAATTTCAAAGAGGTGGGTCACTTCGTTCTCGGTTAAAGAGCTGGTGGGCTCGTCCATCACCACGATGGAGGCTTTGTAGGAAACCGCCTTGGCGATCTCGCAGCCCTGCTGTTGGCTGATAGAAAGACTGCTCATCTTTGCGGCGGGATCGAAATCAAAGTTAAGTCCCTTAAGTAGTTCCCGGGTATCGCGGATCATTTTCTTATGATCGATTAAGTGAAGGCCATTCACGGGTTCCCGGCCCAGCCAAATATTCTGCGCCACAGATCGTTCGGGCACGTTGGACAATTCCTGGTGGATCATGGAAACCCCGACATCCATAGCATCGGAGGCGCTGTTAAAGTGACGCTCGTTTCCATTAAGAATTATCTTTCCCGCGTCCGTCTTGTAGATGCCAAAGAGGCACTTCATCAAGGTAGATTTTCCGGCGCCGTTTTCCCCCATCAGGGCGTGGACCGTTCCCGGCTTTACCTGAAAATCCACATTGTCTAAAGCCAAGACCCCCGGAAACTGTTTGACAATCCCGAGCATTTCAAGGACATAGGCTGATTCCGCCATGCTTGCTCCATCAATTTAATTAAAATGAGAACCACTAAGGACCTTAGCCGAAAGGACTAAAACCCTTTTGTGGTTCTTTTTAAAAATCCGCTATACGCATTCCTTATTTAGGAGCGTTCGCCTTGTAATAATCCGAAGCCTTGTCTACGGGTACAAAGGGGACCAGATAGCACTGCCCAATGATGGCGGCGTCGTTGGCCGGAGTTTCATCAATGGGGGTGGTCGCCGCAGGGGTTCCGCCGGCGGGGTTGCCCGCTTTGTAGGTACCGGTAGCTACCTGATAGACCACATCAAAGGCCGCCGCAGACTGACCGGCCGCATCCTGCAGAACCGTGGCGTAGAGCTTGTTTTCCTTCATGGAATTAAGCGCTTCCCCGGTGGCGTCAATGCCCAGTACCGGAACGGTGAGGGTAGTACCGTCGCTGAAATCGGTCTTGGTAAAGCCGTTCTGAATGAGGGATTCCACGGCGCCCAGGGCCATACCATCGTTCTGGGCGGCCACTACGTTAAACTTGCCCCGATAGGCGCCGATCCAGGCGTCCATCTTCTGCTGAGATTGGTCGGGGGTCCAGTTAGCGGTGTCCCGGGCTACCACGTTAACGGTGTATCCCCGGGTCTTGAGTTCCGCCATAAGGCCCGCTTCCCGGTTGATTTGGGCAGGATGACCCAACTGGCCCAGGATGAGGAGCATGTTTACCGTTTTGCCCGGGGCCTTATCCGGATATTTGTCAAAATAGTCCGCAATAAGTTCGCCCTGGAAGCGGCCGGCCACGAATTCCGGAGATGAGGCGTAGAAAAAGGTCTTTCCCACCTTGAGAGACGCAACGGTTGGCTGGATGTTAGAATAAGCCGCCGATCCGCCCCGTTCCAGGATAAGCTGGTTCATCTGTTCGGAAAGTTCGGAAACCGCCGGGATAATTACAAAGTGCTTATACCCTTGATTGAGCAGGGTCTGAAGCTGGGTAAGCTGGGTGGCGCCATCGCTCCGGGCGTCTTGAACATTCAGGTCCACATTCTTTGCCGCCGCAAATTTCCGTACCGCTTCGGAATAATCCTTGAGAAATTGTTCGTCCATGTTTCTCATAAGCAGAGCAATCTTGGTTTTCCCACCCGCTTCCGGTACGCTTGTTTTCTTTTGGCAGCCAACAAACACCATGGCCGCCGCAACTACCAGCGCCATTATAGCTAATGTGATTTTTTTCATAAATCCTTTCCTCCATAATGATGTCTCTGAAGGCCTAAACCCTCTTGGCATTATTATAAACTCTGTTCTTGAAACTGTATAGCCATTTTTTTATTATTTTCCAAATTGCCCTTGGTTAATTTTATATGATGAAAGGTCAAAAATATACTTTTATTGGCTGCCATCGGGAAAACAGGAAGAAATCAGGGGGTATTTATTTTAATATTTCTTTTCCCTAAATCTGCCCATGGTTAAATTTATATGACGAAAGGTTAAAAAAATACTTTTATTACACGGGCTGATAATTTTTAGATATTTTTATTATTTTTTTCTTGCGCTATTAATTGTTACATGGTATAGTAAAAAAATATTTTAACCTTTGGAGGAAAAAATGAAAAGAAAAATTATCTTTTCCATGTGCTGCGTTCTGGTCGCAGTACTTATGTCGTGCGCGGGAACTCCCGAAACAGCAGGAACCACCGAAAAGGCGGGAACACCCGAAACAGCGGGAACTCCCGCTAAATCCGAGGCAAAACTGCGGTTCGGTTATGTTGTGAATGATCTTGAGAATCAATCCCATGAATTGTTTAAACAGGGCATCATTGCCGCCGCAGCCGAAGAAGGCATTGAGCTGCGTGTCGTTCAGTATAAGGACGGGGATATCGCAACTTATTCGGGGCTTGTAAAAGAATTCGTGGATCAACATTACAACATTATAGTAGCACTCTACGGCGGGACAAATTACGATCAGGCGTTGATTGATGCTATGGCTGCCGGTATCCCGGTAATCACCATCGATTCAAAAAGTAATATTGAGGGTATCACCTGTCATGTGGGCATTGACAACTATGCTGGCGCCGCAGCGGGCGCCGAATGGATGGGTAAGGCTCTTGGAGGAAAGGGTACTGTCGTTACTCTCAATGGAATGTTAGTCCGTCCCACCGGCCGTGATCGCCGGAATGGTTTTGTGGAGTATTTGAATAAAAATTATCCGGACATTAAAATCCACGAAGTCGCCACCGATTTCAACATGGGAAGGGCTCATTCCGGTATGGAGGGTGCTCTCGCGGAGTTGAAAAATGATATACAGGGCGTGTATTGTGCATGGGACGGCGGTACCATCAATGCGCTTGATGTGTTGGATAAGGCAGGCCTTGTAGGCAAGATGAAGCTCGTAGGTTTTGATGGTTCGGCAGATGCCTTGAGTGAAATGAAAGCCGGCAGAATTGACGCCGATGTTGCATGGCCGCTTTTCAATATGGGTTACACCGCGGTAAAGCAGGGCCTTCTTGTTGCTCAGGGAAAAAAGGTTGAACCGCTTTTTAATCTTGAGACCAAACTCATTACCAATGCCAATGTTGATGAATGGGTGAAATATGCTCACCTCAGTGAGTATATGACCAAATAGTTTTACTACGAGGTTGTCCAAAAAGTTTCAAAAACTGTTTGGACAGCCTATGTGAACTCTGGAATATTAATTTACAAATTGAAATACCCCGCTGCATTTGCGGCGGGGTATTGAGAAATCAGGCACGTTTTATCTCAGAAAAATATTTTAATATCGTTGAGAAACCCAATTCGTAATGCAATCGGCTATCATGGCTTGAGTATCACCGTATTTTGGCGCAGACTCCGATAGACCGTGAGAAGCGCCTTCTACATAGACAAGAGTTTTATCTTTGCTTGCGGTGTGCTCATATTCAATTTCACTGGGCACTATCCAATAATGTGCGGTCATGCTCATAATAAGCACGGGTACATGGACTCCTTCCAGATTTCCCGGTGTAGACGTATTGGAAGAATTAAAATCTACCCCAATAATATCATCTGCGGTAATTTTGAAATTACTGTTGACCTTGATGGCAAGGGTACTCAAAAAATTCACTATATCCGTTGCTACAACACCATCGGCATAATTTCTATTATTGGATTCACCCGAAAGGCGTCCGTTTTTGTCGATACCCGCAGTACGCACACTCTGTATTACGGTATTCTCGACACCCCTTACGGATAGTAACGGATAAGCCTTCTTTGTGTGAGAAAAAGCGGTGAGATCGCTTAAAAACAGTCTGCTCGAAAGGCGGGGAATTACAAGCGGCTCCGAATCGGGATAGTTTGCGGTTTTATTTTTTAACGCATCCCAACGTCCCAAGGCAAAGTTCAATAACTGATCGTTACGCTTATATTGTCCTAAATAATAACGCGCCTTCCATTCATCCGTATACACCGAGCCGGTTGCGCTAAAGCCGTTTGCTTCCGCATACATGTCCAGACTCCTGTCAATTTCCTGCGGCGCTAAGGGGCCCTCGGAAACTACGGAGGGATCATAGTTTACCAATTGGGCAAAGGCATATCCAAGATGGGAATCCAGTAATATCAGGCCGTCTGCTTTTGGTAAACCATTCAAGTTGTTCCCCAGGGGCCAGATTTTTTCGGGGCCCTGCCCGACGGCGGCGCCGTTTTCAGCGATATTTTGATAGAAAGCGGAAGCCGGACCGCCGCCGCTATGTCCAATTAAAATGATTTTTTCAATACCCGGAAGGTTTTTATAATAACTAATGGCTGCTTTCATATCCAGGGCAACATTATCCCAATAAATATCCGCAAGTTTATGATCGGTATACCGTGTATTGGCTACCATAACAGTAAAGCCGCGTTCTGTCATATATTTAACCAGGGAATGATCAAAATAATTGCTGTTCGGATGCGTTAAAAAAAGCCCGATTTTATTATATGAATTTATTACCCCGGGCTGATATAACTGGGCAACGAGTTTACCGGAAAATTGTACAATTCTTACGCCTCCGGGCGATGAAGCCGCTTTTTCATCCCTTGCCGGTTCAGCAAAGGCAAAAGACGTTATCATAACGATAAAAAGCATGATACCTAACATCCTTACTCTCATAAAAACCTCCAAATAATAGAATATAAGTAACGATATACCTCGCATTTTGCACTGTCAAGTCAAGATCTTGTGTAATTTAGGTAAAAGATTTAAAATACCCTTAATCCACGAAAGGAAAGAGCAATTTTTGGTTCTCCGGTTCATACAGATTATCCGCAGTGATAAGTACCGAACCGGTATCAATGAAGGGGGGCAGGGGCCGATTCGCTGCGGCGTCCCGGGCAGCCCGGACTGCGAGATACCCCATATTAAAGGGTTTTTGTATTACCGTAGCGGCGATGACCCCCTGCTCAATCAGCTGTATTTCCGTAAGAGAGCTGTCAAAGCCTACAAGCCGTACCTTCCCGGCATGGCCCTGATCCTGCAGAGCGCGAGCCGTACCCAGGGTGGAAAACTCATTCATCGCCAGAATACCCCCCAGATCCGGATACTCCTTAAGGAGATTCACCGTAATAGCATAGGCGTTTTCCTCAAAATTTTCGGTAAACCAAACGCCCAGCAGGGGGTAGCGGCCATCCTGCGCCAGAACTTTCCGGGCCCCCTCTTCCCGTTCCATGGCGGTGGTAGTCCCCTGAACATGGTTGATTATGGCGAGTTTTCGCCCCGGCTCAAGGATGCGCAGCATTTCGGCGGCAACCTTTTCCCCCCCCTCTATATTGTTCGTTGTCACGAAGGTGACCAGCCGGGAGCTAGCCACCCCGGAGTCCATGGCAATTACCCGGATACCCTGAGAAACGGCCTGCTCAACCAGGGGGGCCAGCCGGATATAATCGGCAGCTGCCAGGATAAGCGCCGTGGGGGGATCGTTTTTGAGGATATTCTCGGTGATGCGTATTTGGCCGTCCACATCGCTTTCCACCCATGGCCCCTGGATATCCAGGGTAATGCCGAATTCGTTTGCCGCAGCGCGCATACCGGTTTTAATCACCTCCCAAAATTCCTGATCGTTGGCAATGGCCTTTATCACTGCGGTAACTTTGATGGCCTTTTCGGGAGACGGTTGGGTAATAAAAAGGATGATTAGACTTCCCGCCAACAAGATGAAGGCCAGGATGGCGGGCATAATAAAGGAACGAATTCGAAACAATGTTTCCCCTATCTGATAAGAAATCAATGTATAAAAAATCTGCCGGTAAAATATATATTTACCGGCAGATCATTCCTGTAAAATAGCTTCCGGCTTTATTCGTAAACAACCGCTGCCACATCGGGGTTGGTCAGATTACTCTTGTCCGCCCAAAGGAAACCGGAGTCAACGATTTTGGGCAGTGATTCACCCCGGAGCGCTTTAACGGCGGATTCAACGGTCTTATAACCCATAAGAACCGGGTTTTGCTGGACCGCACCATACATCAGTCCGGATTTGATGGCATCCAACTGGAGTTTGCCCGAATCAAAACCAATAACGATGATCTTTCCGGACAGGCCAAGTTCACTTACCGCATTCACCACGCCGATAGCGGAACCTTCATTGGCGCCATAGTATCCCTTCAGATCCGGATTACCATTAATAACGGCTTTGGCAATTTCGGTGGAACGAAGATGATCACCGCCGCCGTATTGGGTTTCAAGAACTTGAATATTGGGGTACTTATTTTTCATCTGCTCCAGGAACCCATCCCGGCGATCAATACCGGTACGGCTGGTCTGATCGTGGACGATAAGCGCCACTTTGCCGCTTCCGCCAACAGCTTCGGCCATTTTATCCGCCGCGAGCGCAGCGGCAGCCTTATTGTTCGTGGTAACGGTCGTTACGGGGATATCCGACTCCACCCCTGAGTCAAAGGCGATAACCGGAATATTTCTGGATTTAGCCTGCTGCAAAAGGGGGAGCGCCGCCCGGCTGTCCAAGGCCGCAAAACCCAGCGCCGCAGGATTTTTTCCCATGGCGGTTTGAAGCATCTCAATCTGCTTATCTACCTGGGATTCACTCTCGGGGCCTTCAAAGGTGATCTGAATTCCCAGCTCCTTGGCCGCCTGATCCGCGCCTTGCTTAACGGCCTGCCAGAACTGATGCTGGAACCCCTTTGAAACCAAGGGTATGTAGGTCGCACCGCTACCGCTCTGCGCTCCGCCATTAGCAAACACAAAACCGGAAGCCCCAACCATGAGACACAGAACTGCTAAAAACATCTTCTTCATAGATTCCTCCTGTTTATTTCACCATGAATTTCCATGGTGATATTTACAACAATCACAGGATTATTGTAATTTCTACACAATACAACGGGTTATTTTATTTTCCGCCGGGCAATATCAAGGTATACCGCACCTATGACGATAAGACCCGTTACTACCATCTGCCATTCCTGGGGTACCGAAAGGATCCGCAGCCCATTGGTAAGAACCGTAATGATAAATGCACCTATTACGGTACCCAGAATACTTCCCTCCCCTCCGGAAAGGGATGCTCCGCCGATAACCGCCGCCGCGATAGCGTCCATTTCGTATCCCGGTCCCAACGCGGGCTGGGCGGAGTTTAGCCGGCTGGCCATCACAATCCCCGCGATACCAAAGAAGGCGCCGCTCAGGGAATAAATACCTATCTTCCATGCATCGGTATTTATTCCCGAAAGTCTTGCCGCATCCTCATTGGACCCGATGGCAAAAGTATACCGGCCGATAATGGTTTTTGATAGTATAAATGAGGCAACCAGGGCGGTCCCGAAAAATACGAGGACCCCCAGGGGTATCCCCAAAATGGGCCTGGTGGCGATGGAACCGAAATTCGGTATATCGGTAAAATAAACGGGTTTAGTTCCGGAAACGATGAGGTTAAGCCCCTTGGTAATGTTCATCATCCCCAGGGTAGCAATAAAGGGGGGAAGTTTAAGCTTGGCGATACTGACCCCGTTAACAAACCCGCAGAGGGCGCCGGCAATAACAGCGGCGATGATACCGACAAAAACGGGCATTCCCAGCATGGTAATAAAAACCCCGGCCATAACCGAGCAGAAGGTCATAACCGTACCAATGGAAAGATCTATGCCCCCAGTAACGATAATAAAGGTGATCCCCACGGCCAAAATGCCGTTAACAGCGGTCATTAATAATATGGTTACCAAATTATTGTAGGTTAAAAAATTCGGCGAAAAAAGAGAAAAGATAATGATCAGGGCAATAAGACCTGCGAAAGCAAGTATCGTTTGGGTCGTTTTTGAATTGGAGCGTTTTTTGTTTGCCATATTCCTATCCTTTATTCACAAGATTATTCCGTAATGTTGCATAGCTCATGATCTTTTCCTGTGTGCTGTCCACGGTACCCAGGGTCGCAGTAACCCTGCCCTCACACATCACCACAATACGGTGGCTCATGCGAAGAACTTCCGGCAGTTCAGAGGATATCATTATTATCGATTTTCCCTGATCCGCCAATTCATTAAGAAGCTTATAGATTTCACTCTTGGCGCCCACATCAATACCCCTGGTGGGTTCATCAAAAATAAGTATGTCGCTGTCCCGAACCAGCCATTTCCCCACCACTACCTTCTGTTGATTACCGCCGGAAAGGTTCTTTGCCTGCTGTTCCACATTGGGGGTTTTGGTATTGAGCCGCTGTATATATTCTTCGGTAACTTTTTTTGCCTTAGCTTCATCAATCACCCCGAGGGGTTTTAAAAATTTACTGAGGGAGGCCATGACCGTATTAACCTTTACCGACATGCCCAAGGCAAGGCCGTAACGCTTGCGATCCTCCGAGAGGTACCCTATTCCATGCCGTACCGCATCCTTGGGCTGTTTAATCAGCGCCTTTTTCCCCTTTACAATAATCTCCCCCGAATCCATAGGATCCGCTCCAAAGATAAGCCGCATGGTTTCGGTTCTGCCGGCTCCAAGAAGCCCGGCAAATCCAAGAATTTCGCCCCTATGAAGCTCAAAGGATACATCCTGAACTGCCCGCCCCCGGTTAAGGTGCTTTACTTCCAGGACCACTTCATTTTTAGAGGTATCCCCATGGGGGTGGTGACTTTCATAAATTTCCCGTCCCACCATCTGGGAAATAATCTGCTCGGTGCTTATTTCTTTCATATGGCTGGTAGCTACATACTGACCATCCCGCATAACCGTAATCCGGTCACAAATACGGTGCAATTCATCCATGCGGTGAGAAATATACACGATCCCCTTGCCCTGAGACTTCAACCCTCTGATAACCTTAAAAAGTTCATCTATCTCGGAATCGCTTAAGGCCGAGGTAGGCTCATCCATAATAAGGACATCCGAATTGAAGGACAGGGCTTTGGCTATTTCTATCATCTGCTGCTGGGCGACGGTGAGACTGGCGACCAAGACCCGGGGGTCAAGGTTGAGATTGATCAGTTTAAAAAGCTCTTCAGATTTACGATTTATTTCCTTATCATCAACTAAAAAATTAAATCCCTTTTTATGTTCCCGCCCTATAAAAATATTCTGAGCGGCGGTAAGGTGCTTCATCAGGTTTAGTTCCTGATGAATAATGCTGATCCCCAGCGCTTGAGCCTGTTTGGTATTATGGGCCTCCGCAAGCTCACCCCGGACTTTAATAGTTCCCGCATCTTTCCCATAAATACCGGAAAGGACTTTCATCAGTGTTGACTTGCCTGCTCCGTTCTCCCCTATCAGTCCATGAATCTCTCCGGGAAGCAATTCAAAACTGCAGTTAATGAGAGCATGAACCCCGGGGAAGCTCTTTTCTATCCCTTCCATTTGCACAAGGAGCTCACTCATCCGTTATACACCTCCGGCTACAATCTTAAATTATTGTAAGTATATTGTATGTTTCTGTAAGGAAAATGTCAAACCTTTCTTGGTGAATGGCGTTTTTTTCCGCTTAATTGATGGCCGGGAGGTGTATGAATACCGTGGTACCCTCATCTTCCCGGCTTTCAAATTCCAAACCATATTCGGCGCCGAAGTACAGTTTGATCCGCTCATCCACATTGCCCACCCCCACGCCGCTGCCCCGTCCGGGACTCGGGGGATCCGCCGTATTTCCCCGGACCAGCCGCGCCCTGACCCGCTCCAGGGTGTCCCGGTCCATTCCGGCGCCGTCATCCCGTACCGCCAGATCCATGCCCCGTTCCGTACGGCATCCGGTGATAATCACGGCGCCTGCGACGGAATTGTTTTTTATCCCATGGTATATGGCGTTTTCCACCAGGGGCTGGAGGATTATCTTAACGATCTTAAAATGCATGATATCCTCATCCACTTCAATGCGGTAATCCAGGCGATCCTTGTAGCGTATCTTCTGAATGGTCAGATAATTTTTAACATGCTCAATTTCGGAGGCAACGTCGATGATCTCCTTTCCCTTGCTGATGGACAGGCGGAACAGCCGGGCCAGGGCGGAACTCATGGCGATCACATCCTGCTCTTTGCCCCCCTCGGCCATCCATATCACCGAATCCAATGTATTGTAGAGAAAGTGCGGGTTGATCTGCATCTGTAACGCATTAAGCTCACTCTTCCGTTTCTGTTCCTGCTCCTGGGTAACCCGGTTGAGGAGTTTTTTTATCTCCCCGACCATGATGTTAAAATCCTTCCCCAGTTCTCCAATCTCATTGGAGGACCGGATATCCGCAACCACATCGAAGTTGCCCTTCTCCACATCCCGCATGGATTGGCGCAAATCCTTGATGGGCCGGGAAATGCGCCAGGTAAGGATGATGGAGATCCCCATGGAAATCATCAGGAACAGGAGACCCCAGAGGGCGTAGCTCCGCCGTATGGCGTCCCGGTTCTCCAGGAATTCGCTCCGGTAATTCACCCCCACCACTTTCCAGCCCGTGGCATACATGGGCTCCACGGTGTAGAATTTTTCCCGGTCCTCATCGTCCCCGAGGAAATAGTTTTCCTGTTCATCCAGGACCCGGCGTATGTTTTCGGTCTTGAGCCCTCCGTAGAGAAGCTGTTGCTGCGGATGGTACACAATGTCTCCGTTCCGATCCACGATGAAGATGTAACCCCGCTGCCCCAGCTGAATCGAACTGCAGATCTGTTCTATGATCCGGTAATTCAGATCCACCAGCAGTATCCCCCGGCCTCCGCCGCTTTCCTGATCGATTATTTCACGGGAAAGGGATATGACCCACTGGTACTGATCCGCGATAATATTCTGCACATGGGAGGAAGAAATCACCGAGTCCCCGTGGGCATGTTGGGCGGCGGTATACCAGGCCTGTTTTACCGGTTCCGTAAAGGGGTTAAGCCGGCGATCCTGGTCCGGGGTGATGAATTCCCCCTTGTAGGAAAACATTCCGATAAGGGAAATATCGCTGCGGGTATTGGTCATCACCCGCAGCACCGCCCGGGCCGCATCTTCGTTTTCCCGGCGGATTTTGCCGGTCCGCAGATATTCCTGCACACCGAGATCGGCCTGGACTATGGCGGACACCGAATCCATATAGTCAATATAGAATTCGATATTGTTCGTAATCTGATGAACCAACTGCTGGGTATAGTGCCGGGAGGCCAGCCGGGAACTTTCTTCGGTTACCCCGAAGGCGATAAAAATAGCCCCCATGACGAGGATAATCGAGAGGACGGTAAAGGCGATTGCCAGGGTCAGCTGTATGCTGTGAAACCGTTTAGGCCTGGCTTTCATTACGGTTCCTGTTTCGGTATTCCGTGGCGGTAAACCCCGAGTATTTGCGGAAACTCAGGGAAAAATAATGCGCGTCCCGGTAGCCGATCTTTTCGGCGATCTCGTAGGTCATAAGATCGGTGGTCCGCAGCATTTCCATGGCCCTGTTCAGCCTGATATCCGTTAATTCTTCCACAAAGGTTTTATCGTGGTACCGCTTCAAGACCGCACTGAAGTAGCTCATACTGATATCCAGTTTTTTGCAGAGCCCCTGGAGGGACAGAGCCGGATCGGCATAGTTTGATTCCAGGTAATCCAGGGCCTCCCTCACTTTTATCTGGGCAAAATTTTCCTGCCGTGCCCGGATATAGGTAGTGATCCGGCTCACCAGATCAATGAACCATGCGCGGACTTCGCCGAGATTTTTAAGCCGGATAATTTCCGCAAAGGGATCGGAACCGGGTAGAAAAATTTCCTGCTCGGGGATTTCCAGGCTCGTACAGCTCTGCATGATTGACGCTAAAACCAGAGCGAGCTTACGATGGTACTCTTCAACCGTAAAGGGGGTATTTTGAAAATGCCGGGCCATCTCATCTATGCAGAGGAGGCATTCATCCTGTCCTCCGGTTTTGATAGCCGAGGCTATCCGCCGTTCCCAAGCCGGCTCCCCTTCCTCCCGCTTCCGTGTTCTGCGGAAAACTTCGTCGGAGAATCCGGTTTTCCCCATCACCTCCCGGTAGGCGGAAACCCCGCTTATTCCCCGGAGGGCCGCCGCAATCAGAGCTTCCGCTGCGGAATTGTAGGAAACAAGCAGATCCTCCGGATCATCCACCGGCTCACCAACCCCCAGGATAGTATCCTTGAGCCCCATGGATTGGAGACTGCGGTAAAGGGCTTCCGCGGTTTTCAGGCTCTCCCGGTACAGGTGGCCCCTATCGCTATTCCAAATGAGGAGGACAGACCGGTCCTCCCTATCCTGAAACAGGAATCCGGTTTCACCGGTCTCAAGAAATTGTTCCAGTACATGCCGCTGGGTCAGGTGATCAATATCAAACCGCTCCCCCTTCCGGGGGCAGACAAAATCCAGGATCAGACATTGATAGGCGACTCCCCGGACAGGCAGGTCCAAGCCCAGGGCGGCGATCCGTTCCGGTATATCCGCAGGCCGTTGTTTCCCCTCCGCAAGCCGGGCCAGGAACCGTTCCCGCATAAGGGGCATACTCTCCGATAGCTGTTTTTTAATTTGTTCCAGGTTAAGCCGTTCCGCCCGTTCCTGATCCAGGGTGGTCTTTAGTTTTTCCAGAACCGCCCGGAGTTCCTTAGGGGTTACCGGTTTAACGATATACTCATAGACCTGAAGCTGAACTGCCTTCCGTGCATATTCAAAATCATCGTATCCGGAAATGATCAATACCTTAGTTGCCGGGGACAGGACCGCCAAACGGTCCGTGAATGCAAGACCGTCCAGGAAGGGCATGTTGATATCCGTCATCACCGCATCAATTTGGATGCGTTCCGCCAGTTCCAGAGCCTCAAACCCATTTACGCAGGCCCCGGCAAAGGAAAAACCCAACTCTTCCCAGGGTATGGTATCCCGTATACCTTCCCGTATCTCGGGTTCATCATCAACAATCACAAAGGAATACAACCATGAGTCCATAGGGCCTACCCGGATAAAATTGTACTCCCTTTTTAGCAGCGGTGTCAAATGACCGGCACGTTCAGCCGAGACGCTGGGATAACACTTTCATAACCTCATCAATATCAACAGGTTTGGCCAGGTGACCATTCATGCCGGCTGCCAGGGCGCGATCGATATCCTCCCGGTAGGCATTGGCGGTCATCGCGATAATAGGCACGGTTTTTGCGTCCCCCCGATCCATTGCACGGATTTTGCGGGAGGCATCGTGGCCATTTAAATTCGGCATCTGTATATCCATGAAAATCAGATCATAATAGTTTTCCGGAGAAGCGGCAAAGATCTTTACCGCTTCGGCTCCGTCCGGGGCCTCGTCAATTTTCACATGTGTATCCGAAAGAAGTTCCTGGAGAATCATCCGGTTAATATCGATATCTTCGGCTAATAGAATCCGCTTGCCCGGAAAAACCTTTACCGTAGTATCCTTTTGGGGCGCCTCTTCCCGCGGCATTTCGGCGATGTCCATATCCAGGGTAAATGAAAAGGCAGATCCCTCACCGGGAACGCTTTTTACCGTAATAAGGCCCCCCATCTGTTTTACCAGATTTTGGCTGATCGCAAGTCCCAGGCCGGTCCCGCCGAAACGGACCGAGATGGAACTATCCGCCTGCTCAAAGGCGGTGAATAAATTTTCCATTTGTTCCGCGTTCATTCCGATCCCCGAATCGGATACATGGAAATAGAGCTTTATCCGTTTTTCATCCCGATCCAATCCCTGAACCTTGAAGATGATGGTCCCCAGATTAGGAGTAAATTTAACCGCATTCCCCAAAAGGTTTATCAGGATCTGTTTAAGCCGGAGCTTATCCCCCATTACACAAATATCCGTAATGCCGGCAAAATCGTTGCCAAAATTTATCCCCTTTTCCTGGCAGCGCAGAATAATGATCTTGGACACCTCTTTCATGGCCTCGGCCAGTACAAAGGGGTTATGGACAATTTCAAATTTACCGCTCTCAATTTTTGACATATCCAGTACATCGTTCAAAATACCCAGAAGGTGATCCGAGGCGGAGGCAATCTCACCCAGGGAACGATCCTTTTTTTCGATATCATGGGCCCGCCGGGCAATTTCGGTCATGCCGATGATGGCGTTAAGGGGCGTACGGATCTCATGGCTCATTCGGGACAGGAATTCCCCCTTGGCCCGGGACGCCACCTGAGCCGCCTTGGTCTGAACCTCAAGTTCATGGGTCCGCTGCTCCACGGTACGTTCCAGATTGGCGGCCATCTGCCTTTTTCGCAGCAGCATTACGGTGAGAAGCACTAATATTATCGCCAGCAGCGCCGAAACGCCGATCAGGTAGGGTTTCTGCGACCTGTCCATGGCGCCGCTGTAATCAAAGACACGACGGGTCCAGTCGTCCACCACCCTTTCGGTGTCGATCAAACTTTGGGTCTTGCTTATGATGGAACAGAGCAGGTTTTCTTCCGGGCCAAAACCGAAGTAGGCTTCGTAAGGACGGCGCAGTACCAGGTTTGCCTTATACCCCGTGCGTTCCAAATAATTAGTGATATTAAGCAGCAGGTTTCGGGTAGCCATCAGAAGCTCGATATCCCCCCGGGCCAGAGCATTAATGGCCGTCTCCCGATCCGCGTAACTCACCATATTGGTGTGACGGGGAAATAACTCATGGAAAATTCCTGCGGAAGTGGTTCCGCTAACCAGCCCAACCCGCTTGTAGGGAATGTCGCTCAGGGTTACATCCTGACAGGTGTTTTTGGATATGAGGGCATAATAATCGATCTGGTAGGGAGTATCGGCAAATAAAAACTCCTGGTCATTGGATGGAGATCTGACGAGCTCCATGGTCATGGAAGCCTGTCCCTGGTGAAGCATGGCTATGACGTCGACTAATTTTGAATCCGGAGAATTAGCATAATTAAACTGAATGCCTGTTAAAGCAGATATTTCCCGCAGCAAATCTATGGTGATACCCTGCCATTCATTTTCCTTGGGGTTATAAAAACTTACCGGATAATTATCCGCTTCGATGGACACCGCAACCATAGGTCGCGCCGCGTCCTGTAGCTGCACTGCGTCCTGTGGCTGCGCTGCGTTTGCAGCTTCCTGAAGCCTGTCCAGCAGTATCCGCTCGTCGTGGGTAAGACGGCTCAATAAATTATAACGCAGGTACTCCTGAGCTCCTTCGTCATACATCTGGGCAAAACGATAGCTGCCGGTACTTTGCAGGTATTTCTGCACCACAGAAATAAACGCCCGGAGCCGGGGATCCTGGGTGGCCATGGCAACCTGGTTGTAACTCAGGGGCAAAAAATCCTCGATGATAAGATTGTTGTATATGGCAAAGAGCCCCTCCACGGTCTCGTCCATAAAAAGGGCGTCAATTTCCTTACGGATCAACTTTTGATAGGCTTCGTTGTAATTAGCAACAGGCGCCGGTTCAAAGGGCAGCTTGACATAGGGGGAAACCAGGGCTTCGGTGGTGGTACCCCTTAGGAAGCCGTATTTAAGCGGCCGGGAATTGGCCAAAAAAGCCAAGCGACCAGATCCTTCCACACTGACAAATTTAATCCTCCGTTCCGCAATGGAATCGGTCATAAAATATTCCCCGATTTCCCCCAGGGAAGATGATATCTCTCCGGTAAAAGCAATACTACTGTTTTCCAGCCCCTGGAGCAGGGCGTCCCAGCTGTATATTACCGGCCGGAACTTAGTCCCAAAAAGCTCGGAGAGCCAATTACAAACCAGGACAGAAAAACCCTGGATATTGCCGTCTTCACCGCGGAAACATTCGGTACTGAGGGTCATACCGTAGATGAGGATAGCGGTACTGCGGCGCACGTTTTCGATGACGTTTATTTCCTCCCGGGTAACCCCGGGAATATCTCTATATGAATCATACTCACCCAAAACGGAAGGGCCGGAATTTACCTTATTTCCACAAGACGCAAATACAATGAGAAGAACCGCTCCTGCGATTCCGGTGAATACCTTCTGTCCGTTCAACCTCATTATTTAAATTTAGTTCTTCTTGAAGCAATTATCCAGGGTTTTCTGAAACCTCCGCTGCGAATCAATGAAGTTTACACAATATTACGAAAACCGTTACCGTTGAACCCGTCCTGAAGCATCGCCTCCGGCCAGTTTCTTCGCCTCCTCCACTGAGATCTGGTTAAAATCGCCCTCAATGGAATGTTTCAGGCAGCTCGCCGCTACGGCAAATTCCACCACTTCCTGGGGAGAATAATCCCGCAGCATTCCGTAGATAAGTCCGGCGCCGAAACTGTCACCGCCGCCCACCCGGTCTACGATATGTATAGGATATTTTTTCGAAAAATATGAGATATCGCCGGTATACAGCATAGCTGCCCAGTTATTGTCGTTGGCGGAAATGGATTCCCGCAGGGTGATGGCGACCTTCTTAAAACCAAACCGGTCTGTTAAAGCTTTCGCAACCCCCTCGTAGCCTTCCCGGCTAATCTTGCCGGAGCTGACATCCGTGCCCTGGGCGTGAATGCCGAATACATCCGAGGCGTCCTCTTCGTTAGCGATACAGATATCCACCAGGGGCATAAGTTTCCCCATCACCTCCCCGGCCTTATCCCGGGACCAGAGATTTTTCCGGTAGTTAAGATCGCAGGAGATCGTAATTCCCTTAGCCTTAGCGATTTTACAGGCTTCCATGGTTATGGCCGCCACCGTATCCCCAAGGGCGGGGGTAATACCCGTAAAGTGAAACCAGGAAACACCATCGAAGATGGCGTTCCAGTCGAAATCTTTCAGCTCCGCAGCGGCAATGGCGGAGCCCGCCCGGTCATAGATAACCTTGGAGGCCCGCTGGGAAGCGCCTTTCTCCAGAAAATAAATTCCCACCCGGCTGCCGCCCCGTACTATCTTTGAAGTATCCACCCCAAATTGGCGCAAACTGTTCACCGCAGCCTGACCTATTTCATGTTTCGGCAGTTTGGTAACAAAGGCGGCATCCAATCCAAAGTTTGCCAGGGAAACGGCCACATTCGCTTCCCCGCCGCCGTATGTGGCGCCATAAGAATTCGCCTGGACAAAACGATAATACCCTTCCGGAGCTAGGCGTAACATTATTTCACCAAAGGTGACGATCCTTTCCATAACAATCTCCTATAAATTGACGGCGTTATTTTTTCTGCATTATATGTACCGCAAACCCGGCGATTTCTTCTTTTAAATAGACTAAGACTAAGTTCCCCTTGGCATCGGTCTTGATACTGTCCCGGTTAAGGGCTATACCCTGCCGCTCAAGCCAGGCGGCAGCGCGGAACGGGCTATTCGTTCCGATACCGATATGACCCTTTGTACCACGGCCTGATCCTTTCATGATCTCGATTTGGTCGCCGGAAAAAGCTGATATATTACCATCCTTAAGTATAAAGCCAAAAAGAGCGCCGAATGATTTTGCCACAGAGAGCGCTTCCTCCCCATCTTGGGCATTGATGCCGATATGGACCAGAGAAAATCCAAAAACAGTCTGAACCGCTTCTTTGCAGAACGCCGTTATCCGATCAAAATCACCGGCGTTTACCAGATCCGCTCCTGCCATCCAGGAACCGCCGCAGGCAACAATTCGATCGTAGCTTAAATATTTTGCAATGTTACCCTGGTTTATTCCCCCGGTTGGCATGAACTTGACCTGGGGATAGGGAGCGGCAATGGCCTTAATATAATCCAGGCCCCCTGTCAGTTCCGCAGGGAAGAACTTTACTACCCCAAGACCTGCTTCCAGAGCCTGTTCAATATCCGATGGATTAGAACAACCCGGTACTATGGGTATCCCTTTTTGGATACAGTGGGCAACCACCTTGGGGTTAAATCCCGGGCTTACGATGAATTTTGCCCCAACGTCAATTGCCCTATCAACCTGATCGGTGGTTAAAACCGTGCCTGCCCCAAGCAGGACATCGGGCGCCTCTGCGTTTATGCGGCGTATGGCCTCCTCTCCCTCAGCGGTTCTGAGGGTAATCTCCACACAGGGAATGCCCCCGGCGGACAGAGCTTTCGCCAGGGGGACAGCCTTTTTCGCATCGTCGATCTTGATTACCGGGACTATCCCGATCTTTCCTATTTCTTCAAGTATGTTTTCCATAATTAGCTCCTTCCATTACTATTTTCAACCCGGTGATCCGGAAACCACCACGCCGAATAAAGCTGTATCTTATCAGGTATGCTATCACCCTGAAAAGACCCCATCACCGCGGCCGTGGTGTCCAAGATATTTTTGCAGTGTCTTTCTCACCGCCCCCGGCCCGGCAAGCAGCTCCGAAAAATAACCCTCAATGAGTTCTCCCAGGCCCACTTCATACAGATTTACTGCGAATATTTTTTGGTTAGAAAGGATGGGCCTCAGTTTTCCCGCCGCCGAACCGGGGGCCCCCAGGCTAAGCCCTTGCAGAGTTTCCTGTAGCGTTGTTAACAGGGGATCCGGGCTGGGGGTAAAGGCCTTGCCGCTATCGTCAAGGCCGAGCAGGTACCGGCACCAGGCCGCTAAAACCAGGGGGATCAGGACCAGGTTTTTGGTATGAAGCTTCGGGTTCAGGGTATACAGCTTGATGGTCTCGCCGAAACGGATGCCCAGTTTCTGGGAAGTATCCGTGGCTATACGCTGGGGGGTGTCGGGAATATTGGGATTTGGAAAACGCTTTTCAAGCACCTCCCGTACAAAATCTGCGGGCTGTATGATACCCGGATTGGTGACCACGGGCATCCCCTCATCATAGGCTATTTTTCTAACCAGACTTACGAGATCCGGGTCCTTCATTTCAGCGGCAATAGAACTGTAGCCCAAAAGGCAGCCGAAAACCGCAAGGGCCGTGTGGAGCGGGTTGAGGCAGGTACAAACCTTCATTTTCTCAACCCTATCGACCGTTTCCCTGTCGGTAAAATAAACCCCGGCCTTTTCAAGGGGGGGCCTTCCATTGGGGAAAATGTCCTCAATCACCAGGTACTCGGCTTCCTCGGTATTTACAAAGGGGGCGTTCACCGAATGTCCGCCGGTATTGATTATTTCCATGCCCCCAAGACCCGCAGCCTCAAGCTGATCCCGCACTTTTTCTGACGGATAGGGGGTTATTTTGTCTATCATGGTAAGTGGGAATGCGGCCTTCGCCGGATCGGAGAGCCAGTTTACAAAGCCCGGATCGACAAAAGAACGGGCCTTCCATTCGCCGGCCACCGCCAGTACGGCTGCCTTGAGCTTATCCCCGTTATGGGAAAAGTTATCGGTACTCACCAGGGCCAGAGGCCGGCCGCTTCCCTTTGTATAACGTTCGTACAGCAGCGCGGTAAGCTTGGTCATCCCGTGAACCGGGGCCACAGGCCCTGCCTCAAATTCCTTCAGGATCTCCGGCTTGAATGAGCCGTCCATGTTTCTGAGCTCATAGCCCTTTTCGGTAATTGACAGGGATACTATCTGCAAAGAGGGGGCGCAAAAAATAGTCTTAAGCCGTTCCCATTGGGCAGTATCGGCGCTGTCCGCGGCAAGCGCCTCGGTAACGCCAGCGACGACAGATTTTTCAAGGCTGCCGTCGGCCTTCATGGTTACATGTATGTACAGATTGTCATGGGGCAGGAAAACTTTTTTTATAAGCCCGTGGTCAAGGGGCGCAACGGCAACAATGCCGCGATCCATGGCGCCCATTTCTATAAGCCGCTGGGCCAGCATGGCATGGTATGCCTTGAACAGGTTTCCCACGCTGAAATGTACCCAGACCGGCGCAGCAAAACTGCGATCACGCACTGCGTCAATATCGAAGGAAGGTATCCTGATCCCCGCCTTTTCAAATTCGACCTTCTGTTCTTTCACCGATTTTCTGTTTAGTAAAAGCATATCCCACCCCCTGGTTCACTAAATTTACCGGGACATTTTTTCAATAGCTTCCCACAGGCCGTTTAAGTACGTAGCCCCCAGAGCCCGGTCGTAGAGACCGTAACCGGGCATGGATACCTCCCCCCAGATGGCGCGGCCATGATCCGGGCGGATGGGCCCATCAAAGCCGGTATCGTAGAGGGCCTTCATGATCCGGAAGATGTCCAGCGATCCGTCACGGGAAAAATGTGCCGACTCCTCAAAATCGCCGGGACTGTTATGCCGCAGGTTCCGCACATGGGCAAAGTGGATACGGCCCTTTAATGCGGCGATAATATCCGGAATATCGTTTTGGGGATTGGTCCCCAAACTTCCGGTACAGAGGGTTACCCCATTGTGAGGATTATCCACCGCCCGGATCAAGCGGAGTAACTGATCTTTTGAACCGACAATCCGGGGAAGGCCGAAGACAGACCACGAGGGATCATCCGGGTGGATGGCCATGTTGATGCCGTACTTATCACAGACCGACATGATGCGGTTCAGAAAGTACTGTAAATTGGCAAAGAGTTTTTCCCCGTCCACCCCCTGGTACATCTCAAAAAGTTCCTTCAGATGGCCCAGCCGTTCCGGCTCCCAGCCGGCCAACACAAAACCGTTGGACTGGGAGTTGATGGCATTGGTCATGGCCTTGGGATCGATGGTGTCGATTATCTTCTGCTCGTAGGCCATGGTGGTGCTGCCGTCATCCCGCTTCCTGGACAGATCGGTCCTGGTCCAATCAAAGACGGGCATGAAATTATAGCAGACCAGGTTCACCCCCGCCTCTCCCAGCCGTTCCAGGGTGGTAATATAATTGTCGATATACCTATCCCTTTCGGGGGCGCCGGTCTTGATTGCGTCATGGATATTAACGCTCTCGATACCGGCGATGGTAAGTCCCGCCGCCGCCACCTCTGCTTTCAAAGCGGCGATAGCTTCTTTTTCCCAAACCTCACCGGGCAAAGCGCCGTAGAGTGTCGTAATTATCCCGGTTACACCCGGGACTTGTCGGATATATTCAAGTTTAACCGAATCATATCCGGTTCCGAACCAACGCATGGTCATCTGCATAAAAATACCTCTATTATTTTTATAAGTCTATTTTCCACATTCCCCTATTTCCCAAAAATTAAATTGGGAATAAACAACACAAGGTCTTTAAAAAAGATACATATGGTAACAACTACAAGAACCGCTATAATAAAGGGGACCGATTCTTTTGCCGTTTCTTCCGGTTTACAACCCATGATGGTTGATGTGGTATACAGCGCAATGCCGACCGGGGGTGTCATAATCCCCATGGTAGTAACGGTCATCATCACAAGCCCGAATTGTACCGGATCAACCCCGATTGCCAAAACAACGGGCAGCAGAATTGGGGTGAGTAAAAGTGCGATCACCGTAGTTTCAATAAACATGCCGCAAAAAACCAAGAGTAAAATGATAATAAATTGCATCAGATATGGGTTCGTTGTTATATTTACCAGAAAACCGGCCATAGCCTGGGGAATACGGTCGTATACTATACCATAACCAAAAATACCAGAAAGGGACACGAGAATCATGATAACCCCGATGTCTCTTGCCGTATCCCGGAGGGTCATAAAAAACACTTTCCAGGTCAGCTCTTTGTAAATGAATACTCCGACAAATATCGCGTACATGCAGGCGAAAGCCCCGGACTCTGAGGGGGTAAAAACGCCGAAGCGGATACCGACAATCAGAATAACCGGGAAAAGCAATGCCCAGATACAGTCTATTGACGCTTTCCCAATTTCCGAAAGTGTGGCGGGCCTGTTCCGTTCCGGCGTATAGCCGCGTTTTCTTGCGGTTAAACGTACCGTAAACATAAGCGCCGCCATCATCATGAAACCCGGGACAAAGCCCCCCGCAAAAAGCCTGCCAATGGATACCTCGCCCACGGAGCCGTAAATTATAAGCCCCATACTGGGAGGGATAGTCGCGGTGATAAGGGATGTAACCCCGTTTACCGCGCCGGAATATCCCTTGGCATAACCCCGTTTTGTCATCTCAGGACCGAGTACGCGGCATTCCATTGCGGCATCCGCATTGGCGGAACCGGAAACCCCTCCCATGAGGGTTGAAAGCACACAGGATACCTGTCCTAAATTTCCGTACATATGCCCGGTAAGTACATTTGAAAGTTTTACAAGGCGTGAAGTGATACCGGTATTATTCATCAGATTACCCGCAAAAATAAAAAGCGGAATAGCCAGAAGGGTAAAACTCTGACTGGAGCTTACTACTTTTTGTACTATAATTGGAAATGGAATACCCGGGGTTACCACAAAAAAAACCGCTCCGGATATGCCGATAGCGAAGGCTACCGGCATACCGAATAACAGTAACAGCAGGAAAACAATAACAACAATACCCATCAGATTGCCTCCTTGCCTTCAGTAACAATTACAGTATCTTTCCAATGCGAAACAAGTTTTAATACAATCGTGAGGGTAAGGAATAGTGAACCCACAGGAGCGCTGATCGTTGCCCATGAATAACTTATCCCCAGGGTCTGAAAGAGCCGTTTTGAGTTATCAATACAAAGGGGTATACCATACCGAATCAGTATACCCAAAAAAACAATGACAATAATATAAAAGAAATAATACAAAAACTTTTGAACCCTATGCGGAAAGTGGGTAATAAGCATATCAACCCGTACAAAATCCGCTTTCCGCAGGGCCAAATCGGCGCCAAGAAAAACAACCCATGCAAAGAGGAGCAATGAAACATCCTGCGCCCAGTTAAGCGGATGCCGTATCCCCCGCGCAACGGCGGAGAGAAAAACCAGAAAAGTAATGATCGCCACAAATGCAGAAACAAGTACTTCCTCAACCTTGCAAAATTTCTGGTACACAATGGCAAGCCGTTTCATGTTTTCTCCTCCTATATGTGTTTATTTTTTGCCGATTTCAGACCATATTTGGTCACGTAATGTTTTAAACCCAAGTTCATCATAGGCTTTCTCTGCAGCCTTTGAAAATGCGGCTTTATCAGGATTTGTTATTATCATTCCCTTTTCAATCATCAGTTTTTCATAGTCCCCCGCAGTTTTCAGTACAATTTGCGCATTTTCGTATGACGCTTTCTTACATTCGTCCATAAGAATTTTTTGATAATCCGCGGGCAGAGCGGAGAACCATTTTTCACCAACCATGATGAAGTTGGCCAGCTGGAAATGTTCGGTTTTATTGATATATTTCAGAACTTCGTACATACGGGCGGGATAGGCTGACGTTGATTGTACTTCTACGCCGTCAATTGATTTCGACTGTAGGGCGTTATATGAATCATTCCAGCCCATGGCAATAGGGGTGGCGCCCATTGATTCTACGGATTTTGCCCACACCGGAGCGCCGGGGGTGCGGATGCGCTGACCATTCAAGTCGGCGGGCACATTAACCGGCTTGGTGGTATAAAAATTACGGGGGCCGTCATACCAGTTGTAGCTTAAAATCCGCATACCGTTTTGTATCAATTGGGCATCCCAGGCGGCAAATGTTTTTGATTCGGTAATTTTCCGCAGCTCGTCGTAATTGCCGGCAATATAGGGCATACCGATAATACCGATATCCTTTACATAATTCGCCATGCGTCCGCCATCGGTTAAAACGGCTACATTTACCCCTTGAAGGGCCTGTTCAATCACATCTTCATCGCTCCCCAATTGCGCTGAAGGGAACACCTCTATTTTGAGATTCCCCGAGGTTTTTTCCTCTACCGCCTTTGCCCACTCCTTGAAACCGCCAACCATGGGGCTGCTTTCATTAAGCTGGGTAGACATCTTCAGAATAAAGGTCTGCTTCCCACCCGAAGGGCCGTCTTTTTTAGCACAGCCGGTAAACAATAGTCCCGCAACGATTCCGGCAGCCAGGACCGCAAGCAATGTTTTCTTCTTCATACAATCCTCCAAAAAATTTAATGCATGAAGATATATTACCATACTAGTATACCAGTGTCAAACTTTTTTTTTATTATTTTTTTGTATCCCGGGGTAAGCGGGGCGAAGTCTATGGCAGGGCGCCAAAATCTACGTCAAAGGCGTTCCCGCCTTCTTCGGACACAAAATAATCGGGAAATTCCTCTATCAAAAGGTTTTTTTCATCCCCCAGTTTATGGAGATGCTGTTTAAGGAGAGCCCCGGCGGTGGGCAGATCCCCCTTTTGTAAAGCGCCAAGGAGGTTTTTATGCTGCTCCACAATTCCGGCGGCGATACCCTTGAACCGTACGGTTAAGAGCCGTATCCGGTGATAGTGACCGCTCATTTGTTCCAGAACTGCCCAACTCAGTTCCTGGCCTGCAATGCTGAAAAGGGCATGGTGAAAGGCATCGTCATGGGTGACAAAAGTAATATAATCGTCATTTTTAATGGCCTCACGCTGCTCCCTGATAAGCTGCTTAAGGGCTGCAAAGTGTTCCGGTTTTGATTTGCTGATAAAGGGCTCCAAAACCGCCATCTCCAGGCTTTCCCGGAGAAAGGATTCCTGCTCAACCCGGGAAAAATTGATACGGGATACCAGGGTTTCTTTTTGGGGAACCACCTGCAAGAGCCCTTCCTTGGCAAGGTGGATAAAGGTCTCCCGCACCGGGGTACGGCTAACCTTATACCGGAGGGCAATTTCCTTTTCGCTTATCCCCGTACCGGGGGCCAGGTTGAGGTTGATGATATTTTTACGGAGATTGACGTAAACAGAATCCTGTACGCTGCCGGATCGATATTTGCCTGTCCCTTCCATACATTCATGCTCCTTTTGTAAATATGGACAGGTCATCCACATCCATAACCATAAGTTTCGCCGCCACCGCCTCAGTTCCATCCAGGGATACGGTACAATCAAAACTAAAAACCCCTTCAACCATACAATCTTTGTTAACATCAATGCACACCGTGGTTCCCGCCTTTAGTAGGGGACGCTTTATTTCCATGTTTGAAACACTCAGGATGCAACCCAGCTTGGGCGGCTCCCCTCTCTCGCGGCTCACGAGCCCTGATAAACTACTAATGCTCTGGGCCATAAATTCAAAACTCACCCAGGCGGGTACACCCCCAAGCTCGGGATCGTAAAAAAGACAATCCCGGGTAATATCATATTCCGCACGAAGCGTACGCTTACTGGTATCATAGGCCAAAATACGGGAGAGGAGGAACATCTTACCCTTATGGGGCAGGAGTGTAAGAAGCTCATCCCGTTCAATGTTTCCACCAATCACCGCTTAATCCTCCGTGTATCATCCTTTCGTCCAAAAATCATAGAAATTATACCATTGCAGGGGGTACTGTTTACAGTAAGATTCAAGTCTATGGGCAAATAAACGGGCCAATTCTTCAACACGCCCTTCCCGTTCCTTGCGGGAACAGTCAAAACTTACGGGGCTCCTATGGACATGCATGTCGTATTGGGACGACAGGGATATATCCTTTTGCCTGAGGGCGAACACAAAATAGGTCGGCACATTGAGCATGGCGGCCATGAAGAAAGCCCCATAGGTAAAGGGCGCGCTTTTATTCAGAAAGGGAATGAAAAAACACTTGTTCCGGGTATTAGCCGAAGTCCGGTCCCCGGCAATGGTCACCAGTTCCCCTGCGGCAAGCCGATCCTGAAGCATAATGATAGTATCCGGACCTATATCATTGACGTCTATCATCCTGAGACTTACATCGGGATTGAGTTCCCGGAGCATACGGTTAAAGGAGGGGGTAACCTTGAAATCCACGATCCCGTTGACCGGCACCTCCCGGGAAAGGCCGGTCCGGTTAAAGTTGGCCAGGGCCCGCAGGAGTTCCGAGTTTCCCAGGTGGGAACAGATAAGCATCGCCCCCTCCCCCCGATCCAGCCGTTCCCGCAAATCCCCAATATCGTCATCCTGAAAATGGATGCGGCTTAAATCCACCTTGCCTCCCCAGGATTCTACTTTTTCAATCGTCGTCAGTGCAAAGGCCAGAATATGCCGGAAGATGTGAAGGGTGAAGGGCTTCCCGTTATCCGCATAACAGGCGGCAACCCTGGAGAGAAAAAGCCGGGAATTGTCCCGGGCCCGTTTTGAAAAAACATAATAGAAAAAGGCCACCGGAAAGGCGAGGAGACGCAGGACGATCACCGGGCAGATCTTAAAAATGATAAGGATGAGCTTGACATGCCAGTATCCGGCGACCTGTTCCTTCTGTTCCGACCAGTGGACCGCTGTTTCGGCCCCAGGATGCTCAGACCAGTAAGTCTGCTTCATGGTGCAGTCCCGTCCAGGATCAGGGTTCCGCCGGCATAGATCTTGGCGCCCGTATCACTTATTTTAAAGGTCAGTGATCCCGCTTCCCGGTTATAGTTCAATGTCACGATCACCCTTATATTGGGGAATATGGGGGTGGAGAATTTGATCCGTCTGGATGTTTTTAATAAAAGGGGGGTCCCGAAAAAATGAGCCCCAAGACGGATCACCAGGTCAAACTGGGCCACTGCGGGGAGGAGCTTGAATTCAGGGAAATGACCATCGAAGTATTCACACTCGGCGGGGATGAACAATTCCACCGATGCCGCATCTTCAGTTTGATGCAAAACCTTTTTTACGATAACCCCATGGGCCAAAATGTCCTTGGGCATTTTTTTATCCGTCATTTTTCGTACAACAAGCTCCCCTGCAAAAAGAATACCCATAAGAATATATGAAATACCCCCATTATAGATAGACCAGAGGGCATCGGAGGCAAAAAATACGGTATAAAAGGCGATTCCCCCGTTGAGAACGAAGAATCCGCACCAAACCCAGGTTACTTTCCGGCAATAGGCTTCTATGCGCTTTTCCGCCAGGGAACCCTTGATACTTTTATCCTGGAGAGTCGCAAACCGGAAGATCATGGTTGGAGGGGCAAAGAGGGTACTGCCAAAGGCCGCCAGAAGGGCCCCGTTCATAAAAACCGGATACAATTTTACATATATAGAAGAATTGGTAAACAAACTTAAAAAGCCACCTCCCAAAAGCAGGAAGGCGCTTAGAAGCTGCTTCCGGGGGATTCCCTTTTTTTTTTAGATGTACAAATGAGGAAATAGGCAAAACCTACCAGGATGACAAAAATCGAAAGGAACCGCAGGGATATCTTAAAAACCACCAAAAAGAAAAATACCAAAATGGGATAAACCGCAGCTGCTATGTAAAAAAAGACCTTCAAGGTACTTCCTGTACCAGGGGAAAAAGAACATTTACCACGTCCTGAATCGTGCGGATATTCTCAAAAAGTTCCGGATCTATTTTACCCGAAACATAGGGTTTTATTTTGACGATAAGATCCACCGCGTCTATCGAATCAAAATCCAAATCTACAAAAAGAGAAGCCGTAGGAGTTATCAGATCCCCATCAATTTCGAATTCCTTGATAAGAATTTCCTTTATTTTTTCAAAAATATCATCCTTTGTCATGATCCGCCGGTTCCCGCAATAATATAAGCCGCAAGTGCATCCACCGAAGCAAAATGCTTCCGGTTATCCTCACTTTCCGCAGAAAATTTTATACCAAATTTCTTTTTAAGCGCCACACCCAGCTCCAGGGCATCAATCGAATCCAATCCCAATCCTTCGCCAAATATCGGTTCCGAATCAACGATGTTTTCGGGCTTTATATCCTCCAACTCAAGGGCGTTTACAATTAATTCCTTTATTTGAAATTTCAGATCGTCCATCCGGTCCCCACTCCCGCAGTAAAAAACAGTATTTTAACCTAACCTTTTTGCTATAACGTGTCAAGATCCGCATTGACACCCGGGAAAGGCCGTACTAGGATGAGGACGGCCTTTCCCCGACCCAGTGGTGAAGGCCGGAGCATACCATGCACGACTATACGGTTGATAAAATCCACGCGGTGGACGCAAAATTTGAAGCCCTGAGGATCGCCTTTGCGCCACTAACCTTTCAAGCAGTGCGGGCGCTCTTGGAACTGGGGATTCTGCAGAAAATATCCGATGCCGGCGACGCGGGGCTTACCGGGGAAGAAGCGGCGGAACAGACCGGCGTTTCCCTATACGGCGTTGGAGTTCTGGCGGAAATTGCCCTGGGCATGAAGGTGCTCAAGCTCCGGCCCGGTGCAGACGGGAAGGAGCGTTTTGTTCTGGGCAAGATCGGCTGGTTCCTGCTGGAAGATGACATGACCAGGGTTAATTTTAACTTTGTCAACGATATCTGTTATCAGGGCGCCTATGGGTTAACCGAATCGATCAGATCCGAAAAGCCCCGGGGCCTTGCGGTCTTTGGGGAACGCTGGAATACTATTTATGAGGCCCTCTCTTCCCTGCCCGAGGGGGCAAAAAAAAGCTGGTTTGAATTTGATCATTTTTATTCCGATATCGCCTTTCCCGAGGCGCTTCCTATTGTGTTTGCCTCCCCGCCCCGCCGCCTTTTCGACATAGGCGGTAATACCGCGAAGTGGGCCATCAGGTGCTGCGATTATGATCCCCAGGTACGTATTACCATCATAGACCTCCCCGGCCAGACTGCGGTGGCGGAAAAAAACGCCGCCGATGCGGGCTTTGGGGACCGCATTGAACTGTACCCATGCAACGTGCTTGATCCCGCCGCCTGCTTCCCCGCCGGGGCCGACGCGATCTGGATGAGCCAATTTCTGGACTGTTTTTCCCTGGACCAGGTTACCGCCATACTGGCAAAAATCCACGAAGCGGTGACCCCCGCAACCACTATCTACGTACTGGAACCGCTCTGGGACATGCAGCGCTTTGAAGCCTCCGCCTACTCCCTCCAGGCTACATCCCTTTACTTTACCTGCATGGCAAACGGCAACAGTAAAATGTACCGTTTCGCGGAACTTAGCGGAGCAATTGAGAAAGCCGGGTTTACATTATCCTGCGCTCACCACGGGCTTGGGTCAAACAGCTATTCGCTCCTGTGCTTTCGGGCTGTCTATTAGGGAGGAGTCGGTGCCAGGCTCGAATTGTTTTTCTTTTGTACACCATGCCGCTCTATGGACCCACCTGCCTTCTCTTCCCCTTATGGATAAATATTTATTGATGTCGGCTGCTTTCCTTTCCTATTATTTTTAAAGCACACTTTTCCAAATAATGTATAATCGAAAGCTATCGTTGTTACGGCTTTAATTCTGAATGTTGACTGCCTAATGACACGATAAGGCAAGAAAAGAACAACGGACTATTCATGCAAATGGTGACGGGACTTTTAAGGTTGATGGGCGGACAAGAGATTTGCGGGAAAGGATGACAAAGTGGGCATCAATAATATAAAGAAATTACCCTTGGAGATCCAAAGGGCATTCACTAAGCTGACTGCTATCCATACCGCAAATATCATTGAGGACTTGAAGATACCGCCATCGAACCCTCTGCCCCTCAAAATACGTCCTCCAATGTAGCCGCTCATGCGGCATCTAAAGAGTTTGCCGATAGGAACTGATTTACACGCCTCCATCCGGCGGCACAGCGTCATTCTGTTTCGGGGCTCCGGGCTGCCTCCGGCCCCTGCCGCGCGCATCCATGCGCACTTTTCCTCCCTCCGGTTAGTGACCCTCGGAAGGAGGAGTGGGAAACCTACTCGTTCGTTACCTATTCCAAATCCATTTTACTGGGTACTGGCCAAAAACCGTATCCGAGCTAATAACTGGTATACTCTCGTTTATGGCCATTTCCCAGAGGCTGGCGATACTGATTACCAGTTGACTGTCAGCCTGTTCCATCAATGCCTTGATGTGCACGGGCAATTTGGAGTCGTCTTCGACAAACCATATAAACGATTGGGTATCAACCAGGTACTGCATTACTGATAGTCCTTGAAGTCCTCAAGCGGAGCATTGAAATCATCGCTCATCATGGTGAATGTACCCTTCATACAGCCAGCGCGGGGTTTGCGGTCCGATTGGCCTGCTGACGTAGGGTACTTGGCCAGCAAAAAACCCACAAAATCGCTCACTTCCTGCTGGAGCGAAACGGGAAGCCGCTGTACATTTTGATATAAGGCGTCAGTTTTCATTATTGCCTCCATACCTCTATTCTAGCACAAATCCCTCACCTATGCCACCGCCCTTGCACCGCCCCCGTAATCTCAATCAGGGAGTGTGAGCACATATTTCCCGGATGCCGTGATGCTTGCGCCTATAAGATTAATAGGGTATTATGGTCATAAATAATGATACGGACGAGGAATAAAGTATGAGTAGGAACTTAGTAGCGTATTTTTCAGCAAGTGGGGTTACATCTGAACTTGCCAAGACACTCGCGAAGGCGGCAAACGCCGACCTTTATGAAATAAAACCGGAAATATTATATACCAAGGCCGATTTGGACTGGAGAGACAGCCGGTCCCGGAGCTCAATAGAAATGAAAGACCCATCATCCCGCCCTGCACTTGCGGATAAGAATGCCAACATTGCGGCATACGATGTTATATTTGTAGGCTTCCCAATTTGGTGGTATGTGGCCCCAACCATCATTAACACTTTTTTGGAAAGCTATGATTTTTCCGGAAAGACTATTATACCCTTTGCAACATCCGGCAGCAGCGGATTAGGCAAGACGAAAGAAAAGCTCCAGCCTTCCGTTTCCGGCACGGCTATATGGAAAGAGGGAAAACTGCTGAATGGCAAGCCATCTCAGGATACTTTAGCTAGATGGGTAGAATCTTTTCAATCGTGAGAACAGCTGAGCGGTGAGGTCCAAGGTATGCAGATAGACACTTATTTCTGTCAATCACACACCATGGCAGCGCTCAGAGCCCATAATGAGGGGTAAGACAGAGTGGATGGTGATGACCTGCGGGCTCTTTTGAGCCGGAATTTAAAAGATTTAGGACATTTCGCGGCTTTTCACAGCAGGTTCTAGCCGAAAAGGCGGATATCTCGGTCACCTATATAGGGTCCATAGAACGATGTGAACGCTAGCCCCACCCGGATATTTTGGTTAGACTTGCCGTTGCCCTGGGAGTAGAAGTCCGGGATCTTTTTAGCTCTGAAAGCCCTGTTGCCGCCGACATTAAGGGAATAGTCGATAAGCTGACCGTTGATATGGCTTCCCTGGTAAATTCTTCACTGGAACTCATGAGCAAGATCTCCGACAAGGAATCCAATCCACAGGGTAAAAAAAGATAAAAAAACGGCCCGATAGCAGGGCGGATAGGTTTATTTAATTCTGAATGTTGACTGCCTATAGGTAGAAAAAAACATGAAATCAAAATAGACTTTGTGCGACATGCGATTTTGACTTCATGCAAGGAGCTGCCCATGAAAGCTTTTCCCTTAGATCGTGCTTTCCAATTCATTGAGCCCGGACCAACTATTTTATTATCCACAAGCTATAAGGGTAAATCAAACCTAATGACCCTAAGTTGGTCTACGGTAATAGATTTTACTCCTATTTTCGGTTGCATATTAAGTCCGGGGGATTACACGTTTGAGATCCTTAAAAAGACAAAGGAATGCGTAATAGCTATACCAACAGTAGATTTGCTACGCACAGTTGTAGACATTGGCAATTGCTCCGGAATTGATACCGATAAATACACCCGATTCAAACTAACCGCCATTAAGGGAAAATATGTTAATGCTCCGCTCGTAAAAGAATGTTTGGCAAACATTGAATGTAAAGTAATCGATACCTCCATGACCGGCAAATATGGTCTTTTTGTTATGGAAGGACTTAAAGCATGGTACGATAAGACAAGAAAAGAACAACGGACTATTCATGCAAATGGGGACGGGACTTTTAAGGTTGATGGGAGGACAAGAGATTTGCGGGAAAAGATGACAAAGTGGACATCAATCATATAAAGACTCGAACCCTCCGTCCCTCAACCTACTGTTTCGGGGCTCCGGGCCGCCTCCAGCCCCTGCCGCGCGCATCCATGCGCGCTTTTCCTCCCTCCGGTCGGCGGGGCCTC
>NZ_JAJQRB010000073.1:0-14518 GCF_046533075.1 Treponema primitia | reverse complement strand
GGGGAAGACAGAGTCCCCCTATGATTACCGTTTACACTAAAAAAATTATAAGTTCCTCTTTATATTATAAGTTATATTAAAGAGTTTGTTTCTTTTTTTAAAACTATTGATCTCCTTACATCTATACTTTCATTTCTTTTCTGTCTTGCCATCTTTCTTCTTTCATAAATACTGCCATCTCTTGTAAATTCATCAATTTGTAAAGCTGAAATAATTCTAGTAGTACCACCTACGGATATTTCTTCAGTTAATAACAATATATCCGGTTCTCCATGTTCAAAACGAATACAACCAACGCCTTTATTTCTATTGGGCAAATGAGATATACCAGTATATGTAAAATCAGGATCATTATATGCATATCGTACGTAATAAAAACTAAATACCCTTTTTTTAACACATAAATTACTTTTACTTCTTTGCCAACTAAAATTTTCTACACAAATAAATTCATGCTCCGATCCACTCTCATCAATCCCATATAATGCTTCATCTGAATCTGGATCAAGAGGACTATTTGTAGTTGCTTTTTTTAAAATTAATTCTTCATATAAGCGTTTCAAAATATTTGTCATATACTCTCCTTTTATAATTATGCAACCATTAATACCGTGTCAAATACAAATTACCTAATACTTATAACTCCTAATCAGGTAATATTTCTTTTTCTACAATCTGCCGGATATCCTCGTCAAAGAATGAATATAATGTCAGGAACAAAAAGCGGGGGCTATCTCCTTGTTGTATAGAGAGTACCGCTGCTTTCTTGGCGCGGTTTAAGTTCTGTTTAACCGGATCGGTTTCCTGCTCTATCATGTTGTCAAGAATTTCTGTGATAGATGTTTGTTTAAAACCATCGAGAACAAAAACAATACCGTATTCAAATAGATCACCATCTGCAATCGCTCTGCGGTCCAGGAGTTCTTCCAGAGCCAGAAGCCCCTCGCGCCTCGACTTGTCTGAAAATTCCATAGCTCGACAAATAAAGCGTACTTCTTCCCGGTCCCTGGGCTCGGGCCGTTTATAGAAGCGCATATTAGGAAGGTGATCGAATGCGTCGATATCACCATCCAGGTATTTTTTGAAGGCCTCCGTAAACCCACGACCGGGCAGGCGGACTATTGAATTAAGAGTAATGGACAGAATTGTCGGACTATCCCCCGCCTGTATACCGAGTATGCCCTCCAGTTCTAAACGCCGTAGGATCTTTCGGTAATGATTGTGCTCTCGTTCAAGGTAATTAGTTAAAATAGGGCGAATTATTTCCGCATCAGTGCCGTCAACCACCAGGAGGAGGCCTGTTTTAAAATACTCATCCTGAATATCTTCAATTTCCTCTTCCAGAGCAAGAAGCCCCTCGCGCCTCGCCTTCTTTGAAAGGGTCATTACCAGCATGATAACACTATGAGCGAGAGCTATGAAATCATCGTAGCTTAGGGAGCCATGGGCCGGCACTAGTTCATTGTTAGGGATATACAAATGATCATTTGACAAAACAGAATCGGGTAAATCTCTAATTTCGGTATTGGTTAAAATGAGCTTATAAAGAGTCGGCATGGTCCCTAGGGCTTCGGGAAGCTTTTTAATTTTTGTGTGTCCCAGATCGAGGATTTCAAGGGCGGAAAGGCCGGCAATCCCCTCGGGCAAGGCTTCTATATCTGTATGGCTAAGATCAAGCAAAGTAAGGGAAGCAAAGTTCCCCATGTTATTAGGCAAATTTTTAATTTTTGAAGATTTCAAAGAAAGTCTCTCCAAAGAAGAAAGTTTGCCAATGCTTTCCGGCAAACTGTCAATTTCTGTACCTTCTAAGTTAAGATTAGTAAGGTTAGTAAGATTACCGATACTGTCAGGCAAGGCTGATATCTTTGTATTTTTTAGGGAAAGATAATTCAGGCCAGAAAGATTTCCTATACTTTTCGGTAGTGAATGTATATACAGGCCCGACAAATCAAGAGAGGTAAGGCTGGAAAGGTTTCCTATACTTTCTGGAAGGGATTGTATATGTAAATCCCTTAAATTAAGTGAAGATAGCTTGGAAAGATTTCCGATAGTTTCTGGCAGAGCCCTGATTTCTGTTCTGTATAAACTAAAATCGACTAGTTCCCGGAGATTGCCAATGCTGTCAGGCAAGACCGAAACATTTGAATTGTTTATACTAAGCTTCGTAAGGGCAGTGAGTTTTCCTATCCCCTCCGGCAGGGAAGTAAAAGTCCCAGAGGATACATCGAGTTCTCTGAGCCCGGTGAGTTTTTCAATTCCATCGGGTACAAAGGAAAGGTTTTCCATGGTAAGTTTTTTAAGACTTCGAAGTTCCCACAGCCATTCAGGAAAAACCGTAATACTACTTCCATTAAAATCAAGACTTTCAAGTTTAGTAAAATTACGCACCCATTCGGGTATTTCGGTGATGTGATTGGGAAAACTTAATCTTTTCAGATTTATACATTTACCGATTGATTCAGGGAGGACCGGTTTTTCCTCATCATAACTATAAATATCCAGAGATTCCAAACAGCCAAGCTCAAACAGAAGAATGGCGCCGGTGATTACTTCCATCTGTATTTTCAGGCCCTTAATCTGTTCCAACTCCCCTTGCCTGTCCTTAAAACCGTCAAAGCCCAACTGTATATCCTTAAGGGTAAATTTCCATGTGTCTTTAAGGGTTTTGTCGCCATTGACCGCAGCCTCAATAAGGTCGGCAAATTTCATATCCTTCTCCTTACTTTTATTTTCCTGTACTAAAAGCGATGCTTCCTTAGCTGCCCGATATTCTTCACGGAAACTACCTTTGGGGCCAATTATTTTACCGGTCTCCGAGAGATACCTGACAATGCTTTCTATCTTTACCTGATCATCAAGTCCCTGATTATCCCGGTACCTATTGGTTATTACTTGCCGAAACAACCTGGCGATCCGGGGGGAGAAATTCCGGCAAATCTTCTCAACAGTTTTAGGTTCCGTGTTTGTAAAAGCCGATACGGCGGTTCCCCAGAGGTCCACTTCCCGAAAGACCCTTTGCAGCGCCCGGTCATCCAGAGCCAGAATTAAATCGTCAAACCACATAGTGTCCCCCCTAGAGCATTTTCCCTGCTAATTTATGGTATCAACCCGAATGTATTTCACAAAACCATTTTGCCTGTTTTTTGAAAAAAAAATGAAGTTTTTTTGCTATCTACTTACTATTTGTATAGTATTTATTGTTAAACATTTGTAGAAATTTGATGAAAATGGCATATTTCGCATTGAGAAAACCATTTGCCTTGATACAGTGAAAGTGGAAATACTGGATACAAAGGAGTGACCATGGAAATTGACATGAAATTGGGGAACCTGCATAATGAAGAATCGCCTACCGCTTCCGGGAAAACGGAAGAGTCCGCCATAAAGCACGGTGAGCGGAAAAAGTCTCGGTCACCGCAAAAGAAGAAGGACGATAAGCCTGGTTTTTACGGGTGGGGTTCAGTGACCGGATTTCAGACAGGGGTTTTGATGAGACTGGACTAGGATACAACGGGTAGCTAAAACAAGGGGGTAAAGTATGGAGAAGGTTGAAGGACCGTATACTGCCGAAGAGCTTTTATCACATGGTGATGAGTGCGTCAGTACGGGTGATTATTTATCAGCTATAGAGAGCTATACTCAGGTAATAGCAATTGATCCAAATGATGTCGAAATATTTCTTAAACGTGGCATTGCACGTTATAAATTAAGCGTGGAAGCTGACGATGATACGAGAAACTATTATAACCAGGCAATAAGCGATTTCACCGAGGCAATCAGACTTAATCCTAAATCTTATCAAGCCTATGCCCATCGTGGGGTTGTATACTACAAAATGGGCGATATGGACAAGGTAATAGCGGACTGCACCCACGCAATCGAACTTGATCCCAAGTTTGTCTTGTCCTATAGCTATCGCGGCCGTGCATATACCATTAATAAAAATTACTCTCATGCCATAGCGGATCATACGGAGGCAATTACCCTTAATCCTGATAATGCTGAAGCCTATTACGATCGCGCAACTGCGTATTATGAAAATAAAGAGCAAGCAAAAGCCATAACGGACTATACCCAAGCAATCAAACTTTCTCCCAAGGCTGCCTATTATAACTGCCGCGGTTCTGCATATCTTAATGGTAGGAATTATAATTCGGCCATAGCGGATTTCACCCAAGCGCTCCACATTGATCACTCTCTTTCTGACGCTTATAACAATCGTGGTGATGCATTTGCCTGGAAAGAGGATTATACTTCGGCTATAGCGGATTACACCGTTATAATCGACATGAATCCTGATAATGTCGATAATTATCTTAAGCGTGCAAATATATATTTAAAAACGAATAATTTTGATGCGGCCATAGCGGATTACACCGTTATAATCGACATGGACCCTGATAATGTCGATAATTATCTTAAGCGTGCAGATACATATTTTGAGAAGGACAATTTCGATGCGGCCATAGCCGACTATACTCAGGCAATCAAACTTAATCCCAAAAAAGGTGCCGCTCATTACTATCGCGGTAAAGCATACGAACGTAAAGGTGATGATAACTTAGCCAAGGTTGACATTGCCCAATCGTTCGAACTGGGTTTTAGAAATCCCAGTAAGTGGGCGAATTTTGACGACGACTTTCTTGGTTGATAGTATAAAGTTAGGATAAACCGCCCTGACCATCTCGGGAAAGCCTGAGAACCCCATCCTCAGGCGATGAAGAAGTATGCATTTCATAAAATCTCTGGCTCATTTTTTGAAGTTGTTACTGGTATTCCATCTAAAATATCTTTTGCCAGTTTCACCTCCTCTTCGCTGAACCTATAAAAAATTCCATGAAATTTTTTTGGAAGTTCCACGCCAAACTTCTCACGAAAAAATATTCTTGCATACTTTTCTATTACTATCATTGTATTCTCCTAAAAGCATAGCCGTAAGCGCCACTGTTAAATTTTCTTACCCGGCATAACCTTTTTGCTTTTCAATTTATTCCATTCTTCCCATTCAGGGTTATGATTTACAGGCCAAACTGCGCTTTTGTTTAGCCACATATCATACCCCACAATCAAACCAAACCCAGCCATAGTTTCATTTTTAGCATCATCTAAATATCTTTCACACATTTCTAAAAGATCATTAATTTGTGAAGGTTCATTATCCTTTAACAAACTTTGTATATATTCTTCTCTTTTTTGTTTCATTAAAACATCATATTCAGTAGGCTCTTCAGGAAGCTCTTCAAAAAGAAGGGCTTTAACAACCGTGATTACTTTTTGTTTTTCTTCTTCTGTTAGTTTTCTCAGTTCCATAAATATACCTCCCGTACACTCAGTGCTTTTTTGATAAATATTTCAATTTTTTGCTATTATGCTTTTAATAAAATGTTCAGGATAAAAGACCTTAATACCGGTTTCTATATTATCTATTATTATCTTGATAGTAATAACAACGCCATTATTATTTAACCCTCCGTTTGAAGAAGATGCTTCTAAAAATGAATTAATAATAATACTTTTGTTTTTTGTTTTTTGAAATATCAGTCGAAATATATCGTCAAATTTTTTTATAAGCATTGTTTCTTCAATTTCAGTTATCTTATCAATTTTATTAATAACCTTTGCTTTTCCGCCAAATAATTTATCCAAAACCATGGAACAAAATACAGCGTCAATATCAATGAAAACCTTATATTCTTTACCCTGGATATCAAATATCTCCTCTAATAAAAAATTAAAACTCTTATTATCTCCAAGAAATTCCTCAAATTTACATTGATGACATTTTGTTACACTTACTATTGATTTAACAGTAAACATTGAAGATAAGATTGATGTAAATGTTCTTATGAATACTTCGTGCAACATTATAAAAAGAGTCTGCTGTTTATCGGACAAAATATCATGGCTCTCAAAGTCCCACCGTTTAATTATTTTCATTATTTCCAATCATCCTTATAGATTGATAATAATTCCATATAGAGTTTTTCATATTGTTTAACGGAAAATGTAAGATCTTTAAAAATATTAAAATCAAATTTGTTTGACTTAAAAGCTGTTGCATAAATATTTGGTGTACGCATCTTGGCAGGGATAAATTTTAAAGCAATTGATGAATTTTGTACTGCCATGAGACATAATTCGCTAGTTCGCAATTGCTTAGGTACATAATTTAAAGTATACCCTTCTCTGCTTACTGCGGAGAAATATAAATCAAAATCTTCTGGTCCATCTGATTTAAATTGTTCTGGAATAAATTCTAATGCATATGGATTCTGTTCTAATGCAATTTTACATAATTCAATGGTTCTTTGTTCTTCTTTAATATATTGAATATTAGTTCCTTCGCGTTTAATTGCATCAATAATAATTTCGGTATTTAAATAATGAGAAGGAATCCACTTTAATGCATAAGGATTATTTTGCAGTGCCCTAAGACATAATTCTTTATTAACTAAATTTTTGGGAACAAATTGAAGCGCTTCACCCTCTTCAGAGACAGCGGTATAACAAAGATTAAAGTCCATAAACTCTTCATTTACATACTCTAAAACTTTCCCATTTTGTTGTATCGCTTTAAGACATAGATCATATGTTTTATCTTCAGGCGTTAAAACTTCAAGAACAAATGCATTAGTTTGTACCATATCAATTAACAAATTAGGCATATTATAATGCTCACGGAGGTAATCAGTTATTTCTTGTGAAATACCCACCATATAATAACATTTTTGTAGAGCCTTTAAGCACAATTCATAACTCTTAAATTCATCGGGAATTTGTCTAAAAACCAGTCCGGCAGTCCAATCTTGAATGGCCGCAAAACACAGTTCTTGAGTTAAATATGCTTTATTGACAAATCCAAAAGCATTGAAATCGTTTTGTACAGCAGCAAGACAAAGTTTTGCATCCTGAAAAGAAACCGGAACATCGGCTAATGCATAGCCATTTTGTTTAACAGCAGATAAACACATCTCCTTATTAATATAATTACCGGGTACATACTTTAATGCTAAACCATCATTTTTAACTAAATTCAAGTAAAGATCTTTTGTTTTATACTCGTCAGGAATGTTTTTTAAATTGCTTCTGTCTATTTTAATAGCCAACATACAGAATGTTCTGGTTTTTATCTCATTAGGGATATAACTCAAAACATTTCCTTCCCATTTTCCACCAAGAACAGCAGCAAAACACAGTCCTAAGCTTTTGAAATGTTCAGGTATATATTTTAAACTATCAGGGCTTTGATTAACGGTTTTCAAACAGAAACTTGGAGTTAAGTATTTTTCCGGTACATATTTAAGTACATTTTTGTCATATGACGAATTTTTTATTGCTTTAAGACATACTTTTTTTGTTCTTAATTCTTCCGGAATTTCCTGCAATCCCATGCTGAATTTACTTACTACAGCAAGTGCAAACTCTTCTGACCTAAATTCACGTGGTAAATATTTAAAAACGCCAAAGTGATTTTTTACCGCAAGAAGGTAAAAACTCTTTGTAAGATATTTTTTCGGTACATCTTGAATCATTAGCCCCTTTTTCTTTATGACATCATAACACATTTTTTTTGTTTTAAGATTATCCCTAATATAAGAAAATGCCATGCCATATTTCTCATGTTTAATTGCCTCATGAGCAAGGTTAGCAGTTTGATATTCTAAGGGTACAAATTGTATAGCACATCCTGTTTCTCGTACAGCATCAAAATACATCTCTTCATTTTGATATTTTAACGGAACATGTTGTAATGCATTACCATTAAGCTTAACTGCATCATGATAAAAATCTAAAGTTTTAAATTCCTCCGGAATTTGTTTCATAACATCAACACATTGATCATTTTTAATTGCATCAAGATACAATTGTCTGGTTCTGAACTGTTCGGGAATCAAATTAATATCAATATCAACAGGGTAATTAACTGCTAAAATACATAATTCTGAATCTATAAAATTGGCGGGTATATGCTTTAACGCTTCACATCCATTCCTTTCCACAGCTACTTTATAAAGTTTTTTAATAAATACTTTATCATCCAAAAAATTATTGGGTACATACTTCAAAGAAGGTAAATCGATATCAACAGCTTCAAAGCACATTTCTTTTGATATATATTCCTTAGGGATTGAACTTAAAAGCGGAGGCATATCTTTATCAAAACCACGCCAATCTCTTTCTTTTGATTTGAATACTAACCTGCACAATTGTTTTGTCTTAAGTTTCTGAGGTACATAGTTAATGGCAAAAATATTATTTCTAACGGCATTTATGCATAAGTCCTTATCTTTTAATTTTTCCGGGACATAACGCAGGGCACAACCATCGAAAAATACCGCTAATTTACAAATTTCAATTGCCTGTGATCCTTCTGATTTTACAGATTCCGGAACAAATTGCAATGTTTCACCATAATTTTTTACAGCCATCATACATAATTTAATACCAGGTACCCCACTGCATTTGATTTGATCAGGTACAAATTCAAGTGCACGAGGATTTTCACGTACTGCATAAAAACAAAGCGATTCAGATTTTTTTTCATCTTCAATATATCGCAGAATTAACCCATTGCGTTTAACAAGTTTCATACATAATTCTGATGTCTTAAGCTCTGATGGCATAAAAAAAAGCAGCCGAGGATTTCTGAACAATGCTTCATCCCAAAAGAGCGTATCTTTCGAAAGGGCAATTTTAGCTTTTTCATTAGCTTCCTGCAATCCTTCAGATTCGACTTCTTTCTCATTTGAGAAGGTTTTGATTGAAACAGAATGATAGCGAGGATTGTTATCGGTATCATAAACCATCTGTTCCGGGTCCAGGTAATTGTTAATATCACCTTGTTCAATAAAAAGTTGATTGCCAAGAGAACGTGCCGCCCAAAATGTACCATCTTCAAATTCAAAATATTCATTCATATTAAATTATTCCTTTATTTCCAATAGTCCTTATAATCCGAGCCGCTCCATCCACCATATAACAAATCACCCTTTTTCACATTAGTACCGTCAACTAAATTGATAATACAATTAGCAGGCGAATACTGTATTAAATTCCCAATCAATGTTGGTTTAGGTGTTAATTCTTCCAGAAGAATATCATTCCAGATATTCCTGGTATCTCCATATTCAATAAAGTTTTTTTTATTCCTTGTAAGGACATTTTTCTTAAATACTTCTTTATAGAACCCTTCAATACCTTGGATTGTCTGAACCCTGCAGAGATGCTGGATTTCATTTTTGGGGGTACCATCGGAAATAATTAAAGTCGGTAAGAAATAGGTCCCGCATTCATGGCAGCAAACCCTTGTATCCTGCCGGTATTGTTCAGCTAAATTTTTGAATTGCGGGTCTGACTTTGGATGAGCATAATAACCTGTTAAATCCTGCATACTATAAACGGCATTACATTTTGGGCAATAGGAATAGTTGATAAGTTTAATTTTAGTTCCAGGAATTTTTCTGTTTCCCATTCCCTGATCCTCATTTTTTCGTTCAATATCGGCAAGTATTTTTTCCCCGTTTTTATCATCAAAAAATTTAAGGGTTGTTATGTCATGCGTATATAGACCATAGGTTTCTTCAGGCGTTTTTCTGTCTGATAAATATTGTGAAAGATCATCCAGGTTTTCAATGGTCACAAAATTATATTTGTCGGTTTCAATGGCTATAAGGTCTTGATTTTTCGGAGTTTGTTTTTTGTACGTCGATTCTGTTTCGGTATCGTCGTCGTTTATAGCGCTCAATAATTGATCAATTTCTTCCTGATTTAAAATTTCAGAATGTCCATAATTTGATCTATAATTTATCATTTATTATTCTTATCTCCTTTACCGCCCTTAAATCCCAAATACAACCGCCTACACAATCCCAACCATTATACCACATACTGCTCAACCGTCTTTCCTCAAAATATTTTGTTATTATAATACCTTGATAATCTTTAATTACCATGGACCATTTTATCGGTTGGAATCCGCTTTCTTTCTCATTGTTTGCCGTTATACGGTATCGCCTTTCAAATTCATTAAAGTCATTATCATTATTGATGGATAGTATATTAGTGCTTTCCTTTAATTCAATTTTAAATTGTTTTTTCAGTTTTTCAGGATGGAAGTCATTATCTATACACCATTTTTCCCAGCCGCCGGCATCTTCCATCGAAACCCATAACCCATTAGGCTTTGCTATAACAAAATCCTGCATTTTGACAGGCTGTGAATAAACACGATTTAAATCGAGCTCAAATGTACCGCAAAATGTATAATGTATCAAAATTATTTTATTTTCTTTGCAGCTAATAGCATTGGATTGATGCCGTGTAAAACGAGTTTTTGGCTTGCGTTTCATTGTTTTCAGTTTGGGATTTATAGCGGTCAATAATTGATCAATTTCATCCTGGTTTAAAGTTCCGGAACCGGCAGTTGGAGAAACCCTGCGTACGGGTGTGTCTTGACGCTCTGAGATTTGGCTGAAGGCTGATTCGTAGTTTTCCATTTTTAGTCCCTTATAGGGCGATTCTATAAAATAAAATTCATCTCTCAATGCAGAATGGGGTGTTTTTCGAAAAAAATTATAATTTTTTTTTAAAATTAACTATACGTTTGTTATGTAAATAATACTGGCACCCTAATCACTAAGGTTTTCCCACCCGTTTGCCGATTACTATAATATAGTACTGGGTTTTTCTTGAATCCTGTAAATGGAGTTTTGCGGTGAAACATCGAAAAAGAATATTCCTTGCCCTCCTCCTCCTGGCGGGTCTCGTTTCCGTATCCGCCTTTGCCGATATAGGGCTTAGCATCCGGTATTTTGACAAGCGGATTTACTATCTCCAGGACGATCCTATTCTTGTACAGATCACTGTCACCAATTCGAGCCCCTCAAGCTACCGGTTCAGGCTGGCGGACGATCGGGCCTTTTCCATCGACTTCGATATACGAACAATGACAAACCTGACGGTGGATCCTGCGGATATCCTGATCCGGCGGCGTTCCACCAGTCAGCAGGTGTTTTTTCGGGATATTTCTGTGGAAAGCGGGGAATCCTTCTCCTTTGTGGAGGATCTGCGGAATTACGCCAGCTTAACACGGAGCGGTTCCTATGTAGTCCAGGTACGGATGTACCCGGAACTGTATCGTAACACCATCAACACCCCTGTAGCGATGAACTCAAACGGCGTCCCCCTGGAATCCAACCGGCTCAGCCTCAACATCAGGCCCCCCGCCCTGCCCGGCCCCGGAGGCGTTCCCCTGGCGCTGGATGTGGAAACCAACGCCAACCTGGTTCGGGAAAAATTACCCCCGGATCAGGTGGTAAACTATATCCTTAGCGCCCGGCAGAAGGGCCAGTGGGAAAAATTCTTCCTCTACCTGGACTTGGAAACCATGCTAATCCGGAATGCCCCCCGCCAGCGCCAGTGGCTTGCGGAAAGCGAAGAGGGTCGCCGGCGTATGCTGGCCCGGTACCGGAGCGAGCTTGAGTCGGAGGTCACCGATGGGGATATCGCCACCATCCCCATGGAGTTCCAGATCGAGCGCACCACCTACAGCGCCGAAGAGGGCACGGTTTCGGTACTGGAAAAGTTTAAGACGGGGAACTATATTGAAAGGAAGCGCTATACCTATTATTTGCGCCAAAAGGACGATGTATGGACCATCGTCGATTATACGGTATTAAATTTGGGGACCGAATGAAATTACTGGTTATCCTTGGTTCAGATGAGATTCTAAATCTGATATCCCAAAACATCAAACCCCTGGGTTTTGATCTAATCCGGTATCAGTATGTCCTCAAGGCTATGGATAATATTGAAGAAATAGAGCCTTCTACCATTATTATCAGTGCAAAGGACTTCCCACGGCACTGGAAAGTGCTGGTTCAATTCGTTCGTTACGCCCATTCCAAGGCGGAATGCCCTATCATCATCCTTAAGGGGCCGAATTTTACTATGGAAGAGGCATCCAAGGCCTTCTATATGGGGGTCAGCGGTATCGTTTCCGAAGACCTGACCAAGCCTTCGGAGGTGGATCAGCTCCAGAGGCTCCTAAGCCGGTATTTGCAGCTGGAAGAAAAACGCCGAAACAACCGCTACCACATTGATGATCCTAAGGAAATGGGAATTTGCGTGGTAAACCCGGTGAACAAAGGCCTAATCCCCGGTGAGGTAAAAACCATTTCCTCCACGGGTATCTCTTTCCTCCCCGAAAGCACCGCGAACCTGGATACATTGGAAGAAAATATGGAGCTCGCCGAATGTTCCCTCCGTATCGGCGAAGATTTTATCACCCCCATATGCCGGGTGGTCCGTACCAGCCCCGATATGTCCCTGGAATTTATCTTCCTCCCCGATGTGGACCGGATACTGCTGGACAATTACCTGGAAGCCCTTCCTCTGCAGGCGCGTAAAGAAAAAAAAGCTGAGTAAGAATATCAGTTTTTCTGCCTGAACCGTCCGATCATTTTCTCCCCGTAGAGCAGTCCCAGTATGCCCATGGCGGCAATGATTAGAAAAAATATGGATATCATTAACCAATTACCGCTGATCATGGAATCGCCTAAAATAGTAGAAGTGAGTATCGCCGGGATACGGGCAAAATTGGAAATGATGATGAACCTAGATAGTTTGATATTCCCCAGGGGAACTATATAGGTAAGGGTATCCTTGGGGAGGCCGGGGATCAGAAAAAGCAGAAATAGTACCAGGGAAAGTTTCCGGGTATCCCCAAGGAAGGTGTATTTATCGGTCAGTTCCCGGCCAAAAAAACGGATAACCAGGGGAGCGCCGAATTTCCTTACCGCAAGAAATATGGCAGTTGAGGCGGCGAAGCTGCCCAGAAGGCATATACCCAATCCACCCAGGGCGCCATAGGCAGCGCCGGCCAGAACTTCCATGGGTCCCCCGGGTATGACCGCCACAAGGATCTGCAGAATCTGAATACCCAACAAAATCAACACGCCCCTAAAGCCCTGCTTTTCTATCCAGAGGCCGAATTGATCCCGGTATTCGGGGAAACGCAGCCGGGTAATAAAGGGCCAAAACAGGATGCATAGGATCACCGATAGGATGATAAAAACAGTAAAGAAGAGGATACCTGCTCTAACGGGGCTTTTCATACACCTATATTAGTTGAAAACCCCAGCCTTATCCATTAGGCTGCGGGAAAAAAGAAGAGCCCAAGACGCCGGGGAGGGATAGTCCCAGGCGCCTTGGGCTATTTTAGTATGCCCACCAATAATTGGTTGTGTCAAAGTCGGCCGCTTTTATTGTTAAAACGCCGTCAGTTAAAATCGTGGAGCAAAAATTCCAACCTTGATTTAAGGTCATATCATATATTCTGGAAATTTCTCCGCTTTGAGAAGTGCCTTTTATAGTGGCATTTTTATCAACATATACGTAAAATCCACCCATATTCCCGGAACCTGCTATTACACCATCTCCTTCAATATTCAAATGTTCACCGCTTTCAAGATATAATTCAAAGTTACCGCCCTTTAAATCATTTGGAGTTATTGTAATACCCTCTGCATTATACGGCGGAACATCTTTTACAAGTGAAAGTATATTATCACCTCTTACAATAGGTATGGAGATCATTGAGCCAGTAATTGTACCGGTTGCAACAGGATCGGTTTCTTTATTACCCCCCCAATAGACTTTTACTGTGCCGGTAGTAACCGGAGTAAGAGTTCCTCCGGACCTGGCATATACCTTTCCGGTTAAAGTAAGATTTTCTCCAATAACCTTTGGTAGAATATCAAAATGTCCAGTAAAGGAATACGTTGTTATGGTATCATTAATAGCTACCGTGTTTTTACTCCTATACCGTTTTACGGTAGGATGCTCTCCCGGCCGCCGCGGAGCTAAATAGAGATAATAATTCCCGGTTCCGGTCCAAGGGTCACCGGGGCCTTCTTCAGTAACGAGATACAGGCTTCCGGAAAGGGTGGTTTCGGCGGGAAAGCCTTGATACGCTGCCACTATATCGCTGCTCGGATTCGGTATAATAGGAGAGGACAAAAGCATTATTGTCCATTCACCGGTATACTCATCATTGAAATCAGTTAAGGTAATAGATTTTTGAGTATTTGTAACTGTAATGGTATAAGCCGCCGTTAATATTCCGCTGGCATTCATGCCTGACTTTACAGCGATCGCCTTAATAGTAACGGCAGACGTTATGGGAATGGGATTCGAATATAATAACGTACTATTTTCAGTGGGAGGGGTCCCATCGGTAGTAAAATAGATGGCTGCCCCCGTCGTGGTGGTAGAAAGGGTGATTGTGGCGCCTGAAGCAACTGCCCCGGCGGGAGGATTTGCCGTTGGCGTAACAACAGTATCCTTTTCATCACCGCCGCCATCTGGTGGACAGCCGATAAGAAAGGCGGACAGAATAATCAGCAGGGGAAAAAAGATCAGATTAAACCGTAGGGGGGGGGGGGGGGGGGGGAAAAAAAACTTTTTTTTTTTTTTTTTTAAAAAGGAAATTTTTTAGTGGGTGGTTTTTTTTTGTTTT
>NZ_JAJQRB010000072.1:0-53692 GCF_046533075.1 Treponema primitia | reverse complement strand
GGTATAGCATCCGAAACAGCCAGTCCGGGGCAGAATTTACGGATCTGATAGCGATAAACGTCCTGGAACTGGGTAAGCTACCCCAAGAGTCGGATGGCGGACGCTTATTTAACTGGGGGCAATTTTTTAAGGCCCAAAACCCGGAGGAGATGGCCATGGTAGCGGAAAAAGACCCTGCGATTAAGCAAGCGGTTGCGTTGGTGATGGAGCTAAACGATGACGAGCGGACCAGGCAGGCCGGGAACGGCAAAGCTATAGGGAAGGCCAAAACCAGGTTATTGAGCTTATGGAGCAAGGCTATACTCTGGAACAGATAAAGACAAAATTGGCCGACGCCACTTAACCTTGTATGACACCTTGTATTACATATCAGTAGTCTATAACACTACCCAGCCTGCCACTCCGGTATGTGAACCCAACCGGGGAAGCTCCTTCTTCGTACTATGTGACAAAGGCGGGCGTGGGGAGGGGTACACCCGCCTTCATGTATATGGAATTCTCTGTCGTAGTAGACCCACGTAGTGGGGCTGCGGAGACAGGCTCTACATGCACATGAAGACGGGTGTACCCCTCCCCACGCCCGTTTTGCCGATATGCTACGCTAAAGGCCGCTTCCCAAACTGAAAAACTCTTGCGGAATTTTCATATAAAAGGTAGTATATATAAAATCTTTTTAGGAGAAATGTGAAACTAGGAGTTCATAGATGGGTTTGAATATCATCGTTTTGGTTAAACAGGTTCCGGATACCCAAAATATCACCGGTCAGGCTATGAAGGAAGACGGTACGGTTAACCGCGCCGCCCTGCCGGCGATTTTTAATCCCGAGGATCTCTACGGGCTTGAGGCGGCGCTGCTGCTCAAGGATCAATTTCCCGGGTCGAAGGTGAGCGTGATTTCCATGGGGCCCCCGGCGGCGTCGACGGTCCTGAAGGAATGTCTCTACCGGGGAGCGGATTTTACCGCCCTGGTGTCGGACCGGGGCTTTGCCGGGGCGGATACCCTGGCTACGTCCTACGCCCTGAAATGCGCCATCGAGAAGATAGGAAACTACGATCTGGTGCTCTGCGGCCGGCAGGCCATAGACGGGGATACCGCCCAGGTGGGACCGCAGACTGCGGAAAAACTGGGGATCAACCAGATTACCTGCGTTTCCAAGGTCGAGACGGTGGATCCCGCCAAGAAGGAAATCACCGCCCTACGTTCCATCGAAGGGGGCTGGGAACGGGTGAAGGCCAAATTCCCGGTGCTGATTACCTTTACCGATGAAGGGGAGGCGCCCCGGCCTGCTTCGGCCAAGCGGCTGATGACCCACAAACAGGCCGCTCCGGCGGCCGATAGTTCAGCCCTGGCGCTCTGGGATATTCCGGCGATCAAAGCGGACCCCAATCAGTGCGGCCTGGCCGGTTCCCCTACGAAGGTGAAGAACATCAATTCGGTGGTCCTTACCGCGGGGGAAATCAAATTTATCGATCCCGGCGAGCAGGGGATTACGGAACTGGTCCACGAGCTTATCGCGGATCATACCCTGGGTTAAGTAAACCCGCTTAACAGGAGCAAAAGAGATGAGTAATGATTTAAGCGTGATGGTATATATCCAGCAGGACAGCGGAAACCTGGCGGAGGTGAGCCTGGAACTGGTTTCCAAAGCCCGGGAGCTGGCGGATAAACTGGGGGTTAGCGTTAGTGCGGCCCTCTTTGGGGAAAAGGTTTCCCAGGAGGTCCCCCGCCTGGCGAGCCTTGGGGCGGATACGGTCTACCTCTATGAGGAGCCCAAACTCAAACACTACACCCCCGTTCCCTACACAAAACTGATGATTCAGGTGATCTCGGACTACAAGCCCCAGATAGTCCTCTACGGCGCCACCACTACCGGCCGGGATCTGGCTCCCCGGGTGGCTTCCTACCTCAAGGTTGGACTTACCGCGGACTGTACGGATCTGCAAATCGGCGACCACAAGCAGGGGGAGACGGATTACAAGAACATCCTCTACCAGATCCGGCCCGCCTTTGGGGGCAACATAATTGCTACTATTGTGTGCCCGGAAAAGAAACCCCAGATGTCTACGGTTCGGGAAGGGGTGATGCGGATGAACACTCCGGACACTTCCCGGAAGGCTACTATCGTTAAGGTTCCTGCGAGTCTCGGCGCCGCAGATTTCCCATCGGAGATCATTGACCGGGTGCTGCAGGAAAAGACCGTCAACCTCAAGGGCGCCAACATCATTGTGTCCGGCGGCTTCGGCGTGGGGGGCAAGGAAAATTTCCACCTCATCCGGGAACTGGCGGAAACCATAGGCGCCGAAGTGGGGGCATCCCGGGCGGCGGTGGACGCGGGCTTTATCAGCAAGGACCACCAGGTAGGGCAGACGGGCACCACGGTGCGGCCGAAGCTCTACGTGGCCTGCGGTATTTCCGGGGCCATCCAGCACCGGGCGGGTATGGACGGTTCGGCGCGGATCATCGCCATCAACACGGATCCTGAGGCGCCGATTTTCGGCATTGCCCAGTACGGCATAGTGGGGGATCTGTTTGACGTGATCCCCCGGATGATCAAGGCCTATAAGGCCCGGGTATAAGGAGCAGTGTGTTACTTCGTAACACTTCCGATTAACGTGCGGCAAAGCCGCTTTTTATAGGAGTATACAAGTGGAAAACTTTTTAAACGATAACGAAGATATTTTATTTCACCTGGAACACCTGGACCTGGACCGGATTATCCGTTTCAAGGAAGAGGAATTTACCCAGGCTGAACAATTTTCCTACGCGCCCAAGGATGCTGCGGACGCCAGGGATTCCTACAAACGGGTTCTGAGCATCATTGGGGAAATGTGCGGCGAGTTTATCGCCCCCAACGCCCCCAAGGTTGACGAGGAGGGCCCGCTTTTGGACCTGGCGACAAACCAGGTGACTCTGAACCCCGCCACCCAAAAGGCGATGGACATGTTCGCCCAGGCGGATCTCATGGGCTTCTGCATACCCCGGCGCTACGGCGGACTCAACATGCCTTCAACGATACTGTGCATCGCCTCGGAGCTCCTCTCCCGCGCCGATGCTTCGGCCCTTAACTTCGGGCTCCAGCAGGATATCGCCGAGACCATCAACAAGTTTGCGTCCGAGGAACAGAAACAGGCGGTACTGCCCCGGCTCTGTTCCGGCGAGTGGGGTTCATCAATGATACTAACCGAACCCGATGCGGGGAGCGATCTTCAGGCGGTAAACCTCAAGGCGGTTCAGGGCGAGGATGGTAAGTGGTACCTCAGCGGGGTTAAGCGCTTTATCACCAACGGCTGCGGAACTGTCGGCCTGGTCCTGGCCCGCAGCGAAGAAAAGGGTAAGGGCGCCCGGGGCTTATCGTTCTTCCTCTACGAGCGGGACGACAAGATGATTATCCGCCGGCTGGAACACAAGTTGGGCATCCACGGTTCCCCCACCTGCGAGCTGCAGTTTAACAAGGCCCCCGCAGAATTAGTGGGCGAGCGCCAACGGGGACTCACCAAGTACACCATGTGGCTCATGAACAACGCCCGGCTCGGTATTGCCGCCCAGGCGGTGGGCATAGCCGAAGCGGCCTACCGGGAGGCGGATCTTTACGCCGCCAAGCGCATCCAGTTCAACGTGTCGGTACGGACCCTGCCGCCGGTGTTCGAGATGCTCACCGAGATGAAGGTTGCGGTGGAAGCGGGCCGCACGTTGCTTTACGAAACCGCCCGTTTTGTGGATCTCAAGGAAGTGCTGGAAGACTTTTCCGAGGCGCACCCGGATCAGAAGGGCGATATTGTGGAGGACAAGAAGCGGTACGCCAAACTCGCGGGTTTCTTTACCCCCTTGGTCAAGGCCTACGCCACGGAGATGGCGAACAAGGTTGCCTACGACGCCATCCAGATCCACGGCGGCACAGGATATATGAAGGAGTTCAACGCCGAACGCCACTACCGTGACGCCCGGATTACCAACATCTATGAAGGGACCACCCAGCTCCAAGTGGTGGCCGCCATCGGCCCGGTTACCTCCGGCATAGCCCAGTCCATCCTGGACGAATACGATCAGGTGGACTTTTCCTACGCCGCGGATCTTATAGCCAAGGTCCGCGCCGCCCGGAAGATCTTTGACGCCACCCTGGACTACGTGAAAGCCTACAAGGGCGAAGGGCACGAGCAGTTTCTCAGCTACCATTCCAGGCGGCTCGTGGAAATGGCCACGGACCTGGTGATCAGCTACCTGCTCCTGCGGGATGCGGCGCACAGCGAGCGGAAGCTCAAGGTGGCGGCGATATTTATTGCCAAGGCGCCTTCCCGGATAGAAGCGAGCCACAGTTTTATTACCGGGGATAATGGGACTTTGCTGCGGTGTTATGCGGAGGTCATCGGGGCGGGGGAATAGGCCGGGGAATAATGATGACAGGTCTTTTCTCGGACTTATCGGCAAAATCGGGAGGGGGAGGAGGTGTGCCCGGCGTGCATGTGCATGTAGAGTCTGCCTACGGAGCCCCTGCGGGTCTCCTCCGGCAGGGAATTCCATATACATGCACGCCGGGCACACCTCCTCCCCCTCCCGCCTTTATCGGAAGTGCGGGGAGGATCTGTCATCGTGTTCCTGTTCGCAGAGATTGTGTTTTCATGATGGGGGAAGCTTTATAATACATTCAGCTAGGGACATATCCGCCCCCTCCCGTCTGTGTCGGAAGTGCGGGGAGGATCTGTCATCGTGTTCTTGTTTGCGGTGGTTGGGTTTCCATGATGCCAAGTTATGGTTAGGAAAGGTTGTATAACCGGAGCTGGTCACGGCTGCTAAATATCATTTGGCGCGCAGGTCGGTGAAAAAGCTGAAACAAAATCATGCGATCCCGTCCGGGAAATACACCCTAATAAAGGTTGTGCGAAAAGCTTTTTTTTCGTACATGTGACAAAGGCGGGCGGGGGAGGGGCATTGCAGGTCGAACGTATTATGGAATTCCCTGCCGTAGTAGACCCGCGCAGCGGGGCTGCGGAGGCAGACTCTACATGCACGTGAGCGCCTGCAATGCCCCTCCCCCGCCCGTATATGCGATAAGTCAGGAAATGTGTCATCGTGTTCCTGTTCGCGGGGGTTGGGTTTCCAGGGTATGAATAAAGAAGAACGGGTTATGATGGCTTTCAGGGACTTGTTTAATAAGATGGTTTGGCTTAATAAGGCTAAGATGGAAAGGAGTCTTAAGGGGTATAAGTCTTCTGAAGTACATTGTGTCGAATACATTGGAAGGAATGGGGATTCTAATGTTACAAAACTTGCGGAGTCTTTTTATATGACCCGCGGCGCTATAACTAAATTAACTAAAAAGCTCATAGAAAAAGGTATTATCGAAAGTTATCAGAAGCCGGATAATAGAAAAGAAATTTATTTTAGACTTACTAAGCAAGGGAAAGTAATTAATAAGGTCCATGAGGAATTGCACAAAGAGTTTCAAGAGCGGGATAAAGCGGTGTTTGAGCAGGTAAGTGAGAAACAATTTGACAGTATGTTGGGCTTCGTGGAAAAGTATAGCCTGCATTTGGATGAAGAAATAAAAAAACTGGATGGTATATGTCTAAAATAGATATACGTAAATTACATACTACGGAAATGGGCGTTGTACGTATCAAGAGGAATCTCGGTTTGGATACTGATGACGTAGTTGCTTGGTGTAAGCAGGCAGTAGACAGGACTGATAACAAGTCTATTATCAAAAAGGGCAAAAATTGGTATGTCCATGGCGATGGCTATGTGTTGACCATCAATGTGAACAGCAACACGATAATCACGGCGCATAAAGTGTGATCTTAAACTACCCCGAATAGGCAGCCTTTTTTTTGGAAATTTCTCAAAAAAATATGTTGACAAGGAAACAAAATAATGGTAGGCTGAATATGTTTCCAAGGAAACAAAAATAATGCCTTTTCGGGGGAGATTTAACCATTAATTATGCATAAAAAAACGATATTCCAAAGAGATTTTATACTTGTCGCCATAGGGCAGATTATTTCCATATTTGGCAATCAGATAGTACGGTTTGCCCTGCCGCTTTACTTACTCAATAAAACAGGTTCGTCCGTTTTGTTTGGGACAATCCTGGCAGTATCTTTTATTCCCATGCTTTTACTGTTCCCCATAGGGGGGATCATTGCCGACCGCCTTAACAAGAGGAACATCATGGTGATTCTGGATTTCAGTACCGCGATCCTCATTTTTCTGTTTTATGTGTTGTCGGGGAAAATAGATATTGTGCCGCTTATGGCAGTCACCATGATTATTTTATACGGGATACAGGGCGCTTACCAGCCGGCGGTTCAGGCAAGCGTGCCTGTTCTGGTAGAAATGGAACATATAATGCAGGGGAATTCGGTAATAAATCTGATTAGCTCCCTGGGCAGTATGGTTGGGTCGGTGATCGGCGGTATTTTGTTCTCCATTGTCGGATTAGAGCCTATCCTATATGTAAGTGTTGGCTGCTTTTTCGCGTCCGCGGTGATGGAAATTTTTATTCATATTCCGTTTGAAAAAAGGAAAACAACGGGAAATATATTTGTTACCGGTTTCAATGACCTTAAAGAAAGTTTTGTCTTTATGTTTAAGGAGAGGCCTGTTCTCTGGAAAGCTTCTTTAATATATGCCGCGCTTAATTTATTTTTAACCTCTTTGATTTTAATTGGGTTTCCGGTTTTAATTACGCAGCATTTGGGATTCACGCTGAATACCGCCAATCGCTTATACGGATACGCGCAAGGTGTATTAGCCGCCGGCGCTCTATTGGGCGGGCTGCTCGCAGGAGTATTGTCAAAGAAACTGAAATCACGGGCAAGCCCATTTCTCTTAATCGGGTGCTCCTTATCCATGCTTATAGGGGGAATTGCATTACAAACACTAAAAGCACCAATGGCAATCTACAGTATTTTAGTAATTGGGGGCGGTCTTTTAGTGGCGCTGTCAACAGTGTTTCAAATTCAGATAATGACTAACCTGCAAATTTTAACGCCGAAAAATTTAACCGGAAAAGTTATTTCATGCGTTATATGTATTTGTATGTGTACAAATCCTCTGGGTCAGTTCATGTACGGCATTGTTTTTGAAAAGATAGGAAGCAGCGCCTATCTTCCGTTTTATGTTTCCGGATTGATAATGATAGGTATTAGTATTTTTACCCGCCGTGTTTTTCATGGAATTGACCAGCTAATAGAACAACAAACATAATGCGTTCTGGCAGGAAATACGCGGTAACAAGGGTTATGCGAAAAATTTTCTCCTCATATGTGTGACAAAATCGGGAAGGGGAGGGGCATCTCTGGCGCTCGTGCGCATGTAGAGTCTGCTTGCGGAGCCCCTTCGGGTCTCCTCCAGCAGGGAATTCCATATGCACGAGCGTCAGAGATGCCCCTCCCCTTCCCGCCTTTATCGGCAGTACGGGAAAGGCTTGTAATTGCGTCTAAGCTGATAAAAAATATATTGACATAGAGTAAAAAATAATACCATAATAAATCTATGAATAGAGGAAAACAATTTGATAAAGAAATTATAGGTTTTACAGCTGATGTTAAATGGACATATGCAAAAACTTATCCAAAGTGGCCTCATGAATATATTGTAAGGGGAAAAGTTGACTATAATTTGTTTATGAAGACAGTTATGCATATTAGGGAAAATGGATACGATGGTATATTTTATAAAATGAAAATTGGATATTTTGATTACGATGGTTATACATATTGGACAATGGGGGAACCTTTGGATCAAACGGATATAATTAACAGGTGTTTAAAAGAAAATACTTATGAAAGCAGATTAAATAACGGTACATTACCGGAGGAATAATGGCGATAATTATATCGACGAATAATCAAGATGGCGAAAAAATAGAGCCGTCAGAATTTGGATTAGAAAGCAATATTCAGGAATATATTTATAATAATCCTAATGTTATACCCCTTTATGACATTGATGACGATATTAAATTGTTTGTTGCCGCAAGGGAATTTCGAACAGAGAGCGGTCCAATAGATGGTTTAGGGTTTGATGAAAACGGTAATATTTATGTCATAGAAACAAAACTTTTTAAAAATCAAGACAAAAGAACTGTAGTTGCTCAAGTCCTGGATTATGGGGCTTCTTTGTGGAAATATGTAACAGATTTTGAAAATTTTGTGACCCAATTGAATTATCATACGCAAAAGAAATTCGGAATGAATTTTGAAGACGTATATAAAAAATATTTTACAACGGATGATGCTTCTGATAAAATGATTACTATTTCTGATAACCTTAATTCAGGTAATATAAAATTTGTTGTTTTGATGGATAAGTTGCAAACATCCTTAAAGGATTTGATTATATACATAAATCAAAATTCGAAATTTGATATATATGCTGTTGAACTGGAATATTATAAATATAAAGAATATGAAATTGTGATACCAAAATTATTTGGTAATGAAGTAAAAAAAGATATCGTTTCAACTAAGAATTCAAAAAAATATCATTATAAAACAATAACATCAGATGAATTTGATGGGTATGTTGAAAATGAATCAAGTTTAAATGAAGAACGAAAACAAATGATATTAAAACTAAAAGCTCTATATCAAAAATTAATTGAAAAATTTAATGGTTCATCTTATTGCTATCATTCAACAGAAGGTACTTCGGGATATGGTGTAAATGAAAGTGATGGCGGAGCTGTTTCATTAGTAAGTCCGACAGAAGGTGTTTGGTTTTATCAAAAAAATAAAACAGGTAAAATTGCGGAAGTTAATAGAAAAATTCTTATTCGACTTATATCTGAAAAAATACTAGACAAAAAAGAAGATAATTTAAAGGCTTCACAATGGTCGGTGAAAGCATCTTTTTGGAATTCCAAAGAGGAAAAAATTAGTATGTGGCTCCATAGATTTTTAGAAATTAGTGAAGAGGAAATAAATAAAAGCATATAGATTAAATAAATAAAATATACCGCAATAAATTGTATGAAAAGGGCTATCGGTTTATAACTATGTAGTATTTGAAACGCAGGTCGGTGAAAATACTGTATAAAAACAGTTGGGGAAACGCTGAAACAAAATCATGCGATCCCGTTCGGGAAACACGCCCTAACAAAGGTTGTGCGAAACGCCTTCTTCTCGTACATGTGACAAAGGCGGGCGGGGGAGGGGCATTGCGGGCCGAGCGTATATGGAATTCCCTGCCGTAGTAGACCCGCGCAGCGGGGCTGCGGAGGCAGACTCTACATGCACGTGAGCGCCCGCAATGCCCCTCCCCCGCCCGTATATGCCGACAAGTACTAAAACAAGATACCGCTCACAAAAATTAGAATTACTGCGTATTTCCCGAACTAACCAGGCACATCCACTCCGCCTCCGCCGCTAATTCATCCCCCACATAGGCTTTCCCCGACTGCTTTATCATCTTCGGCGAAACCCGCAGGTTTACTATTTCTGAGCGGACCTCATCTCCGGGCCGGACCTGGCGGCGGAACTTTACCTTATCCACCGTGGCCAGAAAAAACAGGGCGTTCCCGGGCATTATGCCCAGCTTGCGGAGACCCGCGCCGCCGGATTGGGCCATGGTTTCCACCAGAATAACACCGGGCACCACGGGGTATTCGGGGAAATGTCCGGCAAAGAAGAATTCCTTTTCCGTAAACACATGGCGGGCAATTATTTTTTCCTTGTCCGCCGTATCTATCGTATCCACAAAGAGGAAGGGTACGCGGTGGGGCAGCAGCTCTTCAATTTCATTCATACTAATTGTACTTCCTGAATACTACTACGCCGTTGTGGCCGCCGAAACCGAGGTTGCCCGAGGCGGCGGCGTTTACCGTGCCGTACTGGACCTTGTTGGGGACATAGTCCAGGTCGCAGGCGGGGTCGGGGGTTTCCAGGTTGATCGTGGGGGGGAAAAATCCTTCCCGGATGGCGAGGATGCAGGCTATGGCTTCCAGGCCGCCGCCGCCGGCGACACAGTGGCCGGTCATGCTCTTGGTACTGGATACCTTCAGCTTATAGGCGTGATCCCCAAAGGCGTATTTGAGCATCTTTGTTTCCGTAGCATCGTTGATCTCCGTGGCAGTGCCGTGGGCGTTGTAATACTGCACCTCTTCGGGCTTTAAGCCGGCGTCCGCCAGGGCGTACTTCATGGCTGTGCCGCCGCCTTCGCCGGAGGGATCCGGGGCGGTGATGTGGTAGGCGTCGGCGCTCCCGCCGTAGCCGGCGAATTCCGCCAGGATAGTAGCGCCCCGGGCTTTGGCGTGTTCCTCCGTCTCCAGCACCAGTATTCCTGCGCCTTCTCCCAGGATGAAGCCGTCACGATCCGCATCGAAGGGGCGGCAGGCTTTTTCCGGGGTGTCACAGCGTTTGGTGGACAGCGCCTTGAGCATCTGGAAACCGCCGATGGAGAAAGCGGTGATACAGGCTTCGGTACCGCCGGAAACGACCACGTCACAGCGGCCGGAACGGATCAGGTCCAGGGCCTGGCCCAGGGCGTCGGCGCCGGAAGCGCAGGCGGTAACCTGGGTGTAGGCGGGACCGCGCAGACCGAAAACCATGGAGACATTCCCCGCAGCTTCATTGTTAATCATCAGGGGTACGGTTAATGGCAGCATACGCTTGGGGCCGTTATCAAAAAGTTTACGGAAGGATTCGGTGACGACATCGAAACCGCCTATGCCGTTTCCCAGGACTACCCCGGCTTTGTTGGGGTCACCCTTGATCCGCCGCCGGCCTTCCTCTGCGTCCTCCAAAAGATCCGCCTGCCCCAGCGCCTGGGCAGCAGCGGCCACTGCAAACTGGGTGAACCGCGCCATCTTCCGGTAATCTTTTTTATCGATCCATTGGGAGGGATCAAAATCCTTAACCTCCCCTGCGATGGTTACATCAAAACCGGTGGTGTCAAATTGGGTGATCTTCCCGATGCCGCTTTTCCCCGCTATAAGGGATTGCTTAAATTCTTCCACCGTATTTCCGATGGGAGAAATCACGCCTATACCGGTTACAACAACCTTAGTTTTCATCAAAACTCCTCCACTAACACATATTTACTATATAAACATTCCGCCGTCAACGGCGATTACCTGTCCGGTTATGTATGCCGCTCCGTCGGAAGCAAGGAACAGCGCTGCTTCCGCAATGTCCGAGGGCTGACCAATCCGTTTAAGGGGGATGTGTTCGGTCATCTTTCCCTTAGCTTCCTCGGGGATTGCGTTGGTCATGTCCGATGCGATAAACCCCGGGGCTATGGCGTTGACCCGCACTCCGCGGCTCGCCGTTTCCTGGGCCAGGCTCTTGGTAATGCCGATTACCCCGGCCTTGCTGGCGGCGTAGTTTGCCTGGCCGCCGTTGCCGTGGATTCCCACTACGCTGGACATATTGATGATAGAACCGCTGCGGCGGCGTATCATGTCCCGCCCTACGGTACGGGCTATAATAAAGGTGGCGGTAAGATTCACGTCCAGTACTTTCTGGAAATCCTCCAGGCTCATCCTGAAGGAAAGATTGTCCTTGGTGATCCCGGCGTTATTCACCAGGATGTCGAAGCCGCCGGCCTTTTTCACTTCCCCATCGATAAGGGCTTCCACTTCCTGGACCTTCCCCAAATCGGCGCTGATCCAGTGGAGTTTGCCGCCGGACTTGGAGATCCGTTCCTGCAAATCCGCGGGTTCCTTGGTTCCCAGGCCCCAAACTTCCGCCCCCTCTTCCAGGAAACGATCCGTAATAGCCCTGCCAATGCCCCGGGACGCTCCGGTTACCAACGCCTTCTTTCCTTCCAGTCTCATAAAATCTCCTTAGGTCCTAATTATTAAACAGAGCCGAAATTTCTTCAACTTTCCCTGCCGGGAAGCCCGGCAATTCGACGCCCGAATCCTTCCAAAGCCCCTGCAGGGCCTTTCCCGGGCCGGTTTCCAGGGCCATCTCTACACCCAGGGCGGCGATGGCGTGTTCTTCGGCGATCCACCGCACCGGGGAGGTGATCTGCTGTAGGGCCAAGTCCCGAGCCTCTGCGCCGGAACTTACCGCCTTGCCGGACACGTTGGAAAACAGGGGAATCGCCGGGTCTTTAAAGGTGGTCGATTCCAGTGCCGGGCCGAAGAGGTCCGCCGCTTCCGCCATGAGGGGGGAGTGGAAGGGACCGGCAACCTGAAGCCGCAGGACCCGCTTGGCGCCCGCTTCTTTAAACTTTTCCTCCGCCGCCGCCAAAGCTTTTGCGGTTCCGGCCACCACCACCTGCCGGGGGGAGTTGATGTTGGCCGCATAGAGATCCGCAATGCCCAAAGATTTAACCAGGGCTTCCACCTGATCCGGGGCCAGACCGATAACCGCCGCCATACCTGGGGCGCTATCCGTAGCGCCGCCGCTCTGCTTGGCGATATGTTCCACCGTTTCCTGCATGGCCTTACCGCGGGCGACTACCAGTTTAAGGCAATCCGCGGGGCTGATAACTCCGGCGGAGACCAGGGCGGCGTATTCGCCCAGGCTGTGTCCGGCAACGCAGACCGGTTTCAGATCCCGGTCCTTCAGAAATGCTGCGGCACAGAGGTTTGCCAGGGTGACCGTGGGCTGGGCTATGTCGGAGCGTTTGAGGAATTCGGCGTCCGAATCCCGGAGCAGCGCTTCCATATCTCTGCCCATGGCCTCGGAAGCCAGGGCGAAAAGTGCCGCCGCCGCCTTAGACAGGGCGAGAAAATCCAGGGCCATGCCGGGATACTGGGCGCCCTGACCGGGGAAAAGAAATGCAGCCTTAGTTTTATTGTTTACCATATGATTAGATTCCCTCCAAAGGTTAATCCGGCGCCAAAACCGATGGTCATTATCAGGTCCCCTGTCTTAATTTTTCCGCCCCGGTTGAGTTCATCCAGGGCGATGGGGATCGATGCCGACGACGTATTGGCGTATTCTTCAATATTGAGAAAGAACTTTTCCTCCGGTATGCCTAAGCGCTTGGCTGCGGCCTGGACAATCCGGGCATTGGCCTGGTGGGGCACGATCCGGGCCACCTGATCAATGGTGATACCCTGCTCGGTGAGGAGCTTTTCGATGGTACCGGTTACCGCCTTTACGGCGAAGTTATATACCGCCCTGCCATCCATCTCGAGAACCGAGGGAAACTCCACGATTTCGCCCTTCTTATAGGGCTGCCGAGACCCGCCCCAGCGGTTGATAATACATTCCGCCCCGGTACCATCCGCACCTAGGCTAGTTCTGATGAGCCCCCGCTTGCCCGCATCGGCCCCGGTTTGTTCAATCAAAACCGCCCCGGCGCCATCGCCGAAGAGTACGCAGGTACTGCGGTCGTCCCAGTTGGTTACCCGGGACAAAATCTCGGAACCGATCACCAGGGCCCGCGTCCGGGCGGGGTTTAGGCTCAAATAACCTGCGGCGAACTCTAATCCGTAGATAAAACCGGAACAGCCTGCGGTAATATCCAGGGCTGCGGCGTTTTTTGCCCCCAATTTGGCCTGTACAACGCAGGCTGTGGCGGGCGTTCCGTAATAATCCGGGGTTACGGTCCCTAAAAGAATCAGATCCAGGCTGAGGATAAGCTCTTCCAGGGTCTCACCGGTCTTTTCCGCCGTCATGGACAGGACTTGCAGGGATGCTTCCAGGGCTAAATCGCTGCTTGCGGTACTTTCATCCGCAAAATGCCGCGCCCCGATTCCGGAATGGGAACGGATCCACTCATCATTTGTATCAATCCTGCGCGCCAAATCGTCGTTGCTAACCCTGTTTGACGGAATAGCTTTTCCCGTTGCGATTATCTCAAATGCCATACTTTCTGCCCTTCCATGACAAAATTTGCTTTTTTGTCATAATAATATAATAACATTTTAGAGGAAAATGTCAAGTTTAATTTTTAGACCCTGAGGAGAATAAATGGTTGCAGGAAATAGGGGCTTACACCGTGTCGCGCTTAATTTTCTTTGTGGTGGTCATCTCCATGGGCTTTTCCAGAAGGTTCAGCCGTTCTATCTTCTGGTAGGGGAGGAGACGGCGGTTCACTTCGGAGATGATTCGCTCCATTTCGGCGTGGATCTGCTCCTTCGATTGTCCGGCATTGAAATAATCCGGGCTGGGGAAGATCAGGGCTTCGATGCCTTCGGTTTTCAGTTTTTTATCCGCCGTAAAGCCCCGGATCAGGATCTGATCGATTTCCTCGTAGAGCTGGAATTCGTTTTCGATTTCCTCGGGGTAGACGTTTTTGCCCCCATCGGTGACGATGAGATTTTTCGCCCGGCCGGTAAGATAGAGATAGTCCTCGTCGTCCAGGTAGCCCAGGTCGCCGGTTTTGAGGTAGCCGTCGGAGGTAAAAGCCGCTTCGGTTTCTTTGGGTAGATCGTAGTAACCCTGCATCACCACCGGGCCCTTGAGGATGACCTCCCCCACACCCCGGTCGTCCGGGCGGAGTATCCGCATATCCACCATGGGTATCACCTTACCCACGCTGGTTTCCTTGTAATGATCCACCGGATTGAGGGTGATTATGGGGGATGTTTCCGTAAGGCCGTAACCCTGGATAAAGTTGATCCCCAACTGGTTGAATTTCCGGAATACGCTGGGCGCCAGCGGGCCGCCGCCGCAGATGCAGGTTTTTACCGAGGCCAGAGAAGCCTGATCCAGGATGAAGCGGAACATCTTTTTGCCGGGATTTACCTTGAAGGTCTTTTTGATAACCCCCGAGACGGCCAGGAGCGCCGACAGTATCCCATAGACCAGGGGGCCCTTCGCCTTCATACCCCGGATAATCCCCGCCAGGAGCTTGTTGAAAAGCATGGGGACACCCAGGAACAGGGTGATTTGGGCTTGCTTCAGGTCCTTGAGGATGAACTTGGTGACCATCTTTTTGCCGAACACCAGTTCCGCCCCCACGGTCATGACCACGATGAAGACGGTCATACTGTAGGCGTGGTGTATGGGGAGGAGGGCGTAAAAAATATCCTCCGGGATAAGGTCGATGAGGCCCCGGGCAAGGTAGCTGTCCGATAGAAGGTTGGTGTGGCTCAGCATGACCCCCTTGGGTTTCCCCATGGTTCCGGAGGTAAAAAGTATGGCCGCCAGGTCGTTTTCGCCGGGGAGCTCAAGCGCAGCCTCTGGGTCGACCGGTCCATCCAGGTCGTACAGGTAGGTTCCCACCCCTTTTCGAAGGGATACTATTTCGGCCAGGCTGTCCTTTAGGTTTGTTGCGCAGCGCTCGTACTTTTCTTCGTCCACAAAGAGGATACGGGCCTTGGCTGTTTTAATGAGGAGTTCCGTCTCCTCCTGCCTGATCTGATGGTCGATGGGGATCACCACGGCGCCGGCAAAATGGATGGCAATAAACGCTACGGTCCACTCGGGGGAGTTCTTCCCCGTCAGGGCGATGCGATCTCCCTTACGTATCCCCCGGCTGTATAGCCACCGGGATACGGCCTCAATGGTTTTTAAGGCTTCGTTATAGCTCAGGCTGATCCGGTCCGGCTCGTAAATAGTAAAACAAGGCCGCTCCCCATACAGGGAAACCGTAATTCGGAAAGCCTCCGGCATGGTAGGCCATGTCCCGTTAAAAATCTTTCCCCGATATGCATCCAAATAAGCCCAGGGTGTGCTATTACCCATTTGTCTCTCCCGCAAAAAATGATTATATCTATTATAGAGGTATATTTGTGAAAAAAGCTATTCATTTCTACGTTCTTATACTTCCCCTTCTGGCTAGTTGTTCCGGCCGGATCGACGGTAATCTCCGCAGGGACGGATCTGCGGAGATTACCCTGGAGATAAGCCTGGAAAGCCGGATGACGGCGCTGATCCGCTCCCTGGCAGCCCTTGGAGGGACCAGACCCGCAGCCCCGGACGCCCCGGTCATCAACGGCCCGGCCATAGCCCAGTCTTTGGCCGCGGCGCCGGGTATCGAGTCGGTTAATCTGGTAAACCGGAGCCCCTCCGGCATAGCCGGGAATATCCGTATCTCCCAGATAGACCGGTTTCTCGCCCTGCCCACCATCTCCGGGGCTGAAGCGGGGGGAAAACGGTTTATCACCTATATACCCATGGCTTCCCCGGGGGACAGCCGGCTTTTAATCGCCATGGACCGGAGTACCGCTCCCTTGTTGCTGACAATGATTTCCCAGGATATTCGTGACTACCTTTCGGCGCTTATGGCCCCGGCGGCAACCGAGGAGCCCCTTTCCCAGGCGGAATATCTGGATTTGGTGGGTTCATTTTATGGTAAAGCCCTGGCGGATGAGATTGCCGCCGCCCGCATTACCGCAACCATCGGTTTCCCCGGCGTGGTGAGTTCCGTTAAGGGCGGCTCCTTTAGCGGGAAAGAGGCCCGTTTCAACATACCCCTGGTAGATCTTCTGGTTCTGGAAAATCCCTTGGAATACGAAGTTGTCTGGCGCCAGGACCGATAGTTTCTAGTTACCCTCTTTGATTATTTCAATCTTAATCCCATCGTTTTGGTCCGGTTCGTCCTTGGGGGGGATTGAGACACGGAGTATACCGTTTTTGTAGACCGCCTTTACCTGCTCCTGGGCGTATTTGTCCAAGGGGACGTAGTATTTCTGTTTTTCGATGTCCTTCATTTTAAGCCGGCGTTTGAAGTAGCGGAAATTTTCCTCCTGGGACAGATCAAAGCCGGAATCCTCGTTACAAGTTGCGGAGAACACCATGTAATCCCCCTGGAAGGAGAGGCTGATATCCTTTTCGTTGAATCCGGCAAGGGCAAACTCAAAGATCATGCTGCGGTCGGTGGTCATGTAGACATTCATTGGGGGATAGGAATAGTTGGGATAATAATCGATGTTCTCATCGAAATTACCCTTGGCGCCCCGGCGGCCGCAGCCCTCGCCCCTTGAAGGGTCAGCTCCCAGGGGATTGAAATTCCGGTGGAATTCATCGGTGAAGTTTTGGGCGGCTTCGAAGATCTCGTCGAAGATCGTCCCCATGTCCATGTAGGATCTATTACCTTTCATACAAACTCCTTTCACACATCGGTGTGTATACGCGGTCACAGCGCATTTGTACCGGCATTAAGCCCGGTCGATTCGACCCTCATACGAGCGGTCATTAAGGATTTATGGTTCCTTTCTATAATATAATTCTATTCTTTACAAAAAACTAGGCAAAGACGGGTTTTTGCGGTCAATATCGGGCGGATGAAAAGGCTCCGGGGAAAACCAGGAATATTCCTGGTTTTCCTCCGGCCGCAGATGCGGGATCAGTTTCTGTTTGGTCTAGGACTTCACTTGGGGACGGCGATAACCGACTGCAGGTCCGGCTTCTTCTTCAGCTCTTCCTTCAAGCCTTCGGCGCGGCCCTTGTTCACATAGTCCTTGCTTTGGAAGGAATAGGTGAATTTGGTATGCACATCGTAGGTCCCCGCCATCAGTGCGTAGGCGTCCTCGGTCATCACCAGTTCTTCGTCCGTGGGGATGATGTAGACCGGGATTTTCGATTCCGGTTTGGAGATTAAGGTTTCGGTGTTCCGGGTGCAGGCAAGGTCGTTCTTTTTGGGATCGTAGACAATGCCGATACCCTCAAGGCCTTCCAGGATCTTTTTCCGGATGAAAAAGGCAAATTCGCCAACCCCGGCGGTAAAGACCAGGGCGTCCACCCGGCCAAGGGTCGCCAGGTAGCCGCCTATGTACTTCTTAACCCGCTGGGCTTCCATGTCCTGGGCAAGCTTTGCCCGTGCATCACCCGCCAGGGTCGCCTTCTGGATGTCCCGGCGATCCACATATTGGCCGGTAATACCCAGGAGGCCGGATTTTTTGTTCAGTGCGCTTTCCATTTCCGCGGCGCTCAGGCCGGCTTTCCGCATCACGTAGAAGGGTAGGGCGGGGTCCGCATCACCGGACCGGGTTCCCATGATGAGGCCCTCCAGGGGGGTCATTCCCATGGATGTATCGAAGGAGCAGCCGTCTTTAACGGCGTTTACCGAGGCGCCGTTGCCCAGGTGACAGATGATCAGGTTGGTCTTGTAGGGGTCCTTGCCCAGGAGCACCGCTGCCCGTTTGGCGGTGTAGAGGAAGCTGGTGCCGTGGAAGCCGTAGCGGCGTACCGAGTGCTTCTCGTACCAATCGTAGGGTACTGCGTAGAGGTAGGATTCGGGGGGCATGGTCTGGTGCCAGGCGGTGTCCATGATGGCGCAGTGGGGCACATTGGGGAGTACCTTCTTGGCCGCCTGAATCCCCATGATATTGGCGGGGTTGTGCAGGGGGCCCAGGTCCTTAACTTCATCCAGGGTCTTCATCACATCATCATCCACAATGACCGATTTGATAAACTTATCGCCACCGTGAACCACCCGGTGCCCCACGGCCTTGATAATCCCCATATCGGTGATTACCCCGTGCTCCTTGTCGGTCAGGAGCTTGATGATCAGGTTCACCGCCTCGGTGTGGTCCGGGCAGTCATGCTCCACCACGTACTCTTCCTTACCCTTGGCCTTGTGGGAGATAAAGGAACCCTTCAGGGTAACCTTTTCCACGTTTCCCACCGCCAGGATATCCTTAGCTTCCCAATCGTAGAGCTGATACTTAGCGGAAGAAGATCCGCAGTTTAATACCAAAATAACCATGTATAACCTCACTTATTATTGATTTTTGTGCGTCTCGACAAAATTATAGCATGGGGGACGGCGCTTTGTCAGGATGGCAATGCAGCTTTTTGTTGAAAGACCGCGATTAATATGGTATATTCGGGATAAAGGATAGGATGATGGCATTACCACTGGAAAAATCGTATTATACCTACGCCGATTACCTTGAGTGGGACGAAGATGTTCGGGCTGAAATTATTGACGGGGAAGTGTTTATGCTCGCTACCCCTGATCTGACCCATCAGATAATAAGCCGGGCCTTATTTCGCCAAATTGATGCTTTTCTGAACGGGAAACCCTGTCAGCCCTTCTATGCGCCCGTTTCCGTCCGCCTGCATCCGGTGGAAGACGATAGTGACGATACCGTATTCGAACCGGATATTATTGTTGTCTGCGACCCATCCAAACTGGATAAAAGGGGCTGTAACGGCGCGCCGGATTTGGTCATCGAGATTCTTTCTCCCTCCACTGCCCGCCATGATAAGGTGCTAAAATTCAACAAATACCAGGATGCCGGAGTCCGGGAATACTGGATTGTGGACCCGGACACCCAATCGGTACAGATCTGCGTCCTTGAAAATGGCCGGTATATCCTTTCTTCCTTTGATGATACCGGAACCGCCCCGATTACGGCGCTGCCGGGCTGCACGATTGACTTAAAGGCCGTTTTTGCCGGTAAGTAGGGGCCTGCTAAACTGCCCTATCAGGTAGAAATGACAAAATCCACCTTATCAAAAACTGACATTTATTCAAGTGGTAAATGTGCTGTTTCTAACACATATTCCCCTCGAATAAATGTCATCCTGGGATTTTGCCGGATTCAGAGCAATTCCGTCCGGCCTGCGGCCTTAATTTGCTCCACAATATTTTTGACTCCCTGGGTTGCGCCTTTTTTGGAGATAAGCACCGAACCGGGGCAGCCGTCCTTTCCCGATTGGACCACCACGATGAGGTCATCCACCCCGCAGAGGGCTACGGGTAAGTCGGCGTGGACAAAACAGCCCGATGAATCCTGGGTGTACACTTCGGCGCCCGGCGCTTCTCCGGAGCTTCGGCCCGGAGAACTGGGGGCCGAAGCAAGCCGAGCGTATTCGTCCCAGCTGCCCACATCGAACCATTCAAACCGGGCGGCGGCCATTACGGTTTGGGAACACTTTTCCGCGATGGCGTAATCCACGGAGATCCCCGGCGCGGCATGGTAGGCCGCTTCCAGGCCGGGCCATTTGTCCAGGACCCGTATGCCCCCCTGAACCGTATAGGCCTCTTCGCCCGGGGCGGCAAGTTTTTCAAAGGCCCTAAAGATCTCCGGGGCATTACGGCGATATTCCTCCAGGATAAAGCGGGAGGAGAAGCCGAACATCCCCGAATTCCAGTAGTAGTTTCCCGCGGCCAGAAACTGTTCCGCCTTTTCCGGACTGGGTTTTTCCCGAAAGGACAGGACCTTGTATACCGCTGTTTCCGCAGCAGCCGTACCAGGGTCCGCAAGGGACTCTCCGGTTTCGATATAGCCGTAGCCGGTTTCCGGACCCCGGGGGGGTATGCCGAAAATCGCCAGATTGCCCTTGGCGGAAAAGGCGGACGCCGCATCGGCATCGGCCTGGAAAACTGCCAGGGGCTGTATGATATGATCACTGGTTAGGACCAGGACATTCCGGTCTTCCCGGTTTTTCCCGCCGGCATAAAAGGCCCCGCAGGCAATGGCGGGGGCGGTGTTTTTTGCCAAAGGCTCGGGGATGAGCACCATACGCCGCTTATCGTTATCGCTGTACTTTTTGCAAACCCTGATAATATGGGGGACATGGGTTTTCCCGGCGATAACAATGACCCGGCCGTCCCCGCCGGTAACTGCCAGGGCCCGGTCCACCGCATCGTTGAAAAAGCTGCCATCGTTATTGACAGAAAGGAACTGCTTGGGGGTTTTGGAATTGCTGGCTGGCCACAGACGGGTCCCGGAACCGCCGGCCATGATAATACAATCGTTAAACATGGGTAGAGCATAGCCTGTGTATTGAAGGTTGTGAAGGGTGTGGTTGGAATAACCACGGGCTTTATGAAAGGAAAATCGACCGCGAAGAAGACCGCTTATCGCGGTCAATTAAAAGAGCGCAAAGGCGAAAAAGGAAAAGGAAAAGAAAGGGAGAAGAAAAGAAAAAGGAAAGGAAAAAGAAAAGAAAATTTTTTGCGCCTTCGGCGCCTTTGCGGTTAAAATTCTTCAAATCAGGGGAATTTCACAGCGCTTGAAAAGTAAATGATGGAGCTCTGGCATAGTACTAAGCAATAATTGACCATGTTGCTTTCCTGCAGCATACTGGTTGCTGTAGAAAGGAGGCTTTCCATGGGGTTGGGGAAAATTCCGCGGTTTATGCTGATTGGGGTGTTCATGCTGGCGGCTTTCGGTGTGCTGGGCGCGCAGCAGAAGTTTGCCCTGGTGATTGGCAATGGGACGTATACCACGGTGGGGCGGCTGAACAATCCGGTGAACGATGCGTCGGACATGAAAGCCGCGCTGGAGGGCCTGGGCTTCCAGGTGGAGCTGGTGCTGAACGGCAACCTGGGCGCTATGGAGGACGCGGTGATACGCCTGGGCCGGCGGCTGTCCGGGGCAAAGGATGCCTACGGCTTTTTTTTCTATGCCGGCCACGGGGTACAGTCCAATGGGGACAATTTTCTGATCCCCGTAGATGCGGATATACGCTCCGAATCCCTGCTACGTACCAAAGCCCTGGTAGTGCAGGCTGTTTTAAACGAGCTTGAGCAGGCGGAGAACGCCCTGAACGTGGTGGTCCTGGACGCCTGCCGGGACAATCCCTTCAGTTGGAAAGCCCGTGGCGGCGGCAGGGGCCTCACGGTGGTGGGCGCCCAGCCCGCAGAAAGCATCGTTGTGTACGCCACCAGCGCCGGCAGCACCGCCTCCGATGACGGCGGGGGCCGTAACGGCCTGTTCACCACCCACCTGCTGAACAACCTGAAAACCCCGGGCCTGGAAGTAATGGAACTGTTCACCCGTGTAGGCCGCGACGTATCCCGCGCCAGCAGCAACGCCCAGCGCCCCGCCGTCTACACTCAGTTCTTCAACACCGCCTACCTCGGCAGCGTCCCGGCCACCCCCCGGCCCACGCCCACCCCGACGCCCGCCCCCGCAACGGGAGACGCCAAGGCCAGCTACGACAGGGGCGTTGCTGCCAACGGCCGGAAGGACTATGATACCGCCATAAGGGAGTTTACCGAAGCTATCAGGATCAATCCCAATTATGCGGATGCGTATTTTCTCCGCGGCTTTGCGTATGGATCCAAAGGTGACAATGACCGTGCTATAGCAGATTATACCGAGGCAATCAGGCTCAATCCCAATTATACGAATGCGTATTATAACCGCAGCCTTGCGTATGGAGCCAAAGGTGACAATGACCGCGCCATAGCAGACTATACCGAGGCTATCAGGCTCAATCCCAATCATGCGAATGCGTATTATGGCCGTGGCTTGGTGTATTACAACAAACACGAATATGACCGGGCCATAGCGGACTATACCGAGGCCATCAGGCTCGATCCCAATTATACGGATGCGTATTATAACCGCGGCCTTGCGTATCAGGATGGAAAACGTGACTATGACCGCGCCATAGCGGACTATACCGAGACTATCAGGATCGATCCCAATTATGCGGCGGCGTATATTAACCGCGGCAATGCGTATAGAGCCAAAGGTGACAATGACCGCGCCATAGCGGACTATACCGAGGCTATCAGGATCAATCCAAATTATACGCGTGCCTATACCAACCGCGGCAACGCCTACAAGGCCAAAGGCGACCAGGCCCGGGCGGACGCGGATTTCGCTGCGGCAAAGCGGCTTGGGAATTAGGCGGGAGTGGGGAATTACCGGTAAGGTCACCGCTTGTCAGCAATTCCGCATTAGGAATAACCACGGACCTCACAGACTAATCGATGAATGATTCCTACTATTTTTGTCTTTCCCCGTCTTTGTCCGTGTGGTCTGTGGTTAAACTTCTTCAAATACCAAAACCTTCTGCGCCTTCGTCGCCTTTGCGGTTAAATTTCTTCAAATTATGGTAATTTCTCAGCGCTTGAAAAGTAAATGCAATAGCCCTGAATAATTGACCATATCGCTTTCCTGCAGCATACTGGTTGCTGTAGAAAGGAGGCTTTCCATGGGGTTGGGGAAAATTCCGCGTTTTATGCTGATTGGGGTGTTCATGCTGGCCGCTTTCGGCGTGCTGGGCGCGCAGCAAAAGTTTGCCCTGGTGATAGGCAATGGGACGTATACCACGGTAGGGCGGCTGAACAACCCGGTGAACGATGCGTCGGACATGAAGGCTGCCCTGGAGGGCCTGGGCTTCCAGGTAGACCTGGTGCAGAACGGTTCCCTGAAACAGATGGAGGACGGGGTGATGCGCCTGAGCCGGCGGCTTTCCGGTTCCAGGGGTTCCTACGGCTTCTTTTTCTACGCCGGCCACGGGGTACAGTCCAGCGGGGAGAACTACCTGATCCCCGTGGACGCGGACATCCAGGCCGAAACCATGCTGCGCACCAAGGCCCTGGTAGTCCAGTGGGTACTGGACGAGATTCAGCAGGCGGAGAACGCCCTGAACGTAGTCGTCCTGGACGCCTGCCGGGATAACCCCTTCAGTTGGCGGACCCGGGGCGGCGGCAGGGGCCTCACGGTGGTAGGCGCCCAGCCCGCAGAAAGCATCATCGTGTACGCAACCAGCGCCGGCAGCACCGCCTCCGACGGCGCCGGAGGCCGTAACGGCCTATTCACCACCCACCTGCTCAACAACCTGAAAACCCCGGGCCTGGAAGTGAAGGACCTGTTCAACCGCGTAGGCCGCGACGTGTCCCAAGCCAGCAACAACGCCCAGCGCCCGGCAATCTACTCTCAGTTCTTTAATACCGCCTACCTCGGCAGCACCCCATCCACCCCCCGCCCCACACCCACCCCGACGCCCGCCCCCGCAACGGGAAACGCCAAGGCCAGCTACGACAGGGGCGGTGATGCCTACAACCGGAAGGAGTATGACACCGCCATAAGGGAGTATACCGAGGCTATCAAGCTCAATCCGAATTATATGGAGGCATATAATGACCGCGGCATGGCGTATAGAGCCAAAGGCGACAATGACCGCGCCATAGCGGACTATACCCAGGCTATCAGGATTAATCCCAATTATGCGCTGGTGTATGTTAACCGCGGCGTTGCGTATGAAAACAAACGTGACTATGACCGTGATATAGCGGATCAAACCGAGGCTATCAGGATCAATCCTAATTATGCGCTGGCGTATTATGACCGTGGCGTTGCGTATGGAGCCAAAGGTGACAATGATCGCGCTATAGCAGATTATACCGAGGCCATCAGGCTCAATCCCAATTATACGAGTGCGTATTATAACCGCGGCATTGAGTATGGAGCCAAAGGTGACAATGATCGCGCTATAGCAGATTATACCGAGGCCATCAGGCTCAATCCCAATTATACGAGTGCGTATTATAACCGCGGCATTGAGTATGGAGCCAAAGGTGACTATGACCGCGCCATAGCGGACTATACCGAGGCTATCAGGCTCAATCCCAATTATGCGAATGCCTATACCAACCGCGGCAACGCCTACAAGGCCAAGGGCGACCAGACCCGTGCGGACGCGGATTACGCCGCAGCCCGGCGGCTTGGGAATTAGGTGGGAGTGAGGAATTACCGGTACGGTTACCGCTTGTCGGCAATTCCCCATTAGGAATAACCACGGACCTCACGGACTAATCGATGAATGATTCTTACTATTTTTGTCTTTCCCCGTCTTTGTCCGTGTGGTCTATGTGGTCCACGGTTAAACTTCTTCAAATACCAAAAACCTTCTGCGCCTTCTTCGCCTTCGCGGTTAAACTTCTTCAAATCAAAGTAATTTCCCATCGCTTGAAAAGTAAATGCAGGAGCCCTGAATAATTGACCATTCCCCCCTTTTAGGTATACTAATTACCTATGGAGATATTAACCCTAGGCAACGATTTGCTGCGCCAAAAGGCGGAACCGGTCAAACCTATTACTGCTGAATTTGTAAAGATCGCGGAAGCGATGATCGAAACCATGCATCAAAGCAAGGGTATAGGTCTGGCGGGCCCCCAGATAGGGCTTATGAAGCGGATATTTGTGATCCATATCGAAGGGGATATTCCCCGGGTGTTTATCAATCCCTCAATTGTGGCCACTTCCCAGGAGACGGTTAAGCAGGAGGAGGGCTGCCTTTCCCTTCCCGGGATCTGGGCCGATGTGGTCCGTCCCGAATCGGTGAAGATCCAGGCATGGAACGAAAAAGGCCGGCCTTTTACCATGGAAACCGATGGAATTTTAGCCCGGGTGATCCTGCACGAATACGATCACCTTGAGGGAACCCTCTTTATTGACCGGATTCCCGAGTCCAGGCGGAATAAAGTCCTTGCTAAATTCGAAAAACAACAGCAAGTTCCCGCGCGTGACTAGATAATAACCAAATACCGGAATATACTAACTTTTCTGTAAAACGGGGTGGGGTATGGTGGACAAAATTCAGCTAAAACAGGGGATCTGCGCCGGTATTGACCGGGCGGGGGATAGGATAAAACAGTACGCTCAGTCCATTCTGGAGGAGCCCGAACTGGGGTTCAAGGAAAAGAAGACCGCTGCCAAAACTGCCGAATTCTTCCGTACCCTGGGCCTTAAACCCGAAGAGGGCCTGGCCATCACCGGTGTAAGGGCGGTGCTTGAAGGGAGCCGGCCCGGGCCTACCATCGCCATCATCGGGGAACTGGACGCTATTGGCTGCCCGGAGGCGCCCCTGGCAAACCCCGAGACCGGGGCGGCCCATACCTGCGGCCATTTTCTCCAACTGGGCGCCATGATGGGGGCTGCGGTGGCCCTGACGGAGCTTTTTAAACAAGAAAAATTCTGCGGCAGGGTGGTCTTTTTTGCCGTTCCCGCGGAAGAATATGTGGAAATTGCCTACCGGACCCGGCTGCGGGAGGAGGGTAAGATACATTTCCTGGCGGGCAAGGAGGAACTGATCTACCGCAACGCCTTTGAGGGGGTGGACCTTGCCATGATGGTCCATTCCAGCGCCTACAGCCCGGAACCTGCCGTCTTTATCGGGGAATCGAGCAATGGCTTTGTGGGTAAGACCATTCGGTATATAGGCAAGGAAGCCCACGCCGCCGCCGCTCCCCACGAGGGGATCAACGCCCTCAATGCGGCAATGCTGGGCCTTATGGGAATCCATGCTTTGCGGGAGACCTTCAAAGACGAAGACCATATCCGGGTACATCCGATTATCACCAAGGGAGGGGATCTGGTTAACTCCGTTCCCGCGGATGTACGGCTGGAAACCTATGTCAGGGCGAAGACCATGGAGGCCATTGAAGGGATCAACGAAAAAGTCGACCGGGCCCTTCGCGCCGGGGGTGACGCCGTGGGGGCGGAGACGGTCATAAACACCAGTCCCGGCCAACTGCCCCTTAGCTGCCCCAAGGTAATGAACGATATCTTTATTGAAAACGCCCAATTTGCCCATCCGGGCATCGGTATCCACCATGTGGATCATTTCAGCGGCTCCACCGATATGGGAGATCTATCCCATATTATTCCCTCCATCCATCCCTATATCGGGGGCGTTACCGGCGCCCTCCACGGCAGGGATTTCGCCGTAACGGATTTTTCCGCAGCCTGTCTGCTGCCGGCAAAGGCCATGGCCTTAAGCGTGGTGGATTACCTCTACGGCGAGGCCGAAACGGCAAAAAAGATAATTTCGGAAAACAAACCCGTCCTAACCAGGACGGAATATATCGCAAAGATGGACAAATATTTTAGTTAAGTTAAAGGAGGAGACGGGATGAAAAATATCAAACTGCATATTTTGGTAATTTTTCTGATCATTGCGGCGGAGCTGATAGGAACCCTGAGTTTTCAGGTTGGTCCGGGGAAGGTGGTGCTGGTGCCCATGTTTTTCGCCCTCATTTTGGGGATTATATTAACCCTTAAACCGGTTAAGGTGGCGAAGCCCAAGGACATGACCGATGCGAGTTCCCTAATCGGTCTTACCCTGCTGCTGCTGATGGCGCGCTACGGCACCATGGTGGGGCCGACCCTGCCTCAGATCATTGCCGCCAGCCCCGCACTCATTCTGCAGGAACTGGGCAACCTGGGCACTGTATTCCTGGGTATTCCCGTGGCGGTATTCCTCGGCCTGAAAAGGGAATCCATAGGCGGCGCCCACTCCATCGCCCGGGAGCCCAACGTTGCCCTTATCGGGGACATGTACGGCCTCGATGGTCCTGAAGGCCGGGGGGTTATGGGGGTGTATATCTGCGGTACCGTCTTTGGTACGATTTTTATCGCCCTGCTGACCACCCTTTTTGCGGCCTATCTGCCCTTCCACCCCTATTCCCTGGCTATGGCCGCCGGTGTGGGAAGCGCCAGTATGATGACCTCCTCTGTGGCGGCCCTGGCTGCCATGTTCCCGGATATGCAGGCTAATATTGCCGCCTTTGGCGCGGCCAGCAATATGCTGAGCGGTCTTGACGGTCTGTATATATCCCTGTTCCTGGCGCTGCCCCTTTCGGAATGGCTGTACCGGAAATGCTACAAGGTAAAATACGGGGTACTTCCGGAAAAAGCGGTTAGGCTGGATAAAAAAGCAAAGAAAGAGGAGGCGGCAAAATGAAATTACTTGATTCGGTCATCGTCCTCTTGATAGTCGGCTGTATGTCCCTGCTGGGCAACCTTATCGGGTACCATAACTCCATTATAGACGCCGCCCCGGGCATGGTCATACTTATCGCCATAGCGGTGGCGGGTTTACTCCTGGCGCGGCTGTTTCCCAAGATTCCTGCGGCTGCCTATATTGTTACCCTGGGTTGTATATTAACCGTTCCCTCCGTACCGGGCGCGTCTATTATTAACCCGCTTATTGCCAAAGTTAGTTTTATGTCTTTGACCACCCCAATACTCGCCTATGCCGGTATCGCCATAGGCAAGGATCTTGAGGTCTTCAAAAAAGCCGGCTGGCGAATAATAGTACTGGCCATCGTAGTCTTTACCGGAACCTTTTTGGGTTCGGCCATTATCGCCGAAGTGGTACTAAGGCTGCTCGGGCAAATATAGCCGGATAGCGATAGGACCGGAATGAGGATACTTTTTGCGGGAAGCCCGGTAATCGCCGTACCCTCCCTGGAAGCTTTGGCCCGGCTGAGTCTGGAGGACGCTCGCTTCCGGCTGGTGGGGGTGCTCACCAACCCGGACACAAAGCGGGGCAGGCGGGGCGATCCGGAACCCACCGACATCGGCGCTGCGGCGGACCGCCTTTCGGGGGATTTTGCCGGCATACCGGCGCCGGTTCAGTTTAAGCCGGAAAAGCCCGATGGGGCGGTACGGGAAGCGGTTGCCGCCCTGAAACCGGACTTGTTGGTGAGCTTTGCCTACGGGCACATCTTCGGGCCCCGGTTTTTAAGCCTCTTCCCCCTGGGTGGAATCAATGTTCACCCTTCACTGCTCCCCAAGTACCGGGGGGCAACCCCTATTCCGGCGGCCATCCTGGGCCGGGACAGGGAGACCGGGGTGACCATCCAGCGGCTGGCTCCGGAAATGGACGCCGGGGACATCCTGGCCCAGGAACGATTCCCCCTCAATGGCCGGGAAACTACCCTTTCATTGAGCCGTATTGCCGCCGAAAAGGGGGCCGAACTTCTCCTTACGGCGCTTCACGATTTAGCCCTGGACAGCGCCGCCGGGAGACGTCAAAATAATGATGAAGCCACCTACTGCTCTATTATTAGTAAGGAGGATGGCCTTATCGACTGGTCACAGGGGGCGGCGGAGATTGACGCAAAGATCCGGGCCTATACCCCCTGGCCGCTTTGCCGGACCTTTCACGGGGAGGAACCGCTCTATATCCTTGAGGGGGGGCTTCCTGAGGAACCGGTTCAGGCCGAAAACGCCGGGCCCTTGCTGCCGGGGACGGTGTTGGGCATAGACAGGAACTCGGGTATTCTGGTACAAACGGGAGACGGGGTTTTTGCTGTCCAGCGGCTCCAATACGCGGCTAAAAAAGCCCTGGCGTGGCGGGATTTTCTGAACGGCGCCAGGGACTTTATCGGAGCCCGGCTCACCGGGTTAGTGTAAGAGGGTAATATGGGTTTTCGGGACCGGGTTAAGTTTCATATAGATTTTGGCTCTATCGAAGGGTACGTGGGGAACCATCTGCGGTTTTTCATTTCCCTGGCCATAGGGCTCATCGTTTTTGTGGGCATTATTGCCCTGGCGGTATTTTTTGTTGCCGTCCGTGGGGCGGAGCAGACCATGGTGCCCGATGTCCGGAACATGGAGCTTACCGAGGCGCTTTTGGAACTCCAGGTGAAGGAGCTGTATCCCCGGCTTCAGCTCCGGTTTTCCCACGCTGCCTCTGATCGGGGCCGGGTTTTGGAACAAAACCCCGAGGCGGGGACCATCGTTAAGGCGGGCAGGCGGATTCGGCTTGTGGTGAGCCAGGGGGTGGTGATCAACAATGTGGAAAACTATGTGGGCCGCAATATTGATGAGGTCAGGATGGATCTCCAAGCCCTCTTTACGACCGCTGTGCCCCTGTTTTCGTTAAAAGAACCCTTTATGTACCAGTTTTCACCGGAAGTTCCGGGGACTATACTTCAGCAGAGCCCCGAACCGGGGACCACCATTTCCGGCCCCACGGTCCTGGAACTGGTGATCAGCCGGGGTTTGGAGCGGGAAATGATCAAGATTCCCGGGCTGACGGGGCTTACCATCGGGGAATCCCTGGATCTTATCGGGAAATCGGGTGTACGATTTAGCTTTTCAGAGCGGCCTCCCCGGACCGGTGAGAAACCGGAAACGGTATTAAGCCAGACCCCGGCGGCAGGGACCGTGACTGAAGCCGATACAGAGCTTTCCCTGGTGGTAAGTTCCCCGGCGGTTCTTAATGAAGGTGAGGTTTTTGACATCTTTTCCTATACCCTGCCGGTAAATCCCTATCCCCTGTCGGTCAGTCTGGAGGCCATGCTTCCTTCGGGGGAACGCCGGCCTTTGATAACCGTGAACCACCCGGGGGGTAAATTCACCGTCCCCTACCGCCTTCCTGCGGGGTCCATCCTGATCCTTTCCATGCTCAACCGCGAACTGTACCGGGAAGAAATTTCCCTCCCTATTGATCGGATCTGAAAAGCCGATATATAGGGTAGGGGGAAAATTGTTTTCCAAGGAACTTAGAGAACTGATTTTTAGCGTCATCACTTCCTGGCAGGTGATAGTCGTTACCATCGGAATTGTCATCTATATTTTCATTGTTTCCTCCGTGGCCCAGCTCTACCGCAGCGCCCGCCCCAAGGAGCCCAAGGGCAAAAAGCCTAAGAAAGAGGCAAAAGCCGAGGCCGCCGTAGAAGCCGGGGAAGGGGACGATCTGGGGCTTGGGGAATAGATATGGTAATTTTGTTCTTCCAGGGAAAATGACCAATCTTTTTTAGCTGTCCCGTGCTGATAAGCCGCCGGATAGTTCTTTTTACATCCTCTTCGGACCAGCGTATTGATTCAGAACCCGCGAGAATGGGGATCGCCTCCTCCGGAGTATAGGCCCGGCGATTCTTACGAAAAAAGTCCAGGACACTTTTCTCCTCCCGCAGCCCGGCCTCCGCATTTCCGTTACAAACATCGCAGCAATCCGATTCGGGCCTGTCCCCGCCGCCCTGGTAGTTGAGCAGGGTAAGCAGGGCTTCCCGCCGGCAGCACGTAGTATCCCTGCCGTACCGGAACAGCGCTTCCAGCCGCGCTTTGTCCGCGTCCCTGCTCGCCCGTTTCAGGGCCAGGGTATCGTCGGGGCCCCAGAGCAGGATGGCCCGGGAAGGCCGGCTATCCCGTCCCGCCCGGCCGGATTCCTGCAAATAGGCTTCTACCGAGGGCGGACAGTCCCGGTGTATCACCGTGCGTATGTCCGCTTTATCTACCCCCATGCCGTACGCGCAGGTCGCCAGTAATACTGCTTCGGGGTTTTTAAAAAACCACTGTTCCACATCGGTCTTTTCCTCCCGGCTTAAACCCGCGTGGTAGAACCGTATTTCCCGGGCCCAGGAAAATTCCGCCGCCAGTTCGTTCTGCAGGTACCGGGCCAGCTTTTCCGTCCCGTTCCGGGATGAGCAGAACACAATAGCCGGCCGCTGATGCCTGACGAGCAGGTCCCGCACCGCCAGGTCCCGGAGTATGCAGCCCCGGGCGGAATAGCTGATATTACTCCGGTCCGGGTTACCGATGATACGGTGGGCGTCCGTACCGCCGAAGATATATTTCCGGATATTGTTTAAGACCGGAGTTGAAGCTGTGGCGGTAAAGGCTGTTACCAGGGGCAGCCCCGGGTTGGTATCCGCAGTATTGCTGTTTCCTGCGGCTGCCCTGATAATCTCGGCGATCCGCAGATAGCTTGGCCGGAAGCTCTCCCCCCATTCGCTTACGCAATGGGCTTCGTCAATAACCACATGAACAATGCCCAGGGTTCCAAGCTTTTCCATCACCTTTGGTGTCAGGAGTACTTCGGGATTGGCAATGATGAACCGGCTTTCACGGCTTTCCACCTTTTTCCAGATTGCCTCCCGTTCCTCCCGGCTCTGGCCGCCCCGGAGTATTACCGGCGCGAAGGAGCGTTCCTGTAAACGCCGTTCCTGATCCGCCATGAGGGAGAGGATGGGGTAGATCACCAGGGTGGGCCCTTCGAAGAGCATGGCGGGGAGCTGGAAACAGAGGGACTTCCCGGCGCCGGTGGGCAGTATTACTATCTGACGGCCCATTGCGGTGCGGTCCGTGTTGTCTGTACGGTCCGTATCGTCGGTGGGGCCGGCGTTGTCATCGGCATCCTTCCCCGGCTCAGCAGTCCCGTCATTCTGTAAGCCCCCGGGCCAATGAACCGGCGCACCGGCGGCCTCCGCCGCTTCCAGGATATTCGCCACCACCAGCCGCTGGTAGGGGAACAGGTAGGACAGGCCGAAGAGTTCCTTTACCGCCTGGGTTACCGGGTCGGGGATTTCGGTATCCTCTGTTATTTCCCGGGGTGTTATACGTTCCGTTACTTTATCTTCATTCATTTTTTCCGCCTCCGGTAGCTATATGGCGGAAACGGGAAAAACGCTTTAGTCAGTGGAAAAAAATCGGAAAAATATTAATCCCAGGGATTGATCAGACTGAGCCCTTCCACTGCCGCAAAGTCCCGGGTGTTCCGGGTGAGCAGAGTCAGGCGATGGGTGAGCGTAGTGGCGGCTATAAGGGAGTCATTGGGGGACAGTGTTTGTTTTGCCTTGGCGCGAAGCCTTCCCCATTCCAGCATTACATCGGTATCCAGAGGGATAATGCGGTTTTCATTCACCCCCAGTATCTCATGGTAAAACCAGAAGGAAAGATCAGACTTCTTTTTCCCTTCCGGTAATTTCTTTATACCAAAGAAAATTTCTCCAACAGAGACAGCGCTGGTGAGAATATCATCTTCAGGGATATTTTCCAAAAACGCCCTAACCCTGGGATTGGGGTTTGACTTTTTCATTTCGGATAAAACATTGGTATCCAGAAGATATTTCACAGATCAATATCCCGCCATACTTCCGCCTTGCGATCCGGTAGTTCAAGCTCCACCTCCGGATGAGGGCAGTTCATTAATGCCTCAATAAGGCTTGGTTTTTTCCCCATAAGACCCCGGTATTCTTCCATGGAAAGGATAACCGCCGTTTCTTCACCCCGGACCGTGATAATCTGAGGTAACTTGGCAGCCGATTTGATTACTTCGCTGAATTTCGCCTTTGCTTCCTGTAATTGCCAGGTATTGCTTTTAAGTTGTGTGGTCATATACGTATCTCCATGACTAGTCTGTCTAGTCAGAATATAGCATGGCTCAACGGAAAATGCAAGTAGACACAAGAATGAAGAGGAAAAAACCGCAAAGGAGCAGAAGGCGAAAAAGAAGAGGGAAAGTGAACATTTTTCCTCTTCCTTTTTCGCCTTCTGCTCCTTTGCGGTTGGATTTTCTTCAAAAATAGTAAGAAACGTCCATTAATTAGTCCGTGTGGTCCGTGGTTATTCTTAATTTGCTCAGCCGTTTACAGGCCTCTTCCACATCGGTCCGGTGTCCGAAGGCGGAGAAGCGTATGAAGGACTGGCCTGCGGGGCCGAAACCGGCGCCGGGGGTGGTGACCACTTGGCATTTTTCCAGGATTTCCGCAAAGACTTCCCAGCTGTCCCGGCCGGGGAAACGCGCCCAGATGTAGGGGGAGTTGTCACCGCCCACACAGGTGATGTCCAGTTCCCGGAGAGCCTGCCGGATGAGTTTGGCGTTGCCCAGGTAGAAATCGCAGAGTTCCCGTATTTCCTTGAGACCCTCGCTTTCCAGAGCGACGAGCCCCCCGGCCTGGGCGATATTGGAGGCGCCGTTAAAGATGGTGGTACAGATCCGGTTCCAGTCGGCGTTGACCTTTTCCCCCGAGGCATAACTTAGCTCCAGGGGAACCACGGTCCAGCCCAGGCGTACCCCGGTAAAGCCCGCGGGCTTGGAAAATGAATTAACTTCAATGGCACAGGTCCGGGCCCCCGCAATTTCATAGATCGACTTGGGGAGCGCCGGGTCCCGGATGTATTCGGCGTAGGCCGCATCGTAGATGATCACCGACCCTTTCCGCAGGGCCGCCGCCACCAGGGCGCCAAGCTGTTCCCGGTTAGCCACCGCGCCGGTGGGGTTGTTTGGGGAGCAGAAGTAAAAGAGCCCGTTTTCAGGGATCAGGGAAAGGTCGGGGAAATAGTCATTCTCCGCAGTACAGGGGAGGTAGCTGATCCCCCCATAGCCCGTACCGGCCCAGGCTCCGGCAGCGCCGATAAGCACCGACCCGTCCACATAAACCGGGTAGGAGGGGTCCTGAACCGCCACGGGGATTCCCGCGCCAAAGAGGAGCTGGAGTCTGCCTATGTCGCATTTGGCCCCGTCGGAAATGAACACCTCCTCGCTTTTCACCTTCCCCTGGTATATCACCTCCGCGATTTTCTCCCGCAGACCGGTAAGGCCCTGTTCATCCCCGTACCCCGAATAGCCCTCCGCCGTGCTCAGCCGCTTGGCTCCGTTAACCAGCCCTGCGTCGATATGGGGCAGTATGGGTTCGGTAGTATTCCCCACACCTAAACTGATAATATTCGCTTCAGGGTGTGCCGCCGCATATTCCCTCCGCCGTTTAGCAATCTCCGGGAAAAGATACCCCGCCTTTATGTTAGCAATACTGGGATTCCGCTTTATCATTGTTTTCTCCTAAAAGGTGCCAGGCACCGTTTGAGTATACGTCCGGCGTTTTTGGGTTGTCAAGCAACTGGGGATACCAGCCCCGCTTCCTTTGTATTCCTTAAACAAAAATATTTTGTTATAATCCTGCCATAGGGTAAAGCGATGATTCTTGCATAGGGGCAAAAAAGTGAAAGGGATACATGTCTTATCTGCGGCTCTTGTGTTTGCCGCCCTTTGTGCAGTTGCAGGCTGCGCCGGTACACCGGCGGTCTCGGGCCTGATGAGCCTTGACGAAGCCATGGCCGGCGCCGCTGCGGTAGTGGAGGGAAAGGTTGAGGGAGGCGCGGAAATAGTGGTTTCCAAAATTGACTCCCAGTTGCCCGCCCTATCGGACTTTTTGAACGCCGAGTTAAGCGACCGTTTTGGCGTAAACGGGAAGCTGACCGTTCTTGCCCGGGGCAAAGCGGCCGAAAGCGTGAACGTGGAGCAGAATTACCAGATGTCCGGGTTGGTGAGCGATGAATCGGCGGTGGGCATAGGGCACGATCTTGGCGCCAAGGTGGTGATAACCGGAACCTTTGAATTTTTTGGTAATTTTAGCCAACTGCGGATCAGGGCTATTGATGTTCTAACCAAGAAACTGGTGGCAACATACCCGGCGCGGATCAGCAATAACGATGCGGTTCTCGCTAGTATAACCAGTCCCCTGGCTGCCGCCAAACCAGCCGCTATCCAGGAAAACGCTCTGGAATACTTTAACCGGGGCAAGGATTTTTACGCCGCAGGTAACTATGATGAGGCAATAGCTGAATTGGATAAGGCCCTTGCCATTAATGCGAATTTAAGCGAGGCCTTTCTCTATCGCTGTAATGCGTATTACTGGAAGGGCGATAATGACCGGGCCATAGCGGACTATACCGCCGCATTGAAAATTAACCCGAACTATACCGATGCCTTAAATAATCGCGGCAATGCATATTACAACAAGCGCGATTATGACCGTGCCATAGCGGATTATACCGCCGCATTGAAAATTAACCCGAACTATACCGATGCCTTATATAATCGTGGTAATGTGTATAGAACCCAAGACGATTATAATAAAGCCATAGCGGACTATACCGCTGCCTTGAAAATTGATCCGAACTATGCCAATGCCTTACATAATCGCGGCGTTACGTATTATGAAAAGGGCGATTATGATAAGGCCATTGTGGACTTTACCGCTAGGCTCAAAATTAATCCGAACGATTCCGTTGTAGAATTCCTCCTTGAAATTATACGGGAGGAGCAGGAACCGGAGCATAGCTCCGAATGGTGGGATGAACCGTATGACTTTCAATAAAAAAAGATTATGACCGATCCATAGCGGATTATACCGCTTTTGCCTTTGTCCGTGTGATCTCTCTGCTCCCCCGCGCAGGAATGGTAGCTGCCGTCTACCCCCTCTTAAAGTCTTCCAGCGCAACCCTATCCAGGGTGGCAAACAGATCCTCTATCGTTTCCCTCCGCCGTATTTGCAAAACCGATCCGTCGGGCCGGAGCAGCAGTTCCCCGCAGCGGAGTTTGCCATTGTAGTTGAACCCCATGGCCCGGCCGTGAGCCCCGGCATCGTGGATCACCACAAAGTCTCCGGTCTCGATCTTCGGGAGCTGCCGCTGGACCGCAAACTTGTCGTTGTTCTCACAAAGACTGCCTACCACATCGTAGGTCTCCGTCAGGGGCGCAGTTTCCTTACCCGGGATGGTGATGTGGTGGTAAGCTCCGTAGAGGGCGGGCCGCATAAGGTCCGCCATGCAGGAATCCAGACCGATGTAGTTGCGGTAGATTTCCTTTTTATGGATAGCCCGGGTTACCAGCCAGCCGTAGGGACCGGTGATCGCCCGGGCCCATTCGGTGTGTATACCCAGCGGGTCAAGTCCGGCGGGAACGATGATTTCGTCGTAGGCTTTTTTGAGACCCCTGGTGAGGTACTCATAGTCGATAGCCTCCTGTTCCGGCTTGTAGGGTATCCCCGCGCCGCCTCCGAGGTTTACAAATTCCAATCTGATGCCGGTCTTAGCTTTGAGTTCCGCCGCCAGTTCAAAGAGTATGCGGCCGGTCTCAATGTGGTAATCCGCGTTCAGTTCGTTGGAGGCCACCATGGTGTGCAGGGCGAAGCGTTTTGCGCCCTTATCCCGGAGCAGGGGAAATCCGGCGAGTATTTGTTCCCGGGTAAAGCCGTACTTAGCCTCCTCGGGTTTCCCGATGATGGCGTTCCCCCCCTTGAGGGGCCCCGGGTTATAGCGGCAGGAAATGAGTTCCGGGATGCCCGCTGTTTTTTCCAGGTATTCGATATGGGAAAAATCGTCCAGGTTGATCACTGCTCCCAGATCCCGGGCGGCGGAATATTCCCGGGCCGGGGTCTCGTTGGAACTAAGCATCAGGTCTTCGCCCTTCATGCCTGCCATATCCGCCAGGATAAGCTCCGGGAGGCTCGCACAGTCCGCGCCTAAGCCTTCGTCGGCCAGGATTTTCAGGATAAAGGGGTTGGGCAGGGCCTTCACCGCGTAGTGTTCCTTATAGGAAGGAAATACGGAGAAGGCCTTTTTTACCGCCCGGACGTTCTCCCCTATGGCCTTTTCATCGTAGAGGTAAAAGGGGGTAGGGTAGCGTTTTGCCAGCTCATCAAGCTGGGGTCTTGTTAAGGGGAATCGTTTTTCACTCATGGTTTATTTTACCCTAAGGACGAAATAAGGTGAAGTACTTGCTCAGGATAAACGTATAGAATTCGGCGCAAACAAATTTTTAAGAAAACCGCAGAGATCTCAGAGGAGGCGCAGAGATCACAGAGATAATACAAAGGCAGCTAACAAAAACTCTGCGTTCTCTGTGTTAAATTCCTTCACTTATATCAAAAAATACTGGAATATAGATAGTAATGTTAATAAATATTTTAGAATCGATTCAAATGACGGTACAATAAAGTCCGGGAAATCCAAAAATCATACTAAGCATTTTCAATAAGACTCATATACTGATATTGAGCAAGGAGTAACGCAAAGCTCCGGTTAATTATAGGGGTTAATAATGAGTTTATCAAAACGGGTTTCCCTGCTGATTGTAATCCTGGTGTTTTTTGTTTCCCTTTGTATCGGCCTCATTTCTCTGGCGGTCGCTACCAGGGTGGTATTGGCGACTTCCGAAGACGCCATCAGGGCCGAAGCAAATCTGGGCGCTGAAATAGTATCCGCCATGATTGAGACCCAGCTTGATAGATTACAGGAACTGGCAAACCGCCGCCGGGTCCAGTCCCTGAATTGGGAAGACCAGGCAGAGGACCTTATCAATGAGATGGACCGGGTGGGTTATCTGGATATGGCCATCGTTACTCCCGATGGGATCGCCCATTATATAAAGGAGAAAACCACCGCCATGCTCGGCGACCGGGATTATATACAACGGGCCTTTCAGGGAGAAAAGGCTGTTTCCGATGTCATTGTCAGCCGGGTTATCAATAAGCCGGTGGTTATGTTTGCAGTCCCCATCTATGCGGGGGGCAATTTGGCGCCACTTGCAACGCAGTTTCCCGCGCAGGTTCTCATCAGCAGGCAGGATGGGACCTTTCTGGATACTATGACCAAAAGCATCGGCGTTTCCAACGATGGTTATGCCTTTATGATTAACCACAACGGGGTTATCATTGCACATCAGAATGTTGCCTATGTGGTAAACCAGGTTGCCCCGATAGAAGAGGCAAAGACTAACCCTTCACTGCTATCCCTGGGGAATGCGGTCCGGGAAATGATCAGCAGCAAACAGGGGTTCACCAGCTATACTGTTGACAAGCGTGGTATGGTGGCCGCCTATGCCCCGGTTGAGGGCTTGAACTGGATCATTGCGGCCACCGCCGCGCAAAACACTATTCTTAGCGGGGTTACTACCCTGCGGAATCTTCTTATTATCGTTGTGGCAATTTTCCTTGCCCTCGGGATTATCGCAGCTCTATTGATAGGTAAATCCGTTTCAAAACCCCTGGTTAAAATGATCCCAATTCTGGAAGATATGTCCAACGGGGACTTAACAAAAAAACTGGAAGTAAAATCAAAGGATGAGATCGGCGCTATGGCCGATAAATTCAATGCCTCCATCGGGAATCTCTCCGTCATGGTTTCGGGGACCAAGCAGGCGGCGGGGAAACTTGAAGTAATGGCCGACAATCTTTACAGTACCATGCGGCAAACCTCCGAAGCGGTCGGCTCTATCTCACAAAACATCTCCTCGATAAAGCAGAAAGCCATATCCCAGGCAGCGTCGGTGACCGAAACCCACGCCACCATAGGGGAAATAAAATCCCACACTGAAAAACTTAACGATTCTATCGAAAGCCAGAGCGTTGCGGTGGCGGAATCTTCCTCGGCTATCGAGGAAATGGTGGCCAACATCAAATCTGTTGCGGAGATTCTCAACAAAAATTCCGAATCCATGGAGGAGCTCCTCAAGGCTTCTGAAACCGGCACCGATGGTATCCAGCGGGTCTCGGAGGTGCTCAAAAAACTCGAGAATGATTCCGATGGCCTCCTGGAAGCCAGCTCCATGATTCAAAATATAGCCCAGCAGACCAACCTTCTGGCAATGAACGCCGCCGTCGAGTCGGCCCATGCGGGAAAGGCCGGGCTGGGTTTTGCGGTAGTTGCCGATGAGATACGGAAACTGGCGGTGAATTCATCTACCCAGGGCAAGTCAATTTCCGCTGTCCTCAATAACCTCAAGGATCAGATAAACCAGGCCGCCTTCCTGGCAGGCGAATCCCAGGAACGCTTCTCCCGGGTTTCGGAATTGCTGGATCAGGTCCGTAACCAGGAGGCGGTGATCAAAAACGCCATGGATGAACAGACCACGGGGAGTTCCCGGGTCCTGGAGGCCATTCACGAGATCAACGAGATTACCACCCAGGTAAAAAACGGTTCCGGCGAGATGATGCAGGCCAGCGCCGCCATCCTTGAAGAGATGGATCACCTCGCGGGGGCCACCGAGGAGACCAACTCCGAGGTGGACGGCATAGCGGGCAGTACGGACCGGATCAACAACGCGGTGAGCGCGCTTAACGTGATCACCGATGAAACCAAAGAAAGTATTTCCCGGCTCTCCCAGGATGTGGATAAATTTAAAGTTGCCCAATAGGGGAACGTAGGAGTGCCACCATTAGCCCGGTTTAGCAATAAGACCGGACTGGCGGTGGCGGCAATGGCGGGTTTGTGGTATAGTTAAAGCAATCCGGCAAAACCGGATTGCAGACATGGAGAATGGTATGGAAGCAGTAAAGGCGTATTATGACGGGCGGGTATTTACCCCCGAGGGACCGGTAAACCTGGCGAAGAATACCACGGTCATCATCTCTTTTTCAGAAGGGGAACGGGCCACGGACCTCCGGTCCGGGGAAAGTCCCTATCGCATTACCGCCGCAGAAAAACGCGTACGGGATGCTGCCGAATCGGACTATCTGAATACCTATGCTGAACGTCTGAACGCTGAGATGGTGGATGTGCTAGGTTATCAAAAGGACCTCTTTTGAAACGGGGTGAATTATACCGTGTATATCGGGGCGATAAACAAGACCCGAAAAACCAGCGGGTCTTTGTTATCGTCAGCCGGCAAACCCTCATCGACGCAGCCTTTTCGTCGGTGATATGCGCGCCGGTATATACCAATTTCGAGGGTAGGCTCACCCAGCTTGCGGTCGGCGTTGATGAGGGGCTAAAACATGAAAGCGCCGTTATGTGTGACGCCTTGGTAAGCATTCCAAAAACCCTGTTAACGAATTACGTGGGGAAACTTTCCCCCCGGAAACTGCATTTCCTCAACCAATGCCTTATAGCGGCATTGGAACTGGAAGAAGTTATCTAGTTTGAGTTTTAATCTTACCTAATTACACTCTTGCATATTTACCCCAAGTACCCTTTGGCCTTCAGTAATTCTGCGTTGAGTATGCCCCCTCCGGCGGCGCCGCGGACCGTGTTATGGGACACGGCGGCAAAGCGGAGATCAAACACATTGCAGGGCCGTATGCGCCCTACGGACACCGCCATGCCCTTGTCCGCTTCCCGGTCCTTCCGGGGCTGGGGCCGGTCCGGTTCTTCCCGGATGATGATAGGTTGTTTCGGCGCCATGGGCAGGTCCAGTTCCTGGGGCAGGGCTTTGAAGCTGGTCCAGATATGCTTAACCTCGTCAATGGACGGCTTCTTCGGGCCGAATTCCAGGCTGATGCAGGCGGTGTGGCCGTCGATAACCGGCACCCGGTTGCAGTGGGCGCTGATCTTAAGGCCCTGGGCGTTAACGATACTGTTTCCCTGAATCGTCCCAAGGATTTTCAGGGGTTCCTGTTCGGTCTTCTCTTCCTCGCCGCCGATATAGGGCACGATGTTGTCCACAATATCCAGGCTCGACACCCCGGGGTAGCCTGCGCCGGAAACTGCCTGGAGGGTACTCACGATGATACGCTCCACCGCATAACCAGCCTGAAGCAGGGCCCAGAGGGGGGTCATGTAACTCTGTATGGAACAGTTGGGCTTAACCGCGATAAAGCCCTTGTCCCAGCCCCTGTTTTTTTGCTGCAGGGGGATGATATCCGCATGATCCGGATTCACCTCGGCGATGAGCATGGGTATATCGCCGGTCCAGCGGTTGGCCGAAGCGTTGGACACCACGGGGATTCCCGCCGCAGCATAGCTTTCTTCCAGAGCCTTGATTTCATCTTTCCCCATTTCCAGGGCGGAAAACACAAACGCTAAGTCCCCCCGCTTCGCCGCCGCCATGGCTTTGGACACATCATTAGCGTCCTCCACGGTCAGGGTTGCAGCGGCGGGAGAATTCGTTCCGCCTAAATCACCCCGGGTGGCGTTCCAGCGTCCCCCCACGGCTTCGCGATAAACCTTGCCCGCGCTCCGGGGAGATGCCGCCACATAGCGTACCTCAAACCAGGGGTGCTTAGCCAACAATGCAATATACTGCTGCCCCACCATACCGGTGGCGCCTAATATCCCTACGGGAATCTTTTCCATAACACGCTCCTTTAAATCTGAAGAACATAACTGCAAATTAAAGAAGAAATTTTACCGCAAAGGCACAAAAGGCGAAGAAGAGGAGAAAATTAAAAAAGGGGGAAGGAAGCTTAGACGATATTACTAAGCAGACTTTTCCACTTTATCTTTCTTATTTTTTTCTTTCTTCCTTTTGCGACTTCTGTGCCTTTGCGGTTTTATTCTCTTCCAAATTCCTCTTATTTCAACTTAAACCCCAGCTGTTCAAGCACCGCTCTAAGGGGCGGTTCGCTGGACGGCGCCAGGGGGCCCAGGGGAAGCCGGGTCGGGCCAACGGGTATGCCGGCCCAGTTCATCGCCGCCTTTATAGGCGCCGGGTTCGTTTCGATGAAGGCGGTTTTGGCCAGGGACAGCAACTCATAATGCAGCCTCCTTCCTTCCTCAAAATTACCCTCCAGCAATGCTTTGGTCATGGCGGCAATCTTTTTGGGTATCAGGTTGGAGATAACCGAAATGACCCCATCCCCCCCCAGGGCAATCAAGGGCAGGGTGAGGCCGTCGTCCCCAGAGACCACCACAAAGGGATTTCCCGCAGCCTTTCTGGGAATCGATATTTCCCGGATAATGTCCCCCATCTGGTTGATATCCCCGGAAGCTTCCTTTACCCCGATAATGCCGGGTATTTCCGCCAGCCTTTTCATCAGCCCCACGGGAATATTCCTGCCGGTCCGGGATGCTATATTGTAGATCATCACCGGGATGCCCACCGCAGCGGCGGCCTCAAAGTGTTTGATAAGCCCCGAGTCGTTGGGTTTATTGTAGTAGGGGGTTACCACCAGGGCGGCGTCCGCTCCGTTTTCTTTCGCCCGTTTAACATACTCCGTCATATGTTTTGTAGAGTTGGAACCGGCGCCGATAATAACCGGGACCCGTCCCTTGATCTCCTCAATTGCTATCCTAATCAGCTTTTCCTCTTCTTCATCGTCCAGAGTCGGGGTTTCACCGGTGGTTCCCAGGGGCACCAGGCCGTTGATCCCTTCATCAATCTGAAAGTTGATGAGTTTCCTGAATCCCTCGTAATCCACATCCCCGTTTTCCTTCAAGGGGGTAACCAGGGCGGTAAAGGCCCCACGCAGCTTAGCGCAAAACTCTTGTTGGGATTGATCCATGGCTCGCTCCATCTTTGTAGGTTGTACGATACGTATGACCGTTAGGATATTATCCATAAAAGGGGGTGGTCAAACAAGGGCTTTTTGGGGGATGCCGCCTGTAACGCCTCCCGCCAACTTGGGGGATCAAAATCCAAGAAAATGTACAAAAAAACGCAAAAAATAATGCTCCATAATAATGCGTTTTCTTAGGCAGTACCATACATGGTGTGCGGGGAAAGTCCGTTGGCAGTTTGTCAAAATACCCCCGGTATGGTATACTAAATCTTAATGGAGAGAGGCATCGAACCGGAGGTTTGCATGGTGGGAACCGTCCACGGCGACCAACCCTTTGGGCGTATCTGGTAAAAAATGGAGGCAAAGCGATGGAAACGGTATATGCGGATATTACCCTGAAAAACTTGTATGATAGAATGAGCTATGAGCATGGGTATAGCAAAGATCCTGAAGTCCGGCAAATAACGGTAAGGGCACGGGTAGATACCGATGTTATGACTTTGGTTATTAACGAAGCAATCTGGCAAAAACTGGGGCTTAACAGCCGGTATCCCTGTACCGCTACCCTGGCAAAGGGCATACGGGCAAAGTGCGAAAAAACAGACGCGGTAGAGATGCATTGGAAAGACCGTTCGTCGGTTTTAGACGCCGTGATTGCGGACGTGGACGATGTGATCCTCGGCCGCCTCCCGCTCATGGATATGGATTTAATCGCCGATCCGGTAAGTCATGAACTGGTTGGCGCCCACGGCGACAAACCAATGCACTTTGACTATACCATCCTCTAGCGGAAGCCCACCTACTGGTTGCAAGCATCCTGCAAGATATCTTCCATCACATCGTCAATCGTAAACACCCCCGCCCGGGCGCCGCCTGCGGGTTTTCCGGGACCGGCGCATTTGACCAGCCATTCTGCGGCGCGTATGGCGCCTGCGGCCAGGCCGTCACGGTTGCGGGCGGTGTGGGTGATTTCGATGGTGTCCGCCGGGGAATCGAAGGCTATGGCGTGGGTTCCGGGCATGGAACCAAGGCGGAGGCTGGGGTAGTGGAGCTCGTCCGGCGCAGGGGGGCGGTTTAGGGTTTCCCAGACCGCCTTTTTTTTGCGGGTCATCACTGCGAGTACCTTTTCTACCAGGATCTTCGCGGTCCCCGAGGGGCTGTCAACTTTTTTGTTGTGATGGAACTCCCAGCCCCCTACATCGTACTCCGGGAAGGGGTCCGCCAGTTTTGCTGCGAAGGCGGCGATGCGGTAAAAAAGATTGACCCCCAAAGAATAGTTGGAGGACCAGCAGAAGGAACCTTTTTTTGATCCAACCAGATCCTCAATTTCCTTTAGGTGATCATACCAGCCCGTGGTGCCCGCCACCGTGGGGATGCCCATTCCTATCAAAGCCCGGATGTTTTCCACCGCCGTATCGGGGCGGGTAAATTCTATCGCCACATCCGCTGCTTGCAGCGAAGTTTCCGTAATGGTTGTATGCAGGGGCGCTCCGGAAACCGGCGGGGTTCCGGCGATAAAGGGATCCACCACCGCCACCACCTGATGTCCCCGTTCCAGGGCTGTCCGCTCCAGTATCCGGCCCATTTTGCCGTATCCGATAAGGGCTATTTTCATAATCTCTCTATCTCCTATATTTTCTTGTCCAGGGGTTCGAAAAAGCAGCTGTGCAGGGCGGTAACTACCTCTCCCGCCTGGATGTCGTCCACAATAAAACTAATGTTTACCTTGCTGGCCCCTTGGGAAACCATCTGAACCTGTATGCCTAAAAGGACGCAGACCCCAAAGGCCCGCTGGAGTATCTCCGAGGAACGGCGTACATCGCCAATAATAGTAACAATGGCCTTGCCTGTCTTTATTTCCACGCTGGAAATCTTGGATAGATCCTGTTTCAGTTTTCCCAGATCGTTAGCCGCATCCAGGGTCAGGGAGACCGAGACTTCGCTGGTGGCTACCATGTCCACAGACAGCTTGTGCTCCGCAAAGGTGGCAAACACCCCCGCCAGAAAACCATACTGCCCCACCATACGGGTCGACACTATATCTACCAGGGTAACATTTTTCCGGGAGGTGATGGCCCGGACAGGACCTGTTTTCTTATCTATGGTTCCGATAATCCTTGTGCCCGGGGCCGCAGGGTTGTAGGAATTCTTTACCCGCACCGGGGTTCCGGTCTTAATACAGGGCTGCATGGCCCGGGGGTGGAGCACCTGGGCGCCGAAGTAGGCCAGCTCCGCCGCTTCATCGTAGGTTACCGTTTCTACGGGCTTTGCGGCCTTGACGATCCGCGGGTCCGAGGTGAGTATCCCATCCACGTCCTTCCAGACCTGGACCTCCGCCGCGTTCATCGCCGAAGCGATCATGGTGGCGCTCAAATCGGATCCCCCCCGTCCCAGGGTGGTGATGCATCCCTGCCGGTCCTTGGCGATAAATCCCGTTATCACCGGCATTATACCCTTTTCAATCAGCGGGCGCAGTGCCTCGGGGATACGGTCCCAGCTTTCCTCATCAAGTTCTGCGGAGGTAAAATTGGAATCCGACAGAAACCCTGCGTGCCAGGCGTCTACGGCCAGGGCTTTAATGCCGATGGAATTGAAGTAGGCCGCGGTAATGCGTACCGAAAGCCGTTCTCCAAAGGAAACCAGATAGTCCCTGGTTTTGACCGTGAGTTCCCTAATAAGGGATATCCCCGTAAGGAGGGTCTGCAGTTCCGCTAAAAGGGGATCCACTTCCTCCAGGATCGCGGCTTCCAGGTTCAGTTCCTGTATGGTGTTCCGGTGCAGTTTTTCTACTTTATCTATCGAAACCACCCCTTCCCGCAGGGCCAGATCGGCGGCGGACAGGAGATGATCCGTGGTATCCCCCATGGCGGATAATACCAGGATCGGTTTTTCTGTGATTTGACTCTTTACAATCTCAGCCACATGGCGGATCCGTTCCGCGTTGGCTACGGAACTACCCCCGAATTTCATGACAATCATTACTGCTTACCTCCAGACTATCCAGACAAAGGCCGCCGCCGCTGCGGTGGTTATCAGGGTAAAGGGGATACCTATCTTGAGCCACTGGCTAAAGTTCAGGAGTACCCCTTGTTTCTTCAGTATTCCTACGGAAACGATGTTGGCGGAAGCGCCGAAGGGGGTAAGGTTGCCCCCAAGGCAGGAGCCGATCAAAAGGGCGAACATGTAGAGTTCCGGCTTGAGGGAAAGCTCCGCCGCCATCTTTGAAGCCACCGGAAGCATGACAATGATATAGGGTACGTTATCCACAAAGCCGGAGATGAGGATGGAGACCGCCAGGATGATAAAGAATCCCATTAAGACGCTCTCTTCCACAATGCTCGAAAGGAAGGCGGAAAAATCGTCCAGGAGCCCGACTTCGGCAACGGCGCCCACCACCACAAAGATGCCGATCAGGAAGAGCACCGTATCCCAGTCCAGGCCCTTTATCAGATCCCGGACCTTTTCGACGCTCTCCCGGCGGATAAACTTGTACCAGAGTATCCCCGCAATGCCCAGGATCATCACCAGGAGCCCCGATGCCAGGGAGATGCCCCCATAGATAAAGGAACAGGATGCAAGTCCCAGGATCATCAGGATGAGCAAAACCGAAGGAACAATGGTAAGGATCTTTTCCTGCTCGATCTCTACCTTTGTTCCGCCCTTTTTGGCAAAGGAGGCGTAGAAGAAGATCGCCCCGGCGATCATACCTATCTGGATGGCGAAAAATATGGAGGGTTTCCCCTCGAAGAAGAAGAACTCGTTAAAGCCGTAGCCGGAGTGATCCGCGAAGATCATCGAAGGGGGATCCCCTACCAGGGTGGCGGTTCCCTGAAGATTGGCCATCACCGCCAGGCCGACGATAAAGTAGGTGGGGTCCAGTTCCAGCTTTTTGCAGAGCGCCAGGGCAATGGGGGCCATCACCAGGACGGTGGCTACATTTTCCACAAAGGCGGAGATGATGCCGGTCATCATCAGGATGGCCACGATGGCGATACCCACATTGGGGGAATGGCTTACGATGGAATCGGCGATCACCGCGGGGACCCGGGAATAGATAAAGAGCTCGGCGATTATCAGGCTGCCCACAAAGATCATGAGCACCGTCCAGTTGACCAGTTCGCCCAGGGCCTGTCCCGGGCTTATCACCCCCAGGATGACCATGAGAAAGGCGGCCCCCAGGGAGCTGAAGGATTTTTTACCCGGAAAAATCACAATAAGGGCGTACATAACGATCGCGATGATAAGCACGATCCACTTAATGGGCATTGATAACTCCTCACCGATACTATACGCCGTCAAAGAACTGTTTCACAAGTACTTAAGATGCGCCCGCTTAGAAGTTCGAAAGGTATTCCAAAAGTTCTTTGATTTTTTTGGCCGCAACTTCATAATCAAAACGGCTAACCAGGGTATGGATCCTTTGGACCGGTTCGCGGATAGCAGGGATCTGATCTGCGGCAAGCTGTTCCAGCTCTTCTGCGATACCTTCGGCCTTGGCGCTGTCCGCCGCGGCGATAAGCTCAAGGAGCTTGTTGAGTTCCACTTCCAGGGGATTGCGGGCGCTGTTCTTTTCCGGAAGTCCAATGATGGCGTCAATTTTTTTGAGCAGAATGTCGGGCTTTATCGGTTTAACGATGTAGTCCTTTGCCCCGGCGTTAATTGCCGCGGTGATCATATCCGGATCGGCGTGGGATGTGACAAAAATGACGGGAATGTTTTTGTGTTTAGGGTTGGTTTTACGGTTTTCTTCCAGGAACTGAAATCCTGTCATGCCGGGCATTTCAATATCAAGCAGAATAAGATCCACCTGGACGTTCTCCATTAAACTCAGCGCCATTTTGGCGGTTTTGGCGAGCCGCACATCAAAATAATCCTGTAAAATAGCCCGCAGGGTGGTAAGATTTTCCGCCATATCATCGACCGCAAGAATGGTTTTTTGTTTTGTCATAATAATTCCTTTTTAATTAGCTTAGAGCGTATCTTCCAGAGTGGCAATCCTCTCCAGCGCCTCGTCGTAATCATAGGAATCAATTAATTGGCATATTCTTTTCAGAGCCGTATCAATTCCTTCGCCGCAGGTGACGCTTTCCAGTGACTTCGCTATCCTATCGGCATCTTCACCGGAGCAGTTTATACAGGCGGTCTTCAGGTGTTCAAGCTGTTCTTTGATAAATTCTGTAGAAGTCTCGGTTTTTTCAATTTTTGCCGCAGAATCCGTCCCCAGGGCGGTTTCCGAAAGGGCCTGGTAAAACCGGTCCATGGCCGTGCAGAAAAGGCCGGTTCCGGCGCGGCAGGTTTCGGCATCCCCGCTTTTGCCGGCCATTTCCAGCCTGTACGCCTGGTCGGCGAGGGTCTTTACCCCCAGGGAGGCAAAGACCCCCTTAACCGCATGGACCATTATAGCATAGTCCTTCCAATCTTCCTTCGCAAGATCCCCGGTAATGGTATCCCGGTAGTCCCTGAAGCCGTCATAAAACTGGCGGAGAGCCTTTAGGTACCCCTGTTGGTTATTTCCCACATGGGATAAGCCTTCGGTCAGATCCAGCCCTTCGATGCGGGAAAGCTCCGTTAAGAGGCGTTCATTTTCGCCGCATTCCGGGGCGGCGGGCCCGGCGTTATGGACCGCGTTGGGGACAAAGGCGATCTTTTCATGGGGGAGCCATTTGCCCAAAATCCGGTTCATCTCATAGCTCTCGATAGGTTTGGAGATAAAGTCCACCATCCCCGCGGCGAGGAAGGATTCCTTTGCCCCGGTAACGGCGTTGGCGCTCAGGGCGATAATGGGGATTTCGCCAAACCGGGCGTTTTCCCCGCCTGACTCCGCCAAAGCGCGGATATGGTGGGTGGTTTCAATACCGTCCATTTCGGGCATCATGTGATCCATGAACACAATGTCATACTGTTTCGCCTGAACCTTATCAATCGCTTCGAAGCCGCTTGCGGCGGTATCCGCATTGATGTTATGGGCGGCCAAAAAACCCAGAGCCACGGTGAGGTTTACCCGGTTATCGTCCACTACCAGAATTGATACGCCTTCCTTGGCAAGTACCCGCTGCTCAATGGCCCGGCGTTCGACCTTTTCGGGATCCCCGGGGACTAATGGCAGGGAAACGGTAAAAACAGAGCCCTTGCCGTATACGCTGGAAACCTCCAGGCGTCCCCCCATCATTTCCACCAGGGCCTTGGTAATGGAAAGTCCCAGGCCGGTACCCTGGATGCCCCGGTTTTTTTCACTATCAAGCTGCTGGAAGGCGCCGAAGAGTTTCCCGAAATCCTGATCTTTTATACCGATACCGGAATCTTCCACTATGATGGCGATGTATTCTTTCCCATCCGCGGAAGTTTTTTTAATGGACAGGGAAACATAGCCCTCCCGGGTGTACTTAATGGCGTTGCTTACGATATTGCCTATCACCTGGCGAAAACGCATTTCGTCCCCGTAGAGTACCGGGGGAAGTTCCGGATCAAAACCGCAGCGGAATTCCAGGTCCTTACTTACCGCCAGGAAACGGTTCATGGAGCTGATATGATCAAAGAGCGCCTCTAAGCTGAAATGGGCCGCCACCAATTCCATCTTTCCCGCTTCGATTTTGGAGAAATCCAGGATGTCGTTGATCAGGAGCAGCAGGGCTTTGGATGTTTTTTTGATGTCCTGAAAATAACCCTGCTGGATCGGATCGAGGTTATCGGTCCGCATAAGATCGCTCATGCCGATGATGGCATTCATGGGGGTGCGGATTTCATGGCTAATTGAGGCCAGGAAACCGCTTTTGGCCTGGTTGGCCCGTTCAGCAATATCCTTGGCCCGCTGGAGCTGCTCGTTAATGGTCTCTAACTTCTTCGTTTGGGAAATCATGATTAGGTGATTTTCCAGACGTTTAATCAGGAGGGCCGCGGAAAAGGGCTTAAAAATAAAGTCCACCGCCCCCAGGGTGAGGCCCTCCAACTCGCTGTTCGAGTCCGTACTGGCGGTGATAAATATGACCGGAATATCCTTAAAACGATTGTCGGCCTTGAGTTTTTTTATCGCATCGTAGCCGTTCATGCCGGGCATCTCGATATCCAGAAGTATCATGCCGGGGATGATCTTTTCCAGGATCTCAAAGAGTTTCTCTGCGGAGGGTATGGTAAAAACCTGATAATGATCCTTCAATATGTTTTTCCCCATGGTGAGGTTTGCCATATTGTCATCCACGATCATGATGATCTGCTTTTCAGTTTCCATGCCCGTCTTCTCCTATAGCCGTTGCCCGGAATATATAGAATATAATATTCCCAGGACCGATACAAGGGTCTTCAAAATATCAGGAAGGGTATACTTTTTAAGTCGTTGAAAGAGAAGAAGGTTCCATCAGGGTGACGCCAAATTCAACCGCACCAAGGGGCGGGGTATGGATAAGGTGTCACCCTTATGCTGAAGAAACTACTCCCCTACGGTCATTCTGTAATTTTAACCGTATGGCGTGAATTTCCCGCAGAGCCGCAGATTCCTGTATGGGCTGAGGGGCATCCAAAAATACAGGCGAAAAGGCGCCGGAAGCCTTCATGGTGTCGTACTCCGCAAGTTGGGTATTCGCCCGATGATTGATAAAATCCGCCCGTTCCTTGGGGGACATCCCCTTGGTCTCCTCATGGATTGCGGATCGAATCTCGTAAATTTCCCGAATCACAGAACTTTCATTCGTCTTCATATTCAATCACCTCATCAGGGGAATAGATCCCGATTTCATTATACTGTTCCAGCAGATTGATTGCCCGTACCATCTGGACGGTCTTGGCCTTAACGATATAATGTACTTGGCGGCAAGTTCCTCAACTTCCTCGCTGACCGGTAAAAGCTCAACATGGTAGACATCTATCAAGCCCATCATCTTGAGCCGCTTTTCCTCTCCCGCCCTGCTTAGCTCATCGATAACATACTTGGAGGCATAGGGCTTATATTTGCCCTCTTGAATCTCCTGAAACAGCTTTAGCACAGCGTTCTTTTTCTCCGGCGCATCATCCGCAAAGGGGAAGTTGAACATGGTCGTCTCAAGGTAGATTCGTGATATCCTCATACCTATATTATAACAGAAAATACTGAAAATTTGCAATCATCCGCATAGGGCTCAAAAAGGTACATGGCGCCTCCTAATCCGGAATTGCCGATACGGAAGCCTTGGCCCTTGTTTAGAAAGCGGTTTTCGTGTATTATTTATATATATAACAAAAGGAGATTTCCATGCTTCGAAATATTTCAATAGGCATACGAATTATTGCTATTATCATTATCCTGATTTTATCTATCGTTACCCTGATGGGTACGGTGTTTTTTATCGCCCAGGGGGTTAAGCAATCGGGGATTGCCGATGCGGAAGAAGTTATGCTGGTGGGGCAGAAGGAAAAGCTCAAACTCGGCACTCAGACCATGGCTATTGCGCTGGGTAAGGCGCTGGAGGGGGTAAGCGACCCCCAGGAACAGCACGATATCATCTACAAATATATCAAGGACTACCGTTTTGAAGAGGATAAGTCCGGTTATTATTATACCTACAAGGGGACGGTGATCTTCATGCACCCAACCCTGCCCCAGCGGGAGGGGGATGACCTGGCGAATACCGCGGATGTTAACGGGGTCTTCTATGTGCGGGATCTTTACGAAAATGCCCGGAAGGGAGGGGGTTTTGTTTCCTTTACCTTCCCCAAACCGGGTCTTAACGGCAATATGGAAAATGCTCCTAAGCTTGCCTATGTGGAGTATATCCCCGGCACGGATATCTGGCTTTCCACGGGTGTCTATATTGATAATATCAATGCCTATCAGACCCAAATGGAAGAACGTATGAGCGCCGACCTGAACGGTAAGATGCGCATACTTATCATCGGTTTCGGTGTTTTGCTGGTTATCATCCTGGGGCCCCTCTGTATCTTTACCCTGAAATCCATCACCAAGCCCCTGAAGGAGGCGGTAAAGGCGGCGGAACAACTGGCCGGGGGTAACCTGGATATTCAAATCAAGGCCGCCGGGCGGGACGAGATTACGGTGCTCGAGAATTCCTTTGTGCGCATGGCGGCAAACCTTAGGTCCAGCTTTTCTGCGGTACAGGCCAAGGAGGAGGAAGCCCTGGCTAAGGCGACGGAGGCTGAAAGGGCCACTGAAAAGATTTTGAAGATCGCCGTAAAGGTGGAACAGGCCGCCCACGATGTGGAAGATTCGGTGAGCAGCATTGCCCAGAGCGCCACCAAGGTAAAGAACGGCGGGGATGCACAGACCGGCCGGATCAACGAGATCCTCTCTTCGATGGAACAGCTTAGCGCCCACGTATTCCGTATCACCGACAGCGCCGGTACGGCAGCGGGGAAATCCGAAGAATCCAACAAGAAGGTCGAGGCCGGGGTGAGTATGGCCGAGGAATCCGGAAGCGCCATGCAACAGCTCCATTCCCTTACCGGTTCGCTGACCGAAAACATCAACCGTCTGGGCGCTCAGTCCAACACTATCGGCAGCATTATGAACGTAATTTCCGACATCGCCGACCAGATCAACCTCCTGGCCATGAACGCCTCCATCGAGGCCGCCCATGCCGGCGAGTCCGGACGAGGCTTCGCGGTGGTTGCGGGAGAGGTACGCAAGTTGGCGGAAAAAACTATGTCCGCCGCCAAGGAAGTGGACAGCTCCATTTCGGAAATGCAGAAACTGACCAAGACCAATATTTCCGGGATGGACAATGCGGTGGCTTCCATATCCCAGGTAACAAACCTTTCGGAAAAAACCGTGGATTCCCTGACCACGGCCCAAAAGATCGTCGAAGAGGCTATGCTCCAGGTTAAGTCTATCGCCCAGGCGGTGGAAGAGCAGTCATCCTTCAGTAATGCTATCACGGGGTTGGTTAACGATGTCAGCGGTATTACCAGGGAAAATAATATGATGGTTTCTAAGGTTGACAGCGAGCTCCAGTCGCTGCGGCATAAGTCTGAGGAATTGATGGAGTTGGTGACGGAGTTGCGGAGCTAAAGGGTTAGTAGGGTAGGGTATACAGGTTATTCGAAAAAACGCCGGTGGGGGAGGGGGAGCCACACCGCGGGATGCTTGTAGAGTCTGCTTCCGCAGCCCCGCTGCGCGGGTCTACTACAGCAGGGAATTCCAAATATCCCGCGATGTGGCTCCCCCTCCCCCACCGGCGCCTGTTCGTAAGGAATTGTTTAACCCTGCCCAACCCTCACTGCGCTTACTTGCGCTCACACAAATTTGGTGACAGGCGCCTTTGCGTTACCTGTCCCATAGACAACCGTTTCCCGCCAATCGAAGCCGCTTGCGCGGTATTTAAAGAGGCGGGAAACGGGGGACTAATGCCTGTCTGGTACCATGTGCCGTTGCATTAACTTTTCTGCCTCCGAAATTACTCGTATCCCGTTCCAAATTTGCTCCATGCTACGGTAGTTGTTTCTGTTGTAAAGCTAATTTTTTCTTGTTCTCCACCGATTACTGAGGCTACTTTTATAGGACCTCCGGAAGGGGAAGCAGTATTCCAAAACATAATATAGTAGTCACCCGTATCGGTCCAATCCCCGGTTACAATTCCACCACTTACGCCCATTAATTGAATGGTAATACTTGTATCAGAAATAGTACCAGTACCAGTGGCAACGTAATTAGGGTTTGAACCCAAATTAGTGGTAATAAGGACAGTCACTACTCCGGTTAGATCAATACCGGTAATGATTAGCTTGTTGGCATTCGTACCATCTTGTTTCACAAAAGTTAAACCATTAGTAAATGTAATAGAATCACCTGCTACTGTCCCTGTCCATGTGCTGCCGTCGGGAGGGGCATTGACAGTAAAATTAATCGTTACAGTATTACCTGTAACCGTATATGTCCCGCCTATAGGACCTTCTGATGAATGTATTCCGGAAAAAGTTGTGATATTATCAAATATTAAGGTAATAGTTTCATCTTCATCCGTATATTTCCATATTGTGCCGGTTAAATCGTCATTAACGACGAGTTCGGTATAATTAGCCGTCAATACTCCGCTGTCATCCCAGCCGCCTTTTACGGCAATGGCTTTAAGGGTGCTGGGAATGGTTACCGAAATAGGGGCAGTATAAGCCGTTCCGTTGCTTGCCGAGGGTGTTGAATTATCGGTGGTGTAATAGATTTTTGCGCCATCGGTTGTTGTTGCAAGGGTTACGGTTTGGGCTGCGCTGTATGCGCCGGTTCCGGGAGTTGCCGTTGGCGTTGCAACAGTATCAGGATCATCGTTGCCTGCGCCAGGACCACAACTCGAATAGACAAGACCGAATGCCAGCAACACTGCCAACACTCCCAATATAGAAAATCTATTCTTCTTCATATGAACTCCTTACGGTTTTATGTCCCGCCGACAAATTTGTTTATATTTAACCGTATAAGCGGATAACACCCGTATTAGGGTATCAATGCCGATACCAGCGGCCCCCAGGGGCGGGGTCAAAAAATTGCGTTTCTTGATGTTCCGCATTTTGGCGGTGGTAAGGGCGGTTTTACCCCCGGATGGTGTTGTTTTGCCTGAAAATGGAGATTTAACTATTGGGTACTTGACACTTTGTGTTTTAGCTAAAGTATAATGAGCCGTGAGCCGTGAGCCGTGAGCCGTGAGCCGTGAGCCGTGAGCCGTGAGC
>NZ_JAJQRB010000071.1:0-27578 GCF_046533075.1 Treponema primitia | reverse complement strand
GGAGGCCCCATACGTTTCCTTCCTGACAGGCCCCCCGATCAATTGTGTGCTTTCGAAGACCCAGTTATGCGCATGGCTTCACCGGGGTCCGTGGTTTATATTGTATTTACAGACTTCTCCTGCTATAGTGATTTTAGGAGAAGCCATGTCGGAACCGGAATACCAAAGGCCAAGCTGGGATGAATACTTTATGGAGGTCTGTGACGCCATTTCAAAGCGGGCGACCTGTGATAGGGGTCGTTCGGGCTGCGTTATTGCCAAGGACCACCAGATCCTGGTAACCGGTTATGTGGGGGCTCCCGCGGGACTGCCCCATTGCGACGAAGTGGGACACCAGTTCAAGAAGATGCTCCACGAGGACGGAAGCGAAACCACCCACTGTGTGCGGACCGTCCATGCGGAACAGAACGCTATCTGTCAGGCCGCTAAGCGGGGTATTGCCATTGAGGGAGCCACCCTCTACTGCCGAATGACCCCCTGCAGGACCTGCGCCATGCTTATCATCAACTGCGGTATAGTCCGGGTAGTCTGCCAGCGGCGGTATCACGATGCCGAAGATTCTGAATCCATGTTTGAAAAAGCGAAGATACAGCTGGAATATATACACAACGAAGTACAAAGATACGAAAAACAATAGGCTGCAAATTTATACGGGCTGTTCCAGGACTATGCGGTGTTTAAGGTAAATTTCTTCCAGGGTTCGTTTGGGGCCCGGGGCGTTCATGCGTCTCCGTAACTGTGCGGCATCCCGGCGGTCGACATAAAAATCGTAGAACGATCGGGGATCCTCGTTATTAACAACGTTGTAGGCGGGGTTGCTTCCCAGGTAGCTGCGGACCTCATCGTTATCCACTGCGGAAATTCCAAAACGAATAAGCCGGGATCGGACTTCCCGAATTTCCTCATAGGAAAGGCCGAAGAGGAATTCCTCCAGGGCTTGCAGGGTTTCATCGTTAGAAATACTGCTCGTCAGAAATTTGTACCAATCGTCCCCCAGTTCCGTGGAAACCCGAATCAGTTCGCTGGAACCATCCATGGTCCCGAAGCAGGGGGGCGCCGCATCCCGGGCGGCCCAGAGCGCTTCCAGAGCGGGTAAGTGCTCAATAGCCCGGGGATCCACGCCGCTATCCCAGAGGGTAATCAGGTCATCGGCCAGACGGAACCGGATATGATCGGGAAAAGATGCATCCCCAAGACAGGAAAAGTACACCTCCTCGATCATCAGGGTACAAATTATGGAGAAAAGAATACGCTGCACCGGAACATAGAATTCCGGCTTGTCCCGCACCAGAATAGCCAGCATGGAAAAGGCGTGGGACTTCGCAACCAGGTAGCTGCGGACAGCCACAACCCGGGTAGGACTGCGCAGTAAGTGGGAGGGGTGGGAGAAGCTGGTAATGGACTCTATGAGTTTTTCCTCATCCCGCATCTCCCCCCGGACCATTTGTGTTTCCCGGATTGAAGGGAACCGGGAAATAACCATACCCAATTCCAGGAGGCAGGAAATACGGACCCGGGCCGTTTCAATATCCTTACAGTTCCCGGGTTCCAGATAGGCCATTAGCTCCTGAACCAATTTCTCTTCATGGGCGGTTAAACCTAATATTGGGACTCCGGAATCTTCTTTTTCAGCTTCGGAGGAAGACATACTTAATAAGGTATCCCAGTGATGGCATTAAATCAACCATGATTACCTAACAAGGAGAAATTTCTAACCGCAAAGGCGCAGAAGGCGCAGAAGTCAAAGGAAAAAATTACCAGAAAGCCCCTTCCTTCCCCTTGTGCGCCTTCTGTGCCTTTGCGGTTTTTATTCCTGCGTTTTTATTCCTTGTGAATCAGCTCGGTAAAGGCTTCGATTAGGAAGGTATTGAGAAATAGCAGCCCCCCTTTGGTTAGGCCCAGGGGCTTTTTTTGGAGAAGCCCCCTGGATTCCCAGCGGCGGAGGGTTTGGGGGATAAGGTTTTCCAGGGGGCGGTGAAATCGCTTTTTGAACAGCGCCGTGTCCGGGCCTTTGAGGTACCGAAAGCCCATGAGTATGCTTTCCTTTATCAGGGTCTGCCGATCCAGGATTTCTTCGGTGTAGGGCGGGGAATTATCCCGGCAAAGCCAGAGGTTCAGGTCGGCCTTGCAGGTACGGCGCACGGCGGCGCCGGTTTCGTCGTCCACGAGGGTACCGGAACCGCCGGGACCCAAACCCAGCCAGCTTTCCATACGCCAGTACCGGATATTGTGACGGGCTTCCTTCCCGGGCCGGGAAAAGTTGGACACCTCGTATTGGGCATAGCCCGCCGATTCCAGGGTATTTCGACCGGCTATCCAGAGACGATCCGCTTCGTCATCCTCCGGCAGCGGACAGTTCCCCTGCCCTACGGCAGCTGCCAGAGGGGTACCCTCTTCCATGGTCAGGGAGTAAAGAGAGAGGTGTCCCGGCCCGTAGGACAGGGCTTTTTCGATATCCTTATGTAAAATGTATTCATTTTGAAAGGGAAGCCCTGTCATGAGGTCCAGGGAGAGGGCGTCGCCGAAAATTTCGGCGGCTAAACCGATACGATCCGGCAGCAGGGCGGACTCCCCTACCCTATGGACCGCCCGGCGGGATGGTTCGTGGAAGCTCTGGACACCAAGGCTCAGCCGGGTCACCCCGCGATCCCGGCAGACCCGCAGCAGTTCCCCGTCCGCCGATTCGGGGTTTGCCTCCAGGGTGAATTCCCCGGGCTGCAGCGCCCCTACCCCCTCCAGCAGCCGGTCCAACCGCACCGCCCCAAGTACCGATGGGGTGCCTCCGCCGATATACACGGTGGGAACATGGCTAATCCCCAGGGCGGCTAGGCTCGCCTCCAGATCCTTTAGGATCAGATCCACAAATTGATCTAAACGCTTATCATCGGATTTAACAGGGATGGAATAAAAATCACAGTAATCACAAACCCCGGAACAGAACGGTACGTGGATATAAACCCCCGCCTCTTTTCCCATTCCTAGGGTCTTCCCAGCTTCGTAAAAGGCCAGTAACGGAAGAGCAGCTTTCCCACAACAATATCCACCGGGATGGGACCCCAGGTACGGGAGTCGTTAGTATTACTGCGATCATCCGAGAGGACGAAACATTCATTTTCACCAAGGATACGGGTATCCATATTTCCGGAAAAGGGGATCGATTCATCCCACAGGGCGGGAATCTGGGGAATTGTGGGAACATAGGGCCGGTCGGATAGTTCAAACTCCGTAAGGGCATACTTTTCATCCGCAGGCTTTAACCGAAGAACAAAGTTGGTCATGGAAATTTCATCCCCCGGCAGGCCGATGACCCGCTTTATATAGTAATGTTCCCTCGTATTAAAGAGACTCACCCGCTGAAGGGTAAAAAACCTCAGCAGAATATCTATTACATTCTTTACAACATCAGAATTTTCCTTCAGGGACATATCCACCAGGACCACGTTTCCCCGGCGGAAGGGAGGTTCGCCGCCAAGCAGATCCTTTCCGGCCAAAAAACTGTAAATTTTATTAGATGAAAAGATAAACCGGTCTCCGGCACGGAGACCAGGCTGCATGGTTTCGTTCTCTAAAACCCGCATGGAAAAGAAAAAAGTGGTCAGGGCGGCATATAAAACAAAAAAAGCCAGAACCCACAGCAGAACCCACCATATCTGATGGCGCTGATCCTTCTGGGCGGCATAGGAATATTTTCGCCATTTGTTAAACATAAACCCTATTCCCCATAATTACCGTATCGGACCGGCGCGCCATGTCGGAAAGAGCGGCCAGTAAATCAAAGCTCCTTTGCCTAGAATCTTGGATACCCTAACGGGGCCGAAATAACGGCCGTCCCGGGAATTATCCCGATTATCTCCCAAGGGGAGGATGCGCCCCTCCGGTACATACCAGCCCTGCGTATGCCGGGCCAACAGGGTCCGGTAACGGTTTTCCTGGGGACGAGCCCCACGCAGCAATTCCAGCCGGGATCGTTCATGGGCCAGGTAGTCGGGGTACCGCAGGGCATTTGCGACGGAAGCTGCGGCGGCCAAATCGTCCGGCGGAGTCAGGCCCAGGTCCATGTAGGCGGCGGCCCTTCCGGCGGCTAAGAGGCTGGGATAGGCTGTGCTTTCCATAAGGCGGCTCAGCTTGTGGTCCATACCCCGCTGGGCTATGTATTCCCGTTCCACTGCCCAGCGGTCCTCCCCGGCAAAACGGATCTTCAATTCCCCCTGCTCGGTGATAAACCGGTCCCCGCCCATACCAACCGCCCGCTTAATAAGAAAGTGAACCTTGGGGTCCCCGGATTCATCCCGGTCTATATCCACCAGGGAGAGGGTAAGCATATAGATAATACGCTGGGCTATATCAAAGGCTGGCCCCTGGGAAATATACGAGGGGTTTTCAAATATGATCACATCATTCCGTTTAGGCTTAATCAGGCTGGGCAACTTTGCCATCCCCGGGAGCAGTTCCGGCCCATAAATGATCTTGTTAACGAAAATCCGGTCCTTAATTAAAAGGGTATCGATCATGGACCCCGAGGGGATCTGGTATGCCTGGAAAAAATACTGATTGATCAGGAGTACCACCCCGGCAGCCCAGAGGAAGGCTTCAATCCAATCCAATACGGGATTCTTAGCCTGCTGTTTTTCCTTTTTGATCCGCTTGTTTCGTTTTCTGCGGCTTAAATGGTTTTCAGTAAGTCCCTGGATAATATCAAAAAAGTCCTTTCCTTCCATCATATTAGACTAAAAATACCATTTTAGGTCATCGTTGACAAGGTACGAAGAGGGGCCTATAATGCGTCAATGTTCGAAAAAAAGCCAGCATCGGCTTTACAGAGAGAGATCTTGCCGGAAGATCAGGTCCATCTGAAGTCTATTCTGGGTATACGGCCCGGAGTGTACCTGGCCGGTTTTTATGCCCTGATACTCCTGGGAATACTTTTTTTTATCTTCCTTTACCCCGGTATTGCCAGGCCAGGAAGCCTTCTTGTTCTTAATTCCGAGCCCCAGGGCGCTGCGGTGCGGGTGGACGGAATTACCCTGGGAACCACCCCGTGCGAGTTATTCGTAGCAAAGGGCGACAGGCTTGTAGATCTGGTCCTTCCGGGATTTACGCCTGTCCGGCAGGAAAGGACCATCCCGGGCAGTGTTTTTGCTTCCCGGTTTTTTCCCCGGCGTATAGTTGTTTTCGTAAACCTGGAGGCGCCGAAGCCTCTGGAGGCCCTTATCTCCGGAGCAGATGAATATGCCCGGTGGTCCTTTACCGGAGAGCCAACCCCGGCATACCAGATCCCTCAGGACCTTTCCGAAGCGGTCTATCGCATAGGACCGTCGGCAGCGGCTGATCCGGACGTCCGGAAAGAAGCTACGGAAGTCCTTAAAGCAGCGGCCCGGTTTGCCGCTACCAAAGCGGCTCTCCGGGACCTTTCCCGCGCCCAATTCCTTATCAACAGTGGGGGGTTATCCCCTTCGCCATTGACCTTGACCGGTTCTATCGCAGCTATCCTGAAATATCTTTCGGACACACCCGGCGCCGCCGTTTGGCTCTCAGAAACCCTGTTGCCCGTATCCGCCAACGCTCTTTCGGAAAATATCCGGCTTTTAGAGGGTTCTCCCTGGTATCGGCAGGCAGTATCCGGCGCCGCAGCCCTGACCAAGGGCATTTCCGAAGGGGCCGAAACGAAGGGCCCCCCAACCGGGGAAACAATCCGCGTGGGGAACCTGAATTTCCGGCGTCTTCTTGCGGGAGAATTTATCCAGGGCGCATCCTTCCCTCACCGTGTAAAGTTGGACGACTTTTATATTGCCGCCACAGAATTGGACACCGAAGAATGGGAACGTTTCCTTTCCGCTAATCCCCGGTGGAGACGGGACAATTCATCAACCCTTATCGCACAGGGTCTTGTTTCCCTGGGCTACCTCGACAAACCGATTAACCCGGCCTTCTCCAATTCCGGCGTGCCGGGGATCTCCTGGTTTGCCGCAGCAGCCTATTGTGAATGGCTTACCCAATCCCTGCCGGTCTCTCTGGCGGGTTGGGAAGTACGGCTTCCCCGGGAAGCGGAGTGGGAATACGCCGCCCCCCTGTTTACGGCGCGGGGAACTTCGTTCTGGGAATGGTGTGCGGACCCCTACGCTCCCCTCAACTATCTGGGCGCTTCTCCTGCAGCCGTAGAAGCGGTCTCTTCTCCGGAGCGATCCTTGCGCGGCGGTTCCTGGTTCAATCCCCCCGGTTCGGTGGGCATTGAAACTCGGGCATCCCTGGCCCCGGCCTTATCATCCCCCTTTGTTTCCTTCCGGCCCGTGATAGCGCGGGAAACAGGGCTCCCATGAGCGAGGGGGCCAAGATCATCGCCGTAAACCGCCGGGCCCGGCATGATTATTCCGTAGATGATTGTTACGAATGTGGGATAGAGCTGCTGGGTACGGAAGTAAAGTCCTTCCGTGACGGAAAAATCTCCTTTCCCGACGCCTGGGCGGAGGTAATAAGCGGTGAAGTATGGCTCCGTTCTCTGCGGATCGCCGAAAACCCCTTCTCTTCAATCTTCAACCACGATCCGGACCGGAAAAAAAGGCTGCTCCTTCACCGGGATGAGATCAAACGTATTACACGAAAGGTTGATGAAAAGGGCTACACCCTAATCCCCCTTTCATTTTACTTTAAAAAGGGCCGGGTTAAGGTTGAACTCGGTCTCTGTAAAGGAAAGAAAGCCTATGATAAACGGGCGGATATACGGGAACGGGATATCACCCGGGAGATCTCCCGTGATTTCCGACAAAAATTACATTGAATTGTATCTTTTTATATAAACTATTGTTGCGTCATAGATTTTATAGTATAATAATAAAATGAAAAGGATGATTCTGTCCTTTTTTCTTTTCTCAATGCTTTGTTCCTTCCCCATTGCGGCGCAGGATAATAAACCGATCATTCGGTTCATACCTTTTGTTATAGAAGGTTTAGGCCAGGAAGAAGCGCAGTTTATTTCAACCCTAATACAGTCCTATGTAACCGACATTGGCGATATGGTGCAGGTGTACGAAGCGGAAGACGCAACCTATTCCCTATCGGCGCAGGAAACTTCGTTGCAAACGGATATGGGTCCGGGGCCGGATTTTATCCTCTCCGGAAGTATTACCGTTGATCAGGAAACCCGGATCCTGTCTTTGAAAATAATCAAAAACCTAACCGGAGAAACGGTTTACCATACTTCCATATATAAAACTACCACGGATTTAACCTTAAAAGTACGTTCTCTGGTGGAAGCTGCCTTTTCCATGGGATTTGACGGAATGTTTCATGAAGAAGTATCCCAGGAAATTCTCACGGAATCGCGTATCCTGGGTACTTGGCGGGGTGATGCCGGGGTTGAGCTTATTCGCCTCCAACGGGGCGGGACCGGTTTAGCCATCCTTTCTTCCGGCGTACAGATGAATTTGACTTATAGCATTGAGAATAACAGCCTAAGGATTACCCAGACCTCTCCTAATTCGGAATGGTTTTATCATCCCATGCCCTTTGATGTGGCCAGTATACTTAAGGCCCGTGCAGAACCCTGGCGGTATGAGCTTTTTCTCTATGATAACGGTACGGTTTTACGGGGCTTAAAAACATTCACCGGCGTGCGGTACGAGGCTAACAGGGTTGTAGAGTTATTTCCCGGCTCTATCCAGGAAGCGGAATGGACAAAATCCCGTTAGCGGTAGTTACGCCAGCGTATACGGCGTTCCCGCATAAATTCGGAAATACTTAACAAAACAAGCACCCCAATCCCGGCGCAGAAAGCGAGGAACCAGAGTATCCTTTCGGGAATATAACCCGGGGAACGGGGGATCGTAATCTGTCCGGCGGTGGTCCGTTGCTTTTTAGCCCCCCCAAGACCCACGATCCGGACAAAATTTTCATTCTGGGCGCCATAACCAAGCTCCCTGGCGTAGATCATGATGGTATCCGAATCGTATGTCAGGGAATTCAAGGTACCCGCAAGTTCCTGATTAAGATTCTGTAGGGCTTCGATATTTGTCCGTTGTTTTTCCCGCTCCGCTGAAAGCTGTTTAAACGCGTGGGTCCCCGTGGGGCCTACAAAAAAGGCGGAAACCGTATACACGGCGAGGGTCGTCCAGACTGCTATGAGGTATTTCAAGAAACGCATCGTACATATTAACGGCTGTTTTTCCTTATTCTTGAGGGTACTCCGTGGAGGTTTTTCAAATATCCATTGACAACGGAAAAAACCACAGATAAGCTCAATATATAGTATGTATTGACGATAATTGATACTATACGTGTAATCTTAGTGGGAGAGGCCAATGGCAACAAAAAAAAATCCTTCAATATACGACGATCGTAGTACAATCGGGTCCTCAGATGAACTTGATGAGTACGGCGTTTGGGTAAAACTGGAACCCCATGATCTCGGTGAAAGCCAAGACCTTGGCGGTGGATTCCTTTCCGACGTGGGAAGTGTTTCCGGCCCGGTTTCCGACGATTTATCATTTGAAGACTTTAACGATTCCGACGAAAATCCCATCGATGAAGACCTCAACTTTGATGATGTGGAGGCGGTACGGAACGATATCCAATCCCCCCCGGTACAGGAGCTCCCAAAGGAGACAGGCAAGGGCGATACGGCGGATGTTTCCACCCAAATATTGATGAAAATCGCCGATGAACTGGCTTCAATAAAAGGCGAATTATCCAGCCTTAAAAGCGAACTTTCGATAATCCGCAGCGAAAGGCCGGACCAAAATGCCGGTGAGGATGAAGCTGAAGGGGCCGGGTTCTTTGATGAAGAGGATGATGACAAAATCGCCCTAACCGGGGATGAGCTTAACAATATTATTCATACCGCCGATTTTACCGAGGAGACCGGATCGGACGCCGGTGAAGGCCTTAACGATGAATTCATCCCCCTGGACAATACGGCAGTGGAAAGCTTGGAGAACAACGAGACCGGAGAAGAACTCCTCTACGATGGTCTGGGCAGGCCTCTGAACCGGACATCCGAAGATATTATTCCTGCGCAGGAAACTTCGCTGCAAGTTCCGGAAGAACCGGCTGCTGCGAAAATTGAGGAAGATGCTTCCCCTGGAGAGATCCTCTACGATGGTTTGGGCCGGCCCCTGAACCGTACATTATCGGATAGTGAAGACATTGATATATCCCTTGACGCGCATGATACCGAAGCTTTAAAGACCCTCAGGGAAAACGGAGTGGAACCCATGACTCCTCCCCCGGATGATATAAGCTACCTTGAGGATGATCCCCTGGCGGAAGAGCAAATCGATCTGTCCGATGCGATCATCGATGAGCCGGATCTCAGCGAAGGTATCAAAGAGACTCCTCTGGAAGAACCTTCCCTGGACAACCTTTCACTGATCGATCTGGACAATATGGATGATACGGATGTACCCAAGCTTGACGAAAATCTTTTCGAGGATGTTTCTTTTGATGATTTTTCAAGCGAAAGCGAATCGATTGACCTTTCGACCGATGAGACCGCTGCGGAAAGCGATTCCGGGGACTCCGAATTTACCGAAGTATCCTTTGATGATCCCCTGGCTGTTACGGATACCGCCGATGAAATATCGCTTGATATTTCCAATGAGGATCTTAACTTTGAGATGCTCACCGAAGATGCGGAGCTTCCCATCCAGGAAAATATCCAGGATAATGTTATTACCGATGATTCTTTTGAATCCATATCCCTGGATGATGATGGGGAAGACCCTACTGAGACTGAGGTAGACGAAAATCTGGAACAAGCTCTGCCCGATGGTATGCAAATCGTACTGGACCTTCCGGAGCTTGAATTGCCCATCGATGAAATCGATGAACTCTGTAAAGATTTGGAGCCCGATGATAAAAATTTTGACGACCCCGGCTCCGCAGATACTGCGGACGCCGGGGAACTGAATATAGATTTTCCGGACGATTTTTCTATAGAAATCCCAACAGAACCGGACTCAGGTTTGGGGATTCCTTCCACGATTAAAGTGGAACTAAAAAACGTACTCGTCTATATGGACAAATTGCTGGAATCCCTTCCCGAAGAAAAGATTGAAGAGTTTGCCAAATCCGAATATTTTGATACCTACAAAAAACTATTTGCGGAATTGGGCATAAGCTAATGGGTCTTTTAAACAAAGCATCAATCAAAGAATCTTCTCGGGAATTAAATGAAGCCGGAAAAGCCCTGCGGGATAGAATTTTACGGCTGGGATCAAAAAAATCATCCGCCTATACCGCACTTAGTCTTTTAAAAGGTTACGGTTCCTTTAAAATCGGCGCCTGCCTGGAATTGAAAGAAGATACCTATGAAAGCTATGCTTCCGTAGGATTATGGGTTAACAAGCTTTGTTTACCCAAAGATGGTTTAGCCGGAAAAGAACAGTCATATTTTAAAATTCCAAATCCTGAATCCTATGCCTTTAAATTTTTCATAGCCGGTATGAATCTCTGGATATTTGCCCTGGATAATTTAAAACCCTTTCGTTACCTGCTTTTTATAGTAGAAGAAAGCGGTTCCAGTTTTAATCCGGAAACAATAGCTTTACTTATTTCTGAAACCAGTGAAGTGTTTTTCCCAATAAAAAATCAAATAGAACCGGCGCCCGAAGGATTTGATCTGGAAGTACCGGAAGATATTATTACCCGGAAAGAAGGGGGCCCACAGGGTGAAATTCCGGTAGAATCTTCACCTTCCGTTTCAGAAACTGTCCAAACAGTTGAACCGAAAGAAACCCTGGAAGGGGTACGCACAAAAATTACCGGATATCATCAAACTAACGTTGATTTTCAAGGTATACTTCTTGAGACGCAGACGGTGGCGCCGAAAGGCAGTAATGGTTCCTTTGCAGAACGTGTCTTGGCCATGACCAGTGCATTCGGCCCACCGGTAATTCTTTCCTCAAAACGGGTACTTGTCCTGCTCCCACCGTCTCTTGACCGGGAAATTGTTGCCCACCGGCTTTCCATGAGTCTTGGCGCAGAAGTTCTGGTTTGTTTTAAAACGGATATTCCGGATAAAGCACTGGAGCTGATCCAGCCCTACCTATAGTATGCTTGAACGGCTTGTTTCTACAGGGAGTGGTTTCCCTACGGTCCATGTCGGAGACCTGACCCTGCATTCCCGGTACAATCCCCCCTTAGAGGCAGAAAAATATATCAATTCTCTTAACTTTCGTGAGGGAGTTCGTTTTTTTATCCTCCTGGAGCCCGGTTTGGGATATACAACACAGGCGCTGCGAAAAAAATTCCCGCATACGGTTATCCTAAACATCCATGTTTCCGATTTTTTTCTCCGCCCGGAAATCAGTTCCGATAGTGTTGCCGATGGGGTATGGAGTCCCGGTTCCGGTGAGACCCTGTTACATTTTTTGGAAAACCATTTACCGGATACGGAAGCTGCGGCGGTTGCCATAGTTGAATGGCGGCCCGCCCAGGCGGCTTTTGGTGAAGTCTACCTTAAAATTTTTGCGGAGATCGTGGAATATATAAAAAGGGCAGATGCTAATAAGCGAACCATGGATAATTTTGGAAAAAGATGGTTTAAGAATGCATTTAAAAATATCCGGCTCTTAAAAAAATCTCTCCGCTATCACCCCTTTTTTTCTCCGATAGTAATCACCGGTGCAGGACCGAGCCTGGAGGAGACCATCCCAATTTTAACCGAACAGAAAAAGTATTCCTCTATATTTATCCTGGCTGTCTCATCTTCCGTTCCTGCGCTACTGTCCGCAGGCTTGCAGCCCGACCTGATACTCACCACCGATGGTGGAAACTGGGCTCTGCTGCATCTTTACGAGACGCTCAGGTCCAAGCAGAAAAAAGCCCCGGCCTTTGCTGCGGCGATAACAGCCGCCCTTCCCTCCCAGTTCGCTGAGCTGCCCTGGCTTCCCATAAGCGACGGGTCCCTCTGGCAGAATCTTATGCTGCACAGTAGGGGTCTTCCTTTTGCTGCACTTCCCCAGCGGGGAACCGTTACCGCCACTGCCCTGGACTTGGCTTTTAAGCTCTCCCAAGGACCGGTATATATAACCGGAATAGACCTTGGCCACCGGGATATCAAAACCCATGCCAGACCTTACAGCTTTGATCGGCTCCTTATGGGAAGGGAATCCCGGTTCAATCCGGCATACTCTCAAGCCTTTATGCGCGCTTCCTCTATCACAGCCTCCGGCAGTCATGGCATCTACACCCAATGGTTTGCCCGTCAAATGGCTGCCTATCCGGATCGTCTTTTTTCCCTGGGAAATAACAGCTCTGTTTTTACGGAACGTACTACCGGTATTTTGCATCCGGCGACAGGACCTGTAAAAGAAACCGCCGCAACTTGCAATGCCGACGTTAGCCGGAGAATTCCCCGCGAAGAAACAGTAATACCAAATGAAAAATCATCCACAGAAACGGTTTCAGCAGCGTTACTACGGGCACTGGAATCCGGTAAAACCAGGGAGATTCTTCTGCAGGAACTGGGTCCCCTGCTTTTCCCCGGTTCTTCCCCGGTATCTGCCGAAGCGGTTAGGGAGGAAATATATACCGTCTGCGGGGTGGATCATGGATAAAAGTTTTTTCTTTGAGCGTAATCTATTAGCTCTCTCCAGGTTTGATCCATCCCTCTGTTCCCGTCTTTCCGGAGCGGAAACCACCCGGGGCAAGTATAGGTTTATCGATTCCCGTTCCGGAGAATCCATTCCCGCTTTGGTGGATTCTTCCGGCGCCGCCCATCCTCTTCATTCTCTGGTTGATCCGCAAAAGGAAGGGAAACGCCTGGTTTCCACCCTTGGCAAGGAAGGGTTTCTTATCATCTTTGGCCTTGGCGGGGCTTTTCATGTAAAAGCAGCCCTTGAACGGCCCGAAACCGAGGAAGTTACGGTTATTGATTTTGATATCCACGGCGTAGCGGAACTTTTAAGTTCCCAGGAATATATTAGTATCTTTAACGATCCCCGGTTCCGTTTGCTGGTTGATCCTTCATGGAAAGCCCTGGAAAAACATATCCTGGACCGGTATAAGCCCGGTATCTGCGGCGGCTTCGCATTACTGCCCCTGCGTACCAGGGCCGACTTTGGACGCCCGCTGTTTACCGAGGCCGGAGAAGTGATTAAGGCCGCTATTGAAACGGTGTCTGCGGATTATTCTGTTCAGGCCCATTTTGGGAAACGCTGGTTTTCTAATATCATCCGCAATTTGTCCTTGGCGGAACAGAGTACCCCTGCCCTCCCCCCGATCCACAGCGCCGCCATATGTGCCGCAGGCCCAAGTCTCGATTCACAGATACCTTTACTACTGAAAATGAAAGAACGCCCATTCATTATTGCTGCGGATACTTCTCTGCCCAGCCTGCTCAGCGCCGGCCTGGAACCGGATGCGGTAGTTTCCATCGATTGCCAACATATCAGCTACTACCACTTTATGACGGGACTTCCTGAACATACTCTGCTCTTTCTCGATCTGGCCAGCCCTCCCCTGGTGGCATCCCGTTCTACCCGGCCTTATTTTTTCTCGGGCGGCCATCCCTTAACACGTTATTTGTCACGTTACTGGCGGCCAATTCCGGAACTGGATACTTCCGGAGCAAATGTCAGTTATGCAGCCCTGTCTCTGGCGGAATATCTTGGCGCCCGAAGTATTGAGTTATACGGCGCCGATTTCTCCTATCCCCTGGGGATCACCTATGCCCGTGGAAGCTATATCCGTACACTTTTTGAAAACCGTCAAAATCGCTGCGCCTCCCTGGAGAGCCTTCATGCGGCTTTTCTTTATAGAACTCCCCTTTCCAAGCAGATCCCGGAAAATAAATCCTGGTATTATGAAACAAAAGCCCTAACCATGTACCGGCGGCGACTTGAGGACAGGGTTCATAACATTACTGCTAAGGTATACGCCGCTCCGGGGATGGGGGCACTGATTAGCTTTAAACCCGATCCGGAGAAAAGGGTCACCGGAGAAATTGGCGGGGTATACCGACTTTTTTCAGCCGGAAAAGCAACTATGGGCGCTCAGGAATTTCTTTCCCGTTACCGAGAGGGTATATCCGCCCTGCCTGTCATACAAGGGCCGGTACAAAACTATCTGGCGGACCTTACTCAAGAAGAAAACATTATCTTTACTACTTTGCTTCCCACCGCAGCGGCATTAAAACGAAGGGCAGCGGATCTGAATACCCCGGCAGTTTTTAATGCAGTAAAGGAATACTGCATTGAGGAACTAAATAAGGTTGTTGGTTTACCCCGTCATATATAAAGCGGACTAAGCGCTTTAAGGTACTTGTTATACTCCGTATATGCGGTGTTGTATGCAGCGACAGTTTTACTATCCGGCTTGATACTTTCACTTTCCTGAATTTCTATATGTTCATCCGTAAGGGCCGCAATATCCGCAGGATTTCCATCTTTTTTCAACAAGCACCAAAGCGCCTGGATTGCACCGCCCATGGCGGCGGATTCCGCATTTGCGGGACGTTTTACGGGGATGTTCAGAATATCCGCCGCCATCTGACGCCAGAGGGGGCTTTTGCTCCCCCCGCCGGTGATTCTGATTTCACGGGCCTTAAAGCCAAGCCCCACAAAAGCCTCCAGACCGCCGCGCATCCCAAAAATAGCCGATTCCATCGCGGCCCGGGCTATGTTTTCCCTGGTAAAGTTAACCGCGCTAATACCGGAAATACTCGCCCGGCCATTGGGAAGGTTCGGGGTACGTTCGCCGTTAAAGAAGGGGAGAAACACTATGCCGTCGGCGCCGGGTTTTGATTTTTCCGCCAGTGCGTCGAATTCTTTGACCTCCAGGTTAAATATACGGCGGGCTTCTTCGGTGGCCACGGTACAGTTCATCGTACACAAAAGCGGAAGATAGCCGCCGGTGGATGAATTAAAGCCCGAAAGCCCGTTTTTTGGATCAGACAGGGGCGTTTCAGAATAACCGTAAAGGGTTCCCGAGGTGCCCAGGCTCATGGAGAGAACCCCGTCCCGAACCGTGCCGGTACCGATGGCGCTCATCATATTGTCCCCGCCCCCGGAAGAAACGGGGATCCCCGCAGGAATCCCAAAACGCTTGGCCGCCGCATCATGGACGAAGCCGTTAGGCTCATCCGAATTGATAAGGGGGGGCAGCAAACCAAGGAGCTTTTCGTCAATTATGGCGCATATCTTCTTTGACCAGGAACGGGTTTTTCCGTTAAAAATCGCCATACCCGAGGCGTCCCCGTATTCGGCTTTGTATTCACCGGTAAAGCGGTAATTCAAATAATCGTGGGGAAGCATAATGTAACGCAGCCGGGCAAAGGCCTCCGGTTTATGCCGTTTAAGCCAAAGTATTTTTGGGGCGGTAAACCCGGGCAGCATGAGGTTACAAACCTCCGCTATAACCGCATCATCCCCCCCGGCTGCCTGGGTGATTAGCCGGCATTCTTCGGCGGTGGAAGTATCATTCCAAAGCTTTACGTTGTAAAGAGCCTTGCCCTCCGCATCCAGGGGCACAAAACCGTGTTGATGTCCCGAAATACCTATAGCGGCAATACTGTTTTTGTCTTCCGGTGAAAAGGCGGAAAAACATTTTTCCAGCGCCGCATCAAACCATTCCGTTTTTTGTTCCCGGGTCCCGTCACTTTCCGCAATAAGTTCCACCGGCTCCGCTCTTGAAGCGATAATACGATGGGCCTTCCAGTCGTACAGAACCACCTTGATACTTTGGGTACCCATGTCGATACCGGCTACAGTCCTTGTCATCCTAATTCCTCCGTTAAGGGCGTATACATAAAACACTTAAAATCAGCATATCATGCTGTTTGCCGTTCTCCTACCCTTTTACCGCGCCTGCCATCATACCTTTTACCAGTTTATCCTGACCGAATACATAAAGCAAAATAACCGGTAAGGATGATAAAATCAGCAGCGCCATAATAAGCGGGATGTTCATTGTGTATTGTCCCTGGTAGTCCCATATTGCGAGGGGTAGAGTACGCGCATTGGCCGTTTGAGTAAGCGTCATGGCAAATACAAATTCGTTCCAGATAATCACACCGTTATAAATGGCCAGCGTAGCCAAGCCCGGTTTTGAAAGCGGTAATATCACGCTAAAGAAGATCTTAAACTTATCACATCCGTCAATCTCTGCAGCCTCTTCCATTTCCTTTGAGATACCCTTCATAAAACCGGTTAGAATGAATACCGAAATAGGCAGATTAAACGCTACATTAGGCCCAATCAACGCAAATATACTATCGTAAATTCCCGTACGTATCGACATGGTGAATACCGGAATTAGGGTGATATAAATTGGAATGGACATCGCCGCTACGATAATACCGTAAAGGGGCCGGTTTAATTTAAACTTCATACGCGAAAGCGGGTACGCGGCACAGGCGCTTATAAAGAGGAGCAGCATCAAGGATATGGCCAGTACCAATACACTATTAAAAAGGTACTTTAAAAAATCGCCATGCAGTACCGTTATAAAATTAGAAAGATTAAAACGATCCGGTAATTGAAAAAGGTTGCCGGTTAAGAATTCACCCTGGCTTTTCATCGAAATAAGGATAAGGTAATAAAACGGACCGCCGGCGATTAGAAGCCACACAATGCCAAAAACGATGGCGAGTATCCAGAATAGAGATACATGTTTTTTATTGATTTTTTCTGTATCCCTTTCCATCTTACACCTCTGTCTGTTTATTGAGCGCCGAAACAACGATTAACGCCGTGGCGGTGATCAATATAAACATACCGCAGGCAACCGTTGCCCCGTATCCCATATTAAATTTAACAAAGGAGGTTTTGTACATATACGTTGCCATGAGCTCGGTAGATGTCCCCGGACCGCCGCCGGTCATAACAAATATTAAATCGAAGTATTTTAACGCACCAATAATCGAAATGGTAGCGCCGCTGATAATCGTAGGTTTAAGCATGGGCAGAGCAATTTTCCAAAAATACTGTCCCATGGAAGCGCCGTCTATCGAGGCGGCTTCATATAACTCCATCGGGATCATTCCGTAGGCAGCAATATACAATACCATGTAAAACGGGATATACTGCCAACAAACCACACCAATAACGGTAAAAAGCGCCACTTTTGGGTTGCCCAACAGATCTACGCCGCCTCCGCCAAAAGCCTTGGCTATTGAAGCTAAAAGTCCGTAATTTGCGTCTAAGGCGAATTTAAATAATACACCGATAGCCACCGATGAAATAAGGTAGGGCAAAAACCAAATCACTTTAAATATCAATCCCTTCTTACCAATACGGTCAAGAAAGGTTGCCAACCCTAGGGCGAATGGTACCTGAAACACCAGGGATAAAAACATGATGATAATATTATTTCTAAACGCAAACCAAAATGTTTTATCCTGTACCAGCCGCACCCAATTGGCAAGGCCGACAAACGCAGCCCGCGCACGGGGTGTTCTGCCGTTCCACTCAACCGTACTGGTAATAAATGAATCAATAATCGGATATACAATATAGATAAGCATGATAAGAATCGTCGGAGCTAAAAATACTGCCGCAGCAATCCTAACTTCCTGCTGCCGCTTGTCTCGCAATGAATTCGTTGTCATGGCATTACTTCTTTAAGTACGCTTTCTGTGCTTTCTCAAGCTCTTCTGCGGCTTGTAAGGATGTTTTGGTTCCACCGAAAATTTCCTGTGAAGTGGTTTTATGTACCTCGGAAACTTCGGGGGAAAGGCTCTGATCGTACCAAAATTGAATATCCGGCGCCATCTCAAGTTGATTCAACAGCTCCTGGGAGAGCGCATCGGGAACGTGTACATTTTTAAGCGGAGGGGTATGTCCGGCAGCAATCCGCGCGGACACGGCATCATCATCAAGCAAGTGGGAGATCAACTCAAACGCCTTTTCGGGGTATTTGCCGGAAGCAGCTACATGATAAAAGTTATCCCCCACAGTACCGATGAGAGTACGTGCATCACCCACGCCGGTCTCATCTTTTGGAAAGTTAAAGAGGCCAAGTTTGCTATAGAATTCAGGACTTTCGCTTAATGCCTGCCCGAGGAACCAACTACCCATGATGAGCATGGCTGCGTCGCCTTTGTAGAGTATCTGCCGCGCCTGACCGGAATCTTCGTCTAAGCCGTTAAATCCCGTATTGAAGTAACCTTTTTTTACCCATTCCTGAATCTTATCCCCCGCCCAGACAAAAGCAGGATCAGTAAAGCTGCCATCGCCTGAGAGCGCCGCTTTAAAGGGCGCCGTACCGCCATGACGGGTGGCAAGGAACATAAAGTACATTGAACCTGTCCACTGGGTTTTGTTGGCAAGGCTAAAGGGTGAGATCCCATTTTTTAGAAAGGTATCTGCCACCTTTTCTAAATCAGCAACGGTTGCGGGCACATTAAGACCATATTTGGAAAAAAGCTCCTTGTTGTAATAAACCATGCAAATTGCGACGTTTTCCACCGGAACACCCCAGATTTTACCCTGGTATGTGGCTTGGGCGATACCGGCGTCGAGATACTTATCCTTATAATTATTGGCATTCATGTAGGGGGTCAGATCGACAATCGTACCATCCCGTGCGTATTCTTCCATCGGGCCTCCGGACCACGAGAGGAACACATCGGGCATCTTGTTCGATGACATCGCCACAGCTAATTTTTGTTTGAACGAATCGTTGGCAATCGAACTAATCCGCACCTCGAAATCGGGGTTTGCCGCCGTAAAGCGATCCGCTGAAGCCTGAATAATTGCCGGCATGGGGTCGGCTGTCTGGATATGCCAGAGCTCCAACACCTTTTTTCCGCTATCCTTTTTAGCACAGCCGATAAAGGCCATGCTAACCACAAAAAGTATAAAAATGCAGTTTATCCCGATCTTCTTCATAGAAACTCCTTGAATAATATCTTTACCACACCCTAATGCGATTTGCCCCGTTCTTTAGCGCCGCAATAGGACCGATGATAGTTCCATTTCGGCGCACTTCATCAAGCAAATCTGTATCCACCACGAGCTCGCTGCCGTCAGGGTTCTCGAAATTAGCATCGGCGATCCGAACCCGGCCTAAGATACCGGTATCAATAATCTTACCATTTATTTTATCAATAGACACCGGGAGTTCGATGGATAACAATACCTGCGCACCCTCTTCTATAATACTCACCTTTGGATCAAATCCCGGGTCAACCACAGGGTTCTCTTCCCGGTTATATGCCTTTGCGGCGCCCAGGTAAGCATTGTCATTTATGTATACATATTGCTTACCTTCCTCTAAAAACGCTTCAAAGTCACCGACGCCGCGATCTTTAATCCGCTTTAGGTACTCCTCTATCGACGCGGTCTGACCGTCATACTGCGCGGTACCTGTCCTGTCGGCTCCGGCCGCGCCTACGAAGATATTGTTGTACCAACGATCATCTCCGCTTAATACCACCGTGTAACCCTTCACCAAAGTGCTGTGCGGCAGGTGATAGGGTGTTGCCCTGTCAAGCACATCATAATACTGCATGTCGCCGCATATAAGATTGTTTATAAACGCGCTTCCCTGTGCGGCATTTGTAATGAAATCCTTCGATGCGAATATATTGTTATCGGCGAGAAATGGTCCGTGCGAAACCTCGACAAACAGGTCGCGATTATTGTTGTAATAGATATTCCGGCTCACCCGGGCGCCCTGGTTCTGCCAATCCAGCCAGGTACCCAGGGAGCAATTATGGATACGGTTATGCCTGATCTGAACATCAATGGCGGCATGGAGCTTGATGCCCGCAATTTCGTGTCCGTAGTATTCTCTTTTAGTAGAAATGTTGTAGATATGATTGTCATAGATCTCTGAAAAAACGCAACCCAAATGCCCAACTATGGCATTTTGCCCGCAGTCATAAATCGTATTATTCCTGATAATATGCGAACCGATATGTTCCTTGCTCCAACCCTTGGCAAGTGCTGAAAACACCGCTTCAAGCTGATAATTATATCCTGCCTTGTCGCCCCGTCTTGTATACTGATTGTGCCCGGTGGTAATCTCTTTGCCGATGCTGATTGCGCTGCACTTCGCGTCGTGGATACTATTGTTTTCTATGATCCAACCCTTTGCCCAGTTTGGTCCGATAAGCCCCGGTTGATCCGCCGTCGGCGGAGCCCAGGGAGTAGCCGCCTGAGCCAGCTCAAAACCGGATACGGTCACATAATCTATACCGGTAATTTCAGGGTAGAAGCAGGACCTGCGGACATTGATTTCAACAAGCTCCTTATTGGGGTCATGGGATTGAAAATTGGCAAATATGGTGGTGGTGGATTCATTTACTTCGGCGTACCAGACATACTGTGTCTGCTCAGGATTGATAATAGGGGTCATCTTTTTGGTCCAGTCATCCAGAATTTCCGTACGTAGCGCAGGGGCAGCCAAATCTTCATATTTTACAACTTCGTAAAAAGACATCCCGTTAAGATACACGTCGCCGAGGTGCTTCTCATGCCCATGCACGACCCATTCACCGATAATGTTTGCGGCAAAGGGATTGTAACTGCCAAAGAACCCGTTATCCAGGGTCTTTTTCCAGACAGCTCCCTGTACTTTTTCCCAGCCGGTCACCGCCTCCGACCCCTTTATAACAACCTTTTCCCCGGGAGCGGCCTTAAACACCACACGCCGCGTATTACTGATGCCGGTGTTTTTGGGGCGCACCCACTCCCGGTATACACCCCCATGTACGATGACGGTATCACCGGCTGCTGCGAGCCCTGCCGCTTTATTGATAGCCAAAAATGGCGATTCTGCCGTTCCTGTGTTATGGTCGGAACCTGTTTTTGCGACATGGTAAACCTTGTTCATATACGTACCCTCATATTAGTTTCTCCCAATTGTTATTATAAGGGTATACAAAAAACACTGCTCGCCAATTATTGTCGAGTTTACCTCAAAAATTGCTATTATTGACCTGATGGGCCCGGTTTTTTGTTGTTTCAACTCCGGCACTGGCCTCATACCGGTACTGGGAGGGGTTTTTCCCCGTATAGGTCTTAAAAACGCGGTTAAAAGTTTTAAGGCTTGAAAATCCGCTTTGGTAGGCAATATCCGTAACGGAGGTATCGGTTTTTACAAGATACTCCACCGCATGGCTGATCCGTACCATGGAAAGATAGGAATGGAAACTATGTCCGGTTTGCCCTTTTAAGAACCGGGTAAAATGGAATTTACTTAAGGCAGCCTCACCGGCGGCATCATCCAGGGTAATATTCGGCTTATCAAAATTTTTAAAAATAAATGATAATATTTGTTCCAGGCGCTCATTCACATATTTAGTGTTCTTGTTTCTATTGGGTTTAATAAACTGTTCGGAGGGCATTTCCCGGAGAAACATCAGGGCAAACTCATAAAGCTTCGATTTGATGGAGAGGCGAAATCCGGCGTCCCTCCGGTTATATTCCCCGAACATATCCATAATAAGAGACACCGCTTTTTTATAGAGGATTCCATCTTTTTTTGCGCTCAGCAGGGGCTTCCGCGCAAATACCGGTTCCCCGTGAACACCGTCCTGCAGCTCAAAACCGCTTTCGTTAAATATTTTAGATTCAAATTGGAAAATTCGAACCGATGTACCGGGACTTGAGGGAAAAAACCCATGCAATACGCTATCGTTTATGGTAATTATATCCCCCTCCGAAACTTCGTAGGTTTCACCGGCCAAGGACGCGTAGGTTTTCCCCTTTAACACATACAGTATTTCATGGTATTCATGCCAATGCAAGGGAAAGGTAAAAAGGGGCATCATGCTGTCCCAGGAACGATAGGGGAAGGAATAGGCAAAGGACTCCTTTTCTTGCCAGGGTTTCTGTTCAGATTTTGTATGTACGCCCATTCCTTCCCCCTTCATCTCCAACAAAAAGCTCCGTAACCCACAAAGGAGTCCGGAACTTCTCCAACATGGGGGTTTACATCGGCGCTGGTTCCATAGGCAAGGAGTTCGGCCTCTGCGCCGGAGCCCTGAGCTTCAGCTTTGACAAAGCCCAGGGCTCCCAGAACGGCCCCGGCAGAACACGCGGAACGGTCTTTCTCTGCCCGGTCCAAAATTACCCGGGGATCGCCGGATTTAACTGCGGCGATAAAATTGGCATCGTTTACATCCCGAACCCAGGCAAGGGCTTTTTTACCCCCGCCATGGGGACTGTATCCGTAGTTGTCTCCATAATGGGTCAGATCTGTAGAACCCAGAACTACCAGCTTCCGGCCGATTTTTTCGGCTATCCGGGCGATTTCCCTGCCCGCTTCAAAGGAATTTTCATCCGCCGGGAGCCGGAGCCAGAGTAATTTTGCCGCCGGGAAAAAATAATGAACCATGGGAAGCTGTACCTCAACGGTATTATCCGTATATCGGTCGGGCAGACAGCCCAGAGACTGACCCAAAGCAAGACGAAATTCCTTATCCACAGGCATCTCCCCAAAAGGAGTCTCCATAGCGTCCTCCTCGGCCATAAGGGGAGACATTCCGCCCGGAATATGGCCGCCTATTACAACCACCGTATCCGCATCCCGTTTCAGTGACAGAAACACCCTGGCCGCAATGGCGCCAGAATAACGCCAACCCGCATGGGGAGCTACCGCAGCCGATGCGGTCCCATCATCCCGGTTTTCCTGAAGGATTTTCGCCAAAAACCGGGAAACCCCTTCGGATGTTTGGGGATACCAGCCTGGAGGAAGGCATGTTTTTCGTAAACTCATACAAGTATTTTAAAACATTATAGCAAAAAATTCAAAAAGCGATTATACTACTTTCATGCGAATAAAAGTTACGTCAATTATTGCTGTAATAAGTATCGTATTGTACGCTGCAGCCATCGGTACCGGCGGTATACGGATACTTAAGGGTATTAATGAACGCCGGAGTATCGCTCAAAGGGAATTCTATGATCTGGCGGATATTGCCTCCTCTGCGGGAGTACTCGGATTCATGGAAGAACCCTTTAAGGATGCAGTTCGGGATGCCGTTATGGGTTCAAAAACCATCCAGGGGATCATCGTTACCGGACCCTTTGGGGCTGAATTTACCTTTGAACGGGAAAATAACGGTATCATTGGCTGGGAGGGAGAAACTCCCCGGTTCCAACGCCGTTTTGGGATCTCCCGGGATCCCCTTTTCTCCCCCCTCCGGGTTGACGGACTGCGGAATGCAACCATCACCGCAGTATCCAATGATATTGATTACCCTGCCTTTTCACTTGTGTTAAAACAGTCCCTTTTAATGGTTTTAGCGGCCATCCTTCTGTCCGCCGTGGCTCTGCTGATCTCTTCTCTTACAAATAAGAAAGCAGGACCCTTGGTTTCGGATAAAATGCAGAAAACCTATCCTTCCACAGAAAAGAAACGCCCACCCCTGAGCCGTAGCAATGCGGCCGAGGAATCCCATACCAGGGAAAAGTTGGCCTCGAAGTTACGCAGCTGTTCCGCCGCTGAACAGGATCTGACCTTAATTCTCATGGAATTAAGTCTTACCGCCGGATTTGGTGTCGATGATGATTCCGTTATCTACCGAAGATTTACCGACCAGGCGTTGAATTTTTTCACTCACCAAGACCTAATCTTTGAACGGGGAGAGAGGGGCATAACCGTAATCCTTCCCGACAGCAGTCTTGACGAGAGCTTTGCTAAGGCCAAGCAGTTTCACAACCAGTTGTTAACCGGCTTTCCGGAGATATTTCCCCACAAGGGGGATCTCCGTATCGGCATCAGTGCCCGTTCAGGACGGCTGCTTGAGGCGGATCGGCTTCTTCTTGAGGCTTCCAAAGCCCTGGAAAAAACCCGACTGGAATCGGAATCTCCGATTATTGCATTTAAGAGCGATCCCGAAAAATACCAGGCCTTTATAAAAAATCATGGGAAAAAATGACCGGAAGAGAACGGTAACATTCCATAAGATAGGGAATACCCGTAACTTTGGTACACTCTTCCGTAAGGGACATGATATCTTTACGGCGGATAATAGAAAGGTTGAAACGCCGGGCCCCGGCCATGAGCTGCTGGAGACCGACTTTAAGTTTGTCCGCATAGCTGTAGATACCGATGGCGCCCAAGGGTATCTTATCAATTTCTTCTGAACCGACAATACTCTTTACCTTTTCGTAGTTAACGAAGATCTCTTCCAGGCTGTTTCCGTAATCGGATACTGTCTTAGGAAGGTTCCCATCCTTGATCCATAAAGCGATATTTTTTCCCACCATACCGGGGATCATAAGCGCACGGCCCATACACACCGCCTTTACATAGGGGCTCCCTAAGGCCAGGGCCTTAAAGACACCGTCTTCGGAGCTGAAACCACCCGCACCGTACCCTGAGTGGTACCGGGAACAGAGACCGCTTGAGGGTACTACATTGGTTGATCGGTTAACCGACCGTGTAGCGTCATTACCGTTAGGACGTTGTAAATTCATACTTTGCCTCCATGTAAAAAATATGCTTATTGTAAGGAATAATTTTACCATGTTTTTAAAAAAAACAAGAAAAATCTCAATTTTTTTGACAAATGGCATATAAACGTTTGTATTACCGTTGCAAGAACTTTTTCAGAAAATTCGTAATTCGAAGTTATTTTTTGTTTTTATTCTTCTTCGTAGGAATTGGAGTTACTTTTTCTATTTCTTTTACTATTGTTGATAATAATTCACTATTCTCAACGTCAACTATATAATGCTCCTTTGCCCCATTATACGGAAAACCTTTTTCTGCATTTTCAAAATATGGTTTTACACAATCAAGTATTTTTACATATGCTGTATCATCACATATTAAAACTACTGGTTTTTGATTTGCATAAATTAAATACTCACCAAACATTTTCTTATGAGTTATTATTCCCACATTTTTAATTTGATCTATAACAAAATTTACGAAATTAATATCGCTTGCCATTTTATGCTTCCTCTGAAAAAGTTAAAATATATCTATGTTTAATCGGCCAGGATTTTACCGTTTATGGACAGGGTAATCACCCTCCTTAGTTTTGCCTTGCCGTCAATAATGCGGATAGCGCCCTCATGACAGGCTTCAGCGCATAGACCGCGGCCGTTACACTTTTCGCGGTTCATACGCCGGCACGCTTTTTTTGTCGTTATTGTACACCTCATCGAATCCCGTAAAGCCTACTTCCAGAAATAGCCCTTACTCTTTATCTGTTTGCTTATAATTTACCATAATATTCGTATCGTATCATCATTTCTTTGGTTTGTCTATCTTTTTTCTCTGTTGTTATGCGAAATCTCATTAAAAGTACACCTTGGTTAGGTGAAGCTTGTCTTGCTTTTATATTGATTATTTATTTTATATTCTTTATCTATGTAATTTACTCACCATTTCTAAGGAAAGAAAACCCGGAAACTTATCCGAGTTATCTCTCAGGACCCGGTTCTCTCTTTCCAGATAGGCCTCCTCATGGATACCCTGGAACAGCATGAAGCCACTTTCGACAAGCTCGAAGACCGGATTAAAATAGACGCTGCTCCCTTTATCCACGAGATTGACATCCTGACCAGTATGTCCGGGATCAGCGTGATGACCGCCATCGCCATTGTTGCGGACATCATGAAATGACCTAGGTGAACGGAACCCTGGAAGGCCGAAGGCCCGGAACGCATACAGACCTGTTGTTATGTGCAGTTGGGCCGTTTTTTATATTAACTTTATTCCAAGTACAAATAGTATACTATTTGCAACCTGGAGGATTCGAATAAGGTCAAACGCTTTGAAACCTTCGAGCTTGATCAGGAGGACCTTCCCCCAGTTAGGAATTTGGTGCCTGGCACAACATCGTAAAATTAAGATGAATAACGAACCGCAAAGGCGCAAAAGTCGAAGAAGGAAGGGGAAAAGAGAACGGATTCCTTAAATACTTCTTCGCTTCCTTCAACTTTGCGGTTAAAAATCCTTAAATTGCCGGGTAGAACCGGGCGTACTACATTATTTTATATATTTTCCAATATTTTTATCCCATATATAATTATTCCATGCCAAATCCGTATACTCTTCATCAATTATCTCAAGAATTTTGAAACCATTCTCAATATATTCTACTGACGGAAACGGATTCTCGAAATTGATGAATACAGGTACTAAACACAATTCTTCCAATTTATTTTCTTCAATATTAAAACCATAAACAAGAAATACATAGCCTATATGCTGATATTGTGAATACAATAGAATTTCATTAACTCCATCTTTATTAAAATCACCTACTGAAACATCTCCATATTCCAATATTTCTCCATCCAGTTTTTCCATTAATATTTTATGGTTTTCAAATGGAACCAATTGTCCGCAATAATAATGTTTTGTGATTTCTTGTTCTTTATCAAAGGAATACAAATAGTATATGTATCCTTTAGGATTAAACCAGCTCACCAAGAATGTTAATAAACCTGGAATTACATTGTCTATTTGTATAATTGAAGATATATTCATAAGGTCGGTTATTTTCATTGAAATATCATTAAATCCATAATAATTATCTTCGTATTTAATTATTTCATTTTTATAATATTCTAACGGATGCATCATTTCGACTTTATGTATATTTTGTTGAGAAAATGTATGAAAATAATTATTTTCTACTATATTTTCTGGATTAATATTAGCGCCATTATTTCTATTACTGCATGAAAGCAAAATAATAATAAATGATAATAATTTTATAATCTTAATTAAGTTCATTATTACCTTTATACATTATTTTTGAAAATTGTTCAATATCCACGGTGTATTTTTTTAATTTTACAATCAATTTAGCCCGTATTTCGCATAATGTCCTACTGTGCGATGTGCCCTTTGTTTTTTACCTATTTATTCTTCACTGGTATTCTTATTACTGTTTTCATTTTTGCTTCTTCTACTTTTCTTGGATCTGATAAATATATTTCGTGATGTCTTCTTTTGTTATTTATGTCTTTTATTAAATTATTGTCTTCAATGAATTTTTCAATTAATTTGAGTGTTTTTGATTCTTCATCAAAAGATCCAATATGCATACATTGGACACATAATCCTTCGTTTATTTTTAATAATTTTGCTTTTGTTGTATCTATTTTTTTCTTTTTTCCTGCTTCTTCACAAGCCCATTTAAATACGCCTTTAGTTACATATTCAGGTAAGCGTATTATAGAAATCCAATTATATTCGGATTTATTTTTCATTTCTGTTTCAATATCTGACCACCAAAACCCTTCAAGAGGTGGTACAACATAATCAAAATATCCATCTGGGGCATAAGTTCCTTTTTTACTCATCTTAATCGTATATTGTATTCCATACAATGTTTCTATAGCATTTTTATATTCACCATTGGGGTCATCGGGGTTGCCTTTTCCAATAATGGATACATAAATCATTTCAGGAATTTTAATTAATGTAGGTTCTGTTTTGGGTAAATAAAGTTCTTTATATTCTTTTTTAAAATCTAATGTATTTGCCATCTTAAACTCCTTTTTATATTTTACTAAATAATTTCCCCTTTTGTCAATGAATATTATGTTTTATTTTTGTATATTACAATAACGAATAACAACCAGTTTCCGTCGGACCTTTGGTCCGCTGACGATGAAAAACTGGCCCGGATGCTCAAGCTCCAATTTCTCGGCGGAGAGCAGCTCATC
>NZ_JAJQRB010000070.1:0-16016 GCF_046533075.1 Treponema primitia | reverse complement strand
CGGGGCCTCCGGAAGTTCGAGTCTTCTTCTGGCCGTAAATACAAAAACCCCACCTTACGGTGGGGCCTCAATTTAGCTTTGCCCAGAAGAAGACTCGAACTTCCATGCTTGTTACGGCACTGGTACCTGAAACGAGTTATGGTCTACCTCACTAGGCAACGTACAATATCTTTATGAACATCAAAGCATACTAATTCATTATATCTAAACAAATTGGCATATCATCAAATCACATTGAATATCATGGCGCATCATTAGAAATTTGTCAATTCATAAAGTAAAATGATCCTCGGAGTGATCCTCGGGTTACAAGCCTATCCTTAGTCCAAAGAGTTTCCCGTCTCATGTAACATTTTTGACATTGTTTCCCCCCTCTTTTTTGTGGTATAGTTAAAGGTACGGAGTAATATATGACCATAGAACAAACCATCGAGATACCGGACAGCCGCATAGTACAGTTTTCTCCCGAAATGCAGATGGGTCGTTTTCGGATAGTATTCTTCCCTGAGCCTGCTGCCCCAGCCAAAGCCACCCCGGCGGAAGAATTGCCCCGAGTAACGCGGGCGGAACTTGAGGCGGCGAGACTGGACCCGATTATCCAGGAACTGGAAAACCTTCCTGTCGAACCTGACTGGAGCTGGCTTCCCGAAGGATTAACACCGGAAACCCTCGCCGCTAAGGACATCCGCGCCCTGCGTATTAAGGAAAAATACGGCGTATGAACGTATTGATTCCGTCCGAGGGGTACATACCCCGCCCTTTATTTTAGCATTTTTTTTGTGTTCCTGTAGATACTGGTTTGCCTTTCGGGTACGTGCTTATAAACCCAAACTCATTCAAGAATTCCTTAAATGATGGATTATCTTGATACTGTTTATAGAGTTCCAAACTTGACTGCATAATGGTAAGCATGACATTATTCATGGCATTATAACTTTCCATTCTGGCATCAGATTTATTGGCATTCTTGATAGCATTCTGATACGCCTCGTTTTTGGTCAGCATATCCGGTATACGTTTTATTTGTTCTTGGACATTATCTTCATCAACCCAGTCAATATTGCTCCATCTGCTATGAAAATCGTAAAGAATATGGGTCAAATAATCCGGTTCAGGCTGGGAAACAAAGCCTGAACCGTCAGTTTCAACCGGATCAAGCTCATAATTAAAGTCTTCCAGACTGATATTGATTTTTGCCTGAGCTTGGGCACGGTAGCTTTCAAGTTCAACATATTTTAACAGTTCTTTTGTGTCATCTTCTTCCTTGGGTGAGGGTAACTTGGGTAATAGCAAGGTTAAAAAGATTGAGAGCTTTTCCCAGTCTGCCATGCCATAGGTCAAAACCGCCGCTAAAAAATTATATAGACGGACAAAGCTTTTAGCGCAAGATTTAAACTCTACCTGAGCATCCTCTTCAAGATTTTTATATTTTCCAACACAAACATCCAGTATAGGCTCAAGGGTATTTCTGGGCTTACTTTTGAGATATAGAGCAGTTATTGCCTCTATATCCTCTTTGGTATAAACCTCTTGGTTTTCCATTTTTGCAATAAGACCATTAAGATTATTGGGATCCGTTTCATCAGAAAGTAAGGTTGTCTTATAATACCGGGAAAAAGATTCTTTAATATCATCGCTTTTATTGGCAAAATCAAGGACAAAAGTATTAACCTTATCCTTCCGGGCGCGATTTAAACGGGAAAGAGTCTGTACCGCTTTTATATCAAAAAGGATTTTATCTACATACATGGTATGAAGAAGCGGTTCATCGTAACCAGTCTGAAATTTATCAGCGCATATTAGGAAGCGATACTGGCCTGTTCTGAATATGGCCTCAATTTGGCTTGAGGGAAAACCGTTCAGGTCGGCTTCGGTTGCGCTTTTTTGGTCTGCATGTTCCGCTCCGCCTGTGTAAGCTACAATTGCTTTATAAGGGCTTTTGCGTTCTTTAAGACAGGTATTTATCGCATCAAAATACTCAATGGCCTTCTTTATACTGCCGGTAACTACCATAGCCCTTGCCTGGCCTTTTATCAGGAACGCGACACCTTCATGGAAATGCTCAACGATGATTTTCGCCTTTTTTGCTATGGCTTCCGGATGCTGTTCAACATAAGAGCGGAGTTTCTTTTGAGCCTTGGTTTTGTCAAACAATGGGTCGTTTTCGATTGTCTTTATCAAATGATAATAACTTTGGTATGGCGTATAATTTTTGAGCACATCAAGGATGAAACTTTCGTCGATAGTCTGCTTCATTGAATAATTATGGAAAGGCCGATGTTTTGTTTTTCCATCTTCTTTGTAGGGAGTTCCAAAAAGCTCAAGGGTTTTATTCTTCGGCGTGGCGGTAAAGGCGAAATAGCTGGCATTCGGGAGTAATTTGCGGTTTTCAATAATTTTATTTACGATATCTTCCGATTCATCATCATCGTTGAAGATATTTGTTGACAAGGCCATATTCATTTTAGCGGACATATTACCGCTTTGGCTTGAATGAGCTTCGTCAATTATGATGGCAAAACGATGGTCTTTGTGGGCGCTTCCCATATCAGCAAAGATATAAGGAAATTTGTGAATTGTTGTTATGATGATCCGCTTTCCGTCCTGTATCGCTTCTTTTAAATCCTTGGAATGTTCTGCCCAGGCAATGTTATTTGAAACTGATGTAAATGATTTAATAGTATCACGAATCTGTTTATCAAGATTACGACGGTCTGTAACTACCAGGACGGAATCAGTAAGGTTTTTGCCGTCTTTTTCCAGTTCTACGAGCTGATAAGCAAGCCATGCGATGGAATTAGATTTTCCGCTTCCGGCGCTGTGCTGAATAAGGTAACGGGAGCCTATTCCGTGTTCCTTTACATCAGCAAGGAGCGCTTTAACGACTGATAACTGATGATACCGTGGGAATATCTGCTTTTCCGTAACTTTTTTTGTAACATGGTCAGTTTCTTTTACTAATTGTGTATAATTTTCAAGGATATTTGCCAGCTCTTCCTTTTTTAGTATTTCTTTCCAAAAATAATCGGTGGCTGTTCCTGTTGGGTTTGGCGGATTACCTGCGCCATCATTATAGCCCTTATTAAAGGGGAGAAAATATGAATCAGTCCCTTCTAATTTTGTACAGAAATAGATTTCTTCATCGTCAATGGCAAAATGGGCAACGCAGCGTTTAAAATTAAAAATCAAATCCCTGGGGTTGCGGTCTACCTTATATTGCTTAATGGCATCCTGAACATCCTGCTTTGTCCAGCGATTTTTCAGCTCCATGGTAAATATCGGCAGGCCATTAATGAAGATGACAATATCCAAAGATTTTCGGCTGACATCGTTGGAATAATGGAGTTGCCGGGTCACGCTGAAGATGTTTTTCTTAAATATCTCTTTAGCATCTTCGTTACGGTCGCTTGGGGTTGGATAAAAAAGGTCCAAATCGCCAGGATATCCCCGTAAGCCTTTTCGAATAATATTTACGACCCCTTGTTTTGCAATTTCTCCCTGGAGCCGGTCAAGAAATTTTGATACTGCACCTTCATCTTCCAGACTAAATTTTTTTATCGTATCGGGCTGAGTAGTTTTTAAAAACCGTAGAAGTCGTTTTTCATCTATGGCATGGGATTTATCAAAATCGGCAACATCGCCTTGTTCATAACCGTTTTCAGTAATGAGGTGATTTACAATGAGGTCTTCAAGTCCGCTTTCTCGTGTGTTAGTTGGCATTTAATTATCTCCTACCGCACCTTTTACTAATTTTTCAAAGGCTTGCTGACACATGAAAATGACATACATCCAGCGCCTACCTGCAAACATTGCTTCTGCTGATTGCAGATCATATTCGGCATATTCAAGCCAGTAGTTGAATTTTTCTTGTTCTGTCATTTTACCAATTCCTCCAATTTTGAATTTTGTCAACTAATCGGCATTGCCTGACGAATTTTCCCTTTAAGTAATTTTCCGTTAGCGTGTTTACTTCGCTTTATTCCATCGGAACCCCATGTTCCCCATTGCTTGAAGAAAAATGCAGAACCATTATCTTTTGCTTGTTTTTCTATTGACAATACCCATTCTTCTTTCATGGGGCGTGCACTTTTTCCACTTTCACCTCCGACTATTACCCAATCAATATTTTCAAGATTCAAACTGCCTAGATCTTCTATAAGAGGTTCACATGACAGGAAACGTATAGTTGCCGGAATTGCTCTTAACAAATCAATTCTATTTTTAGCACTCTGAGCTTCTACCGTGGTTCCAAGCCATACATTTTCAGGTACAATTCGTGTTTTAAAGTATTTCCCCATTCGCTCACTGCGTTTAGTCAATAATTGATAGCGATGTTGCGGCGTAGCCTTAATAGTCTTGATAACTTTATCAATAAAATCAAATGGTACATTTTCGTGAAAAAGGTCGCTCATGGAGCAGACAAAAATAGTATGCGGATTTCGCCATTTCATAGGTTCATTTAACACGTCTTCGTGGAGCGTAATCTCAAACCCGTTTTTGTATTTTGCTTGTCCCATTGCGGAAAGTCTACGTGCCATATTTTCCGCATAGCAATGAGCACAGCCGGCAGACAACTTTGTGCACCCGGTAATAGGATTCCACGTTTTGTCCGTCCATTCAATTTTTGTAGTTCTCATTTAGATATCCTCCCGATAATATCTGAAGCAATCTTTTTTGCCGTTGGATTATTTGATGCAAAGGCAAAATGATAGATGGAAACATTGCGAGTATTTTTCATTTCAAGCGGTTTTTCAGTAACTTGGGGGAAAAGCATCTTCAACCGTTTTATATAGAGTTCAGTTATTTTTGTTATAGGTTCTTCGGTTTTTCTTTTTAGAGCATCTATTTCAAACAATGATGGTATCGATTTATTTTCTTCACGATAAAACTCATTTCTTATTTCTTCTTCGGACATTCCGAAAAATGAAATAAGCTTATTAATGTGAGTTAATTTACCTTCCCTGTCCAGAAGCCTATTTATTATAACACCAGAAGGGATTAGAATCCATAAATCTGTATTTGTTCCGGCAAGGCTTTCAATTGCCGACCAGTCTACCTGCATTCCGAATGGGTCAAGCAATGTAAGCGCATAGAGGTTTTTATCCTTTTTCATGGCCCGTGCCATTGTATGTATTTGTTCATTGGCATCATGGTCACGGAATATCATTTTTAATTTATTTTCATGTTCAATAGTGTTTAACCGCTCCTCTAGCTCCTTTCTTGAGATCTCATCTTTCTCTATAAAATAGTAATAATCGAATCCACGCTGTGTAATACAAACAACGCGCTCGGCAGCACCTTTGTAAACTGCTATTTCATCTTTACTTATGCCCAGTTCTTCAAAAAGTGGAAAATTGTCTGCATTTTCTGTATCCGCAGCCCTTGAACCACTACCCGCGAAGGCATCAAAGTAAATAAGCTTCCAATTATATTTATCGCGGTGCTTATTCATTATGGTGAGATATACGTTTACATATTTTTCAAACGCATCAAGCTTTTGTTCTGTCCAGTCGCCGCCCCATGTGGTTTTCATTTGAGTTCTACCATCCTCCTTATGTCCGATAGTTAATATATATTATCGGGACGTATCCAGATATACGCACTTCTTTTTTCCATTGATCAATTCTATTTTTGAGCATGAGCATATCAAGTTCATCAATATCTATATTTCCATTGCTCAAAGAAGATAGATGTTTTTTACGTTCTAGTACTATCCAAAGTGCTACATTGTTAATTTCAGGCATCCTTGGCAATAATTGATGTTTGTACATTTTTAATGATGTTAGTGACTGATCCACGACATAACAAAGTTTTGCCGATGTATTTCCAATCTTAACGGCAAACATCGTTTTTTCTTTGTATAAATCCATGAGTTCAATATCAGCAGAACCATAGCGTGTTTCAATTCTATCGAAATTTTTGAATCCATCATTTTCTTCTCGTAATAAATTAAAGCATCTTTCCGCATAGTATTTTCGCGTAATCAATACTTTAATTTCATCATCTGTTTTTCCTTTGTATTCCGGTAGAACATTTTCTAGCGAACATTGTTTTTGTATGTAGGCTTGATGATCTGCGCCGGAAAAATCATAAGTAGAATTATAAACGACTTGTACTTCTCGAATTGATTCTTTTAGATATTGCAGATAATCATTATTGTATTTATACCAAACACCTTTCGACAAGATACATTTTTCAACATCATTTGTATAATCAATGATATTTTTTATTTTGTCAGTGCGTATTGATACTCCTTCTTTATAACTAACAACAGATATGTCCAAAAGTACATCTTTTGGTTTTAATTTATTATCGCGGCAAAACAAATTTAACTCTTCTTTGGTAAGAAGCGAGACCTTTTTTTTGTGCATTTCGTATCGTAATGTAAAGACGCCATCATTATGATTAAATATTTCCGTAGCACCTATAATATCTAATTCCGATATATTTATTTTTGTTGGGTTTTTTTGTATATCCATCCGCAGTTGGTTATTAAGAGATTCGATTAAAACACTGTCTTTGCTTGATATTTTAGAAAACACCGGAATTTTATATAAATCGGGCAGCATGGAAACTGCACTTTCTATATAAAGGATTAAGTCAATAATTGAATTAAGAGAATCATGCTCAATTGAGAACTTTATTGAATTACCGATCTCCAATGATGGTTTAAACAAATTAAAGCTATCTGGAATATCAGCCTTTGCCTTTAGTTTTGCATATGATTCACCACTATCAAATTCTAATTCGTTATAATTTATATACGTATTCACTGTTTTGTTACGATTAGAATTAGGCGATGTTAACGTCGTAGTTTTTATCTCTTTATATTTAATTTTTCTCGCAAAATTGAAACCAAAGTTTCTATCACAGTATTTATCAACAGTAAAAAAAGAATAACCAAAAGTTATTGCATATAGTTCACCGCTATATTCTATTGCAAGGACTGCTTTTGGTGATGCGACGGATTTAACATCTCCCTTATAGTTAAAAACAATTGGCAGCCAGTTCCATTCAACATCTTTTTTTTGTCGTTTGTTTTCAATATAACAAACAAAATTGAAGATTACGTTGTTATTTTCTATTTTGCGGATGATACCTTGATTGCCGATTTGTTGATATTTTGATACTTCATCTTCAAAATCCCGTTGCTTCGCAACATCAATCTTGTAAATATTTATGTTTCCCATTTTCCATTCCTTCGCATTAGGTTTATTGTTTCCTTTTATTCCTCTTTTCTCTCGTCAAGTACCTCGGGTACCTTCACCTTGCGCACATCAACCTTACCTGTAACCACATCGGAAACAAGCTGTACTCGGTATTCCTGCATTAACGCTAACTGTCTCTCATTTAGTATTATTGCCTTCTCTATATTCGCAATTCGTATTGCGATATACTCAATTATTGCTTTTTGTTCATCTAACGGCGGAATAAGCAATACAGCGTCATGTATTGCTTGGTAACCAAGTGAATAACGAGTTACTCCATTTGCCTTTAACTTATACTGAATTTGAACAAATCGCGCATTGAATAAATAAAATAAAAACATTGGAATAATTTTTGAACTATACTTTTGACGCAGGATTGCGAGATGGTAGCCACAGCAGACATTAATCAATGGCTCATCTACGATTGCCGGGACTGCAATATCATCCCAACTCTCAGAATCTTTTGTGATTATTACATCGCCCTCTTCAAGCAACACGCTGTCATATTCTGAATCGCTCGCCGTTGCCTGCATGAATTTCATAGAATCAATAATGAAATCATTGTGGTACACATCGACATAATTACAAAGACGTACTTGTCGTTCGTTTAAATATGATTTTTTATCCAATCCGCTCAAAATAATTTCGAATTGCTGTGATAATCGTCCCACTCTCCACCCGTTTGGTATCTTCCCCAACCAATCAATACCGCTGTCTTTCATCGGTGTATTGGGATTTAACCCTTTGGTAACAGCTTGATTGATAATCGCCTGTTTTTGTTCCTTAAGTAATTCAATTTGCTTCTTCTTCGCCTTGATGTAGGTATTAATCATTGATACCTTCCAATCAAGGAAACGCACAATCTGATCTTGTTCAGGACGGGGAGGAAGTGGCAATAATTGCGAACCAAATACTTCAAAGCGAAAATCTGATGATCGTTCTCTTATTCCACGATATAATGATTGAATAAATCCAGTTTTTGCCATTTCTCGGACTATATAAGCATAGTAAAAATTATTGTAATCACCCTTAGCTGTACAAACAGAATATACCGGCGTTCCTTTCCCATCAGAATCAGATATACCTATTGCACCTGCAAATGCATCCATAACATGAATGATCAAATCACCTTTACGAATACCCTGATAACCAAACTCTTGTACGGCTTCTGTAAACCCCGTTGTTCTACGATTTTTTCGTAGCGTAACAATACCATCACGAAAGCAAGTAATAACATCATCCTTAGTTTGAACTGGCCTGTTTTCTTTCTTGTACATTGTTTTTGCACGCTGTTCTATCCAATGAGAAGGAATCATATTATTCCAAGGTAGAGTCGAGGCTTTATATTCCTTATACGCTTTCAACATCCCCTAGCCCTCCAAAATCCTGTCCAAAAGCCCAACTGTCTCTTTTTCCAAAGCCTTTATATCAGCGGTTATTTCTTCAAGCGAACGAAGCTCAATCGGCTTGTAGAAATACTTGGTAAAGCTCACCTCATATCCAATCTTTGTCTGCTTTTCGTCAATCCAGGCGTCTTTGGCATAAGGCTTCACTTCCTTTTCAAAAAAGGCTTCAATGCCACCCTCATAAGCAAATGGTATCTGCTCGGTATCGGTTAAGTCGCTATTAACCTGTTTATTGCCTTTCTTATCCAGTAGAATTTTCCCCCTGGCGCCATATTTCGGCTGGCAAACGGTAATTTTCCAGTAGGCAAATTCATTATTATCAAAAATACGGCACTGTTCGTTTTCCTTAAAATCGAGAAATAATTTGAGGATTTGTTTGCGGTTTACTGGGGAAAACTCGCAGTTCTTATCACCCATACTTTTACGCAGAGGCGTACAGATACTTGTAGCGTCAATAAGCTGAACCTTTCCCTTGCGTTTTTTTTCTTTTTTGTTGGCAAGTACCCATATAAACGTAGCAATACCGGTATTGTAAAACATCTTTTCGGGCAGGGCAATAATAGCTTCCACCAGATCATTTTCTATCATGTAACGGCGGGCGTTGCTTTCGCCCTGTCCTGCATCCCCGGTAAAAAGGGATGAACCGTTATGGACTTCCGCTATCCGGCTGCCGATAGCAGTATCCTTTTTCATTTTAGAAACATTATTCAACAGAAACAAGATCTGGCCATCGCTGGAACGGGGTATCATATTGAATTCCGGGTTTCCGGCGAATTGAGTAATAAAGCGGGTGTCTACAATTCCTTTCTTACCACCCATTTTCTCGGCATCAACTTTCCAGGATTTGCCATAGGGAGGATTTGAAAGCATGAAGTCAAATTCCTTTGAGGCATTGGCATCGCCGGATAAGGTCGAAGCAAAGGCGATGTTATCAGCCTGGGCGCCGTCTCCTTTAAGGAGCATATCGGCTTTTGCGATTGCATAGGTTTCGCCCTGGACTTCCTGACCGAACAAGTGAATGGATACCTTCTTTTTCTTTTTTTCGGCAAGCTCCACAAGGCGATTTTCGGCTACGGTTAGCATACCGCCTGAACCGCAGGCGCCGTCATAACAGGAATAAGTGGAGTCGAGGATTTTATTTGCTACAGGCGTAAAGATTAAATCGGCCATAAGTTCAACGACATCACGAGGGGTAAAGTGTTCCCCTGCTTCCTCATTGTTTTCTTCGTTGAACTTGCGGATAAGCTCTTCAAAAATCGTACCCATTGCATGGTTATCCAGGCCGGGAAGGATTTCGTTACCCTTTTCATCCAATATAGGTTTAGGGCTTACATTGATTTTTGGGGAAACAAATTTTTCAATAACGGCGCCGAGAATATCGGCTTCGAGCATGGTGGGGATTTCGTCGCGGAATTTAAATTTAGTAAGTATTTCCTGGACATTGGGAGAAAAACCGTCGAGATATGCCTTAAAATCGGCTTTGAGTTTTGCCGGGCTTGTACGAGCAGTGAGGTCCTTGAGCATAAAGGGGGAAGCGTTACAAAAAGCCTGACCTGCGGCACTGCATAATGCCGGGGTTTGGTTGGTGATTTTGCCTTTATCGAGGTTCTTCTTCATGCTCAGGACAGCATCTTTTGTGGGGGCAAGAACAGCGTCGAGGCGGCGGATTACCGTCATGGGGAGTATGACGTTACGGTATTTGCCGCGGACGTAGACATCGCGAAGGCAGTCATCGGCGATTCCCCAGATAAAGCTTACGATTTGGTTATGTAGTTGCTGATTCAATTGTATGTTCCTTAAATGAGGATAAGAGCGCATTTACGCTTTTTTCTATTTTACGTTTGTAAAGAGCGATTTCATCAAGGGTTGTCTGGTATTCTGCCGCAAATTTTTCCTGCTCTTTTAATGGGACAAGGGGGATTTTGAGCTTCATTAAGCCATTAATGGCAATATTAGGAATAGCCATTCCTACGCTGATACTTTTAAGGGATTTAATACCAACATCACTTTCGAGAAAGGCTTTGATGTAATAGGGGTTTGCCCTGGTTTCATCCAGTTCAATAACAAACAGGTTTCCATTGGCAATTATCTTTTTATTCTTTGGCACTGTAGCAAGAGCGACCTTGAAAGGATACCCATTTTTTGAGAGCAGAATATTATTATCCTGAATCAGGTACTTATTATATTTATTTGCAATATCCTCTTTGACAAAAGGCAGGTCATCATCAATAAGACCATTCTTTATATTGGAAAGCATCAGATATTGAATACTGGTAGGTATATTGGAACTAATTTCATCAAGTTCTGAAGCGTTGTAATGGGCGCCTCTCGTGATCGATTTGATTATACTGCCAAATTCCACTGCATCTTTGCTGTTGACAATATCACCTTCAAGGTACCGTGATGGATTCAAATTAAATTCTTCTTTTTTTATATCTGCAAGGGATACCACTTTGCTGTGTTCGCTATTGGAATGATACATTTCAACAATGGTATCGATGTCCCTGTCTGCCAGTATATTGATTCGCCGCTTGTTTTGGCCAAGATGTTTACAGTCAATAAAACGCACCTTTTCGTTATTCTCGCTCAGGATAATCATAGAAACACCAATTCCAGTATAAGGGAACAACTTATCCGGAAGAGCTATAATCGCTTCAATGTATTTAGAAGCAAGGAATTTTTCCCGAATGTCTCTATCAAGGGTATTCCATGTACCGGCGTTGGTCATAATACCAACGGCTTTTCCATTTGTTTTTAGGTGAGTCACCAGGGCATAATTAAAGTACCAATCGGTTGACGTCGCTTTTGGAAATTCTCCAAAACGATTTTTGATTTCGCTATACAAGGCGGTTTCTTTAAACTGCTCGTTAAGCCTTAGACCAAGCGGATAATTTGAAAATATCTTGTCGAATACATCTTTTTTCGAGAGAGAAAATACATTTTCTGATTTTACAGAAATAGTATCTCCAAGGAATTTTGAACGAATTGAGGCGATAATATTTGATTCATTATTGATTTCGTAGATAGTACAACTTTTGGGAGAAGATTCTTTTACTGCTGTTATCATGGAGCTGCCGATTCCGGAGCAAAAATCAGCATAATCATCTGTTTCAGTAATTTGCAAAAGACGAATGGCAAGCTTTGTCAGTCCTTCAGGGGTAGGGTAAAATTTTGGATATTTTTGTTCGTTTTCCATGTCCAATAATATGAGGCCGATTAATTCTTCCGGTTGGGCTGAAAGCAGCGAGGAAAAATTGTAGCCTTCGGTTATCAATTTTTTAAGGTATTGGGCTATTTCTTTATCCTGGCAAATGGTATCTATGGTATCGTTTGAAGGTTTTGAATCTTTATTATTATGCTGTATAAGAAGATAGGCCAGATAAGACAAGCCAACCTGAGTGATATAAAAGCTTTCATGGAATTTACCCCTGTTTTCATCGGCAAGGGCAATGGCGATTTTTGTGAGCTTGGCCATATCAGACTTTTCAAGGTCTTTTAGCTGTTCTTTGGACAATTCACTTTCCTTTGGTATATCATAACCAAAATATACCATAATGAATTTTATTTGTCAATGGTTTGGTTAAAAAAAACCAACATTTTTCACATGACGGTATATGAATTGACAGTAGTCCCGATATTGACCGATATGGTATAATAAAAGAGGGAAGAAGAAAATGGCATCAGCGGCACAGATGAAATCACTCTTGAATTCTCATTACATTGGCGATGAAGAGCATTTTAACACGGTTGCCCTTCAGATTGCCGCTACAGAGGCACGCCAAGGGCATCAAAAACTGGCCGATGAAGTAAAAAACCTGGTTGACCACGCAAAGAGTGGGCGGATCAAGAAGCAGACCATCCCCTTTAACCGCCCCAGTGAGGAGTTAAAAGGGCTGTTATCAGTCAGTTACCCCGAAAAACGAATTTCGGACATCATATTGACCGACCAACTACGAAAGAAAATAGACCGGATCATCCTTGAATACCGTCACATTGAGAGTATTACCCAGCATGGACTCATTCCCAAGCGGAAATTGATTATGATTGGTCCTCCGGGAACTGGGAAGACCATGACCGCTTCGGTGCTAGCCGGGGAGCTGGGGCTACCCCTGTTCCAGGTACGACTGGATGGCCTTATATCCCGATATATGGGGGAAACGGCCTCCAAGCTGCGGCTTATATTTGATTCAATCGAAAATACGCTGGGGGTTTTCTTCTTTGATGAATTTGATGCTATTGGCGCTGAACGAGGTCTGGCTAACGATGTCGGGGAAGCCCGGCGTATCCTGAACAGCTTCCTGCAAATGGTGGAAGAAACAGGCAGCAACAGCTTGATTCTGGCGGCTACCAATCACCCTGAAATCCTGGACACTGCTCTTTTCCGCCGATTTGATGATGTGCTGGTTTATGAACTTCCGGATATGGTTCATATTGAATCACTTTTGAGGGAACGGCTTTCCACGTATGCGCCGCTGAATTTTAATTGGCAAGGCTTGGTTACTGCATCAGAAGGCCTTAGTTATGCTGAAATAACCAATGCGGCCAACGAAATGATAAAAACGGCCATCATAGGAAAATCTAAAAGCATTGATTTTGAGATTGCAAAAGATTCGCTGGCTGAGCGGCAAGAAATGAAAAAACAACTTAATCTTACATTCAGAGCTTAAGCTATGGCGGATACTTCCAAGGATCATCTTTTTCTGAAGCCTGGATTTTTCAGCGAAAAAGCATCATACGATTACCCCAAGCCGCCTCCCCAAACGCAACCAGTTCCGGCACAGGAAAGAGGAACACATGCCGCCACTTTGCGGGAACAATTAACCGGCATAAGGCAGGATATAGCAGCAGCAATTAAACTGCAGGAAGACTCAAAAAGTATTTTGGATAAAGGGCTTATTGTTGAATTTGAAAGCTTTGAAGGAATTGGTGAAGCGTTTGAAGAAAAACAATTTGGTGGTAATAGCGAGCTGCTCAATATCCGATATGAGGATAAAAGGACCTTTGCCACTGTCTTTATCCCTGACGGGGCATTACAGAAATTTGAAGATAAAATAACCGCCTATAGCGCCCATAAGCAACGGAGTAATGGTGTTTCGGCTGATAACCAACCTTTAATTGATTCAATAGCGAACTTCCATAAAGCAACTGTTAAAGCCCTTTGGACTGATACGGTGGCTATGCCGCAGGATAATACGATCGCTTGCTGGGAAGTCTGGCTTTCTGCCAGAGGTGACCGGCAACAACAAGTTGAAGGGTTTAAAAGTCTTGCAAAAACTTTGGGGATAGATGTTTCTGATTCATTTATTGAATTCAAAGAGCGGACGGTTTTATTAATTCGTGCTACCAAAGAACAATTGGAAAAATCTATACTGCTACTCAATAATATCGCGGAACTCCGTAAAGCTAAAACAACTGCAGATTTCTTTAGCGAATTAAAAGGGAACGATCAGAAAGACTGGCAGGAAGATTTAGCAATGCGGATTACAGTTTTACCCGCGAATGAAAATACACCATTCGTTTGTATTCTTGATACCGGTGTTAATGGCGCTCACCCGTTACTCAAGGGTTCAATTACTGACAATGATTTATTCACGATTAATGAAGCATGGGGAAAAGACGATCGAGTAGGACATGGAACTGGAATTGCTGGACTTTCATTATTTGGGGACTTAACGGCAAAACTTGAAAACACAAAACTTGTAGAAATTACCCATAGGCTGGAATCTTCAAAAATTATTAATCGGTCGGAATTTATTCCTAATGAAAAAGATCGGCCGCTTGATTTGTATGCTGAATATACCGAACAGGCAATATACCAGGCAGAAATACCTCATGCCAGGAGAAAGCGGGTATTTCAATTAGCCATAACAACGATAGATTCATGGGATAGGGGAAAACCTTCATCATGGTCTGCGGCTTTGGATAAACTTGCATTTGGAAATAATAATATCGGACGATTATTTATAGTTTCTGCCGGGAATGCTGATGTTATGTTAAAAAATGTAAAGTATCCTGAATTCAATATGAGTGAAAGTATAAGAGATCCCGGGCAAGCCTGGAATGTATTAACAGTGGGCGCTTTTACCGAGAAAGATTTATTATCTGCGGCAGAGAGCGCCGACCATAATGAGATAACCGCTTTCCACGGACAAATTAGTCCATACACAACAACCTCATTTTCGTGGGAAAATGAATGGCCGCTAAAACCAGATGTTGTAATGGAAGGTGGTAATACTGCTAAAAACAAATTTGGACAGGCGCAAGCTGATTCACTTTCATTGCTTTCAACAAATAATAAATTTACCGAGAAGCCCTTTATTCCAATGTAGGCCACAAGTGCATCATCTGCTCTGGCTTCTAAACTATGTGCCGATATAATGCAGAAGTACCCGATATTGAAACCGGAAACTGTCAGGGCATTAGTTATACAATCCGCTTCCTGGACTTCTGAAATGCGTAAACAATTTGATTGCAATAAACCAAAAAATAAAAAGGACGATTTCAAGAGGCTTGTCAAAATTTGCGGATTTGGTGTACCAGATTTAGGCAGAGCACTAGCATCCATGAGAAATGATTTTACCATGATTGTCGAAGACTCTATACAACCTTATATTGCAGAAAAAACGAGCAAACTAAATGAAGTGAAATTTTATACATTACCTTTCCCAAAATCAGAACTCGAAGCATTGGGGCCAACGTCCATTGAAATGAAAGTTACCCTATCTTATTTTATTGAACCTAACCCCTCTTCCCGAGGACGCAGCCACCATTCTTATAGATCCCATGGCCTGCGTTTTGATATCAAAACTCCTGCTGAAGATGCCAACCATTTTAAGGGCCGGGTTACTAAAGCGGTGCAGGAAGAGGGACAACAGTATAAAAACGAGGAAAGCGATAAATGGTGGGCAATCGGTGTGCAAGGTCGAACAAAGGGTTCTGTCCATACCGACATCTGGCATGGGAGCGCCGCCGAACTTGCCGGATGTAATGTCCTGGCTGTTTATCCCGTTAGCGGTTGGTGGAAGTCTCACAAAGATAAAAATGCAGTAAATAGTATTGCAAATTTCAGCTTGCTTATTTCAATTAAGACTTCTGCAGATATAGATTTGATGACACCAACGGAAATTCTTATTCAAAACAAAGTCAAGACTTCCATATCAAATCGAATATAAGATTTAGCCAATGAAGGCCAGGAAAAGATTCTCGAGGACATGAGGTAATACCTTGCTACCAGGCCATTCACGAAATTTTACATTCAAGCCGAGGGTCCCGTAGAGGTATCTGGCTATGGCAACACTTTATTTTTATTATAACATATTATGGTGGTATTTCGGTATAAGCCAAAAAGGTTCTTTCCAAAGTTAGTAGAATCGTAATTTCTCAAGTTTTAGTGTTTTTTGTT
>NZ_JAJQRB010000069.1:0-4767 GCF_046533075.1 Treponema primitia | reverse complement strand
TCCCAGTTCCAGGACGTTTATCTCCAGTAAATCCGTAAACTCAGCGCCGGACTGCACATTTCGGATGCTATACCTATTATAGTAACCTGCCTCCTCAGGAATCAATATGCCCCCGCAAATTACGAGGTCGGGGTCAATTTGACGCCTAGTGCCTAAAGCAAAATACAGCGGGGACGCATATAGCTTCAAACGGTGCCAGGCACCGATCTGGAGGTTGTATGCGGAAGAAGAGGGAGTTTGTTGAGAGGGCGGTTTATCATGTTACGTCTCGGACGAATGATAAGCAGCGCTTGTTCCGGGACAGGCTGGGGAAGAAAATCATGCTGATGACTTTGCGGAACGCGAAGGATCGGTTTGGGTTTTCTTTGTTCAACTTTTGTATTATGCCGAACCATATCCATTTGCTGATATGGCCTAGCGACGGGGGGGATCTTTCCCGGATTATGCACTGGGTTAAGACCAATTCTTCGAAGTGGTACAACGGGGTGCGTGGGAGAACGGGGCACCTGTGGGGGAATCGGTATTTTGCACGGGAGATTCAAACCCCGGAGGATTATTATGCCGTGATGGGGTATATCGACCGGAATCCGGTTAAGGCGGGGCTTGTCCCCCTGGTGGGGGACTGGGAGGAGTCGGGGGCGTACCATATTCAGCACAGACTTACAGGGCTTGTGGACTATGATGAGTTTACCGAACTGCTCTATGCCCGGCAACTGCTGTTACCGGATCGGCGCCAGGCACGTTTTTAATCATCGTATAGGCCGGTGATGGACATGATTTGTTCTTCATTTAAACCGTAGTGTTGTAATTGCTCCGCCATGTAGCGGAGTTTTATTTGAAACTCGTCATCCAGGGCGGTATAGGCTATGATCAGGCCCTCCTCCCGGCCTTCGGCAAAGCCTTCCTTGCGGCCCTGTTCCAGCCCTTTATGATAGGCGTATCCGGTATAACTAATACTGTCGGAAACAAATAGTGTTCTTTTTTGCATAGAAGCCTCCGACAAGGTACGGCTTTATGATGGGGTTTGCTTTAGTGTGGGAAAATTATTTTGCCAAAATGGTGCCTGGCACCGATCTTGTCGAAGGCTATCTTCGGCGGAGGCTTGGAAACGGCGAGATTCGGCTGAAGCAGTCGAATAACGACGAAAATATGGCCGAGGTTTTGATAGGAGACGAGTTCGTGGGCACTCTGTACCAGGACACGGACGAAGGCGAGATTTCATTCGATTTCAATATGTCGATAATCAAGGAAGACTTGGTGGGCTAGGGCGCGCGGGGGCGGTGGGAAAGCGGAAAATTAGCTAGGTTTTTTGCGTGCGCTCACGTCCAGAGGACGTAGCACGCTCGCGCCAGCCCACCGACGGCGGGCGCGAAAACACTCGCCAAAGGCTCGATATAAGTTTTCGCTGCGCCTGGGCTGGCAAGATTACAAACTATAACAAGAATCTAAGCGGATTGCGGAGAATTATTAGAAAATAGTAAGGATTTCTAATAATTTAAGAATCCACCTAGTTTATTCTCCCCGTGCGCGGTCGGTAACCGCCGCGTGCAATGCCCCGTTCCGCGCTTGCTCAGCTTGTGCTGCCAAATCCCGCGCTTTCGCTTCAGCGGAAATTATATAGTCTTGAGGATTACCACTATATAAATCTATCATATACATATCATCTATTGATATAAAATCTTCTGCTGAAAGTTCCGGTAAATTTCCATTATGATTTGCATTTTTATCATCAAACCTAACAGGAACCCCTTTTTGTAATAACGAATTTGTAAAACTACCGGCTTTTGCAGAACTGTCCCTATAACCAAAATATCCAGTATAATTTGGAATTTTTTGCCCATTTGTGGCTATGTGTAATATTGTTACATCTGTTCTAGCATCGGTTCTTAAAACAATAATCCCTTCTTTTTCTTCTGCAAATCCCTTTATTATACCGGCCGCCATAAGAAATGCCAGCAGACCACCCTTTAGTTTGTTTTTTGTTTTTTGTTTCATTTTAATCCCCCTCGAAGGTGCCTGGCACCTTTTTGGAAATATTATCATGGAGTAAGACGGAAAACAAGGGAGTTTATCTAAAAAATGTTAGGCGTCTCTTGTATACTATACAAAGATGTAGTATAATTTAGACATATCACCAATAGAAATCGGAACTTGCCGAAAAGGCGCCTACCGCGCGATAACCTTTCCCCGCTGCCCCGTAAGTTCCAGGTAGGCCAGGTCCGCCAGGCCGAAGTTTGCGTTCTCCGTGTAGGTCTTGGCGTATTCATCGTAGAGCATATCCTCGTACATCTTCCCCGCAAAGCTATCGTCAATCAGGCCGGTTTTCTGTACCGTGTTCCGCATACCGGAGATGAGGGTCTTGGTCAGGAACGTTTCCAGCGCCAGGCACTGTTCGTAAAGTTTGCCGCTTTTGTCTATTATGGGTTTGCGGTTTGAGAAGGGGATCATCTCGGTTTCAGGCGCAGCTCTGTCCCCGGCTTGGTTTGCCGACGGCTCAGTAATTTCGGCGCCCTCCCCATCGGCGCTGCCGGGCAGCTTGGGGACGGCGCTCAGAATCCGGTCCATCTTGGCGCTTTCCAGGAGAGCTGCGAAGGCGCCATTGCCCCCGCTCTCCGTTCCGGTCGATGACGAAGCGGAAAGGCCGGATTGGGTTCCCCCGGTCAGCCCTGCGAAGGGCGAAACGAACCGGGTGTTATTTAAGTACTGGGCTCCCAGGGCTTGGACATCCATCTATGTTCTCCGTTATCGTTTCAGGCCTGTGGCGGTACCGAGCATGTTATCGCTGGTCTGAATAGTTTTAGAGTTGAACTCGTAGGCGCGCTGGGCCACGATAAGGTCCACCATTTCCCGTACCACCGATACGTTGGACATTTCCAGAAACTTGTGGACCAGTTTACCCATACCGTCGTAGCCGGGTTGGCCGGGGATGGGTTCCCCCGAGGCCTGGCTGAGCTTAAAGAGGTTTTCACCCACCGAGGTGAGACCCACGGGGTTGGGGAAACGGTAGAGTTCCAGTTGGCCCACCTGAACGGAATCGTCGCCGGACTCGGGGGTCTTTACTTCCACCCGGCCGTCCTGGGAGACGGTGATGGTCTGGGGGAGGAAGCCCTCGGGCATCACGATATCCGGGAGTACCCAGTAACCGTTGGAGGTAACCAGCCGGCCATTTTCATCAACCTTGAAAGCGCCGTCCCGGGTGTAGCCGTAAGTGCCGTCGTACATCTGGATGCGGAAAAAGCCTTCTCCGTTGATTGCGATATCGTAGACATTCTCCGTGCTCTGGAGGCTGCCCTGGGTGAACATCCGCTGGGTGGCGGCGAGTTTAACCCCGTGGCCCATCTGGACCCCCACGGGAACCACCGTGTCCTCCGTGGCAGGGGTACCCGCAACTTTGGTGGTCTGATAGAGGAGATCCTCAAAATCCGCCCGGACCTTTTTGAAGCCCGAGGTGTTCACGTTCGCCAGGTTGTTAGAAATAGTATCAATATTGGCCTGTTGGCCTATCATGCCGGACGCGCCGGTCCATAAACTCCGTACCATCTGTTACCTCTTTTTTAACCGAATTTTGCAACTTGATTTATCAAGGTGCCGAGCATAGAATCTTCGCTCTGAATCACCTTTTGGTTCGCCTCATAGGCGCGGTTTACTTCTATCATTTGGACCATCTCCAGGACCGGGTCCACATTGGACGCCTCCACAAAGCCCTGTACCACCCGGGGCCGCCCGTTCATTTCCATAACCTGCGCTTCCCCCGAGGTATCGGTTGCCTGATACAAGCTGGACCCCTGCTTTTGCAGATAGCGGTCCAGATCAAAGTCCACCACCTTCAGGGTATCCAGGAGCACCGTCTCGTCCCAGGTATTGTTTTCCCGGCCAACCATCAGCTCCGGATCGTCGGCGTACCGGGCGTTAATCCAGACGCCACCCTCTTTATCAACCTGAAAGTTATTCGCCTTCACCCGCAGGGGCCCATTCTCGCCCAGCACCGGGTAGCCTTCCTTGGTTTCCAGATAGCCCTCTTTGCCCAAAACAAAGGAGCCGTTCCGGGTATACCGCTCGCCCCAGGGAGTCATCACCGCCAAAAAGCCCTTACCGTCCAGGGCAATGTCGAAATCGCTCTGGGTTTCCTTCATGGCCCCCTGCTGGAAGTCGGTGAACAGCTCGTTAAGCTCCACTCCGGTACCCAGCTTCCCGATAATCGGCGCCGCATCGGCGGACCCAAAGGGATGCCGGTAGACCCCGTCGTCGTCCATACGGCGCATCAGCAGTTCCGGAAAAGCCTTGTGGACCGCCGTATCTTTCTTATACCCGTCCACTTCCACGTTAGCCAGATTATTCGCCACCGCATCGAGCTTCCACTGCTGGGCCCGCATCCCGCTGGCCCCGGTATACCATCCTCTAATCATCGCTTAACCTCTATTTAGGCAGCCCTGCTGCCACGTAAATCGAACGGGAACGAAGTTCCCGATGCCCCTCTTTACACTATATCGGCGCAGGAAAATAAAAGATTAGAGGGGGTGACTAATGCATTTCCCTGGGCAGCGCCGTACATAGGGTACGGGGAAGGCCGGATCTTCGGCCTGCCGGCAGTTTGCCGGAATATCCCCGGTGTGGTATAATATCCTAATGGAACGAGGTAAAACGGCGGGAACAGTTTTCGAAGAGATCACCCTGAAAAACGAGGGTGACAAAATCAGGGTTGAGTGCGGAGTTATCAAGGAGTCAGAAATCCGCCAAACAACGGTACAGGTCGTGGTAGACACCGGC
>NZ_JAJQRB010000068.1:0-163660 GCF_046533075.1 Treponema primitia | reverse complement strand
TATATCAATTCCTAGAAACCTATAGTGATAAAGGAAACACTTCTAAAACCTATAGGGCGGGAATCAATAAGTATATTCAATTTTGTAATGAAACCGGAATTGAACCGGCGTATTCTCAAAATGAAACGGCGAGAGCTTTCAAACATTACCTAGAAAAAAATAGCTTTTCTAACAAAACTATCAATAATTATACTACGGCGATTAGATTGTTATTTCAGTTCATTATTGATAATGATGAATATATGGAGAGTATGAAAAACCCATTCAATCAAAAAAAATTAAATAAGAATGGCCGTGAATTAAAAAAGCAGAAAGAGTTACTATCCTATGATGAAGAATTAAAAGTGTTGAACTGGTTCAAAAAGAATGATGATTACTTATACAACACTCTTTATTACCAAATTAATTTTGGTGTTAGGATTGATTCATTCTCTAAAATTACTAAAATTGTTAATGGCCTAGCTTATTATGTTAGTAAAGGTAAAGAATGTTTAACACCTTTGAAAATAAGGAATAGTAATTCTGTAAAGTTTAATGAGCTTGTAAAGCGTTGGAAAACTCAAGGTTCCTATAACCTTGATGTTATGATGAATAGAGGGCTTAAAATGGCCTTAAAAGCCCTTAATATTGATAAACATATAACCTCTCATTGTATTAGGCATACCTTTATTCAAGAATTAAATGAACTAGGTATTGATGGTGTTAGTATTTCAAGAATGGTGAATCATAGAGATTTAAGTAGTAAGGATTCCTATCTAACTTCTAAGAAACAAGAGAATAATTCTTGGGATGGTTTAACTAAGCTTAGGAATAGTAAAGGTAATAAAAAAAGAAAATAGTATATATAACAATCCACGGAAATTATATTTTTATTTCCGGGGAATTATTAGTTTTTATGTTATCAATTCAAAATCAGGATTACTCTTTATATTAAAAATATTTTTTGTTATATATTCTAATCTTGAATGGCCCCAATGTTGTAGTTTTGGTGTTCCTCTTTTTAACAGAAACATTTTAACAGCGAATGAAGCCCATTTCAAACTAGTGGTGGTTCCTGGGTAAGTATCATTCATTAGAATATAATCATCTAATGAACCGGCGATTTTGTTAGTAGTGGGATTAAAAATAATCCCTTTGAATAATGTAATCATATTAGTATTAGTATAAAAAATAAAAAACCACTATTGAATGAATAGTGGTGGTGTTGGTTATACCGTAAACGGTGGTTGTATGATTACAAGGGGGATTATTCCCTTATATGTTAGTTAGTTAGTTGTTAGAAAAAGTAATCCGGTTTTTTTTGGTGGCGTATACCAGAAAGAACTGTAGTTAGTGGTATACAAGAACTTAATGATTCTGTAGGAAGGTATATCCGGTTCATTCCAAAAAAGTACATATATCTTAGAATGTATAGGTGTTAGTGTTATATAGGATGTTCAATGATTCTATAGGTATACCTAGGCGGTTAAATGTAAAGATTCCTAGCGTTTATTCCCTTCCCTTGAATATACCTTGAAACCCTCTGTTAATTTATTTTAGAATAGGTTATGATGAAAATGTAATTTAACTCTTTATTAAAATTATCCATTGACCTTGTAATGACCATATTACTACTCGTACAGATGGCGTTTCAAGTAACCGGACAGGAAGCGCACGAATGGACAGGCGCAGGAATGTTCGTATTGTTCCTCATACTTGGCTTGCATTGGGGCATGGTAATAACCATGTTTCAAAAACCCATGAAGCGGACACCTATCTTGACCTTGCCCGCCCCTGTCCCGATGTGCATAGCCATAGCCATTGCCGTATATGGAGCATGGAATTTTTATAAGATGAATATCCTGTCCTATATGTTTCTTCGTAGTCAGTTTGCTTTTTTTGATTTTGAGAAAAACGCCCTTGCCGTTTTTGCCGAAAATACTGCCATGATGGGATTATGGATATGCGCCGCCTATTATGCCGCTAAGTTCCTTAAAAAGATACATACCACAAAAAACCTATAGAAGTACTTCCAAATATTGATGAAGTGTTTTTTGTACACCAAATTTCTGAGCGTAATCGGCGAGCAAGTTTAGGTTTTTTTCTTTTCCGGCTGAATATCGCTTTAAGGCATCGGTAATAATTTGAATATCAATTCGGCTGCGGCTCCGTAAAATATCACAGATCGTGCGTTCTCGGTTATAGGCGATGATAGAATGCCCCATTCCGGAAGGCGCTTCAATAATCCCCAAGTGATGCAGCTCGGGTTTAACAAAGTATATTTTGCAATGCTCTTTTAGTTTTGAAGAAGGCTTATAGGCGCTGGGCACCGTTCCGGAATAACGAAGCGGCGTTCGGTCGGTGAGGCTCTTGGTATATCTTCGCCGCAGCCTTGCTTCGGTGGCCGGTGACCTTGGCCACTTTATCGCCTTCCATGCGTTCCGCCATGCGGGTGGCAAATAAGTGTCGGAATGAGTGAAAATCCCAGAACCGCAGCAGGAAAGGGATAAACTTTGCCTTTCCCGGCTCCAGCCCTGGGATTACTCGGAAAGTTACCCGTCTTATCCTGCTATCCGGTAACTGAATTTAGGTTCTTCCTCCTCGGTTTCCGGTTCTGCTTCCCCGTCAAAGTCCGGGGTTTCATCGAATACCAGAATAAAATAGTTTTCCCTCTGGTCTGCATCCAGACAGAATTCAAGCGTGTAATCCTCGCCGATGAATGTTGAAAACCCGTCAAAGTCCGGCGCCTCCCCTTCCCCGGAATAGGCCAGATTTTCAGGGTGCAGCCGTAAAAAAGCGTCAATCCTGTCGAAGGTTGCCCCGGACGCAAGTAGGATGTTTGGGTGTACCCGGTACAGGGTATAGAAGCGGTTTACCCTTTCATTGATTATGTCATCCCACCGGGAATAATCATCAATGAAACCGAATTCCTTAAAGATTTTACTTTCTTCCTGCATGACGGCTCCTCATAATCCCAGTTGTGGCCATATCTGGGCGAATTGTTCACGGGTTATCTCATGTCCTTCAAATGTTCGTATATCAGCAGGGTTTTTATTTGGACAAAACCCAATTCGCCTTCATTTTCTCCGCCTTGCGCTCCGCCAGGGATGGTTGTCTGCAACTGGAAACCCAATTACAGAACTCCCGGAGTCCGAACCGGACACACCCGGATATCTTGTACCGGGGGATCTTCCCGTTCTGCCCCCAGGTCAAAATTGTGTCCTTGTCCACACAGGCAATAGCCGCAGCTTCTTTGACATCGATTAGGATGTCCCCGTCCGGAGCGATAACCCCGATTTCTGAAAGCCGGTCCAGCCGTTCTAATATTCGGCTCATCACATCCGATCTGGTTTCTAATTCCATAAAATCCTCCTATTTGCGATTCTGTTCGTAACTCACCCCATGGGATCGGTGAGATCGAGCGGTATGTCCTCCGGGGCGTTCCGGTATTTCATTGGTTTTTCCTTTACCGGGTTATCCCGGCCGGTTATATTCCCAGATCCATACGGACCCAGGGAGGACCAGCCCCGAAGGGTGGCCCGTATTTCCTGTTAAGCGGTGAGGGTGATCCTTGCCCGGCGCCGGATTTATTGGAATTCAGTGGCCAGACCCATGAAGCGGTTAACCTGTTATTCAAAATGGAACGCCAGGCAGTTGTAGCATAATGGCCGATTATGAAAATAAGGTCCGGGAAAAACTGACCGAAAACGGCTGTACCTTTCAGCGCCATGGTAAAGGGGATCATTCTATCTGGTATAGCCCTTAAGAGAAATTCACGCTGCCCGGCTCAAGCTCCAGGATGAAACAGCGGAAATGGCAGTCCAGGAAAGATGCGACTATCTCAACAACAAGGCGCGTGATGTTCTGTCCAGTATCGGAGCCGATCCCCCGCCTTCATGGCGGTCAAGGCTTCATCATGGCTTAACGGTGTAAGCTGTTCCTTTGCCATCCTATCCCCCCTAGAGTTCGACATTTAAGCTGCGGAGGTATCGCTCCGTTACGGTTACGCTGCTATGAAAAAGAAATTCCTTGACGTGATATACATCCTTGGTTTTCTGATATTCCCGGACTGCTGCGGCATGACGGAAGTCATGGCAAGAATAAGGCGCCTTTACCTTTCCAGCCTTGAATAGTTTTTTTATGTGATAGGCAATCATGATCTCGATACTGTTTGTGGTACGGTCTTTGAATGGTTCCCGGAGGGTAAGCCCTGCGGCCTTTAAGCGGTCGATATTGTCCGGGGTGATATTTCCGGCTATGTCCTTCCTCCGGTGGTACAGGACAATAGATTGCCGACATAGGCCCGTTCATCTTTCCAGGGATGAGCAAAGAGGGCTTGTGCTTCCAGCGGTGTTAATACGCCCCGTTTTTTTACTTCCCCGGAAAAGTTAATCAAACCCTCTGTGGGCTTCTTTGTCCTTCCCGTGGGGATTCCGTTTTTTAACCAATCAGCGATTGCAAGTACGGCTTCGTCATGGTCTGCGGTTCCGGTGCTACGGGCGGCCAGTTTTTGGCCGGTAACAAGGTTCACCAGTTCAGCGTAAATGATTCCGGAATAACGTGTGTGGGTATAATACCTTTTCTTCGGGCGCATTGCTTCCCCCTTGAAAAAGAGCCTTTTCTACTCTTTTTCTCATTGTGGATTAAAGCAAGGCCCTTACTCTTGAAGGTGACCTTAAATAGTTTCGCGTAAATCCTTATACCATAAAGAATTACGTTATCATCTCCTGGGGGAATTGAACCCCCGTTGTCGGGATGAAAACCCGATGTCCTAACCACTAGACGAAGGAGACATGACACCCACAAGGGGTAGAAATGAATATATAAAATTTTCCCGGTCTTGTCAATATTACCTTGACGCAATGGTACAAAGACTTCATGATCCTAAAGTATGAAAACAAAACAATTGCAACGAACCATCCAAATGGCCCTTCTCTGCTTTTTGACGCTGTTTTCTGCGGCTTGCGCAAGTACCGGATCGGCGGTTTCCGGCGGCTCAAGTCCCGGGACCATACGGGAAGCCCGTGATTATATACCCCTGTACAGTCAGCGGACTGTTTTCCTCTATCCCGATGCGCCGGATACCAGTCCCAAAATGGAAATTACCCTTTCATTATTTGATATCACCGCACCGGGTAAACAATTCATTCTTACTGTTTTGTATGAGGGTCAAAATACCGACGAATATGCCAATAAGCGGCTTTTCGGCTACGACAAAATGTACGGGGAAATGCGGCTCGTGGCGGAACGGATTCCCGATATGCCCAGGGAAGCGCTAAACTGGTTTTACAACGAAGCTTTTGAACTCAGCGCCGGTACTTCAAAGGTAGCGGTAATTAGCCGGGAATGGGAATATTATACAGGCGGCGCCCATGGTATGCGGAATAAGGACTATTATGTCTTTGGCCTGGAAGAAAAGCAGCGGCTTACCCTCAATGATATCCTCCGGGAAGATGCAAAAACAGCCGTGAATGATCTGGTGGAAGCTGCGCTCCGTAAACTAATGGAAATACCGGACTGGATTCCCCTATCCGAACAGGGTTTCTTTGAAAATTCGGTGGATAAGTTGGAAGATTTCTTCTTAAATTCCCAGGGATTGGGGTTCCAATGGGATCCCTATGAAATTGCCCCCTATTCGACGGGCCTCATAGAAATAGTCCTTCCCTATGATCAACTGGAAGGTCTGTTTACCGAACGCGGCCTTGTCCTGACAAAAGATTTTCGGTGATTGAGCCTTGGGTACTGGCCGAAACCGAAGGCTTCCTGGTGGTCTACAAACCCCCCATGATGCACTCGGCGCCCCTTAAGGGCGGGGGAGGGGATACCCTCCTGGACTGGTGCGCAAATATTTACCCGGAGGTCCGCAGTCCCCGCAGCAGGCTTGAGTGGGAGGGGGGCCTTGTTCACCGGCTTGATTACGGAACCCGGGGACTGGTCCTGATTGCCCGGACTCAGGAAGCTTTGGAAGCCCTGGAAGAACAACAGGAGCAGGGGACCCTCGTTAAGGAATACGGCGCCCTTACAAGCCCCATAGCCCAGCCTCCTTTGCCGGCATTTCCCCCCACGGGGTTTCCTGAAATCTCTACAAGGACGGTTCCCTTTACCATTGAAAGCGGCTTCCGTCCCTATGGCCCCGGGAGAAGGGCGGTACGGCCCGTTCTATCAAATAATTTCTCTCCCCCAAAACGCCGGGATTTTATCCTGGATAGGGGAAGCTTCTACAAAACCGAGGTTCTGGAACTGAATTCTACCGAAAAAGCCATCTGCCTCAGGGTACGCATTGCCCGGGGATTCCGTCACCAGATACGTTGCCACCTGGCATGGCTGGGTTATCCCATTCTCAATGACACGCTTTACGGGGGGAGTCAGGAAACGGACAGTACGGATCGTCCCGTGGCATTAAAGGCTCAGGGTCTGTCATTCCGAGACCCTCTCTCAGGTGAGGATAGAAACTATCAGCTCCTCCCTATTAATACTGAAGAATTTTAACCGCCAAGGCGCAAGGGGCAAAAAAGGAAAGATACATAGGGATCTTCTTTTCCTTCTGCGCCTTATTCTCCTTCGCGGTCGTAATTTCTTACCTATCATTAGTTTAAACTGAGAATTGCTTTGTTTAGGGGTCTCACGGTTGAAAAAAAAGATCCCATGGGCTACCATAGCTATATGAATTTTGAGAAGCTTCTTTTCCGGAACGGTTTTCGAACCGATGGCTCCGGAACTTCGTTGCAAGCAGCGCCAACTGTTTATTTCATCGGCATCAAGGGTACCGGCATGTGCGCCTTGGCGGAATTATTCCACAATTCAGGGTTCAATATATCCGGATCCGATAAGGACGAGGTCTTTTATACCGATGGGATCCTCAAGGAACTGAGTATTCCCTACTACGAATCCTTTGCCCCCGAACATATTCCCCAAGACGCCGTTCTGGTGATCCGTTCGGCGGCTTATTCCAGGGACAGCAACAGTGAAATTGCGGAGGCGGAAAAGCGCGGCATCCCGGTACTGAAATACACCGAGGCTCTTGGGGCCTATTCTGCTCTTTTTGACTCATCCGGCATTGCCGGAGTTCACGGGAAAACCACCACCGCCGCCATAGCGGGAACCCTCATACGGGCGGCGGGGCTTCCTGCGCGGATCCTTGCGGGAAGCGCCGTTAACGGATTCGGCGGCCGCTCAACCCTCAGCCTTGGAAACAAGTACTTTGTAGCCGAAACCTGTGAATACCGCCGGCACTTTCTGTCCTTTCATCCCCGGCGCATAGTCCTGACCAGCGTGGAAAGCGATCATCAGGATTACTATCCTACCTATGAATCGATCCGGAATGCTTTTATTGAATATACCAAGCTGCTTTCAAGCAATGGCGAATTGATTTACTGTGCCGATGATCCCGGTGCATCCGAGGTCGCCAATTCGGTTAACAAGGGGATCGTCAAGCTTATACCCTATGGCGTAAATGCCAAGGGTGATTTTAAAATAGTATCACTGCAAACAGGGGAGGAACGGACTACCCTGCGGATAGCGGGATTTCCCGGAGAATTAAAGCTGCGCCTTCCCGGACGGCATATCGCCCTGGACGCCGTCGCAGCCCTGGCCCTGACGGACTCCCTGGTAAAAGCCGAATACGGCGGATGGACCGGCGAGAAACGCGAAGCGGTACGGCAGGCCCTGGAGGACTTCCGGGGCAGCCGGAGACGGCAGGAGATCCTCGGGGAAGCGGGGGGTATACTTTTTATGGACGACTACGGACACCACCCCACTGCCATCCGAACCACCCTGGAGGGGCTGCGGGAATTTTATCCCAAACGCCGGATTGTCCTGAGCTTTATGTCCCATACCTATACGAGAACAGCAGCCCTGTTGGATCAATTTGCCGCGTCCTTTAAAAGCGCTGATCAGGTGGTACTCCACAAAATCTACGGTTCCGCCAGGGAAACGTCTAGTAAGGAAATTACCGGATGGACCCTCTTTGAAAAAACCAAGGAGCTTCAGGACGGAGTGTACTACATTGAAGAGCCCGTGGAGGCGGCGGAACTTTTAAAGGGAATACTTAAGCCGGGGGATCTTTTCCTTACCATGGGCGCCGGTGATAACTGGAAACTCGGTAAGCTTCTTTTTGATTATTACGCCAGGGATACTGCGAAATGAAAAGCATGACCGGCTATGCCAGCCAGGAAATCCAGGATGAACAGATCTCACTATCGGTGGAAATAAAGGGATATAACAGCCGTTTCCTGGATCTTTTCATCAACCTTCCCCCCTTTTTGTCTTCGCTGGAAAGAGAAATCAGAGACTATGTCGGCAGCCGGCTTAAGCGGGGAAAAGTAGAGGTGAATATCCGTGTTAAGGAACGTAATTCTGATATTTCCGTTTCGATAAATCATAAGGCAGCCAGGGCATATCATGATAGCATCCTTGATTTAGCCGGAGAGCTTGGGCTCTCGGAAAAACCGGGTTTGGCATTGATCCTGGGAATGGAAGGGGTACTGGAAATAGAAAAGAGCCGCGACGATCAAAAGTACCGCAGCCTTATTACTCCTTTGCTTCAAAAAGCTGTGGACCAGTTTGAGGAGGAACGGATCAGGGAAGGAAAGCATACCCAGGAAGATATACTGGGTCACATCACTTATCTGGAAGAAGCGCATAAAACTGTGGCCGCCCATGTCCCCGTCCTTGAAGCATCGATTCAGGAAAACCTGAAAACCAGGTTCGCAGAATTACTGGGGGACCGGATCGACGAGAACCGTATCCTGGCCGAAACCGCAGTATTGTTAATGAAGTACACCATTTCTGAGGAATTATCCAGACTGTCATCGCATCTTGCGGAGTTCCGTTCCGAAACAGAACGGAACCCAAGCCCCGGGAAGAAACTCGACTTTCTCTGCCAGGAAATTAACCGGGAGGTTAATACCATTGGATCCAAAACACCGGTTCTGGAAGTGAGCCGAGCGGTGGTGGATATGAAAAACGCCCTGGAAAATATCAAGGAACAGTTAAGGAATATAGAATGAAAGACGATGTACGTATTGATGGTCCACGGATCGCCATATCGGGAAAAAGCGGGTGCGGAAATACCACGGTCAGCAGGCTGGTTGCGGAGCTGCTGGGGCTTAGGTTTATTAACTTTACCTTCCGCAGTTTAGCCTTGGAGCGTGGAATGAGCCTTGAGGAAGTGCTCTCCCATGCTGCTGCGGACGATTCCTGGGACCGTGAAGTGGACCGGCGGCAGATAAGTATTGCCCGGGAGGACGGGGGCTGCGTACTTGGTTCCCGGCTGGCCATCTGGATGCTGGGCGAGGCGGATCTCAAGGTATACCTTACGGCTGCGCCGGAAACCCGGGCAAAACGTATCGTTAAGCGCGAAGGCGGAACCATCGAGTCCGTGGCGGCCTTTACTGCGGAACGGGACCGGCAGGACCGGGAACGGTACCTGCGGATTTACAATATCGATAACGACGACTACAGCTTCGCGGATCTCGTTGTGGACACCGATGCCCTCGATCCTAAGGGGATTGCGGATCTCATAGCAGCCAAGGTCAAAGAAAAACTAAGCTGAATGGACCGGACGGAATTCAGAAATATTATCTATACCAATTTTAAAAAGGCGGGGAGGGTGTTCCCCTGGCGCCAGGATACCGATCCCTGGGGTGTTCTGGTTTCGGAGTTCATGCTCCAGCAGACCCAAACCGATAGGGTTATCCCCTACTGGGAGCGGTGGATGAAGCTCTGGCCAAAACCGGGGGATCTGGCAAAGGCTTCCCTGGAGGAGGTGCTCCGGGAATGGAGCGGCCTGGGCTACAACCGCCGGGCCCGGTACCTCAAGGAGTGCGCCGCTTGCATCACCGCCGAATATCGCGGGAAGGTTCCGGATACCCCCGAGGGGCTTCTCCCCCTGCCGGGAATCGGCGCCTATACCGCCGGGGCTATTTCCTGCTTTGCCTATAACTACCCCGCGGTTTTCATCGAAACTAACATACGGGCAACGGTGATCCACTTTTACTTTCAGGAACGCCTCAAAGCGTTGGACAATAAAATATCGGATGCCGAAATTTTTCCCATCCTTGAGTCGGTGCTGGATAAAAGAAATCCCCGTAAATGGTACTGGGCCCTGATGGATTACGGGGCGGCGTTGAAAAAAATCACCCCAAACCCCAACCGCCGCAGCGCCCATTATACCCGGCAAAGCCCCTTCGAAGGTTCCTTCCGGCAGGTCCGGGGCCGTCTAATTCGTACCCTGGTTTCCGAAGGGCCGGCCTCGGCAAAGGAACTCCGCAAGCGCACGGGAATAGAAAAAACGGATCTTTATAAAGCCCTGGAAGCATTACAAAAGGAATCCATGGTAGCGGAAGAGGACGGGGTTTATAGGATAGGCGCCATCTAGGTAGGCATAATAATTCTTCGTAAAGGCTTACTGTTTTTTACCGATATTTAACTAAGGAATTCAACCATTAAAGGAGAAATACCATGGCAAAATGTCCACATTGCGGGAAAGAACTTGAATTTACCGTAATACCTAAAAAACCAAAGGCAGTTAAGGCCCCTCCGGCTAAGGCAAAGACCGTTAAAAAAGGCGTAGTCACAAAAACAAAAACCGCTGCCAAAAAAGCTTCCGAACCCAAGAAAGCCCCCGCTCCCAAAAGGCCCCTTCTTAAGAACCCCGACTTTTTAACCCCCGGTACAGGGACCTGACAAAAAAAGGCTGGGTGCGCAAACACCCAGCCTTTAAACTACAGCGGATGAACGGAGTCGAACCGTCGTCTCCAGCTTGGAAGGCTGGGGTAATAGCCGTTATACGACATCCGCAAGTTGTTCCCAACTGCCTTTCTGATATTCTACTAAAAAAACCATATTCGTGTCAAGATTCGAAGCATTCTTTAATTTAAAAAATTTTAACCGCAAAGGCACAGAAGGCGCAGAAGGTTTTTATAAAAATCTTTCCTTTTTCGCCTTCTGTGCCTTTGCGGTAGGATTTTCTTAAAAAAATCATCATTCGAATTACTCTGATAAATTATCAATCAGCCAGCCTAAAATAACCTCGATACGTTTTCGGATAGCTGAAGAGATGTTGATCCTGTTCGCAACAAAATCGGAAACCTCCGCTGCGGCGGCACTATAAACCAAGACTCCCTCAGAGACCGGTTCAACATAAAATAGAGCCCTGAAGTTTCCTTCTTTAATTACCGGAATTATATAGGAGAGATTCCTGAAATTCGATAACCCATATAGCAATCCATTGGATTCGGTAGAAATATCCGCCTGATAATAGGAATTGCCAAAATTAACATCCTTCAACAATACGTAGAGTCTGTCCGACCGGGGCAGGACAGTAGAATCCCCTGGGTCCGGTATAGTCCTGGTATGCCTTGGACTTTCAATACGGGTTGCTTCTTCAAAAAGAGGCGTGTTCTTATCCCGGGTAGCGGAATGATACAAACGCCCTTTTAAATCCCGTATCTTCCCCATGGCATTGTATATCGCTAAAAGTCCCATCGGTTCATTGAGATAGGGTATTACCGTCAAGGATTCCACCAAACAGGAAGGACTCAGGCCTGTTACCGTTAAATCGAAAATTTTCGTTCCGATTTCCCCGGAGGGTAATAAACGCAAACTACCATCCTTATCTCTTGATTCGGTGAGGATGCCGGAAAATACCTTTTCTCTTTTTTCCGTATCAATATTTGGAAACAGATCGTTAAAGGAACGGAGCTGACCAAAGAGGGCAAAAGCATTTAGGAACATCAGGAGCAGGAATACCTTTATCTTCACTTAATATGCTCCTTTTCCTCTAACCACAACCCCGACGGTTTTATACAGAATCCAAAGATCAAGCCACACAGACCAGCTCTGAAAGTAATAGGTGTCGTAAAAAACATGGGCGGTAAAAAAATTGTCCGTGTCCGATCTGCCTGAAATTTGCCACAACCCGGTCATCCCGGGCAGTACCGAAAAATTCCGTTTGAAATCAACCCCATATTCTTGAATCTCATCGGCAAGGATGGGACGGGGGCCGACCAGGCTCATATCGCCCTTCAGCACATTCAAAAGCTGGGGAAACTCATCAAAACTGGTACGCCGCAGCAATTTACCTATACCGGTAATCCGGGGATCATCCTTCAGTTTACGGTGTATTTCATATTCGTTGCGCATTTCCGGAGAAGCATCCAGTACTTCTTTCAACCGTTTATCCGCATCAATTATCATGGACCTGAATTTGTATATCTGGAACACCTTTCCGTTCTTGCCTATCCTCGGCTGCGTATAGAGAACCGGCCCGGGGGATGTAATTTTTATCAGTAATGCCAGAAAGAGCAGAAAGGGTAAGATGATAAGTCCCCCCAGAATGGTCAGGGAAAGGTCGATCAGCCTTTTGATTTCGTGGTTCCAGGGCATCTTAAGCCGGTCGCTGGTTGCAAAACCCAGTATACCGTCAAATTCCCGCACCGACATCCAAATATTGGTACTGACAAAAAATTGGGGAATAAAGACATTGTACCGAAAAGCGGAAACCGAAGTATTCAATATTTGGGAGAGTTCATCCTGATTCAGGTTAGGCATGGCAACGATGGCCATTTTGATGCGGTACCGTTTAACGATTTCCGGGCCTAAGCTGGTGTCGTGCAGTACGTATATACCCCGGTAGATATCACCGATTCCGGAATTGTTGTCAAGGATCAGTACCGGCACATAGCCCAGAGCATGGTTATTCAGCAGCTTGTCGATGACGAGGCGGCCCATTTCGCCGCCGCCGTAGATAACCGCCGGGATCCCCCCCAGTTTAGACTTACGCAGCAGGGTCCGCATAATGGAACGGCAAACCAAAAGAATGACGGTTGAAAAACTAAAGCTGATGATAAAGGCGATAGAAATAGAGTCAAATTCCCGATCCTCAATAAAGCGGGAAAAAATAATACCCCCATGGGCCATGAGGGAACTAATGCAAAAATGCCGCAATTCTTCAGCCGGGGCCAGGGAAACGCCGGGGTATAGGTGGGCTATCTGAAATACCACAATAAACAGCGGCAGGTAGGGCCAATAGGTAACAAAGGACCTAAAGTTAATGGCGCTCAAATCGTAAAGATTGACCAGAAAGAAACCCGTCCCAAAAGAAACCATGATCCCCCAAATATCCGCTAAAATCATAGCAGTAGCGGTAAGGGCGGAACTGGTACGCCGGTATCTGGAACGGTACCAGATATCAAAATCTGACAGAGTCATATGTCAATACTATGGGATAAATTCGCTTTTTTGGCAAGCTTAAATATCGTTAACAAACAGCCTCCCAGATAAAACAGGAGGTTAAATCCTACAATATATTCCACGCCGCCTAAAAAATGGCATATAATCAGGGCGGGCATCATAAATCCCGTAATGCCCACATTATCCGCCAGTTTCCGCTCAAAGGAGACCGTCCCATGGGCGGTTTTGCCTTCGATGTTTTTATAGATCTGGTAGGCCACCCGGGTAAGCAGATTTGCCGATGAAGTCAGGGCGGTGACCACCAGGATCCACCACCAGCCGGTCCGCAGGTACACATAAATACCCGTGGACAGGAATACCGCCGTATAGGCGATAAACCCCATGACCGCATCCGCCCATCCTCCCCATGGGCCGGCTGTCCGGGTTACCCGGGCAATGGAACCATCCACGCAATCAAGGACGGAAAAAAAATTCAGCAGTATGGCCCCCCAAAGAGGATAGATGAACCCGTTTAGGGAAAAAAGTACCCCGCCGGCAAGGCTGAAAAATACAGAAATATAGGAAATTCCATTGGCGCTCAGGCCTAAACGCAGAGAAAGCCAGGTAAAGGGCAAGGCCAGGGGCCGCAGGACAAACTTACTCCAGAGGCCGTCCTCCTGTTTCTTCTCCGCAGGAAGGGAATCAATAATATCCCGAAAGGTGTACGCCATTTTTTCGTCTCCTCCGCATTTTCTCTCAATAATGTACTACCGATTGACAGAATGAACCATAGTTCCCTATTATTTATCTATGACCGTTGTTCATGTACTTGAACCCTTTGCATCCGGTGTTACCACCGCAGTAATTAATATAACAAAACAACTGCCAAAGATAAAGCACATAGTAATCCACGGTTCACGGATGTGGGTTGATGAAGCCGCCAATGTGCAAAACAAATTTCCCCCGGGGGTGGAATTTATTGCATGGCCCTTTGCGGACCGGGAAATAAACCTGATTAAGGATGCCCGTGCCCTTGGAGCATTGATCCGCCTTTTAAAACCCTACCGAAGGCTTCCCGAAACGGTAATCCACCTCCATTCCTCAAAAGCCGGCTTCCTCGGGCGCTTAGCGTGCAGGCTTCTCGGTATATCCCGTGTAATCTATACCCCCCACTGCGCCGCTTTTATCCGTACCGATATCGGGTCCCTCAAAAGGCGGCTTTTCCGCTTCCTGGAAAAGGTAGGCGGATGGTTTGGGGGAACCGTGGTAGGATGCGGCAAATCGGAGGCGGAAATATACGCCCCCCTTGGAAAAAAAACCCTCTATGTATGCAATGGGGTTGCCCTTACCCCAATAAGGAAAGCTCCGTTTCCCCGTCTCGTCAGCTTTGTAGGGATTGCGGGTACCCAAAAAGATCCGGCCCTGTTTAATGAAATTGCAGCGGCCTTTGATGCCGATTGCGTTCCCTTTTGCTGGGTCGGGGAGGGGCCCCTGGCGGATACGCTGAAATCGAAAAACTGTACCATCACCGGCTGGGTGGACAAACAACGGGTGGATTCCTATTTAGCAGAAACCCTGGTGTACCTTTCCACTTCCGCCTGGGAGGGCCTTCCCTTTGGGGTACTGGAGGCCATGAACGGTTCCTGCGCATTATTACTACGGGATGTACCGGGAAACCGTGATCTGGTTAATTCCGGCAAAAACGGATATCTTTTTAAGGATGCGCGTGAAGGGATAGAGCTGCTTGGCCGTATGCTCCGGGATCAGGCTAAAACTATTGCCATGGGAGCAAAAAGCAGAAACATGGTGGGAACCGATTACTCGGTTGAAAAGATGGGGGAGGGCTACGGTACTATATATACGGCCCTTGCGGTATCGTCATGAACATAACAGATATACTGTATACCCTTTGTATCTGGCCCATACGGGCTATCATTGAATTCCTCTTTGTGCTTTTTAACCGCACCTTTTATGACGCCGGGCTGGCCATTATCGGCTTAAGCGTTGTGGTAAATACCCTGCTGCTGCCTATCTACACGGTTGCCGACCGCTGGCAGCAGGAGGAACGCGGACTTCAGGATCGGATGAAAAAGAAGCTTGCGGATATCCGTGCGGTTTTTTTCGGTGATGAGCGGCAGCTGATCATCAATACCTATTACCGTCAGATGGGCTATTCCCCCCTCTATGCCCTGCGATCCAGCCTTGGTTTTTTATTGCAGATTCCTTTCTTTTTCGCAGCCTATCAATTTTTATCCCATACTCCGTCCCTTGACGGCGAATCATTCCTGCTGCTAAGGAACCTCGGTCTTCCCGACGGGCTTATACAGTTTGGCGGCCGCGCTTTTAATATCATGCCCATTATCATGACTGCGGTAAATATTGCTTCAGCTTTCATTTACACCAAGGGGTTGGGTAAACGGGAAAAGATACAGCTCTTTGGAATATCCTTTTTATTTTTAATTTTGCTCTATAATTCACCTTCGGGACTTGTTCTCTACTGGACCTGCAATAATGTGTTCTCCCTGGGAAAAAATATCGCCTGCGCTAAACTGAAAGCTCCCGGTAAGGCGCTTCAATTGGTGATCTCAGTTTTTGCGCTCCTCCTGATAATCGGGTCCCTGTCCGGCGCTTTTGATATCGACCGGTATGTCTTCTTATTCACCGGTCTGGGTTTCGTCCTTCTGGCCGCTCCCTTTATTTGGAAGGGGCTTATCCATATAATCTCCGCCCACCCATTGCCCGCGGCGGACTGCTCTAGGTTGTATTTTTCCGCCCTCGCTCTGCTCTGTCTGCTCATCGGCGTCCTTATTCCCGCGCAGGTTATTGCCGCATCGGTTGCGGACTTTAACGATCCGTTACAATTTATTATACGAACCTTTTTGCAAAGCCTTGCGTTTTTTGTACTGCTGCCCCTGTTGATCTGGCTGTTTGCAAGCCAATCGGTGCGGACCATCCTTTCCTTCACATTCAGCTTATTAGTCATATTGGCCCTCATTTGTTTATTTGCCCTGAGCGCCTCCTATGGGGCCATGACCAATAGTTTTAAAATTGAGGATACTCAAGCAATTGTAAACGCCTTTCCTCTTTGGGCGAACATTATCGCGATGCTTATCGCCTGCGGTATAAGCGGTGTTTTTATTATTTTCCGTTTACAGAAAATTGTTTCATCAATTTTCAACGCCACCGCCATAGCGGTATTGCTATTAACCATTATTAATATTAGCAGTATCGTTAGCGAGTCGAAAGAGCTTTCCGGATTACAGAAAACCACCGGTTCCCGGGACATATCCCGGGCGGTATTTCCCCTTACAAGGACAGGAACTAATAACTTTGTTGTGTTTCTTGATCGAGCTACGGGCATAGCCCTTTATACCGCCCTGGAACAGATGCCGGGCTTGGCGGAAAAACTTGACGGATTTACATGGTATCCCAATACCATGTCCTTCGGCGAGTGTACCATTGTTGGGCTCCCCGCGATGATGGGGGGGTATGATTATTCTCCCGAAAACATCAATGCCAGGGATACGGTAAACCTGAAAGACAAGGTGAATGAGGCGCTTACCATGCTACCGAAACTTTTCGGTGAAGCGGGATACCGGGTATCCATTACGGACCCGGCCATGACAAACCTCCAACTTGTTCCGGACCTTACCGTTTTCAGCGGTATGAAGAATGTAAGCGCCCATAATTTGGATGGCAGATTTGACCGGCGTTTTATGGAAGAATTCCCCCATGAAGCGGAACGGCTTATTGATAGTTTTGATTTTGATATTCTATTCCGGTATGGGCTATTCAGGATTGCGCTGCCGGTCCTGCGGTACGGCATTCACTATAAAGGAAGCTGGTGGAGAGACGGGGCTTCAAATGCCTATGGCCGGGGACTTACCGAATATGCGGGCCTCTACTATCTATCCGATGTCTGCGCCGCCGATACCGGAGCCGATACTTTAAATATTTTTATGAACGAGACCACCCATGAACCGGGGGCTTATACCGCAGACTTAATACCCGTACCGGGACCAATACGCTACAGTCCGGAGGAAATCGCCATATTTGGTTCTGAAGATAACACATCGTATATGTACACCTTCATGGCTGCCATGAAAGCCCTGGGCCGTTGGATAGATTCATTAAAGGAGATGGATGTCTATGATAATACCCGGATCGTTATCGTTGCCGATCATGGAGATGGGTATAGTACGGATATTTTTCAATATACCGATATGACATCCTATAACCCGTTGTTAATGGTAAAACAACCGGGCGTTCATGGAACCTTGTCCATATCCGGTGAATTTATGACCAACGCCGATATGAGTACCATTGTGACTGCGGATATGGACAATCCGGTAAATCCCTATCTGGGAACACCCATAGGGTCGTCTCCAAAAAATGGACCGTTGACGGTTGTAAATGCAGTTTCTTTTCAACCCCGCCGCCATGGACCGATTTTTCTCAATCTAAGCAGAAAGAGAAAACTCATAGCCCCAAATATTTTTAACGCCGATTCATGGGAGCCCTGGCAGAAAGTAAAACAATGAAAAAAATATATATACTGTTCTTTGCACTAATACTGCCTCTTCCGCTTTATGCATATATTGATCCCGGCACAGGGAGTATGCTTTTTTCACTCTTAACAGGTCTGGCGGTTACGGTTTTTTTCTTTTTTAAGAATATTCTTATTAAAATTAAAACCGGATCTTTGTTTAATAAAAACAGTAAGCGTAATGCTAAGACCGCTTCGGCAGCACGGCCTCCGTTGGTTATCTATTCCGAAGGGAAACAGTATTGGAATGTATTTAAACCGGTACTTGAAGAGTTGATCCTCCGGGGGATGCCCTGTGTTTATTATACCAGCGGTGAAGATGATCCGGGCTTGTCGTTTCAAGCGCCGGGTAGCTTATTGGAAAAGAAGTTTATCGGGAAAGGAAACGCGGCATATAGTTTTTTAAATTTTCTTGAAGCCGATATCTGCCTTATGACTACACCCGGTCTCGATGTGCTTCAGCTTAAGCGGTCCCCGGGGGTAGGGCATTATGCACATATACTCCACACGGTTACCGACACAACCACCTACCGTCTTTTCGGCTTGGACTATTATGATTCAGTTTTTTTAACCGGCGAATATCAAAAAAAGGATATACGGAAGTTGGAGGAACAGCGGGGTACAACCCGTAAGGAGCTGTTTGTAAGCGGTTGTACCTACCTTGATGTAATGGCGGAGCATATAAAAGAATTGCCGAAAGAGGGGGACCATAGAAAAACAGTTTTGGTAGCGCCGTCCTGGGGGGCAAACGGTATTATGCGCCGTTACGGTTTACGCTTACTGGAGCCCCTTGCTAAATCTTCCTACAGGGTAATTATCCGTCCCCATCCGCAAAGTATGATTTCAGAAAAAAACACCATAGAAGCGCTGCAGAAAAGCTTGGATTCCTATAAAAACGTGGAATGGAATTTCGACGCAGAAAACCTGATAGCCCTGTCCCGCGCCGATGCACTTATTTCCGATTTTTCAGGGGTGGTGTTTGATTATGTATTTTTATTTGACCGCCCGGTAATTTACCCCCGATTCGATTTTGATAAACGGCCATACGATTTGGCGGACATCGAAGATGAAGCCTGGACCTTCCGGGCAATACGAAACCTGGGAACGGCGGTGAACGAGGATAATTTTGAGGAAATAGAGGGGTTTCTGGATAGAATTATCGGAGGAGGGGAGAAGAAAGAAATAAGCGGGAACTTACGGAACGAAGCTTATATGTATCCTGGAGAAGCGGGTAAAAGAGTGGTTGATGCGATTAGCACTTTACAGCACCCCCAGGCTATATCTGAAACCAATTGAAAATCGAAAAATAAATTCATTATCCTGCGATGCCTTCCATATCATTATACTGTCGGCAACTCCGCTATCGGAATCGGGGGATGAATTCATAGTTATATCGGCCGGTTTAAGCTCAAGTTTATTGAAAATTCCACCAAGAGCAGTGGCGGCATAAAAATTCCAACGGCCGATATGGCGGGAAACGTTCACCCTGAATTCAAGACGTTTTTCAAGCTCCGCATCATCCAGTATCCGGGTCCCTCTTTCTCCACTGGGTATTCTTGACCGGGCGGTATAATCCTGCCAGGGATTGGCCAGGGAACTGTTCCCGGTAAGGGAGAATTCAAGTTCCGATGTTACCAGAAAACCGGAAAATTTGTTCTGATAATCCACTTGGAAGGCAATATTGTTTTCCCCGTGTTTATAACCAATCATATTATCTTTGATTAGAATAGAAACCAGTTTCCCGTTATTTTCATCATCGTAGTACTGCGCTTCAGGATAGTAGGTGTATCCGTAGGCAGTCCTGGTATCATCCCCGGAATACCGGCCTTCCGGGGATCCTATGGGTTCAAAGGTATACTTAAGGGCGCCGCCATGGTGAAACCCAAACCAGCCGTAGGGAGTATGAAGCCTTCCGCCTAAAGCCCAGGCAGCCTTCCATGGATTATCGGAGAATCCATCGTACAGGAATTTCAGAAACTCAAGGCTGAAATCATCAACCAAGACCTGGGCATAGGCGCTCCACCGGTCCTTTTTATCAATGTCCCAAAAAAGACCAAACATATTGTTTTCATTTGCATCGGTAGTCCAGGGGCGTCCGGGAGTGACCTTTACATATTGTATAAAATATTGGGGAATAGGGTTGAGAAAATACTCAAAATCAAAGGACCGTCCGGTATAAACCGCTGCATCTAAAAACCCAAGCCGCCAATCCCCCACCTTTACTGCGTAGATCTTATAATTCGCCCCCCGGTCCGGAAAACCAAGTTCCTGTGGAGAATCTGGGTACGGTTCCGGATCCGGATGATCCGTAATTTCACCGGGAAGCGGTATACCATTTTCCTGTCTGTAATGGTACTCATCCCACGCCGGGCTGGAAACGGCGTTCCGGGAATTGAGTTCTATCCATTTGGTCTGGTAGAGAAACCGCGGCCCGTCATATTTTATATTCATGGTATTGGTAGAATGACCAAGGGAGTTGATAAACAGGGAGTAGGGTGAATCCACAACATCGTAGATCCTGAACCGGCCAAGGTCAAAATTGAAATTCCATAGATTAAAATTGAGTCCGCCTTCATTCATAAAGAAGTAATACCCCATAAAACTTCCTTCGGGGATCATTACCCGGGCGGGCGCATATTTCTGATCATTAGACATGGCAAGATCTGCCACTAAGCTAAAATGGTTGGTAACAAAATCCATGCGAAGATTATTCGCATTGTAGAAGGACTCCTCTTTAATCCCCAATTCGACCCCAATGCCAATATTCAGGAAGTCAATATCCATGGCATCAAAGGCGGGGATCAATACCTTATGCTTAGCATCTGTTTCCGGCGCCTCCTCGGCAATAAGGGACATGCAAATACATATTAAAAAAAACACACTCACAAATACTTTTTTCATCATCTTCCTCTTATACTAATATATCTTTAAAAAGTGAAATAAACCGATCTTCAAGGCTGCACAGCTGATCGCAGTATTGTTCCCAGGCATTTTGGGCGATACGCCGCCGTTCCCTATCATCTTTAAGATAGATTTCAGCCTTTTCTAAAATATCCGTTCCATCCCAGTTGGTAGGAACATAAGTTTCATAGGGAATATACACATCGGGCCAGGTTTTTAGGTGGGACATATCGGGCTTTAGAAGCAGGCTGCCGGAGATAATCGCTTCAAAATCCCGGAAGCAGACTTCACCCCAACCGAAGGGGGATAGGGTTATCTTTGCATCCCGTAGTTCCTGGTAATAAATATCCTGTGAAACCATTCCTGTTAAAAAACGCGTATCATCTTTTATTTTTTCAAGGTATAAACGCCGCTGGTATGCGATGGATTCACAGGATACGGGATCGATCCGGGCATGAACCGCAATAGTCCTGGCGGAACCTGAAAAATCCGAAGGGGGCCTATGCCCGGTTTTAAAAACCCGTCCCAGATCGGGAAGACCCGCCCGGGCTAATACTGTCCCCATACGCTGGGGCCAATTCCTGCGGGGATAATCCCCAACACCGATATTCCAGGAAAGTTCAATTCGTTTAGTATCTTCCGGGTTTATGGCGGGCTTATACCGGTATTCCCTATCCTTATCGTATATGCCATATTTCTGATGGTAGTAATCGGTAAAAAGATTTTTCGCATAGAGATCCTTAGAATAATTACTGAGATCAGCGAATACGGATTTATAAAAAAGCCGGTCCACATAAGGAAGCAGATCCAGACGATTAGTACCGGCTTCAGGTTGGCCGTTTAGAAAAACTATGGTTTTATATTTATCCCGTAATCGTTTAATAAGATCAAACTCTCCATCGACTAAATCTCTGGGATCTCGGTACTGAAAACGCCGCTCCATAAAAAGGATGCTGTTTTTATCCCGGGTCAGGCAATATTCAGCCGACTGGGTAAAATAAAATAGACGGCGGAACTTTTTAATAAAAAATGGTTCCATGGTATGGAAGAGGGAAATACGTTCATAGCAGACCAGGACGGTAATCAAAAGTATGTTTTCCCTTGAATATTGTATCTTACACCCAGGTTAAATTCAAAACCAATATCTCCGTTATTTACCAGTACCGCAGGGGTAAAGGAAAATTGAAGAAACTCCCATGTATACGAGCAGGGTAAATCCAGGGAGAAAAACCAGTATTGGGATTCATCCGCCACACCGCCATTATTATACCCGGTGGTAACAAGGTTTGCCCCCCGTATTTTTTTTAACAATAATAAATCGGCGCCGATTTTAAGAGATGGCATATCAGAAATAGTAAAACTGCTTGTTATACGGCCCCAATACACCCCAGGTCCGTAAGGGCTTGTTAAAGGCAGCAGCACACCGTCATTATTTGGCGAATAACGGTATATAGCCCTTGCAAGATAGACCCCTCCCCAGGGTTTGCCGTCCTCAGGTTCCCCATCGTAACCATAATTGCCCCAGAGAAAGTGTGTGGCGCCCGCCTCAAAAAGGAAATTTGCCTTTAACGCAGGGGTTAATAGATCATATTCCAGCTGCAGAATTCCCGCCGGTATGGTTGGCACTTCCGTATCATTAATCCCAATAAAATTGGCGTTAATATCGTCAAATCCAACAATTCCCGAAAGAGTTAAGCCGGGACACAATGCCCAGGAAGCATCAAGCATCATATTAAGATTATTGGGACGCACATCCGCATTATGCCAAATTTGTATCGGAATAAAATCGGTTGCGAGGAACATATTATTGCTGCGGGCGTATACCACAGTTCCCCCAATCCCCGCCTTTACTTGCCCAAAATTCCATTGAAAACGATGAGTGGCAGTTAAAATAGTAGTAGGATTTTCATCCATCATAAAACCAAAATGGTCATACGCATCGTAATCATCACCGGTGTAAGTCCCTTTTAATATTTCTTTTCCTTCTAGTTTTTTTGCTCGTCTTGCCTGAATAGTGGAAAGCGCATAGTCCATGGTAAATGGTCCAATGGGAGTAGATATTCTAAGACCATCCAAATAGGGTAGGGATGCGGAAGGGTAAAGGGTTCCCCCGGGGGTATTTCCAAAATGAACCTTATCCCTGCCTAAACCGACATTAATATGTTTACCGTTCCAGAATAGCATCCCCCTGTTAAGGATGTCGAAGTTGATACCCAGCTCGGAATCGGGCGCGGGGAAAAGAAAATTATTCACCGGCTCATAATCATCGTGCCAGGCTTGGCGCAGGGCAATATCTGCCTCTACAAGAATGCCGGTAAAAGTTCCTATCCCGGCGCTGAGGTCAAAAACCGGCGGAGCGGAAAGGTACTGCCGCTGAAAATCCATGCCATTTTTTACAAGCCCCTTATCGGCTAATACAGAAGCAGTACGCAGGCGGTGTTCGTAGGAAACCGCAAGGTCTCCCTTAAGCGAAATATTTTTCTCCTGTTGTTTCTTAAATTCATCAACCAAACTGTCAAGAAGATGTTGATCCTGTTCAGAAGAAAGAGGGGGAAGCTTCTCTGCAATATCCAGAAGGTCACTGCCATGAACCGGGAAGGCGCTAAAGGGGAAAACTTTTTTCGCCCTGCTATACAGGTAGCGCAGGGTACCTACTTCCGGCGAATCAATAAAGTAGGTTTCGCCAAAGGATAACACCGGTAAAGAGAACCATAGAACGAAAAGTAGGATAAATACTTTTTTTATTGATTTCATATAATTTTCCAACAGTATATCAATTAATTTACCTGTTCATCATATTTCTTATTATAGTGAAAATGCAATTAAAAAATGTTTTTAGAGGCGGATTAAAGCAAAAATAAAGCTTTATTTTCTCGGAAAGATAAAGAAACTGTCCAAACCGTCCGCAAAAATGAACTACCTGAGGAAAAACTTGTACGCCCCTTTTTATAAAAGAAGCAAAACCTTTGATAGAATCCAGATGAATATGATCCGCGCCTATGAGGGTACGGGAAAACCGGCCATAATCCGTATAGGGTTTTTCTCCCTGCTTCGCCAGTGCAATAGCAAGATAAGGCTCATCGGGAAGCATCTTCTCTCTGAAGAAGGATACCTCAAGTTCGCCATGATTTTCCATATAATCATTTGCCGTATCAAAAATGACCTTTGATTTTTCACTTGAATCAAATAATAACATACCGCTGTTAAACTTCGGTATCCAGGGCAGGGATAATTTGGCCATTACTTTTTTTATATCAAAATACCATTCCCCTTCTTTTACCAGTTCCCCGGTATACGCAAAAGAGCGGGTTTCCAGGGCTTCCCAATAGGAGTCTATGCCAGTCATCACCAGGGAATCGGCGTCCAGATAGAGGGTTTTTTCAAAGGGGGTATACCTATGCAGCATGGTTTTGGCGGCAAAGGGATCTCCATACTCCGGGTTATAGGGTATCAGGATATCAAAATAACCGGTAAGCAGGGCCGGGCGGTCGGTAATGACCGCCCGGATGGTATGGGGTGTATGCAGCATACAGGAATAGGCCAGATACTTTGCCTGTATGGCATATTTTTTGCCAATGGCAATAGTTATTAGGCCTTTTCTTATTTTAGGCATGGTGTTTATACCATTCAACAAATAATTTAATCCCATCTTTTAACGAAGTGTTTGGCTTATATCCAATGTCATCTTCCAACAATCTCGTATCCGCATATGTCTGATAGACATCACCTTGTTGCATCGGTAACATAATCATATGCGCTTCCTTGCCAATTTCTTCTTTAAGAATATTTATAAAGTCTATTAACTTCACAGGATTTGAGCATCCAATATTATAGACCTTGTGAGGCGGTTTATTCTCAGGGATTTTTTTAATTACCCTTACAATCCCCTCAATAATATCATCGACATAAGTAAAATCCCGCATCATCACGCCATTATTAAATACTTTGATTGGCTCGCCTTTAGAAATTGCGTTTGTAAAAAGCATTGGGGCCATATCGGGGCGGCCATATGGTCCATAAACGGTAAAAAACCTCAGTCCTGTTGCAGGTATACCGTAAAGATGACTATATGAATACGCCAATAATTCGTTAAATTTTTTTGTAGCGGCATATAAGGAAACAGGACTGTCTGTTTTGTCGTTTTCAGAATAAGGAATTTTTGCACTATTCCCATAAACTGAACTCGAACTTGCATAAACTAAATGTTTTATCGGGTTAAAGCGGCAACATTCAAGTAAATTCAAAAAACCATTAATATTACTATGAATATACGCATCCGGATTTTCTAAAGAATGCCGAACCCCCGCCTGGGCGGCTAAATTTACCACAATATCAGGTTTATATTTAATAAATATTTTTTCCAGATTTTCCTTATCAGCAAGATCAATTTTTATAAATTGATAATTATTATATTTATTACTTTGTACAGGTAAAATATCTTTGATTGCTTCCCGTTCAATTCCAGTATCTTTTAACCGGGCATACTTAATCGTTTGATCATAATAATTATTAATATTATCAATTCCACAAATTTCCTGTTCATTATTATCTGCCAAGTTTTTAACTAAATGATAACCAATAAAACCCGCAGTACCGGTGATTAATATTTTCATAAATTACTCTTTTTTAGTTACTGGGTTTAGGCTTATTTCTGATTATCCATTATCTGCTTCAGAAGGACCCCCAACAAACCTATACAGAAAATAATTAATGAAACTAACAAGCCGCCAATACCAAGATAGTAACCAACATTGATATTCAAGGTAGTCGAAAATATAAAACCAATAATAGAAAGCAGTATGCAGAATACACTAAATGCGCTAAATATCTTTAGAGGATTATAATAAACGGCAGCTTCGATAATGTATTGCATAGTATGAACGGAATCTTTAAATAGTTTTACCTTACTTTTCCCTGCTCTTTTGTGATAAGGTATATCAATATATTTTACAAATTTACCATTCATCATATAAGCTAAAGTTTGAGAAGTCGTAAAACTAAATGTATTACACAATCTATTAAAGAAAGGCAAGACTGCTTGTTTACTAAATACTCTAAGGCCTGAATTAATATCTTTAATTTTTCTACCCGCAACAAACTCTACAAAACCTTGTAGTAGCATCCTTAATAGACCCTTCAGAAAAGATTCTTTATAATTCTTTCCTGTACGCGCCCCAACGATAAGATCAAAACCTTTCTCAAATTCTTTCAAAAATTGAGGTATGTATTCAAAGGGATACGTTAAATCAGCATCGGTAATGGCAATTATATCATACTTTGCCTTTTGAATGCCTCGTTTCAATGAAAAACCATAACCAATGTTATGCGGGTTAGTAACTATCGTGCACCCCAAATCTTCTATTTCATTAGGGGTATTATCGGTAGAACCATCGTTCACAAGAACTATTTCATATTCGTTGATATTTTCGGTTTCAAATATTTTCCGAATTTCGATAACCGTATTTTTTATTGCATTTCCTTCGTTGTATACGGGAATTACGACTGAAATCATTTTACACCCTCCGGTTCTTTACCTACCTTATAAACATGATGTTTACCAAAGATATAATTTATAGTAACAACAACAATAGTTGTTAAAATTTTACCAAATTTTGGGTCAATTATATAATTTAATAAAATTAATCCAAAAAAATCAATGACCATAGTAATACCTCTTGTAACGATAAAACGAAATATTTCCGCCCATAATTCCCTTTTAGTTTTACAATGACTTTTAAATACAAATAATTTATTAACTATGTAGGCTATTATTTTTGTTGTAATGAGCGCAATAGCATTAGCGGCTCGATAGTCAATGCCGATAAAGAAAAAAAACTGAAATATCCCGATATTCCAAATAGTAGTTAAGACACCCCATATGCCATAACTGATAATTTCTTTATTGAATAACTTTTTAATTAGAGACATTTTTATTTCTTGAAAGTAAAGCTACTGTTAACGGTAATATAACTACCGAATTATACTGGAAATAGCGTAAATCAGAAGCACTTAATAACATCATTGTAGAGAATGTAAAAAAAAGCAATGGTATGAACAAAAATGCAGCTTTATGATTTCCTCTATAAAATACAATTAAACCGACAAATAGCAGTAGCAACAACTGCCAGCCATTATTCGCAAAGAACCAACCTATAGGTAAAATTGATGTTATAATATTATCATAACCAACTGAAATGAAACCCGCAATTTTTTTAATTTTATTTGTTTCATTAAAAAGTGCATCTTTCCATGGCGCACTAATAAAAGTGTTTTCCGGTGGAAATAACTCCCAAACAAAGGCAGTGTGATTGCGAAACGCTAGAAATGAATTTCTTTTATCAGCCATAATAGTATCGATAGACATTTTTAAAAATTGTTCTGTTGGAATGTTGTTAATGATTCTTGTTTCATCAAATTTACCCTTAATTGATGAATAATTACCTAATTCATATTCTTTCATCCATTGGGATTTAGTTTCAGCCTCAAGTAAGAATCTTTTTGATTCAACCGGCATAACATCCGGATTTTTTACCATTACATCACACATGATAGTCATCAGAAGACCAACCACTTCTGAATTTTCATTATTAGGGTATGTAACATCAAGTGATTTATATAAGGGTATACGGATTAAGAAAACGAGTACAACGATAATGGGAATTGTGAGTAAAATATTTTTCTGTTTCCATGCATAAATGACAATTATTAATAATGTTAACGGTCCGGTGTATAGTATTCCATTGTGAAGAATTACAGTCATCATGGCGATGCAGAAGGATAGTTTTAAGATATTTAAAATTGAATTAAGCCATTTTCCGTTTGAAAAATAGATATTAATTAATGATGTTATTGTAAAGGTCAAAAATATAGTAAAAACGGTATTCTTATAAGCGAACATAAGAATATTTTTTACCATAGGATTCAAGGCAAGAAAAAATAATATAAACAAAATCAATTTGCGGGAATAACCCCAAGATTCAAATGTTGCCAATAATACACCGATGCTTACGCTAAATAGTAGTATTTGACAAAAAATAATAAACCCGTAATGGTTAATGACTCTTGACAGGAGCCACATGAGAAAAGTATGAATAACAGGGTGCCAATTAACAAATTCAAATTTTTGAATCTGATTCCATTGATTTATATTATCCGTTGTAAGGATACCCGGAAAATTTATAAGAAATAAAATAAAAAAAACAAAAAAACTAATTAAGGAGATATAAAGAACGCTTAATTTTCTAATTTCTTTCCTTTCTGAATTTATAGGAATATAAAAGTCCTTTAATTTTATACAAAATAATTTAAGCAAATTAAATATAATAAATATTAAAAATAATGTTGTTACAAGAGATTTTATTGTTCTGATATTATCGGTAAATATGAGGCTGTTCATAAAATAAGTAATTAGGGAAATATATATTGATAAAAGCCCCATATAAAATGTTACATATTTTCTCCTTCTGTTAGATATCATATTATAAAAGGTTAGGTTTAAAGAATGGTATTTATTTTTTATTAGAATAAAGAATGATGCTAACAAATCGGCATCTTTTTTTATCTGCATTATGAGATTACTCATCTTAATCCACCTTTAATTTATAGGCCTTCATAGCATTTTCATATCGTTCAGCCCAGTCAAAATAATATTTTTCAGCTCTCTCTGAACACAATTGGCGTATTTTATGATAATGGTCCTTATCCTTTATACAGAGTTCTATTTTATCGGCAATTTCCTGAAAATCTCCGGACTTAAATAGTAACTCCGGATAAGAAAGAATATCAGTAATTCCTCCAACCGAAGAAGCAATAACAGGACAACCTGTGTGAAGAGATTCCGTTACCACATTACCGAAAGAATCGTAAAGAGAAGGATATATAAAAAGATCATATTTTGCAAAATACGGAAATGGGTCTTTATACCCTTCAATTGATATAAGTTCTTCAATATCCAACTCCTTAATAAGATTAAGGGTTGGATTAATATTTTCCGGTCTACCAAGCATATAATAATGAGGTTTTGTATAACCATCCTTTTTTAAAATAGCTATGGCTTTTAATAGATCCCAAAGCCCTTTGTCAGCAGATAGTGAACCAACATAGACAATGTTTTTAACTTCTTCAGAATGATTCTTATTTTTAAATTCAGGGGTACACCGAGGTAATCCTATGTGGTTAGGAATAACGGTTATCTTCGATTCTGAACATCCTGTTCGTTCAATAAAACGGTTTTTGTCAGAATTATTAAGAAAGCTTATCAATTCGGCATTCCTAGCAACCTGTTTTTCTCTGTACCGATTAATAGGTTCATAAAGAATAGAAAATAAATATTCCAGTAAGCTCATTCCTCCATAGGCCCTTAATATATGCGCCCGATCAATATCATTGGCTCTGAATCCATAAAAGAGGGGAGCCTTAAATATTTTCCTTAAAAACAATGCGGACTTTAAATGTGTATCTCCAAAACTTAGAATAAAATCAACAGAAGTATTGATATATCCAGAAATGAACTCCTCAATTTGTCTAATATTTTCCTTAACGTTTTTCTTGAATAAAAAAGAAGCCGGAGGGAATTTATGTTGACCATATTTTATAGGTAATTCAATCTTAATAAAATTAACCGGGGTATAGTCTAAAAAACTATTCATAATGACAAAAACAGTAACACCACGGGAAGCTAGACCTTCAACAATTTCAAGATACTTTCTATTGCCGCCGGTTCTGATCTGGTTTAGCAAATAAATTCCAAGTATGGTCATTATATTACCTAAATATCTTTCTGAATGTTTTTTTAAAACGCCAGTTTATTCTTTCCCCGATCCTAAATACGGCATGAACATACACTGAAATATTCCCTAAAACAGAAACAGGAACAATGTACAAATATTCTCGGCATTTTTCTCCGCCAAACGATTCTTTAAATTGCCCTATAAGAAGTTTTTCTTTATCAGTATGACCAGCATACCATCCGCCAAAATCATACCATGACACGCCAAAACTTTTAAAATACATCATATCGTCCCAGTGCAAAAAACGATTTGCCCGGCCAACAAGATTTCTGTACTCAGAATCTTCACTATCACGGAAATGAGAAGCGGATTGATGAAGTCTTGCAATATTATCAGAAACAATATATGCATGCATTGCTAGGATCGTATTATCCTTCATTGCACTTCTTATATATAGGGTTCCTTTTTCAAAAAATTGTTCAAATTCGGAAAGAGCCGCGGATGAACGGCCCTTTGAATCGGCAAAGGTATTAAAAAAGTCAAGATATTGGGATAATTTTTCAGTGTTTTTTTCATCCGCCGCAAAAAAAGTACTACATTCAATATTATCTCGTTCTTTTGCGCGGTTAATTTTATATTTGGTGTTCTTATGTATTTTTGAAAATAACTCTTTTTCATCGTTTGTTAAATCCGAAAGGAGGGTATATTTTTCTTCAATAGAAGTGGCTTTAACATGTTTCTCTTTAACAAACCTGTATCTGAGAATATCAACTTTTTTGTCTGGCAATTCCGCCGGATTATACCAAATTTCCGCAAGTTTAATACCGTTTTTTGTGCGGTAATATATCATTATCTTCGTCCCTTATGAATAACAGCTTATAATCTTCTATCCACAGTTTCTTTAGGCAAAACACCTTTCACATCATACACCACGCCGGTTGGAATAAGAAATTTTCGAGGATTAAGATTTTTAAATTCATGATGGGCTACCGTCAGTATACATGCCTGGTATGGCTCTTTTATAGAAATATTTGTTTCCGGTGATTCGGGCAATAGGTCCAAGCCATATTCTGACTTGACTTCATCAGGATCTGCCCAGGGGTCATATACTGAAACATTACAACCATATTCAGCTAATTCATGAACCACATCAATAACCCGGGTATTACGGACATCGGAACAATCTTCTTTAAAAGTAATACCTAAAATCAATATTCTGGCGCCCACAACCTTCATTCCATGCCTTATCATCAATTTAACAAGATCAGAAGCAACATAAACACCCATATTATCATTCAGACGGCGTCCTGCCAAAATTACCTCAGGATGATAACCGAGTTCTTGAGCTTTGAAGGTCAAATAATAGGGATCCACTCCAATACAGTGGCCTCCGACCAACCCGGGTCTGAAATTCAAAAAATTCCATTTTGTTCCCGCAGCCTCCAGAACCTCTATGGTATCCAGCCCCATACGCGCAAACATAAGCGCTAGTTCATTCATAAGGGCGATATTCAAATCCCGCTGGGTATTTTCAATTATTTTTGCCGCTTCGGCTACCTTAACCGATGATGCCTTATACGTACCGGCGCTTATTACGGAAGAGTATATTCTGTTTACAAAATCGGCAGTTTCGGGGGTGCTTCCGCTGGTTATTTTTACAACCCTATCAATTGTATGCACCGAATCGCCGGGATTAATACGTTCAGGACTATAGCCGATAAAAAAATCCTGATTAAACTTAAGCCCGCTTTCGGCCTCCAGAATAGGAACACAGACCTCTTCGGTACAGCCCGGGTATACGGTCGATTCAAATACAACCACTGCGCCTTTCTTCATAACCTTGCCAACCGTATTCGAGGCGCCCGTAAGAGGGTGAAGTTCGGGAATATTGTTACGAGTAATCGGGGTCGGAACTGCCACAATATATACATCAGAATATTTTATACTTTCTTTATCAGATGTAAAGTTTATGTTTGATTTAGCTGCGATAAGACTCTCATCAGATACTTCACCGGTCTTATCATGGCCAGCGTTTAATTGATTGATCCTTTGATTTTTCATGTCAAAGCCGGTAACTTTATACTTATGTGCAAATTGAATCGCCAATGGAAGTCCGACATAGCCAAGCCCAATAACAACAATAGACGGATTTTGTGGAAATGACATATAAACTCCTACGCCTTTAAGCTTATTTGAGAGAGGAATCGTAAATTTCTTGTTTTTATATCCCGCAGCAGATACGTATCGGAATAATTTATAGTATGGGTACAGACAGCATGAAGATCGCGCTCCGGGTAAATGGCGCTAATCCGTTCTTCCTTATAAGAAAGGGGAGTTAACTCAATTATCTCATTTATGTTGGCTTCCCGGCCGTAATCGTTTAAACAATTTTGAGAAGGGCGATTGAGCTTTCCGGTATTTTTGTTAAAAAAGATAGCGCCAGCCATACGGCTGTTTTCAAAACTGGAACATACCGGATTACCGGGATGTGGGATCCATTTTTGTGAAGGAAAAGTATCAGAATAAAAAATAGATAGATTCTGATTTTTTGATACTCCTCCTGTTCTTATGCTTGTAAAAAGCCAATAGTATGAATTAAAAAACAACAAAGTGGTATCACTGGCATCAACCGTGTCTATTAGAGTCGTTTCAAATTCCCAGTGGAATGGAAAATCAACCGCTCGGTATAAATCAATGGTCTTATTTTCATGAGTTTCAGGAATCATATACCAGGTAATATATCCATTTTTTTCAAAACTAAATATATTCGGAAAAGAAAGATGATATTCTTTCTCCAGAATAGGAACAAAGGACGAATAGGTCAAATCAGAATGTAATTCAATAAAGCCAACAGTCCCATTACCATGTCCAATCTGTTCTTCAATAAAAATATAAGTTTTGCCGCCAGATTCAACCGGAAAAGGATCCGCCCATATCCGATCCTGCGGCGGAATAATGTGTTTCAGAATATCCCCATCCTGATTGCATAGTAATAACGACCATTGTTCCCGGAAAAATATCTTGATAAGTTTTCGTTTTATACGGTTTAGTAACACGTATTTCCACCATACAAGGCATAGAATGACTCATATATACCGTAATGTTCCAATACCGCCTTAAACTGTATATCATTCCGGTTCTCGTCAAGGTTTATATTTGTAAGTTTTGGAATAGTGACATAATCTCTATCAAACACATAGTCGAAATCAATTGCTTTGTCATAGCCATTTTTTACTTTACGGATAAGTGTCTTCTGTAACAAGGCCATAACGTAAAACCATATATCATCGGCAGAAGGGCAGAGATTCATAAAATACTCAGATTTTACAGCATCATCATAAAGTGAACGGGGCGGATAGAGTATTCCACCGGCTCCGGTAAAAAAATTTAAAAAGGATGCGCCTATTTTTCCTTCTGACCAATTTTGATACAAATCGATATGGTTATTTTTGAAAGAAATTGCATGTACACGGTGTGATATAATATCATTAGGAAAATTACTATAAGTACTATATAATTTTTCTAGCCAATCAGGTTTATAATAAATATCATCATCGAAAGTAACAATGATATCATCAGGGTATTTTTCTAATGAATAAATCAGTTTTTTATAAGAACGGAAATTCTTTTCTACAAATTGTATTTTGAAATTAAAAGGCTTATATCTTAAAACATTTTCCGGGATTGATTTTTCCCTTTTCGGGAATTCGTCGGAAGAAAGCCAAAGTATAATTTTTTTCGGCCTTATGGTTTGTTGTATTATTGAAAATAAAGTATACTCAATAAACTGCAGCCGGGCAGGGAAGGATGTAAATGACAAAATAAGATTATCTATTTGTCTTTTATTTTTATATAAAAGCATTGAAGATTCTATATGGTTAAAAAATCGATCTATTTCTCTTGAATACTTTTTTGTACTAATACAATGAAATTTATGAATGCGCCATTGTTTTATAATGTACGGAAAATATTTACTTATTGTGTTTTTGATTTTCATTTTCTTTCATATGCGTCAATTAATGAATTTTTTGTGCAATTATATATATTAACAGAACAATAGTCAGCGTATTCTCTTAGTATTTCATGACCATGGAACAATTTAGCATTTCTTTCAAGAAATTCTGACATGGTATATCTGGTTTCCCTACCTAAATTATGATAATTAACAATTGGCCTTAATACCGGTTTATCATCAAAGAAATGTCTTATAACACTACAAAGTCTGTTATTTTCATCAATGTAGAGATTATCAAAAAATGTATGTTCCACACCAAAAAGATATACTATTTTATATCCTATATTAATCCCAATAAGTTCAGCATTAAGCACGACCGTACCATAACTTTCACTGCATAACCCATGTTTTAAAAACCAATTTCTAAACCCCTGGTATCCGTTATATTCAAAAGAATGAAATGGAATAACTTTAATATTTATGTTATAAATCTTATCCTGACACGCTTTTTGTGTGGAAAGCTGGACATAAAGAAACATTGGCCAGCCGACAGTCTCATTTAGAATATTAAACGTTTTATCGACTTCATCTTTAAGAGGACTTTCAGGTAAAAAATACACAGGATCTGACAGGATATAATATTTCGGTTGTATTTCAGTAAATATGTTATCGAAACAAAAGTCATTAGTAGCAAAAACATCCATATCTTGAAAATTAAAATTGTTTTCTTCATTCACTATACCTTTCACAGAAGGACCATTCCCAAAAACAGCAAGTTCTCTTGATGGATGCATACTATTTGGGCCAATTTCTGCAACATAATTTTTTAGTCCCTCTTTAACCAGTACTCGAAAACAAAATTGGATAGTTTTTAACAAAAGGACAAATGTTTTCATGATATTTATAATAGAAAATTTATTCATATTTAATTTTTTTTCTTTACAATTGCTCTTATCCATATACGATCATCACCATACATAAAATATTTATTAGATATTATCATTCTATAGTCATGTTTATGGAGCATATATTTAACAATAGAAATAATAAATTTTAAAAACGTATAAAAGCATTTTAACAAAGGTATTTTTTTTACTATCTCTTTTAATTTGCTTTTTTGTGTTATGTTTGATTGTATATTAAATTCTTCTTCTAATGTTATTCCGCAAGTAGTTATATATAAAAGTTCTAAATCTGAGTTTTTTATTGCCTTGGTTAAGGATTCAATGGTAAAAAAAGATAGATGGGGAGCATCATTTTCACGATGTTTCCCATTATATTCCATATCATCATTTGGAACTTCAATAAGTGCTACTCCTTTGTTTGATAATAAATATGATATATTTTTCAATACTGATAAAATATCATGTCCATTAAAATGTTCTAAAACATGTGACATTATGATTATATCAAAACGTTGCTTTATATCAGCATAATCTTTTTTTGCCGAAAATAATTCTTTGAAAATATTAACATATTTTTTCTCTAATTTTACTTGTGTACTATTATCAGGTTCAAATGCATAATATTGACTTTTATTAAATATAATTTTAGCAATATCAAATATATCACCATGACCGGCACCGATATCCAATATATTTTCTACCTTAACTTGTGAAATAAATGTGTTTACTAATAATAGTTGTGCAATAGCTCGATATGGTATTCGAAATGCATCACTGAAAACAGAGCGTTGAAAAACCGATCCATATCTATAGTGGTTTGCGTAAAATTGATTAAGATCATTTTGTTCAAAATAAGAATCCAAAAAACCAAATCCGCATTCCGGACAAATTATAATTTTCTTTGATAAGAAGATGGATGTATTAAAAAGCGTATTAAGATATTCTATTGATGAAAAAGTATTTGAAGTAAAACTACAGATCGGACATTGATTATTTACTATGTTTTTTTCCATGCTATTCAAATAACTCCTTTTATACTCATTAATTGTTGATATTTACCCTCTCAATTTTTTCTTTACAGCCATTTCTTTTTCAGAAATACGTTTTATCCCATCTCCTAAAATTGTATCAAGATCTTTTATACGCTTTCGCAATAAATCCATAGCATGAATTTCCAGAGAAGCAGACTGGTCAGAACCCCATAGTGTATGATCAAGTGTAATATGTCGTTCAATAACCCTTGCTCCAAGAGTAGCAGCAATAACTGAAGGCTCTAAGTCATATTCGTGACCGCTATATCCAATTATACAGTCATAGCGTTTTTTCAATTCAGATATAAGACGGAGATTCAGATCTTCCGGTGGTGTAGGGTAGGTTGAATTGGTATAAAAAAGCACATAGCCGTTTTTGCTATGTTTCTCCAGAATGTTTACGGCAGCATCTATTTCTTCATAAGTGCTCATACCGGTTGAAATAAACACTGGTTTTCCTGATTGGGCGCTTTTTGTAAGAAGTTCCATATCCGTTATTTTTGCGGATGGTATCTTAATAAAGGGGATATTATAAGTAAGTAGAAATTCAAGACTTTTTGTATCCCATACAGAGGCAGTCCAAAGGATGGGTTTTTCGTTACAATAAGAATTTATATAATCATATTCTTTTTTTTCAAACTCAACCTTAAAACGATAATCCAAATAGGTCATTTGACCCCATGGGGTATCCCGCATGAGATTTTTTTGATGCTCCGGAACACAAATTTCAGGGGTTCTTTTTTGAAATTTTACACAATGCCATTGGGTTGCAAAAGCAGCGTCGATCAACCTTTTGGCAATTTCAATGTTTCCATTATGATTAATTCCTATTTCTGCAATAAAGAAAATAGGTTCTTCATCTCCAATAGATAAATTATTTTCAAGGATAATTTTTTTCTTTGACATAATTATTTTCCTCCAATGACCTTTAGAAATGCACTCTTAGAATCTTCAAAAGTAAATTCTATTGGGTTATTATTCAGAGCAGATTTTAAATCCAGGCCACGTTCGGCAAGAAAATCTATCTTTGTCTCATCTATTCCATAATCACGAAATTTCTTCCCCAAATAACTTAATGGTTTATAAGAAGCAATCATTTTTGCAAAGGCCGCTGATTTCTCAGCAGGATTTTCAAGACGGGGAGCACCGGCTATACGGTCATAAAGATCTGCGTAAAGATTGCAGCCTTTTCCAACATTAATAGCGACAACTTCAGGAAACAAGGTTGCAACCGCAAATCCATGGGGAACATGGTTATATATGCCCAAAGGATAGGAGAGGGCATGACAAGCGCCTGTATCTGAATTGTATATTGCAAAGCCTGCAAGATTGCTTCCCAGAAGAACATTACGCCGGTATTCAAGGTTATTTTTGTCTTCAAAGATTTTTGGTAAGGAATTATAGATAAGTGAGAATGCTTGCAAAGAGTACATACGGGTGATTTCATTTGAACATTTCGCGGTATAGGATTCCACTGAATGGGCCAAAGCGTCCATGCCGGTACATGCGGTTACCGTATCAGGCATTGTTATGGTTAAATCGGCATTTAAAACTGCATAATCTGCGGTGACATATTTACCGCCAATGGCCCGTTTAAATTTTGTTTTCTCATTTACAAGAACAGCGCCCTTGGTTACTTCGCTGCCTGTTCCGGCAGTAGTAGGGATTAATATTTTACGAATTCCCCGGGTAAAAGGTTTTCCTGTACCATGATAATCTTCTACGGGTCCTTCATGAAGAATCATGACCGAAAGAGCCTTAACAAGATCCAAGGTACTCCCCCCACCAATACCGATGAGCAAATCCGGAGGATTTTTTCTGAATTCGCTGGTATATTTGTTTACAATGTCAGTTGTCGGCTCTACTACCTTAATAGTTTCGTAACGGATTTTAAATTTAGACTCAAGAAATAATTTTAATTTCTTAATTGATGGGTTATCCGCCACACTGGCATCGGTGATAATTACAATATCCGATGCGCTTTCTTCCTGTAAAATAGCAAAAATATCTTCCGATAAAGAATCGGAAATAACAATTTTTGCTTTTGCATCAAATTGAATCATTTTTTACCTCCGCGAAGCGTTTTGAGCGCCTTTTTTGTACTTTCAAGAATATAAGAAAATTCATCATCACTCATCCAGAGATGAAAGGGAAATGAAATCATATTATCGTAGAATTCATCCGTATTTGGACAATTTGCTTTACCAAATCCCATCTTTTGAAATAAAGGATAACGATATAATGGATAATACTGAACAATCGCCTTAATATTATATTCATAAAATAAAGACTTTATAAGATCATTATTTGACTTTCCAAATATTTTACCGTCATATTTTGCGGAAAGTAAATGATAAATGTGTTTATAACCCTTTCGTACTTTCTGAAATGAAATCTCCGGAAATTCTTCAAGTTCTTTTCTGAAGTATTCGGCCCGTGCAATACGTTTATCATTCATACTGTCCAAACGTTTCAAAACAGCGGAAGCTAAAGCGGATTGAGGTTCGCTTAAGCAGAAATTATATGGCCATACTCCTTCAATATCAAGATCAACATTTGACATCGCAGGAATCCAGTAATGTTCGCGTTTCTGCGTATATGGACGTGCTCCGTTATGGCGTAATCCGGGAATTTTTGCTGCTAATGCGGCGGACTTAACAACTATTGTTCCTCCTTCACCAAGGGTAGTAAGATTTTTCTGACCATGGAAACTGAATACACCACAATCGCCAAAAGTCCCGGCTTTTTTTCCACTTAATTCTGCGCCGATAGACTGGGCGCAATCTTCTATAACAAAAAGATTATACTTTCTGGCAAGGGCCATAATAGCCTTCATATCTGCCATAAGGCCATACAGATGGACAGGTACTACAACTTTTGTTTTTTTTGTAATGAGTTTCTCAATCGATTCAGCAGAAATAAGGCGGGTTTCAGGATCAATATCTGCCCATTTTATTTTTGCTCCTGTTCTGCCAAAGGGTATGGCCGAAGCACAAAAAGTATGCCCTGGTAGAATAACCTCATCACCCTTCTTTAATCCTGATAATATTGCAGCTAAATCGAGTCCGTTAGTTGCATTCGCTACGGCGAAACAATTTTTTACACCAAGATACGCGGAAAAATCTTTCTGAAACTGTTCAAGATATTTCCCCTGTGTCAAAGGATCCGCATGCCGCGCTGCTTCCACTAAGACGGCAATTTCTTCATCATTGTAATCAAAAGCTCGTCCACTCCAGTTAATTGTCATGATTTCTTCCTCCATGAATAATAATTTTCTAATTTCTAAGATGGGATTGCATTGTTTTTCTGCTCTATACTTACAAAAGACATTTCTTCATGTAATATTCGCATAACTCAATTTCTTCATAACTATCTATTTCGTAGGATTGCCAAAAAGGCATTATATATATTGAAATTTTTCCTCCGATACGATTATTCTCTTTCCGTAAAACCTCAGGTGTGAAAATATATAAAGATCCGTTCTCAAGAAAATTTGGTTTTCTATCCTGACGTCTTCCACGATTTTTATAATCAAAATTTATACTTTGTAAAATCCCATCGCGTTCTCCCCAAATAGTAAAATCATCAAGCGTGGTTGCGGAAAAAAGAGAATCGGCATTTTCTTGATAAAAAAGATCTACGGCTTTGTCAGTATCAAAAGGCTGCCGCAGAGGGGACGTGGCCTGATAAAAAACAATTAGATCAACTTTTTTTTCTTTTTTTTCGATTTCATTTAAGGCATGAATAAGCGCCGATTCTGAACTGGCGGTATCTCCCGCTATTTCAGGGGGACGGCGTATTACATTCGCGCCATATTGAAAAGATATATCAGAAATTTCATTATCGTCAGTAGATACATAAACATTTCGTATTGAATCACTTTTTTTGGCATGCTCAATAGTCCAAGAGAGAAGAGGTTTACCACAAAAATTAATTATGTTTTTCCGGGGTATACCCTTCGACCCGCCACGGGCTGGAATAATCCCAATAATATTCTTAGTCATGTTTCCCTTTCTTTAAATAATATAATAATTCCCGAATTACCCCGTGCCCCCCATTAACAGGAAGTATAAGCTTGGATATTTCTTTTATTTCCCTATAGGCATCATTAGGGCATACAGGATAACCTACGGCTAGCATTGCTTCAAGATCGTTAAGATCATTGCCAATATATAAAGTTTCTTCTAGTTTTATATTTTTATCTTTACAATAGGCAAAAACAGCCTCATTTTTTTTTGCTATTCCATGAATTACGGGGATCTTTAATTTTTTAGCACGACAGGCAACAACATCATTTTCTTCAGTGGAAATTATAATTTGGAGAAGCCCCCATTCTTTTATTATTGAAACGGCTAATCCATCGGAACGGTTACAAATAACGCTTTCCCGGCCGTCTTCACCTACTATTACCGTATTATCAGTCATAACCCCATCAAAGTCATAAACAATTAAGCTTAATGGTATATCTGATATTTCTATTGCCATTAATTCAAACCTATTCAGAAAATATATTTAACGCCAATGGATGCGCGAAAATTCATATCGTATTTATTATGATGATCATATGTTGGATTAATGATTTCAGTATATACAATACTCGAAAATAAACCAAAATGGGAATATATGTTTAGATAATTATTAATCCCAAAGGATAAAAATGCTTTGAAATTATAATCCTCCTCAAATTTTTCCGAAAGGGGTTCGTCAAATTTTCTAAACCAAAGATAATCATTGTTAATTCCTTCTCGTTGAATAAATAAAGCTGAATACCCTTTTTTATAAAAAAGGGTAAAACCCAAATATTGACTATTTCCACCTGAACCAGATCCGGAACCAATCCATTGTCCCCTATTCGTATGCCCTTGTGTAATAATATGATGAGCATAAAAAGTAGTGGGATAAGCAAATTCATACTCTCTTGTGGATTCCAGATTGGTTATTTCTACCAATAGTTCTCCCTGGAAAGCGCTATTAAATATAATATTCTTTCTACCCCCTAATGTAAAAGCCTGAGTATGAAAGGGATTTCTGATTAAACCATAAATTCCGCTACCGGTTCCGTCGTTTCTTGCCCATTCAAAATATAACTCAAACCCGACGCTTGGAAATAAATAACTAAAGACCATTGAAGCGCGTTGATCCCTTTCATCATATCCCGTAGAAGATGATTGCATTAATGGATTAAGTAAATCAAAAATGCCTGTGAAATCAAACTCATCCCATTTTGTCAGCATAATACGATTTATTCCTATGGTTAAACCCTTTAGTAGAGATGACGGGGCATAGGAAAAAGAAAAACCGGTTATAAGATTATGGTCATTTGAAGTATCATTATCAAAATATTCAGATTCAGATAAATATCCCCACCATGCGCGAGCCTCTATATCGCCGATATACCAATTCAACTTCGGAATCGTTACCGGCTGTTTTCGGACGCCCAGATCTAGCTTAGGATATGTTGGGGCGTTATTCGAGTGGATAATAGGATTAATGCGTGCAGGCCCAAGCCAAATTGATTCTGTTCCAAAACCAATGGTTATTGTCTTCCAGACATATCTAATTTCACTGTCACCCCAGTCATATATAAAAAAAGGTTCATCACCGAATCGCTGCGGCGCATCAATATATTTTACACCATAATCGCCAAATCTATCCGCTTTATTCGAAAAATCATAATCAGAATTACTTACATAAGCAGGGGTAATATAATTAAAGTTAAGATTTTGTGAAAAACTAATTTGTGGTTTAAAAGTAAATTCTATTCCATAACCTTCAAATCTGACGCCGCCGGTAATACTGGAATTTATTCCTTTTCCCTGCCAAAGGGCTCCGTCATTTTGACCATAAGGAATGGATGAATTATATGACGTAAATAATTCAGTATCATATATGCGCATAAAAATATCGTTATTAAGTACTCGTTTTTTACCTAAATTTAAACTTGTCCAAGGGTGGATCACATCTTTATCAATTATCCAAATTGAATCTGATAAGGTTCTGAAATTTAAATAAGGGCGTTCTACTATCCCCTGCAACGCAAGAAAATCATAAAACCGCTCGTTATCTGACAGCAAGACCTCTTGGGCGCTGATTTTAAAAGAAAATATTAAGAATGTAAAAAAACAAATAAATTTATATCTATAAATCATGATTAATTCCATCGGACATCTTTTTAAATTCACTGTTCCTTTGATATAAGTCTTCAAAACTTCCTGAATCAACAATAATTCCTTTTCCCATTAAATAAATTATATCGCAGTTTTTTACAGTTGTTAAACGATGCGCAACCATAATTATTGTTTTTTTATGGTTTAAATTCTTAATAGCATCAATAATCGCGTTTTCCGTCAAAGTATCCAAAGCACTGGTAGCTTCATCCAGAATAAGAACTGAAGGATCATGGTAAACTGCCCGGGCAATTCCGATACGCTGCCGCTGACCACCGGATAATCGGATGCCGCGCTCTCCGATTATAGTACTATACCCATCAGGGAGTTCGCTGCTAATAAAATCGTGAATACTGGCTAACTGTGCAGCCCTAAATATTGCATTATCATCTATTTTATCAGGAGCAATTCCAAAGGCAATATTATTTCTGATCGTATCATCGGTTAAATATATAGATTGAGGTACATATCCAAGATTTTTTTGCCATTTTTTTATATTAAAACTATTAATTTCAGTATTATCAATAGATATTTTTCCGCTTTGGGGTTCCAATAATCCTAAAATTATATCTATAAAAGTAGTTTTTCCGCATCCGGTTGGGCCAATAATTGCTATTGATGTATTTTTTTTGATAGTAATACTCTGATTCTTAATGATATCATTGTTAGTTTGTGGATAGTAAAAAACTATATTTTCAAGTTTGATATTGTTAAAAAAATCCATTTTTTGAACGTTTTCTACCAATTCATTTTGTTTGGGTAATCCATTGAAGTCTTTATGGAGTGTTTCGACGATAGGGAAATAGTATTTAATGTTTGATACGGATCTGAATACCTTTTGAAGTGAAGGCAAAAGTCTATATGCCCCGAAAGCATAAACTGTTAGAACGGGAAGGAATGCATCAATTTTTACTCCGGTATGTATCATTACGACAATAACCATAATTATTCCGCCCAATGTGATTGTTTCAAGTAAATACTTGGGGAATTCATTAATCACATCAATTTTTGCATCATTCATAGAAAAATTTTTCGAAGGTCCGGAAAATAGTTTTACGAATACGTGTTCTTTGCTCAATATTTTTATATCCTTAATGCCCCCAAAGGTTTCATTTATGTATTTATACTTTAAAAAATTTTGTTGTGCCCGTTCTTTTCCTTTTCTTGCCAATAGTTTTCTTACAAAGGAAAAAATAACAATATATGAAAATCCAAGTATTGAGCTAAGAATTAAGGCTAACCAGGGATTTAAAACGATCAATAAAATAATAATTGATAAAGAAATTATAGAACTTGATATAATTTGCAGAAAAGCAATAAGTATATTGTTAACAAAGGTATTTACATCACTCAGAATATTTTTAGATAAATCGGCGGTATTTACATTTAAGTAGAAAATATACGGCTGCCGTAGGTACTGTTCAAAAAGCTGCATGCTGATAGAATGTCGTCTTTTGGCTGAATAAAAGTAAATAAGAATATTAATTCCGGAAAGACATAAATTACTAAGCGCTAAAACAATAACAACAAAAACACCGGAAGCAATAGTAAAATCGGCATCGGATGAAAAATTAAAAATCTCATATACCTTATTTAAATATGTATTTGAATGTATCATATCAGGATTGGATATTACTGAAATAAAAGGTCCGATTGAACCAACCCCGATTAATTCGATAAACCCCATGATGAGCATTGCAAAAAGCACTAAAATAAGTTGGTTTTTTTCATGTTTGTTAAAAAACGAAAGGATCAATCCAAGTTTCATTATAATTTATCCTAATGTCTCATTATTATCAGCAAACATGAATGATATTTCCAGGCATATCAAAATAGGTGGTTATCATAGTTGCTATCTTCCAACTGAAAAGTACTGCAAACCCGCTTCTTCAACTTCTTCCCGCTTATAAATGTTTCTCAGGTCGAAAAAGAGGGGGAGGGTGAGTGCCTTCTTTATGTTCACTAAATCAAGATTTCTGAATTGATTCCATGGAGTGAGGATTACCAGGGCGCCGGCGCCTTCAATTGCATCATATTCCCCATTGGCAAAAAAGACACTGTCCTTTATGGCATCAAGACGCCATACTGCCTCTTTCATGGCTGCCGGGTCCCAAACCCGAAGTTTGGCCCCGCGCTTTACCAACCCTTCGCAGATAGAAATGGCGGGCGATTCCCGCATATCATCCGTATCCTGCTTAAAGGCTAACCCAAGGATGGCGATGGTTCTCCCTGCCAGGGAACCGGGTCCGCCGAAACCGGCCTCAATCTTATCCGTCATTTTGAGCCGCTGCCGTTCATTGGCCGCTATGGTGGTTTCTACCAAAGAAAGGGGGGAACCAAAATCACGGCCTATCCTGGCCATGGCCTGGGTATCCTTGGGAAAACACGAACCGCCATATCCGGGACCGGGGTGAAGGAATTTGGCGCCTATCCGTCCATCCCGGCCCATGGCCTTAGCCACATCCTGTACATTGGCGCCGATTTTTTCACAAAGATTGGCTATCTCATTAATAAAGGTGATCTTAAGCGCCAGAAACGCATTAGAGGCATATTTAATCATCTCCGCCGATTCGCGGTTGGTTTCTATATAAGGAGTTTCATTCAGATAAAGAGCGCGGTACACTTCTTTCATGATTTTTCGGGCCCTCTCGCTTTCTGTACCGATAACTACCCGATCCGGATGGGTAAAGTCCTGTACCGCAGAACCTTCCCTTAAGAATTCCGGGTTGGAAACCACATCATAGGGGATATCGGCGCCCTTTTTTTTAAGTTCTTCTCCGATCCAATCGCTTACCTTTCGGCCTGTTCCCACAGGAACAGTACTTTTATCTACCACCACCGTATAGGATTCTATTGCCCTCCCTATTTCTCTGGCAACAGTTTCCACATAACTTAAATCGGCGCTTCCATCGTCCCTGGGCGGAGTGCCAACGGCGATAAATACTACATTATTTGATTTGACCGCATCTGCTAAATTGGTGGTAAATCGCAATCTGCCGGAAATAATATTACGTTCCACAATGGCATCAAGCCCCGATTCATAAATGGGAATAATCCCTTTTTTTAGTTTTTCTATTTTATCAATATTATTATCCACGCAGGTTACATAATTCCCAAAATCTGCGAGACAGGCGCCGGAAACAGAACCCACATAACCTGTACCTATTACGACAATATTTGCCATTTTAATTCCTAATCAATATTTATAACTGCTTATAAAACAGCATTAACTTATTAGTTAATTTATCATTATCTTCTTTACCTCGTACCGCAATCCGTATATAGGACGCATCCGGGATACCCTTCTTGCCCGCAAGATCCTTAATCAGTATATCATTATGTTCCAAAAGATGTTCCGCTAATTCCCGGGCAGTAATGTTGGATTTTATTTGACAAAATAAATAATTTGCCTGGGAGGGGTAAACTTTAAGGAAACCAATGTTTTCCAGATTTTTCTTAAAACGCTCCCTTTCCCTGATAAGCTCTGTACAGGAGAAGCGGTAATCTTTGATATATTTACCGATGATTTGCAGGAAATATTCCCCGAAGGAATTGATGTTCCATATTGGAATATGGGAGCGGGTTTTTTTAATAAATTCTTTGTCACCCGAGGCAAGAACTCCCAATCGTATTCCCGGAACGCCAAAACTTTTGCTCAGGCTGCGAATAACAATAAGGTTTGGATATTTATCTAAAATGTCCTGTTTTAAAAGAGAAGACTCCCCATCAAAATCGCAGAAATCTATAAAAGATTCATCCAGAATTAATTTTTTATTTTTCGTCTTTAATTCGTCCAGAAGATCAAGGATATCTCCGGCGGGGATACAATTTCCTGTGGGATTATCGGGGTTTATTAACAGGAGCATATCACATTTTTCGGCAAAAATAGAAAGATCTTTTTTAGAATAGGAAAAACCTTCAGGGATCAGTGGAACAATTTTGTTTTCCGCAAAACTTTCCGGGTATTCGTTGAAAGTAGGGTAGATAACCCCCAGTGAACCCCGTAAGGTGGCCGCCGCAGCACGGATCAGTTCCGCCGCTCCGTTTCCAACCAGGATAGCCGAATCATCTATCCCGAAGAGCTTTCCCCCGAGCAAATTCTGGGTATTGAGGCCCGAAGGATAGGATGCGATAAGGTCTGTAAAATAGGCTTTCATTTCATTAAACATCTGTTTTGTGGGAAAGTAAGGATTAACCAGATAACAGAAATCCAGCAAACGGGGAAACCGCCAGTACCCGCCGTAACATTTCGTAATCCGGTTAAGCCGTTCGGAGGCAGTATCGCTGAAAATTACTTCGGCGATGTTCTTATCCTGGATGTCATCAATTTCATACCATTTCTGTCTTGTTAGGATAAAGGCTTTAAGCTCATGTTGATCTAATGTGGTGATTACCCGTAATACCTGCTCATAATATTCATTGTTTCCCATGGCATGGGAATAGGCTTCCAGAAAGGGTACATAAATGTTCCGCAGGAATTCTTTTGAGAACTTATAGATGTTTACCGTTTTATAATACGTTTCCTTTTCATCATAGTTAAAGATTTTTTTAGGTATGAAGCTGGCTATAATATTATCATCCGCAAGCTTAACCACCGTACCATCCATCCATGATTCGTACTGCGCTACCGCAGCAATGGTTGGTTCCGGATTTTGGAGCATGTCCGATATGAGCTTTTCTTCAAAGATCAAATCACTTTCCAGGAGCAGGGTATCATCCTGCAGCAAATAATCTTTGGCAAGGTAGAGAGAATATATATTATTAGTTTTATTATAAATGTCATTTGATACGTATTCTATGGAAATATTTTTGTACTTTTTCCCAAGAAAGGCTATAACATTTTCCTTTTTATATCCCACAACCATAATACATTTACGTATTCCCCCTATATCCAGGGCATCCAAAGCCCGTTCTATAAGGGTCCTGCCGTTAATGGGGAGCATACATTTGGTATTATCCTTAGTATATTTCCCTAATCTATTGCCCATACCTGCGGCAAGAATAACTGCCTGCATAATAATTCTCCTCTGTCAGTTTAATAAAAATGACCCACGCCGATATATATTTCCCGAAAATCTCCGGATGGCAATTTTTTATTCTGGATTAGTTTCTGTAAATTCCATCCTAAACTACCCCGTATATAAAAACTGCGCCATGAAAGGGGATAGGCGATAAACTCAAAACCACCGGTAGGAATAATTTCTTTAAAAGAGTAGGTCTCGCCATGGGTATCTTCTCCCCGTAACAAAGCTAAATCAATAAAGGGCGCAAAGTGCAGCTCGAAATTAAACGGCCGAAGAGCCCGATATCCAAACCACTGGGAAGGAAGGAACTGGAGTACCCTCAGGGGAAATTCCATGTTTAAGGAAAGCATGGCGTCGGCATGCAGGGAATCATCCATCATGCCCCGCAGGACATCCCCGGCTTCAATATTGGGATTGTTAAAGTACTGCCGGTACTGAAACCGGCTGGAAATACCAAAGAATGAGCTTATCTTGAAATGTCCTATGGCGGTAAATTTCAGATCGTTGTCCCATTTTAAGGAGTAATTGTTGAATTCGTTTTCGTTTTCCAATTTGACATCAATACCTGATCGGTAATTCCCTTTCCAGTTAGTCTGTCCAAAACCAAAACTATGGCTGAAGATGGTTGCCGGACCTCTCCGGTATTCCCCGATATCCCCGCCGGGGCGGTAATTGATCTTCTCTGTAATTTTCGGCGTATAGGACAGATCCCCAAAATCACCAACCTCAACTCCTGTGGGTATCTTCCATTGCACGTAGGCTTCACTGGACATGAACCAAACGTCGGGAAAAAATTCTTCGCTGGTACCGATTCTATGCTTTTCATCATCACTGGTCTCTTCATTGAGAATAAAGGACTGGTTCAGCCCAAAGGTAAAGGTGCTTTTTGCCCAGGAGGGCAGTTCAAGGGAAATACCCGTGGTGTTTTTATAGTAGAAAGGATCGTTTTCGGTATATATAAAACTATTATCAAAATTTAAATTCCATGTATAGCCGAATAATTGAAAGGGGGTATCCGAATCTATATCTAAAAAAACGGAATTTTTATTATCCTCCAATTTGTATCCCAGGTTGACCGCCAGGGGACTCATGGTTCCTAAAAAATTATAATCCCGGGCTTTTAAGGTAAGGGACAGACCGGTGTTGGAATCGTATTTAGGTTCAGGGAGGACAATGAAATTCCAGGTATCCGCCGTATAGACCGTGAGATCCACCGGAACCAGGCCGTCTGCCCCGGCTTCGCCGATGATATACTCAATCCTGGATTGATCCGCTTCTAATACCCGCTGGTTTCGCAGCACCTGGGTCCTGCGCCGTATGTAGGTTTCCAGAGCCCGCTGTCCATGCAAGCGTTCCCCGATTTCCAAATCCACCTTATCCATAAGGGCGAATGGGCGGGTGCGGCCATTGATGGTAAAATCAATTTTCTGTATGAAGTATACGGTCTCTTCCGGCGGAACGGCGTAATCCTGCTGTAAATCCGGGGATGATTCTGAAAACTGTCCATCGTCCAAAGTTTCCTGGGCGAAGAGGGGCATCCATGTAAGAAGACTAAAGAATGCCAGAAAAATCAAAAGAGATGTTTTGTTGATCAGTGTTGTAATTCTCCTTTGATTATTTGCTCTAAAAATTGAGGTTCTATTCTATCCGCCGAAACCAACACCGCCCGCTGTGCATCGGGAACAACAAAGGTAAGTTTACCGGCTTTCTTTTTTTTATCCCCCGCAAGGGCTTGCATGAAAAATGCGGCATCCTTCATTGCAGGATGGGGAGCGGCGGTTTCATAATCGTAGGCGGCGATGATCTCGGTAATTTCCCGAGCCCGGTTTTCCGGTGTTATTCCTAAGGCCAGTCCCAGCTCGCAGGAACGGACCATGCCCCAGGCTACTGCTTCGCCGTGGGAAAGCTTTCCTAACCCGGCGGCCGCTTCCAGGGCATGACCAAAGGTGTGGCCCAGGTTGAGAAGCGCACGTTCCGTACCCTGCTCTTTAGGATCAGCTTCCACGATCCGGCCTTTGACCAGGACTGCCCGTTCGATCAGTTCCCCAAGGGCGGAAGGGATGCCGTTAGCAATACTGACGGGTCCCAGCGCTTTAAGCTTATCCAGGGAAACCTGTGTTTCGGCGCGGGAAACTTCGTTGCAAATAGCGGAATCCAACACGGCAGTCTTTATCAGTTCCGCCATTCCGGATTTCCATTCCCCGGAGGGCAGGGTTTTTAACGCATCCATGGGCATGTAAATATGGGAGGCGGGGAAAAAGGTCCCCGCCAGATTTTTTATACCCAGAAGGTCAAACCCGGTCTTCCCGCCCACTGCGGCATCTACCATTCCCAGAAGGGTGGTAGAAATAAGGCAAAGCCGGGCGCCCCGCATATACACCGAAGCTGCAAAGGAAGTCATGTCGGTGATGACGCCGCCGCCTATTCCGACAAAAAGCCCGTCCCGTCCCAGCCCGGCGCTCTTTGCCGCAGTAATGATGCGCTCAATCGATGTCCAACATTTCCCTGCTTCACCGCACTCAAGAACGCAAAGGGGTAGATTCTGGGATCCCCGGATCTTTTTTGCTATGTACTCCGTATTGGTATCGCATACCAAAAGAATGCCCTGGGAAGGGATGGCTCCGGAATCCTCCAGGATGGTCGCCGGCAGAGGGAACTGCTCCAATATATGTACCTGTGAAAGCGCTTGACCAAAGGTAAAACTGTAATCCCTCTGTTTCATCTTCGTAAAACCTTCATAGCAGACTCGAAATTAGGGCAAAGAAAGACCTTTTTCGGATAAAATTCCGGAAAAAATCATAAAACGAGATTTGGCACACTCGACAGAGCATAGACGGCCGAAACACGTTCTATGATACCGTATGTTTATTCAGTTCCTGGACAATATAACATAGGGATATAGGAATTTCAATAGAAAGGACCTAATCAGAAAGGCTTAAAATGCAGGATTCAACAAAATTGAAGAGCTTCGCCCGGAGCATGAATCCCGGGATCTCTACCGCCGAAAGAAAGGTCTTCCAGAGTTCTGAAAAATGTACCGCATCCCGGCGATCCAGGGGGAGCTGCTTCCCAACAAGGACGGTTTCGCTGTTTTTATCCCGAAGCACAATCTGTCCGGCAAAAACCATCCGCAGATCCGTAAGAATATTTTTCTGTATACGGGCCATAAATACCGCGCCGCCCCCGGATTCATCCACCGGGTACTGATCGGAGAATTTTTTATATAGCGAATACTGCCATTGTTCCAGGGGGATACGTATCCGGGTGAGCAGTTCCTGTGGGTTAAGGGCCAATGGGCCGGGAAGCGTGGAGAACCGGGAAGCGGAAACCCAGCGGATTTCGTCGGCGGTCCGTAGTTCGAACCGGGCATCCAGGGCAACCAGGGGAGCGGCGGCATCCAGGCGGCGGAAGGGGTTGCAGATATTGCCGCCTATGGTTATGAGGTTTCGCATCTGCGGACTGGCTATGTTTAAAAGGCTTTGGGTAAGAGCTTCCGGCACCGTCTTCCCCAGGCGGATGATCTCGCTGATCTTAACCATGGCGCCGATTTCCAGGTACCGCTCGGTCCGGGTAATCCGGTGGAGTTCATCCAATTGTTCCAGGGCAAGGATATTCCGGGGGAGGCTGAGGACCTGCTTACCCTGGTTCCGCAGCAGCTCGGCGCCGCCGGCAAAGGGGACAGCGTCGGGGAACCGGGTCCAGGCGGAGAAAAGTTCAGGCAGGGAGGAGGGGAAAAATACCTGGTTATGCAGAGCGTCCATATAACCTCCGCTGCCGGATATCGCAGGTGGCTAATACACCCTCTATCAAACTATCTGGTTCGGTACAACGGCACTTAATGCCCTTGAAGGCCGCTAAAATCTCATCCCTGGTGGGCCGGAGATTTCCTTCCAATAGGGTTTCTACGGCGAGTATTTTCCCCGCATCGCAATACCCGCAGTTTTCCACCCCGGACCGGGAAAAACCCTCTTTAATATCCTGGTATTCATCGGTTTGGGAGAATCCTTCTATGGTGATGATTTCGCTTCCCCTGATCCGGAATGCGGGTATGAGGCAGGAAGGAACCACCTTGCCGTTAAAGATCACCGAACAGGCTCCGCAGGACCCGCTTAAGCAGCCTTCTTTAGCTCCGAGGAGTTTGAAATGGTTTCGTAGAATATCAATAAGCCGGCGATCCGCATCGGCCTTTACCACAACGTCTTCACCGTTAAGGATAAACCCCAGGGTCATGCCTCTCCCTCCCGTTTTTTTAGCTTAATCGCTTCCCATACATCCCGGGCGGTTATGGGAATTTTTTCAAAGGGATAATCCATAGCCTGGGATACCGCCTGCACATAAGCTGCGGGGATACAGCTATAGGGCAATTCTCCGATACCCTTGGCCTTTACCGTATCATTCCATATAAAATCTATCTGAATATGCGGAATATCCTGGGGGCTGGGAATATCGTAATCATAGATATGCCGCAGGGGTATTTGGCCGTCCACGTAAGAAAGCTGTTCCCGGGAAGCCCAGCCCAGGGCTTGGATAATCGAAAATTTCAAGGAACGCCGTGCCCGGATTTCTGAAAGTATCTTTCCCGCATCAACCCCAAGCCAGGCGCCGCGGATCTTTGGGGTATACTCTAAGGGATCCACTTCCACTTCCACCACCGCTGCCCCCAAGCTGAGCAGGGAGAGGGATTGGGCATCGAATAGCTTGCCCTCCCAGTTCGGAACCTTTGCGGGACGATAGGCCCGGTGTACCGTTATGGGCAGGGGGTCCCGAAAACGCTGCTTCCGGATATCCCCACAGGCTTTTTCCACCAATTTTGTGAGGATGCTTATGTTTCGGGAAAGAGTATCCGGTCCCGAATCGGGGGTATCATCGGTGGAGCCAAAAACAATGCGGACCGCAGCAGCCTCCAGGGACAGGCTTTCCGCAGCTATGCTCCTCCAGATATCAAACGCATCACTGTTGGAAGGGCTTATACTGGTTTTTATCTCCAGGACACCGTCCTTATCCAGGGTAGCATCCACCGCGTAGCTTGCCTTATCACCGCTGTTATACAAAAATCCGCTGCCCTGATAGGCGCAGGCTATACCGATACCCCGGAAAGCTTCCGTCGGACTTCGCGGAAAGTCAGTGTGATCCCCCTCTCCTTCTGCCCGGCGGCGATCCCGAAGCAGCTCATAGGAGGCCCATTTACGATGATAGTCACTCATGGCTGCGGCGGTATCCAGCAGCGCATCAAGGGGAATTGGGTCCTTAATGGGGGCGCCTATGGCAAGGTTTTTTTGACGGCCAAAGGAGTTGTTTTTTCGCCAGTCCGCCGGATCCTGATTAAGGGTATCGGCGATGCGGGAAATATGCCGCTCCATAGCGAAAAAGCCCTGGGAAAGCCCGAACCCCGAAAAGGGCCCCTCGGGGGGAACATTGGTTTTAGCGGCGGAACCGGTGATTTTTACATTCCGGTGCTTGTAGCTTCCCAATGCGCCCAGGCAGACCCGGTCCAGGATCTCATCGGTAAAGACACCCTGGGCGCCCATGTCCGTGAGGGCATGGATTTCGGTGGCCAGCAGACGGCCCTGATCGTCCAGGGCGCTGGAAATACGGATTTCGGTTCTGTTCCGCTTTGGGGAATACCGAAAATCATCTTCCCGGGTCAATAGGAGCCGTACCGGTTTTTTTGTGAGCCAGCTCCCCAGGGCGGCATGGCAGGACACCAGGGAGGGGTACCACAGTTTTCCGTCCATGGGGATTCCGCTGCCCACCGGTTCTACCGTAACCGTTCGGGGATCAATTTTTAAAACCTGGGCTATTGAATTACGGACATGAAAGGGCCATTGGGTTGCCGTATGGATCAACAGTTTTTCTGAATACACCGCGATGGCCCCAATGGGTTCAGAATACCAATGCTCCTGTATACCGGTTCTGTAGGTACCGCTTATCACGGATTTGGCTGCCCCAAGGATAGTATCGCTGTCGCCTATTATTATTTCCCGCCGGGCAAAGAGATCCTCATCCTTTAGAGAATTGAGGGAAAGAACCGGCAATTCTTCTTCCGCATGGACACGGCATTGGGCTGCAAATTCTTCCAGCCGCGATTCGTCGGGGCCTACCAGGATGGCTACGGGCTGGCCGAAATAGGAAAGTTCATCCTTTGCCAAAACCGGAACGGCAAGGTCAAAGAGCTGATTTTTTCCGGGAATATCCTCCGCCCGGATAAGGGTATACGAAGCGGGCATACGGGGACAATCAATGGAATTAAGCCTGCCCTTGGAAACCGTTGAACGGATGGTTAACCCGCTCAGGGTTCCCCGGATCGAAATGTCTGAAACAAATCCTGGCCTTTCCTTCAAAATTATGTCCTGTACTCCTGTTTAACCCCGGCGATGACCTTTTCAATCTGATCCTGCTCCATCCCGGGCCAAATGGGAAGGGAGATGATCCCCTTAAACCGTCTTAGCGATTCGGGAAAATCCTCCGGAAGAAGATTATGCCGTTTTCGGTAATAGGGCATAATATGCAGGGGAATAAAATGTACCGAAACTCCGATGCCCCTATCCTGAAGCCTTTCAATCATAGTATCCCGTGAAAGGTCAAAATTTGCAAGGTTTAAGCGCAGGGGGTAGAGATGCCAAGCATTTTCATCTCCCGTTGGGGGTAGGATAAAACGATTGTCCCCCGCAAAGGCGTCGTTGTACCGGGCGGCTATTTGCCGCCGTTCTTCCAAAAGGCGCCAGGCGCGTTTTAGCTGCACCCTTCCCAGGGCGGCCAAAAGATCCGGCAGGTTATACTTAAACCCCGGTTCTACCACCTCGTAATACCAGGAGGCTTTCCGGTCCGTATAGCGGTTCCACACCGCCCGGTCTATGCCGTGGGAACGCATTACGGCAACCCGGTCTGCGATTGCCCGGTCCCGGGTTGCCACCATCCCCCCTTCGCCGGTGGTGATGGTCTTGGTGGCGTAAAACGAAAAGACCCCGGCGTCGGCCAGGGTTCCCGCGAAACTGCCGTCCTTCAATCTTGAGGGGAAAGCATGGGCGGCGTCTTCGATTACCTTAACGTCATAGCGGCGGGCAATTTCCATGATGGCCTTCATATCGCAGGGGAGGCCGCCGTAGTGGACCGGGATCACCGCCCGGGGCTTTCCCGTGGGACCAAAATCGCCGCGGCCATCGGGCTTTAGCCCGCCGTACGCAGGCAAGCCCCGGGACAGGCGGTCCAGGGTCTTCTCCAGGGCAGCCGGGTCCATAAGGAAAGAACCGGGGGCAAGATCCACGAAGACCACTTCGGCGCCTAAGTAACGGGCCACTTCGGCGGTGGAGGTGAAGGTGAGGGAAGGTACCAGCACCGTATCTCCGGGCCCGACGCCGCAGGCTTCCAAGGCAAGGTGGAGACCGGATGTTGCGGAATTCACCGCTAAACAGCGCAACGTGCCGGGAGAACTTTCGGAAAGGAAGTCTTCAAATTCCTTTTCGAAGGCCAGCGCCTCCTTTCCGGTGGTAAGCCATCCGGAACGGAGCACCCTCAGAACCGCTTCTTCCTCTTCTTTTCCGATAAAAGGGCGGGCAAAGGGTATATTGGAACCTTCGGTTTCTTTAGTACCCATTAACCGTGATCCCTTGGGCAAGGCGCAGAGGCATGAGACTGGGAATGGCATCTTCCAGAATTTCCCGGAGAAGGGTAGTGTTCCGGTACTGTTGCGATTTTTCAGGATCAAAGTGGACCACGGGCTTAAGTTTTTCCAGCAAATCCTCCGGATCAACCGTGGAAGGCCGTTTCCGCTCCACCCGGCGTATCCGCTTGAATTCGGTATCCAGAGGGATTTCATCCTTTCCCCAGAGATCCTCGTCTAGCCGTTCCCCGGGCCGCAGACCGATATATTCGATCTTAATTTCCTCTTCCGGCTCAAAGCCGTAGAAGCGTATCATCTGTTCCGCCATGTCCCGGATCCGTACCGGTTCCCCCATATCCAGCAGGTAGAGCTTGCCGCTTTCGCCGACTCCGCCGGCCTTGAGCACCAGGGAACAGGCTTCGGGGATGGTCATAAAATAGCGGCGCATCTCCGGATGGGTGATGGTTACCGGGCCGCCTTTTTCGATCTGCTTTTGGAAAAGGGGCATGATGGAACCACGGGAACCCAGGACGTTCCCAAACCGTACCACCATATAGTTTGTTTTTTCAGCTTCCAACGCCGCCTTGGCCGCTGCCTCCAGGACCAGCCGCTCGCAGAGGTATTTGGATGCGCCGTAAACCGAAACGGGGTCCACCGCCTTGTCGGTGGTAATAAAGACAAAGCGCTTTACCCCGCTATGCCGGGCGGCGTTTATCAGATTGTCGGTACCGAAGAAATTGTTTTCGATGGCCGCCACCGCGTTTTCTTCCATCATGGGTACATGTTTGTAGGCAGCGGCGTGGAAGATAACATCAGCCTTGAGCCGGGCCAGGATAAAATCCATATATTCCCGATCCTTGAGGTCCCCGATGATGGGGATAAGGGTGGTTTTTTCGCCAACCCCCTCTTCCTGGAGGAGCCTCAGTTCCCGGTCAATCTGGTAGATGGAATTTTCGCCATGCCCAAACAGGTAGAGCCGGGACACCCCGCCGGAAAGGAGCTGCCGGCAAAGCTCACTGCCGATGGACCCCCCCGCGCCGGTAACCAGTACCCGCTTACCCCGCAGGTAGGCCAGGCTCTGTTTCAGGTTTACCGCCACCGGGGTACGGCCCAGCAGATCCTGGGGGTCGATGGAGCGGGTCTGGATCAGGTGGGCGTCATCTTCGACACTCTGGGACATACCCGGGAGTATCCGGATACGCATAAAGCCCGCCCGTTTGAGTATGCCGTAGATTTCTTTTAAGTATTCCCGGGAAGCCCCGGGCATGGCTATGATAGCTTCGTCCGCAGGGTTCATTCGCAGGAGCCGGGCTACATCCTTAATGGGCCCCAGAACCGGGATACCGTCGATTTTGCGGCCTATGGTATCGGGATTGTCATCCAGAAAGGCGACGACCTCCCCGAAAATAGCCTTTGTCTTAATCTCATTTGCCAGGGCTTGACCGGCAAACCCTGCTCCGATAATGTACAGACGTCCTGTTTTTTGTGTATCCATATATCATCCCCCCCCTCTCAGAAACTTAGTGCTTTGTCCCTATCACCTCAAAAGCCAGGTCAATGGCAAAGGTATCGTCATACAGGTCCAGTTTGATCTTTGCCCGCCCTTTTCTTTTATCGACCTTTATGATCTTCCCCTCAAGCCCCATTAGTGGTCCATCGGTTACTACTATGCGGGAATTTTCATCGAAATAGACCTTTGATTTTCCTGCCAGGGGACCGACGTTTTTAATAAAATGAAGCACCAGTTCCAGGTCCTTATCCTGGAGGGCGCAGATGTTTTGGTTGGATTTCAGAAAACGGTAGAACCCGTCGGTGGTACGAAAAGCCCATTGGTAGGTATGAAGATCCTCTGTATCGTCAATTTCAATAAAAACATAGCCCGGAAATATTCCCGTATTTGTATGGGTAATCTTATGTTGGCGCCGTATATCAATCTGCCGCCTGGGAAAATAGGTTTTTATGCTTATATCCGGATGCAGTGCGTTAAAAAGCCGGATATACTTTTCTTCGGCCCTGGTTTTTACCTGAATAGCGTAGTACTTCATCAAATAAAAGAGTAGCATACTATATATTTTTTAGCCAGTAGTTCTGTTCCGCTGCTTTAGATTAGAGCTGCTTATGCCGATAGGTTAAGGGGGGTTCGCCATGTTTATAAAAAATATTAGTATCGTTGCATTTTTGACCGTGGTCTTAGCCGTTTCTGCCCAGGGGGCCACGGTTTCTTTTATGGTGATTGAGACTGGGCTAAAGGCGGAGACTCCTGCCATAGAGTCCTCAAGGCTCTGGGAAGATGCCCTTTTGGGTGTATTTTTCGATACCGGCCATATTGTGAGCAACACCCCAATCTTGAGGGTCTCGGAAAAGCCTCAAAAAAACCTTCCCGATGAGGCAAAGGCCTCCCTGGGCGAAGCCCTTGATGGGGGAGCGGACTTTTTCATCCTGGCGGTACTGGATTACCAGAACCAGCCAAAGACCGGGATAGAGCTTCCAAAACCGCGCAGTATTTCCATCAGGCTTTTTAAAACAGAGCCCTACCGTTTCATATTTTCCCAGGAATATACTCCCGCAGCCGAAATTCGTACCACCGATACGGATGATCTGGCCAGTGCCATGCGCGCGGCCAGGGCTATAGCGGCGCATCTGAAAGATTAACAGAAAAAAGGATAGGAACATAGAATGAAAAAAATCAATATCGCCCTATGCGCATTAACGGCTGCCTTGATTTTTATTGGCGCTTCAGTTTGGGAAGGGTCCGCTGCGGTATCCACTTCGGGAGAGTTTCCCGAAGGGGCTTATTATGCGGCAACCAATTCCTTTCCCCGCAATACGGTGGTGGATGTAACGAATCTGGAAAACGGCAGGACCATCCGGGTAATCGTAGCCGCCAGCCTGGATTCGCCGGGACTCCTGGCCATGCTTTCCCGGAATGCCGCCACCGCCATAGGCATACAAACCCGGGGTATAGGCCGTATCCGCATGACCCAACCCTCGGACCCTGTCGCCTACTCCCGCTTTACCGATGGCCGCGAATCATCGGGAAACCCTGAGGATCAGGTCAATGCCGTGCCCAATACGCCCTTGGTGGTCAGTGCTACCGTACGAACCGCCAGAACGGGGGATCTTGCATCTGCAACCCCGGCGGATCGTTTTTACAGTGACGTTGTAAACAAACCCGAAACCTATACCCCTCCATCGGTAAGCTATCCTGCCGATGGTTCTGTGCAGGTTGAGGCGCGGCCTAACTGGGTTCCCGAAGAAGTTGAGCCCGTACCGGTTATTGCGGAAGTTGTTTATCCGGAGGCGGCTCCAACTCCGGTTCCTGAGCCCGCCCTGATTGCAGTACCGGCGCCCGAACCGGCTTCACCGTCTGCGGCTGTACTAATACCGCCGCCGCCACCGCCGGTGATTACCCTTGTTCCCGCTGAGGAACGTCCTCCCCAGAGTGCGGTAAGCATAACGCCGGGAACCGAAATAGGGTCTGTTTCACCCCGGAATGCCGGGCCGGAGCCATCCAAGGATGATACCTATCTGGACCCGCGGTTTTTTATCGGCCCTATTCCTCCGCACCAGCGGCCTGCATCCCGATCTACCCCTCCGGTAGTGTTTGCCCCCGTGCCCCAGACAGCTTCGGTGGTTCCTCAACAGCCGTCGTTACCTAAAGAGCCGCTTTTTTCAGTTCCCATAAGCAACCGGTTGGAAGGTGGTAAGTACTACATACAGATTGGCGCCTTTACCCAGCCTGATACCCTTGAAGTCGTGGCCGCCCGTATCAAGAGCTATCCGCTGACGGTTCAGCCCGACGGTTCTCTTAATAGCCATGTTTATCGTTTGCTTATTGGGCCCCTTAATTTGGGAGAAAGCGGTGCGGTTTTACAACGGGTTAAAAGTAATGGGTATCCGGATGCGTTTGTGAGGTATCAGTAAATCCCCCCCGATTAGGGCTAAACTTGACCCACAAATCAATCATGATTACCTATCACGAAGAAATTTCTAACCGCGAAGTCGCAGAAGGCGAAAGAGGGGGGGGAAAGCATGGGGCTTTCCTGTATTTCCTGGTAGTTTTCTTCTTCGCCTTCTGCGACCTTGCGGTTTTTCTTCTTTTTTATTTGTGGGTCAAGAATAGGTTCTGCCACACCGGGTTACCTACCATGACAGAATTTATACTTTTTGCCACTTCCGCACGGGCAGAGGTCATTTCGTCCGACCTTAGGTACTGAACGAACCACCGTAACCGCATCAGGTTCAGAACGAGAAGAGGGGCCGGAGGGACGGCCGTTTCCTGCAGCGGCGCCTTTAGGCGCAGCTCCGCTGGAAGCAAATGCGCCGATGCTGCCGTGGCTGGCTGATTGGGCGGTACCCAGGGTGGTTTGCCGGCCGGTGGTGCGTTCACCCGCCGCCATGATACGGACCAGATGTACCCGGGAGGCGATTTCTTCACGGATGGTGTCGATCATGGTATCAAAGATCTGGAAACCTTCAATTTTGTATTCCGTTAAAGGGTTTTTCTGGGCATAGCCCCGGAGGTAAACCGCTTCACGGAGGCCTTCCATATTTTCCAGGTGATCCAGCCACTTCCGGTCTATTAATTGGAGGTATTGCCCCCGGATAAAATGGTTTATGCCTTCTTCACCTACCAGGTTTTCCTTATTGGTAATGTCCGCTTCCAGCTCCTGTATGATCACCGCACTGAGGGCTTCCGGAGTTTGGGCATCCTTGGTTGTGGTTTCCATATGAAGAGGGTGGCCGAATTTTTCTTTGAGGTACGCCGTTAGTTCTTTTAGTGCTTCCCCCTGATCCTGCCGCTGGGTGTTACGGTACCGCCCCAGGGCGGACTCCACCATATCGGCGGTGGCTTCGTTTACCCTGTTTCGCAGATTAACGTCCCGGAGGATAGCATCCCGCTGTTCATAGATAAACTTTCGCTGTTGGTTTAGTACATCATCGTATTCCAGAAGGTGTTTGCGGATCTCAAAGTTCCGCTCCTCTACCTTTTTCTGTGCCTTCTCAATACTCTTGTTGAGCCAGGGATGGTAGATGGGTTCACCGGGCTCCATACCGATCTTGGCCATTAGATTCTTGATATTGTCCCCGCCGAAGAGGCGCATAAGATCATCATCCATTGAAATGAAAAACTTCGATCGTCCCGGGTCCCCCTGGCGGCCTGAACGGCCCCGAAGCTGGTTATCGATACGCCTGCTTTCGTGACGCTCCGTACCTATCACATAGAGACCTCCAAGGGATTTGACTTCTTCGTAGTCCTTTTTCCAAGTTTCGTATTCTTCTTTGTAAACTGCCACGTATTTTTCCGGGGGAGCGTCGGTACCGGCGCGCTTACGGGCCCGGTGTTCCGGACTGCCCCCAAGCTTGATATCCGTACCGCGGCCTGCCATATTGGTGGCAATGGTTACGGCGCCCTTGGAACCCGCTTCGGCAATGATGATGGCCTCGCGGGCGTGGTTTTTCGCGTTAAGCACCTCATGGCGTACACCCCTGCGGGTAAGAAGGCCCGAAAGCTTTTCCGACTTTTCGATAGAAACCGTACCTACCAGCATGGGCTGGCCCTTCTGGTGAGCCTCGGCAATTTCCGTACAAAGGGCGCCGAACTTTTCATCTTCGTTCAGGTAAACCACATCGTCCTGGTCGTTACGGGTTACGGGCAGGTTGGTGGGGATGACCACCACCTCCAGATTGTAGATTTTGGCGAATTCTACCGCCTCAGTATCTGCCGTACCGGTCATACCGGATATTTTTTCATACAACCTAAAGTAATTTTGGAAGGTAATGGTGGCCAGGGTCCGGTTCCGCTGGGCTATTTTGATCCGTTCCTTGGCTTCAATGGCCTGGTGGAGACCGTCGGAGTAGCGGCGGCCATAGAGAATACGCCCGGTAAATTCATCCACAATCTGGACCAGCCCATCCTGGACCACATAGTCCACATCGACATGGAAGAGTTTGTGGGCGCGCAGGGCCTGGGTAAAGTAGTGGAGGTACTCAAAATTTTCCTCATCCACAATGGCGCCCTTGATCAGGTTCCGCTTTTGGAGCAGATCCTCAAGTTTGGCCATGCCGGTGTTGGAAAAGGAAATGTTCTTATTTTTTTCGTTGAGTTTATAATCCCCGATCACCTCTTCGCCCTGGGTTTCGTCGGGGTATTCGCCATTATCCTTTTTCTTCACTTCCTCCAGGGTACCCAGGAGCTTGTCCACCTCGGCGTACTTGAAGGTATCGTCCTCGGCTGCCCCGGAGATGATCAGGGGGGTCCGGGCTTCGTCAATAAGTATGGAGTCGATTTCGTCAACCACACAAAAACTGTGACCCCGCTGGACCCGTCCTTCCAGGTCCCAGCGCATATTATCCCGGAGATAATCGAAGCCGAATTCGTTGTTGGTTCCATAGGTGATGTCACAGGCATAGTTCAGCTTCCGCCGGTCGTTGTCCATGTCCGAAAGGATGGTCCCCACGGTGATACCCAGGTAGCTGAAAACCGGCCGCATCCATTCGGCGTCCCGGCTTGCCAGGTAATCGTTCACCGTAACCACGTGGACACCCTTGCCGCTCAGGGCATTGAGGTAGGTGGCGGCCACGCTCATCAGGGTTTTGCCTTCCCCGGTCTTCATTTCTACGATCTTTCCCTGGTGGAGCACGATGGACCCCAGGACCTGCACATCGTAGGGCCGTTCCCCCAGGTTCCGCCGGGCAGCTTCCCGGGCCAGGGCAAAGGCTTCCGGGAGCATAGCGTCCAGGGATTCCCCCTTGGCGTAGCGTTCCCGGAACAGGGAGGTCATTTTGGGGTATTCCTCTGCGGGCAAAGCCGCAGCCCAGGCTTCCTTCTCGTTCACCGAGTGTAATATTGGCAAAAGGGCCTTTAAATCCCGTTCGTGCTGGGAGCCGAACAGGGCTTTTACGATTTTTTCAAACATAGTACTACTTTACCGCTGAAAGGGGCTTATTGGCAAGAGGAATGAGGAATGTAACCACGGACCACACGTTTGTGTGGTCCGTGGTTACATTTTCTTCCTTGACACGTCGCCGCCCCTGGTCTAAGGTTTTATTTATGAAGTTGCATCCTCTGCTTGTCTGTTTTCCCCTTATGCTTTTCAGCGCTTGTACCCGGCAGGGTCTTGTTTCAATTGCCCGGGAGGACCATTTTGCCCTGGAGATCGGTCGTTTAGAGGATCAGATTGATCTCTACAACCTTGAGGGGGGCCGGAGCAACCGAAAAACTTCCCTGGCAATGAGGGACGGCCTGTTCTATATTGCCGACGGTAACGGGGGAAAGGTGGTCCACTATACCTCCTACGGGGATCTCCTGTTCATGATCTATAACGAAAAGAGCAACCCGCCGCCCCTGACACTGCGGACCGATGTGGAAACCGAAGGGGTGGGAACCCGGGGGGCTTTTCCCTATCCTTTGGAAGAACCGGGAAACATCACCGTGGATACCCGCAAACATATCTATGTGGAGGACCGGCTTCCCTATGAGCGGCGTAGTTTTGACGCGGAAAATAGGATCATTGAGGACGCCATTGTCCTCCATTTCGACCACAATGGTCGTTTTGTGGAATATCTCGGTAAGGAGGGAATAGGGGGATCACCCTTTCCCAAAATCGAACGGATCAGCGTTTCGGTGCAGGATGAATTCGCCGTTGTCTGCCGTATGCCCACGGGCTGGAATATCTATTGGTATGACGCCGATGGAACCCTGCTGTATTTTCTTCCCCTGCGAAATGAAATTATCCCCATACCCCCGGACCGGATGCCCGTATTTCCTTCAATAGATACTATTGCGGTGTCCCCGGACAGCCGGAAGCTCTTTATCAAAGTTGATTATTACCGGGAAACCTTTGATGAATCCACCAATACCAAGCTTGGGGCGGAACCGGATAGTTCCGTAATCTGGATAATGAATGTGGAAGAGGGAACCTACAGCGGTACCATTGAGGTACCTTTTTTCGAGCACCCTGTTATTGAAAACAACCGCCGCATCACAGAAAAACTCCTCTATTCTCTTTTGGGGACGGTAAAAAACGACCGGGTATTCCTCATCTTTCCGGTGGAGGAAGGGTATTCCATCATGATCCTCTCTGAGGATCCCCACGAACAGCGCAGGGGCTTTATCCAAGTAAAGGATGAGGAGCTCCAATACAATGCTTTTACTATCTCCGCCGAGGGTATCCTATCAGCCCTCCTTGCCACAGATTTTCAGGCAAAACTGGTCTGGTGGCGCACCGACAAGTTACTGGAAGAGGGCAGCCCCCTATAGGGGTGTGCATGGAGTTTATATATGGAACCAAAGGAAAAGGAACCAAAAGAAAACGACGATCCCCTCCAAAACCTGGACCGGGAACTGATCTTTTACTATAATAGGGAACGCCGTCTTGAGCGGGCATCCCCTGCGGTACAGGCTCTTAATGAAAAGAGGCTGGTGAAGGGCGGGTTTATCCATTCCCTCACTTCCACAAAATCCCATATATTTCTCCTAATCTCCATCCTGATCGTCATGGCCATGATCATGATTTTTTCGGCCCTGCAAGCTCCCTGGGGAGTTATTACCCTTAAGGGCAATGACCTTAAAATCAGCGCCGGCCGCAGCCGGGATGCATCCTTTATCACTATCAATAAAAGCATTGCCGAGGGGGAGGAAAACCCGTATACCGGAGAGGCATATGTGGGGGTTTCCCCGATTCTAAAGACATCGGGAAAAACAAATCCCGCCGATATTCCTGTTTTTACCGGACAGATCTTTTTTACTATGGAACCTGAGGAAGAATACCGTCTCGTTCTGCCCTTTAGTGCGGAAAATTATATGCTCCTTTTTCAGGTAGGGGATCAGAGGGCTTCTACCCGGGTCAAAACCAAATAGCGCCTCCTTTTTATCTCTTTCTTGACCGAAGGGCATTATTACGGTATGTTTATAAAATGTGGGGAACGGTATGATTCAGTTTTATTTTTTGTCCATCCTTTTGAACGGTTTGGCGGGGTATACCCTTGTGGTTGATACCGGTGAAGAGGATACCAGTCTGGATTCCGGGTTCCGCCTGTCCCTCAAAAATGAAAGTTTCCGGCTTATCCTGGGGGTACTGACCATCGTGATGGGGTTTCTGAAAATCCTCTCTTCGGTCCAGGGGGATGTGCAGATCATTGGGGACCTCATTCCCGCCCTGGCGGGTTTCCTTGCAGGGTTTGTCCTGGTATTTGAATATTACCGCAGCCGGTCCACATTGGAACCGGAACATACCGAAAAGATTGAACAGCTTTTGATACATAATAAAAAATGGATAGGTTTCATTGCCCTGGCGGCCGCGGCCCTTCATTTCCTCTTTCCCACGGTTCTTTTCCTTTAGGGTTCCCCCTTGCATACTTCAGTCGCAGGAATCGCCTGGGATAATGGACGTTTCTTCATAGCGCAGCGCATCAGCGGCGGGGAAATGGGGGATAGGTGGGAATTTCCCGGGGGCAAGGTGGAAGAAGGGGAATCCGACGAAATGGCCCTCAAACGTGAATACGACGAGGAATTCGGAGTGGGCATTACTATAGGCGCCTTTTTGGGAAGCGCCGTTTTCGAACACCGGGGGATCGAGCGCAGGGTAAATGCCTATCGTATCTTTTTTTCTAACACCAATTTCAAACTTTCGGAACATACCCAATGGCGCTGGGCTGCCCTTGAAGAAATTGAGCGGCTGCCCTTTGTCGATTCGGATCTCAAGCTGGTTCCGGCTTTAAAAAAGGCTAGTTTTTCTTAGAAAGCCTCCCCAAGGGAAGGGCGATTTTTAGAAAGAGCCCTAAGTCAAAGGCTGAATAACCGACTCCGGCGCTATTCGGATCCTTAAATGGGGTAGTAGTATTTGGACCCGTCTTTAATGTATACGTATCGCCGCGGACGCCGCTAATATACCGCCAGGAACCATGAAAAAGCAGGGATAGGTAGGGGTTGGGGGAAAAGGTTAAATTCAGGGATGGTTCCAGGTATATCCCATCCCGGGTATGGTCGGTAAATTGCAAATATCGCTCACTTTTCTTTGCCCGAAATATGTCGCCGTCCCCGAAAGCATTCGGATCTCTAAAAAAGTGGTTATCAAGATCATTGGCGAATATCAGGGGACTGATAAAGAAACGGAAATCCAGATTTAAGGATCGGTAAAAAGGCCAGAAAAGTCCAAGCCCTGGGGAGAGGATAAGCCATTCCTGATCATAACTGATACCGGTTCCTTGAGAATATGTTTTCGGCAGCGATGAATTCCAGCCGCTTTCATTGTATTGGGCATAGCCATCCCGGGCTATCCAGGAAAAACGCATGTACGAAAAGGAAGCCAAGACTTTTATTACCACCCTTGAAACAATGGGGATCGCAATCCCTCCGGAAAAATCCAGAAGCATAGCCCCTTGGATATAGGCGTCATGGGAGGAAAAATTGGTCAGCAAATCGGGATTAGAATCTTGCCAATCCCGGTCCTCCATGGTTCCGCTTAAAAGGGGAAGCCCGAACTTGACCGACAGATCCGTCACGGCGCCAAGACCGGCAAGGGGGTTGGCGCGGGAAAAAGACAGGGCTGTACCAATATATACCAGGGGTTTTAGGTCCCAGAGGAGTTGGCTGAGTTTGTTATCCGTATTGGAATTTTTATAGACAATTTCTTCGGACTGCCCCAGGAGTACCCCTGCCCCGGTAGCCAGAGAAACCCTGTAGGGGGTCTTGAAAATAGTAAAGTCTATAGCATCCTGGCCATAGCTTAAAACAGGAAATACGCCAATAGTCATACTGACGAAAAATGCAAAGGCGTATATACTTTTCATATTATGAGAGTAGGTGTATCTTTATGTTCTGGTCAAGTGTTGGCCCTTACCTTAGTTATTCTTCTTGGAGCTTGTAAGCACGGTTCTGAAGAAATGCCCCTTATTCCGCCTGTCACTCCCCCCCTATCCCGTTCAGTAATCGGCTACGGGGTGATAAGCAGTTCCTATACCCATGTGCAGAACGAACCTGCCCCCGAATCGGTTTCCCTGGGCTATTTACGCCGGGGTTCTGTGGCGGAGATCCTGGAACGCAGGATTATAACCACCCGTGGGGCTCCGGAAGCCTGGATCCGGGTAAATACCACCTATCGAGGCTGGATTAAAGAAGCGGATGTGCAGATATATGATAATGAAGCCCAGGCTATGACCGCCTCGGAATCACTAAGCAGCGGACCAGAGCTCCGATGACCCCCCGCCTGATGTGGCTTATCCCCCCCCTTATCGGGGCTGTGATAGGGTATGTAACCAATGCGGTGGCCATAAAAATGCTGTTCCGGCCCCTAAAGGAGGTCCGGCTTTTCGGCATCCGCCTGCCATTTACCCCTGGGATACTGCCCCGGCAGCGGCATAAGTTGGCGGAAAATATTGGCGCCATTGTGGAGCGGCAGCTCCTGACTCCGGAAATACTTGTTGCCCGGCTGCGGCAGGAGGATGTGCAGAGCAAACTTAAGACTGCCATAGTCGGATATATGGAAAAACTAATAAACGCCCCGGATACTGCCAAATCTCTTGCCGATTTTCTGAAAAAACCGGAGATTCACCGGCTTTTGGAAATTCATGGCCGGGTTTTTCTGAACAACGCAATCCTTAGACTAAACGCATTTCAGCGTTTCTTTTTAACCGCCGGCCAATTTGACAACACCCTCCATGACCGGATGCCGGAGATTATCGACGACCTTATCCGTCAGCTGGATGAAATCCGGAAGGACCGGGACATACAAGCGGAAATACTAACATTCCTTGGGGATGAAATTTCGGAACGGAGCCTCCAATCCTTGGAAGAAAAAAGCGCTGTCCTGTTAAAGACTATCAATATTAAAGCCCTGGTTTCCGCGAGGATCGATTCCCTGGACATGCTTTCGGTGGAACATATCGTTCTGGATGTAATGGCTAACCAGCTCAAGTGGATTAACATTTTTGGCGCAATCCTGGGCGCCCTTATCGGACTCTTCCAGTCGGTCTTTTCCTGGTTTATCCGCTAGAGCATTGCGGTTCCGGCTGAGGATATCGAAAAAAAATAAAAAAAATTATCTATTACTAAAGCAAATTTTACCTTCCCCCCCTAATAGGGGTATTACGGGGAGGTTTTATGAAAAGAATGTGTTTTGTTTCTGTGGTTTGGCTATCCGCGGTTCTGCTGTTTTTGGGATCATGCGATAGTCCGGATAATCCCGCTATTGGGAATGGGCCGGTTAACCAGGAAAGTCCGGAAGATAAAAAGCCTTCGGATAAAACATCGGATCCCGAGGATGCGGAAGATGCCGAAGACCCGGAGGACCCCGATGATTCAGATGATGGGGATGATACGGATGACCATGAGGCGGAATCTCCTGAAGGGGAGGGGGCCGACGGAACCCTGTCTTATACCGTGGAATTTCCCGGGGATCAGGTCCGGTCCGCCCTGATGACCCTATCCAGGCTGGATAGCGCCGGTCAATACCGGCCCAGGCTTATCCTGGATCTCCGGGAGAATTATGCCGGCGTCGCCAGTACAGGTTCCCTTACCCTGCCTCCCGGCTGTTACCGCCTGGAACTAAGTCTGAATTCTCTGTACCCCAGGATAGCTAAAACTGAGATTCTGAACATTTATCCCGAAACGGAAACCATCGTACCAGCCTATCACTTTGACACCTCTGAATTTCCGAGCCCGATAGAATTGACCGGTACCGGAGAGTTACAGGACTATCTTACGGCACAACAAACCAATACCGAGGCAAACCCTTATATCATCAAGGTAGGGGGTATTAATTTGTCAAGCTCCAAGTCCACGGCAACTGAAAATAATCTGATAGATCTCTATACGGTTTTAAACCGCTATGCGGCTCTGGACCTCAGTGACTGCTTCGGGGAATTGTTTTACAAATTTACCCTAACAAAGGCGCCCAATAAGGCCAAAATACGGGCGCTCATTTTACCCCCTGAATTAAAAACCATTCCCGTCAATGCCTTTGTGGGTTGTTCCGCGTTGGTTTCAGCGGATATGCCCGGGGTTACCACCATTTCTCATGGGGCGTTCAACGGCTGCGCCAAACTTGAAACGCTATATTTGGATAACGTGGAACGTATAGAAAATGACGGCGGTGATACAATCGGAGCTTTTAATAATTGTACCGCCCTTACATCGGTATTTTTGCCAAGGGCTGTAAAAGTTGAAAAAAAGTCCTTTAATTCCTGTACATCCCTTTCCATTGTTTATTTGCCCCAGGTCGGCGTTTTTGGCGATAAGGCATTTGCAGGCTGTACCAGCCTTGAATGTCTCATCCTTGGGGAGACGCCCCCTGAACTGGGGAAGACGGTGTTTGCGGACAAAAACCCGGGGATTATATACGTACCACCATCGGCTATTGATACGTATCAAAATACGGTAACCATAGGCTGGACCGATGCCTTAAAAGCTAAGGTAAGGGCATTACCTTAAAAAAATTCAATGGAAAATCCTGCGGCTTCGCTATATTTTTTTTACGATATAAAGTAAAATCATCCGTAGCGTCGTATTGCAGGGGAGGGAGAAAGCATGGCGAAGAATGAAGTAGAAAAAACCAGGGGAAACCCCCTGGCCTCAAACGAAGAAAAAGAGAAGGCCCTGGAGGCTGCCCGGCTCCAGATTGAAAAACAATTTGGTTCCGGGTCACTGATGAAGCTGGGCGCCCATATTAACGCCTCAGGCATAGAGGTGATCCCCTCGGGAGCACTGCTCCTGGACGAAGCTTTGGGGATAGGCGGCTTTCCGCGGGGGCGGATCATCGAGATCTATGGCCCGGAATCTTCAGGGAAGACCACCCTGGCGCTCCACGTTGTCGCGGAGGCCCAAAAAATGGGCGGTGTGGCGGCTTTTGTGGACGCTGAACACGCCCTGGACCCGGTTTACGCCAAAAATCTGGGGGTCAACACGGATGAACTCTGGATTTCCCAGCCCGATACGGGTGAACAGGCCCTGGAAATCACCGAAAGCCTGGTCCGTTCCGGCGCGGTAGACGTAATCGTGGTGGACTCCGTGGCAGCCCTAACCCCCCAAGCGGAAATTGAGGGTGACATGGGGGATGCCCACATGGGCCTTCAGGCCCGGCTCATGAGCCAAGCCCTGCGAAAACTCACCGCCACCATCGGAAAGTCCCGGACTATCCTCATCTTCATCAACCAGATCCGCATGAAAATCGGCGTCATGTTCGGCAACCCCGAAACAACCACCGGCGGTAATGCCCTTAAATTCTACGCCTCGGTGCGTCTGGACGTTCGTAAGTTTGAGACCATCGAAGGGAGCGGCGATGAGGATGCCCTGGGCAACCGTGTCCGGGTCAAGGTGGTAAAGAACAAGGTGGCCCCGCCCTTTAGGAAGGCGGAACTGGAAATAATCTTTGGTAAGGGCATTTCCGCCATAGCCAGCCTTCTGGATGCGGCGGTCAAATACGATATCATCGAAAAAAAAGGCGCCTGGTTTTCCTACGGCGAAGAAAAAGTCGGCCAGGGCAGGGAAAATGCAAAAAAATACCTGGAAGAAAACCCTGCCTTCGCCGTTGAGGTGGAACAGAAGCTCCGGAAAATCATGTTCCCCGGCCGGGATTTCTCCCCGCAAGGTCAAGGAAAACTAAACCCCGTCACCCAGACAGCGGCTCCTGTAGAAGCGCCTACTCCGCCGCCGGCCGCCGGTCTTGCAGCAGCAGCTACCGCTGTTCAAGCAGCCGCACCAAAACCCCCCGCAGGCATTACCCTGGGAACACCCCCGGCCTCATCGGAAGCGCCGGCAGCCTCTCGGGGCCGCGGCAGACCTCCCCTAAACAAACCCGCCCCCACGGAGACCATCTCCATAGGCCGGAAACCCGGGAAGGGAGACGAGGACCTTTTTTGACCAACTGCAATAACCCGGTGAAGCCTTTACCGTAATCGGCTGAATCGCTCCAGCGTGGATCGTATCTGTGTATTATTGGGATCAAGTTGAGCGGCCTTTGCCATGTCGGCAAAGGCCTTCTCAATGTCGCCGAGCCAATAGTATGCCATGCCCCGGTTGGCATAAGTGTCCGCCCTTGGCAAATTTAAAGCTATTGCCCGGTTAAAGTAGGGAAGGGCCTTTGTATGTTCCTCTTGCTGCCCATAAGATGTTCCGCGTTCAATAAGCACTGTACAAAGCTTATTCTTATGCTCAATATTACCCGGTTCCAGGCGGATAAGCTGCTGCAGATCCTCTATGCATTTATCAAATTCGCCGGTTGAATAATAGCCGTCGCTTCGCAAGGTATAGGCCATAGTGTTTCCCGGATCAATGGCAAGCGCTTTATTTGCATCATCAATTACGCTATTATATTCACCCATAGCGGCATGTATTATTCCTTGGGCACTATACATGCTGGCGGTATTTGCGGCTATCTGTATCGCCCGGGTAATATCGGATAAGGCTTTGTTATATTCACCCACCGCTGCATAAGACATGCCGCGATTACGGTAAGCGACGGCATAGTCTGAATTCAGATTTATCACCCGGGTAAAATCTGCAATTGCAAGTTCAAAACTTTTAATTTTGTGATACTCATTTCCACGTTTAAGATATATTTCGGTTATATATTGCGGACCAAGCGCAATTGCGTTTGTTAAATCCGCAATAGCATTTGTATGATCCTTATTTTTACGGTGCATTTCTGCTCGTCTTTGAAATTCAATGGCAGTAACCGGATTTTTTGCAACCAGGGGCTCCTGAACACTCTTTTGCGCCATCAGGACATTTATTCTTTGGTTACCGGCCACCGCCAAGGCCGGTAAATTGGACTGCCTTTTTGTATGCACATCAAGAAGAACTGTTTGTAATTGATAATCATTTCCGTTTTTTGCAAAAGAGCCGGAGAGCACTTGCTGAACTCCCAGCAGTTTTCCAATGGATACCTGGGTTTCATCACTCACAGATCCGGATAGCTGAAAATTAATTTCGGTATCAGCCAGGGAACGGTTAAGGGTATTTGTATCAATGGCGGCTATTTTGCCGCTATCGCTCAGGGCTATAAACAGTTCTTCGATTATATAATCCGAAAGGGCTGCGGAATCGGATCGGATATTTGTTATTGCAAGCCGGGTATTCCCCTGCAGACGGGTTTCTAATTCCAGGGCGGTTATTTTTATAAGTTCATCAAGATTCTGAACCCGCCTTGATTGGGCATTAAGAAGTGCGCCGCATAAAAACAACAGGACAACAAATATACGGTTTTTTGCAGTTTTTAATGTTCTATTCATTAAATTACCGTGTTCCTTCTACAACGAGGGTATATGTTCCTTCATTGCCGGATTCTTCAGATATGATCAGGAGAATTTTTCTGTTTGCGGGAATAGAGGGGAGATACATACGGCTGTTACGGTTTGTTTCTGAAATATTATCAATACTGGTAACGCCTTGAGGTCTGGGGTCGACAGAAATTTTACCCCAACTGAGTAATATGTCAGACGTAACATACATAGGGTGCTGATCTATAATGGTGTCAAGTGTTCCCTCTGTATAAAGCGTGACCGACTTATAACCGGGCAGGACATCTAAGACAATATCATGTGTACATAGACCATCATTTCTTCTATTCTCCGGCGTAAATTTGAGTTTATATGTTTTACCCGCAGTTATGGTAAATTCATTGTCGGTTTGGCCAGTCAAGTCTACTATCTGTGTATTATTTGAAGAATTACTGGGTGTTGCGGGGCTTGCAGGTTTGCTTTGACTGCTCGCAACAGCTGTTTTTTCAGTATTAAATCTATAGATTTGCGATACCGTTGCACTTGGATTGGTATCAGGGGCGCGTCCTAATTCTTTTTCTGTAATATCAACAAAACTTATAGTAACCTGCTGATTATCCGCAACGGTGTCAAATGTATAAACATGCCCTGCCAGGACAGCTGTATTTAAGTCCATGACAGGGCTTTGAACATTCCCTTTTTTGTAGTATAAAGGAAAAGTATAGTTGCCTTCCGGCAGTAAAAGGACATTCCCTTCAGAAAAAGCGGATAAATAATATTTCCTGGCAAACTTATCAATAAAATTGTCTTCGAAAAAAAAATCATGTTCCTCGCCATTATCTTTGTTGTCAATATCAAATACTATTATTCCACGAGATTTTTCCACACGACTCTTATCTGTATTTTCAGAATCCTGTAAAAATTGTTTCCATGTATCATATTGATTCTGGGTCATTAAAGCATTAGTAAGAATCGCGTCATTAAGATAGCGGAATGCTTCTTTGTGATCACCATTTTCATTATATAGTTCATATAGCTTATAATAAGTGTCATAAGAAGCTCTGAAATAACGAACCTTATCATACGCACTATCAGAAGGATGCCATAAAATCGCATTAAGAAAACGATTTAATGCGCGGGAATATTCTTCCATAGCAACATAGCACAAACCCATAAGGTAATCTATTTCAGCAATTTCATGCCTGTCTTTTGTGGCGCTCTCTGCTCGATAATAATTTTCAATAGCTTTTTCCCATTTTTGGGCAGATTGATAACCTGATGCTTTTTGTGAATAGTACGTCGAACTGCATCCGGCCAAGAGCGGAAACAAAAACAGCAAAAAGTATTTCTTCATTTTAACACTCCTGTTATTCACGCCACAAACCATAATCCCGCAAATTAATAAGTCTATTGTGTATAAACTCATTGCCGGGATCACGGACATAAGCCTTTTCAAGGTCTTCAACGGCCTTCTGTTTGTCCTTAAGATGAACATAAACATACGCCCTGTTTTCAAAAAAAATAGGCTTGGCAGGATCAAGGGATATGCTTTTGTTAAGATCTTCAAGGGCAAGCGTATAGTCCTTAGTATAGATATAGGTTAATGCTCGGTTGTTATAGGCGACCGCGTCATTCGGGTCTATCTTGATGGCTTCCGATAGATCCGTAAGGGCATTCCGGTAATCATTTTTTTGTGCATACACCCCGCCCCGTGAAGCATAGACGGCGCCGTATTTTGGATTAAGACGCAGGGTTTCGGTGTAATCGGACAGGGCTTTATCGAAATCGTCCTTTCTGGTGTAAGCTAATGCGCGGAAAAAGTACGCATCCGCATCAAGGGGATTTAACCGTATTGCACTGGTAAAATCGGCTATGGCCAGGTCGTATTCTTTTCTATCATGGAGATATTCGTTGCCCCGCCTGCGGTAATCGTATGCGGTTTCGGGGGTTTCTATTTGTTTTCGTGTCTGCAGCTCGGTTGTGGTAAGCAGAAAAGTGATCCTGCTGTCCTTTTGCACATCAGTGCTGGCAGTTGCTTCCCTTGCCATGGTTTCAACATTCAGAACCGCCGCCCGCAGACGGTAGGCGTCCCCCAGGTCGATAAGCGAGGCGGTCATTATCGATTGTGCGCCCATCATCTTTCCGATAGAGACCTGGGTCTCGTCGCTTATGGCCCCCGATAGCTGAAAATTAATCTCGGTGTTCACAAAGGCAAAATTAAAAGCATTGCGGTCAACCACCCGTAGTTTCTGGTTTTGCATAAGCGCCATAATAAGCTCTTCTATGACATAATCGGAAAAAACGACAGAAGGCGAGCTAACATTAACCACCGCAATACGCACATCCTGTGACAAACGGGTTTCAATGGTTGCCGCAATTTGTTTTATAGCGTTATCTATTGAAGGTATTCCGGATTCTGCATCTTCCGCCGCATTTTGTTCTATTACTGATACCGAACTTTGCCCGTTAAAGACGTTTATTGGAGCATGAGGCGGCGTTGAACATGACAGGATCGAAAAAACAAGAAAGAAGATTAGGGGCGGACAGGCATGTTTTGGCACAATTATACCCATAATACTTAATCCCTCCCCAAAATAATTCTCAGGCAAAGAAAACCGAAAAAAGTATACTACTCCTAAGCAATTTTGTCAAATAAGCTATGTATGGCTCCACCCGTCACACCAAACAAGCAGCGCCCGCTTCAGCGAAATCACCGCAAGGTGATAAGCCCCAGAAACCGCTAGCACATCTCTCTGTATCGTACAGCTAAGTTGACAATGGCGCCGGCGGGGGCGGTGAATCCCCGCTGCGGGATATTCTGGAATTCCTCCCCGGAGAAGACCCGAAGGGGCTTCATAGGGGAATTCTACAGGCATCCCGCAGCGGGGATTCACCGCCCCCGCCGGCGTCTTTGCCACATAATCCGGCAAGGCGGGTACTTTACTACCCACCCCCAATCCGCGTATACTACCCACAGATGGATACCACAAACACCTCCGTAGTCCACAACTTCAGAGTAAACGAGTTTGAAGGCCCCCTGGACCTTCTCCTTTTCCTCATCAAAAAAAATGAAGTCAACCTGTACGACATTCCTATTGCCCAGATTACCGAGCAATATCTGGATTATCTCCGTTTTGTCACCCAGCTTGATCTGGAGGATCTTACCGAATTCCACGCCATGGCGGCATCCCTACTGTATATAAAATCCAGAATGCTCCTGCCCATTGAGCTGGACCTGGAAGACGATATTGAAGATCCCCGGCAAGAACTGGTGGATAAACTCATCGAGTATCAGCGGTTTAAAAAACTATCCGATTTAATGGAAGAAAAGGAAAAAGAGGCCGAATGGGTCATGGAGCGTAAAAAACTCCAGCGGGCCCTGCCTTTTGCGGAGGATGAACTCTGGGAAAAGGTGGATATCTGGGAACTGGTAAAAACTTTCTCGTCCATCATGTCCAATCTTCCCGGGGAACGGATCCTCGACATGTACGAGGAAGTCTCGATTAACGAAAAACTAACCCTTATTACCGAATTTCTGGAGACGAAGGGGGAGTGTAACTTTACCGATCTGGTGGTCAGAAATGGTTCTATCATGGATATTGTATGCGCCTTCCTGGCCCTGCTGGAAGCGGTAAAACTCAGGATGGTTATAGTTTTGCAGAACCGCATGTTTGGGGATATATTGATACGCCCCGGGGTGGGCTTTGGCACAGTTCCGGCAGAGGGAGCTTCATCGTAATGGATATACGGACGGAGAAAGAAACAGCATTGATAGAAGCCATCCTCTACCTAGAGGCGGATCCTCTGGATGAAGCGGGCTTAGTCCGCATATCCGGCCTATCCAAGGATGTGATTCAAAAGGCGTTAAGCAATCTGGAAGGACGCTATGCCCGGGAAGATTCCGGGGTAGAACTGTCCAGAATTGGCGGGGGAATCATGATATCTCCCAAGAAGGAATACTGGGATAACCTTAGGGAACGGTATGGCAAAAAGAACGAATCCAAGCTTTCCAAGGCAGCTCTGGAAACTCTTTCCATCATTGCCTACAAACAACCCATCACCCGTAGTGAGATTGAGGCGATGCGGGGTGTTTCTGCGGATAATATGATCCGTCTGCTCCTGGAAAAAGAGCTTATCCGGGAGGTGGGAAAAAAAGACATACCCGGGAAGCCCGTCCAGTATGGTACCACCAGGGAATTCCTCAAATTTTTCCGCCTGGAAAGTATCGCCGATTTACCCAAACTAAGCGAAAGTGAGACCGAACGGTTTGAACTTAACGGATAATACTACCGCAGCTTGTAACGAAGTTTCTCGTGCAGCTCTCAGGCTCCAGGTCTACCTCGCCCATGCCGGGGTAGCTTCTCGCCGTGCTTGCGAGGGGCTCATCAGTTCCGGCCGGGTAAGCGTAAACGGCAATGTGGTAACCGTTCTGGGTACCAGGGTCTTACCCACCGATGATATACGCCTGGATGGAATCGCCCTGCAAATCGAAACGAAATTCCACTATCTGGTCCTCAATAAACCGCCTATGTACATATGCAGTTCCTCGGATCCCCAGGGCAGGTCCCTTGCAAAGGATCTGCTCCCCATGCCCCGGGAACGGCTGTACAACGTTGGCCGCCTGGATTACCGCTCTTCGGGGCTTATCATCTTTACCAATGACGGTGATTTCGCCGCAAAGGTAAGCCATCCTTCGGCGAAAATTAAAAAAGAGTACCTGGTGGAAGCCACCGGACCCATTCCGGATACCATGATTGCAGAATTTGAGAAGGGCCTGGAAATCGAAGGGGTCTTCTATCGTTCCACGGAAATTGAACGTCTGGGTCGAAAGTCTATTCGGGTGGTTCTTATTGAGGGCAAAAACCGGGAGATCCGCCGGGTTTTCTCCCATTTCCACCTGCACCCCAGCAAACTCCATCGCATCAGAATAGGACCGGTGGTTTTAGGCAGCCTTGGGGTAGGGGAGTCCCGAGCTCTTACAGAGGAAGAAAAAGAAATTTTGTTGCAGAGGAGAACATAGTGGTTATTGCTATTGACGGGCCTGCGGGATCGGGAAAAAGTACCATCGCCAAGAATTTAGCGGAAAAGCTGAAACTGCCGGGGGAAAAGCCCTTTACCTACCTCAATTCGGGGAACCTTTATCGGGCCATTACCCTGGGCTGTATCCGTAGCCATATCGATCCCCTGGATCAAACAGCAGCCTTGGGTTTCGCCAAGTCTGCACGTATTGCGTACAAGGACGGAGATGTATACCTGGAGGGGGAAAATGTGGTTTCCCTGCTCCACACCGACGAAATCGACAGATTTGTCGCCCCCCTATCCGCGCATGTACCCATACGGCACTTGGTAAATGATCTTATCCGGGCAATCGCCGGGGACTTAAATGTGGTGGTAGAGGGCCGGGACATGACCACCGTGGTTTTTACCGATTCAAAATACCGGTTTTACCTGGACGCTTCGGCGGAAGCCCGGGCAAAGCGGCGTTTTGGCCAGGGGGTTTCCAAGCTCAGTTTGGAGGAGATCCTTGCCGCTATCCGGGAGCGGGACGAAATTGACAAAAATAAAGCCGAAGGAAGCCTTAAAATCGTTCCCGGAGTGCGTTATTTGGACACTTCGGACTTGACCATTAGCCAAGTTTATGAGAAATTGATAAAAGAAATAATAAATACACAGATAGAAGGATCAACCATGGGCCAGTTGGAAGTGGGTGCGGACGGTAGTCCGGTGGACACTAGTCCGATAGAAGAATCAAACGCGCAGAAACCTGCAAATTCTCAGGACGATATTCAGACGCAGTTGCAGGAAAGGTATCTCAAGAGCCTTGAACAGCTCGAAGAGGGGCAGCTGGTAGACGGCCATGTCATTCAGGTTACCCCTGATCAGGTCTTTATTGATGTGGGGTATAAATCCGAAGGGAAAATCCCCATTGGAGAATTCGCTGAAGTTCCCAAGGTAGGGGATGTGGTGTCGGTTATTCTCATAGCAAAGGAGAATAAATACGGCGAAGTGATTGTTTCCAAGCAAAAAGCGGATGTAAAGCTTTTTTGGAAGAATTTACGCCAGGCCTTTCAGGATCATACCATGGTAGTGGGGACCATCGAAAAGCTTGTCAAAGGCGGATACGATGTGGATCTTGGCGCCGGAGTACGGGCTTTCCTGCCTATCAGCCAGTCCGATGCCCAGAAAGTAGATAAGCCGGAGAAGCTCCTGGAGCTTAAAACCAATTTTTATGTAGAACGGCTCTATTCGGATGGAAAAGTTAATATTGTAGTAAACCGCCGCAAATGGCTCGAAGAAGAAATCGAGCAAAAACGGAAGGATTTCTTTGAAAAAACTCAGATCGGGGATGATGTAAGCGGGGCGGTAAAGAGTTTTACTTCCTTTGGCGCCTTCATCGATCTGGGGGGCTTCGACGGCCTGCTCCATATCAATGATATGAGCTGGGGTCATGTAACCCGGCCCAAGGATTTTGTTAAGAAGGGTCAGGAGATACGCCTCAAGGTAATCCGCATTGATCCTCAGGAAAGGCGGATCAACCTTTCGTTAAAGCATTTTTCCGATGATCCCTGGGTCCATTTTGAGGATAAATACCACGTCAACGATATTATCAAAGGTAAAGTAACCAAACTTACCGACTTTGGCGCTTTTGTGGAACTTGAAGAGGGTATCGAAGGGCTGGTGCATATTTCAGAATTCTCCTGGGTAAAAAAGATACAGAAGCCTGAGGAAGTACTTTCCATAGGTGACGATACCGAATGTATGATCCTGGGTTACGACCTCCAGGCGGGTAGGGTGTCCCTTGGGCTTAAACAGGTTACTCCAAACCCCTGGAGCGAGATAGAAGCAAAGTATCCCGTAGGGACCAGGCTTACCCGCAAGGTAGCAAAGATTACCAATGCCGGGGCCTTTATCGAACTGGAAGAGGGAATCGACGGCTTCCTCCACGGGGATGATATTTCCTGGACTAAAAAGATCAAACATCCGGGAAGCGAATTTTCAGTGGGCCAGGAAATCGAGTGCATGGTTATCAGTGTTGAAGCGGAGGACAAAAACATCCGGCTGGGTGTTAAACAGCTTTCGGAAGATCCTTGGCAGAGTTTCGCCTCCAGTTATAAACCGGGTTCCCTGGTTGAGGGCGAAGTTTCATCGGTCACCGACTTTGGTGTTTTTGTCCGGGTACCCGGCGGTATTGAGGGGCTCATTCATAAATCCAACCTTCCGGAAAACCGGGAGGACGACCCGGATGAACTTCTTAAAAAGTACAATGTTGGGGATAAAATAAAAGCGGTGGTTTTAGAAATGCAACCGGATAAGCAGAAGGTAGCTTTTTCTATCAAGGATTATCAGAAGAAGGTCCAGCGAGATGAGTTATCGCGGTACATGGCGGCTGAAGAATCCGATGGTTCTACCTTTACCCTTGGGGATTTTTTAAAATCAAAAAATACTCCCGAGGGGTAAGATAGACCGCTCGAACCAAAGGTTCGCTTTATGCTGTCAGCTATAGACGTTCAGAAATTTAACACTCTGATTGAGATTAATGCTCTCATTAATTCCAATTATACGGACGTCAATTCACTACTAACTGAAATTCTTGAGTCCGCTACCAGGTTATGCGAGGGGGAGGCTTCAAGCCTCCTCATGGTAAACCGTGAAAACCAGGAGCTCCGTTTTGAAATAGCCCTGGGTACCAAGGGGGCGGAGGTAAAAAAGTTCACCGTAAAATTCGGAGAGGGTATAGCCGGATGGGTTGCTCAGCATAATAAATCTATCATAGTTAATGATGTTATCAATGATAAACGTCACCTAAGTTCTATTTCTGAACGGATAGGATATCCTTCCACGACCATGCTTGCGGTGCCTATGCGCAGCAAAGATGAGTGTATCGGTGTTATTGAGCTGTTAAATAAAAAAGAAAATAAAATATTTACCCAGGATGATCTTGAATGGCTTGAAATATTCGCTAACCAGGCGGCCTTAGCCATTCAGAACGCCCGGAACTTTGAACAAGTCAGAGTAGAAATAGAATCACTGCAGGATCAGATTAAAAACGATAAGGGCTATCACACCATGATTGCGAAAAGCCCCATCATCATAGAAAAGATCGATATCATTGATAGGATTGCCAAAACCGATTCTTCGGTACTGATCCTGGGGGAGAGCGGGGTAGGGAAGGAAATATTTGCCGAGCAGATACATCTCCGCAGCCCCCGCGCAAAGGCGCCTTTTATACGGGTAAACTGCGCAGCCCTTCCGGAAGGCCTTTTGGAGAGCGAGCTCTTTGGTCATGTTAAAGGGGCCTTTACCGGGGCCATCCAGACCCGCCGGGGCCGCTTTGAATTGGCGGATGGGGGTACCATTTTTCTTGACGAGATTGGGGATCTTCCCCTCCAGCTTCAGGCAAAACTGCTCCGGGTTATCCAGCAAAAGACATTCGAGAAGATCGGTTCCGAAGTATCGGTAACAGTAAATGTGCGTATTTTGGCGGCCACCAACAAGGATATTGAAGACCAGGTTGAAAAGGGAGAGTTTCGCAGTGATCTTTACTACCGTTTGAATGTATTACCCATTTATGTTCCGCCCCTGCGGCAGCGTTCCGAGGATATTCCGGAACTGGCGGAATTTTTTCTTAAGAAATTTATTCGGGAAACCAAAAAACAGTTTGCTGGGTTTTCTAATGAAGCAATAGAGGCCATGTTGTCCTATTCCTGGCCGGGGAATATCAGGGAATTGGAAAACTGTATCGAAAGGGCCTGCGTTATTGGAAAAAATTCATGGATACGGAAGGAGGATCTTTTCCTTAAGCTCGGTAATGAAACTGATACCGATGAAGGAGACAGGAATCTTAAAACGGCGATCAATGTTTTTAAGACTCACTTTATTCAAAAGGTTCTGGAAGAAAATAACTGGAATCAGACTGAGGCCGCAAAATCCCTGGATATCCAAAGGACTTATTTATCACGGCTAATAAAAGAATTAGATATTATGAACATTAAGGAGAATTAATTATGGCAACAACAAGGGAAGAAACAAAGGAAAAACGCAGTTTTGGTGATGGTCTGGCTGATTTCATTCAGCGTAACCGTAAGAAGCTGCTGATTACCATGATATTAGCGGTCGTAATAGTGATAGGTTTTATCACTGGTTTTACCATTCGGGATGTGGTGCAGGAAAAGGCCATTAACGCTGTTGAGGATTTTTCCCAGCGTTATGATATCCTGGTAATTGATATTAACGAAGCTTCAAAGGCGGAGGAAGTCCGGGCCCTCTTGGATGAGCTTAGCGCCTTTGGGGAAAAACATTCAGGCTATGCCGGATCTCGGGCCTATTCCTTGGTGGCGTCAATATATATGGAAAGGAAAGACTGGGGGGAAGCGGAGAAAGCATGGACCCGTTCCGCCAAGCTGGCGGGAAAATCATACCTGGCTCCGGTAGCTCTGTTCAATGCTGCGGTAGCAGCGGAAGAGCAGGGGAACCTGGCAGAGGCTATAAGCTTCTATTCGGAAAGCGCCGCCCATGTGTCCGATTTTCCCGGCGCTGCCCGTGCCCAGTTCTCGATCGGCAGGCTTAACGAATCCCAGGGCGATACGCAAGCTGCCTTGGAAGCCTATAGGCTTATATCAGAAAAATGGGCAAACGAGACTACCTGGGTTAACCTGGCGCAGGACCGGATCATAACCCTGTCAAACAGCGGATCCTAATGGCAAAAGGGTTCCGGTTTTTCCGGTTATTTTTATCCGTCTTGGTACTTAGTATTCTTGGATCCTGCGGGATTGAAGAATATATGTACCTTGAGCCGGTAGATCCGGGAATTCCACTGACACTCAATACACAGGCTTTTATCAGGCTTCCCAGTGAACCCTATTACTTTCGTTATTTTATAATTTATTATCGTATTTATATCAGCGGATTATTGGTTGAAGGAACTGTCTCTACTGAACAATTGGAGCGAATTAATTCCTCTTTATTTTCCGATTATTACGCATTTTATCCCTATACCAATACTGACAATTCGGTGGTACCCACCACCATGGGTAGTATTTTTTCTAACCGGAAATATTATCCCCTGGCCTTAGAAAATAACTCTATTGAAAGCTATTTAGGTTCTTCGTCGGGCATTATCACTTTGGATTTTGCCAGAAATTTTCCTTTACGGCCGGCCTTTTTTCCCGGTGATACCCGTGTAAATCGGACGCTTACCCCGATTAACCTTTGGCGTTATTCCGAGAGTGGCATTATGAACCCCTATGCGGGTAACCGGTATTTTACCAACCATTCCGATTTAAATACCGGTAGTTTTATTAACCAGAATACCTTTACCAACCTGGACATTGCAAATAATAATTCGGTTTCCGGCCCAAAATATACCTATGTGTCTATGTATATTATGGCTTATGGAATGGATAACAATTTTTCTCCGGTTTATAGTACGCCAACCTTTATCGGTATATTTCGTTTACCCGATTGATTCCGTTGTGGGTACAATAATGAACCGCAAAGTCGAAAAGGTCGAAAAAGACAGGAGGAGGAATTAATGGACAAGAAAGCTTTTTCAATCGTGCTCAATGCTGCACGGCAAACAGAGGCGTATCAGAAGCTTGAAGCTTCGGCAGCAGGGGCGACCTGGACTTCCCGGGGGAAGGTTATTCCGGAAGATTCCAAGGTGATTCGGGCCATTGTGGAGAGTGGGGACCCCCAGTTACAGCGCATCCTGCTTGTTGGTGAGATCCTGCATAAAGGGCCGTCGGAAATCAGTCCGGAGCAGCTCAATAGACTGATTTCGATGAATAGCTTGGTACAAGAACCAATAGTTTCGGTAGATGATATTTCGGTATATTTGAAGCGCTTTTCACCGGCGTACACGTGGGATTATATCCCGAAAGAGCTCGTGGCCAAGCTGTGGAAGGCCGAATCAGAGCGCGTGTTTGGCCCTGGGGTAATTGTTAAAAGAACCAGCTACGACTTTTATGAGTCCTTGGTTGACTATTGGGTAGGAAGTTACGACCGAAAGGTAGCGCCGATTCCGGTGGAAGGGGTATCCAAAAGTGAGGCCATTTATTTTGCGGCCTTGATGTTGCTGGCTAAGCCGTTATTAGCAGGGATGCCTGTGGCCGTTTTCTTCCAGGGCTTTGACAAACCGCTTCCGAAGCTATTCAAATTTCGGTACTTAACGGATGTGGAGTTTAAAGAAGTTGAGGCTTCTCTGGATGCCCATATTGAAGAGGATGCGGTACATTCGGACGAGCTTGCCGTGCTCGATAAGGTAATAGAAGCCGGAAAGGAGTACCTGTAAAAGGCAAGAAGGGTGTCCAAAAGGCTGTAGGGGTTTTAATGTGACTATTTTACTAGCTATAATGTATATTCTGTCTAGTTTAATCGGGGGTCTTTTTTATCAATCGGGATAAAGAGACCGGTAAACGTTAAAATACGAGTCGTGCTTACTTGTATCCCCTAAGCTTTTCGCCAGGACTGCTTTGCGGGTTAAATTGAATATGGAGTATCCCGGATTTATTCGTAGGGTGCGGTAATTTTTTTCTTCCAATACGGGGATAAAATCAGAACCGTTCTCCGGAGCTTGGTATTCAAAGCCCCAGAGCAATGAAGGAACCGAATGTTTTTTGCTGCCCGTAGGGATTTTGACTTTTATGGCTTCTTTGACAATAATGCCCCCGGGAAGATTCTTATTGATTTTTTTAAGAAAATCTTCTGCGGAAAAATCGGCGCCCTCACTTAAGTTTAAATCGACGGTGGCAATTTCAGCGTTGGCCCTGATGCCCAATGATAAGGGGGAAGCAAAATCCAGTCTTGGGGTAGGATTATATCCTTGGGTAAATAATATCGGAATATTAGCGCGCATAAAGGCCATGGAGAATAATTCAATCAAGGCCAGGTGCGGCAGAAAAACGGCAGTACCTTGTTTTTCAAATGAAAATAGAATTCTCAGAGTTATCGGGTCTTGTTTTTTAGCTTCATCTAGCAGGGGTATATCATAATGTAAATTATCATGATGTATATTATTGTATACTACCTTTGTTTCCTTAGCACAATTTCCGCAGGGATTAGTACAATTATTTGTACATGGTAATGTAAATTCTTTAAGGTTTGATTTTTCATACTCACGTTTAAGAAAATATGCCGCTGTACCGCTGTTGATACAATCCCAAGGCAGGGGCTCTTCTAAGTTGCCGGCCGTATGGATAGCCTGAACCAAAGGAGCATGGGTTTCTAAAAGATCGGCCCAGACATCTTTCTTTATATATTCATCCCAGGCGTCTAAGCGGCAGCCTTGCTCATAGGCTTTTTCGATAAGCTCCCCTACCCGTTCGTTTCCCCGGCTCAGGACTCCCTCAATTACCGCTATAAAGGGATCGTTAAAACTAACCTTGTGACCGCGCTTTTTTAAGGTATTGCGGATATATTCAATCTTAGCCCGGGCTGTTTTTGCATCAATCTGGGCTGCCCACTGATAGGGCGTATGAGCTTTGGGTACAAAAGCTCCCACATTGATGTTGAAATTCATCCCGGTGCGGCGGGCAATTTCCAGGATAAACTCCACAATCTCCTGTTCTTCGCTCCGTTCACTATCCCCCACCGGGAGACCTATCATAAAATAAAATTTGGCGCCCCGCCAGCCGTTCCGTTTGGCTTCGGTCAAAATAGCCACAACAGTATCCCTGCTTACCTCTTTGTTGATTGCCATCTGCCAGGCCTCTATGGGGGTTTCCACCGCAAATGTAAGCCCGCTTTTTCGCACCGCCGACACTTTTTCTAACAGGGGCATCGAAAAGGTTGATACCCGCAGGGAGGGAAGCTGAAAGGAAATATGCCGGGAAGCGTATTCATCGTTCAGGGATCCTACCAGGGAATCGATATGCTGATAGTCCCCGGTGGACAGGGAAGAAAGACTTATTTCCCGGTAGCCGCCGATATTGATAAAAGCGGCCGCCTCCTGCCGGATTGTATCTGCACTCTTCTGCCTCATGGGGCGGTACCAGATACCGGCATGACAGAAACGGCAGCCGTTAGGACAGCCACGCATTATTTCTATCGCCCCGTGGTGCTGAACAATTTTTATACTGGGAACCGGAAAGACCGCCGGACGGGATGCAAAGTGGGAATCCACCGCACGAACTGCCTGTTTTTTTCCCCAGGTCCAAACAGAGGGATGGGCTTGGAGTTTTTCCAGGAGTTCCCCCCTTCCCGCTCCCGCCAGTTTCAGATCCCGCAATTCTGCTGCAAGATCAAAGAAGCCGGCTTCAGCTTCACCTATCCAAAAGGCGTCGACGAAGCGTTCATAAGGCAGGGGATTGGAAACACAGGGGCCCCCCATAATTACGATGGGGTCCTCCTCCTCTCTTTCAGTCCGTTTAAGGGGAATAAAACCCCGGTCCAACATGGTGAGGACTCCGGTTATACCCAATTCATATCCCAGGGTAAACATTAAAATATCCAGACTGCCCAGGCTTATCCCGGTATCAAGGCCATAGAGGGGAATACTATTGGAACGGAGGAGTTCTTCAAAATCAGGCGCCGGGGCAAAAGCACGGTCACAGGAAATTCCGGGTATTGAATTGAGTCCATTGTAGATAATCCTGAAAGCCTGGTTGGACATGCCGATTTCATACAGATCCGGAAAGGCAATGAGCATATTTAGTAACGAGACAGACTGCGGCTTGGCAAGCTGCCCATATTCACCACCGGTATATCGGGCGGGCTTCTCTACGTTTAGCAATAATTCCCCAGGATGCTTTAAGGGGTCTATATGGGTAACAGTTTTAATGCTGGAACCTTCTGGTATAAATACTCAAAGCTATGCCAATTCCGGTCATGGCGGAGGTTAGGGCTGATCCTCCGTAGGACATGAACAGTAAGGGGATACCGGTAATCGGCATGATCCCCATGGTCATTCCCACATTAATCAGAAAATGGAAGATATACATGGCGGATAGGCCTGCGGCGATATAGGAACCGAAGGGGTCCGATGTGGTCTTCATGATCCGCACAAGCCGCAGACATATTATTAAGAAAAGGGTGAATACCAAAAGTCCTCCAAGGAGGCCCCATTCTTCGGAGAAAATAGAAAAAATAAAGTCCGTACTTTGCTGGGGCAGAAAACGGTAATGACTTTGAGTACCCTGGAGATAACCCCTGCCCATAAAACCTCCGGAACCGATGGCGGTAATTGACTGGATAATGTTCCACCCCGACCCCCGGGGATCCACATTGGGGTCCAGGAATACTATGAGCCGCATGATCTGATAATCTTTTAAAACCTTATGTGAAAAAAACGAAACCCCAAGAGATAGAATTATTATAGCGGTGAAATAAACGATCCAGTAAAAATATCTTTTTTTATACCGTAAAAAACCAAAAAGACCGATGACAGCAATAATACCCAGGGCAAGGACAGTAATCATCACAAATTTTGTATTGTTAAGGATATTCATAGAAGGCATGGATTGACGCAAAATATAGCTCTGCCAAAGAGGCAGGACCATAAACACGGCGGTAAATACAATACAGGCCCCTAAAAAAAGCACATACCGCAGGGACATACCGGCGATAAAGGTCATTACCAGCAATATGGGAATAAATACCAGGGATGTGCCAAAATCCGGCTGCAGGAGGATCACTACCATGGGCACAAAAACAATGACACAAGAAAAGAAAAAGCGAACAAAACTATTTCTGTTTCTTTTTGAATTGTCCAGGTACTGGGCCAGGAAAATAATAGTGGTGATTTTGGCAAATTCAGAAGGTTGTATGCCGAATGATCCAACTCCAATCCATGCCCGGGCTCCATTAACCAAACGGCCAAACAAACAGGTGTATGCCAAAAGTGCTATGGTACCCAAATATAGATAGATTGAAAGATCATAAAAGCGCCGGTAATCTACCATGGCGATAACTAAGGCGCCGATAAGCCCCACAATAGCCCAGATTATCTGCCGTATATATTCGTTGGAAACTAAAACCCCCGCAGAGGTTACCCCGGATGAATAGATAAAAAGAATACCGAAAATAGACAGAATTATTACAGAAAAAATAAGAGGAAAATCTATTTCAAGAAAATTCCGGAGTTTCATTCCCCGCGCCCCTGCGTGAGCTGCCCCTGCACGACCGCTCTAAAAACAGGTCCCTGATCGATAACCAGCGCAGCAACGGCATCTTCGTAATTCTGTTTTGCAAAGATCCCCTGAAAAATGATTGACGAAGCATAGACGGCCCACCATTCCCAAGTATTCGTTGCTTCCACAATAATAGATACAACCACCTGTTCTTCGGGATTATCAGTTTTATAGGGGGCATAGGCTGCAAACCAGGAATGCCAGTGACGTCCCTGGGTCGGCCCAACTTCTCCGGTACCGGTTTTTCCGGCTATCTCCACGGCGCTTATATTCAGGGGGAATCGTGCGGTACCTTCGCTCATAACGCTGCGCATATTGTTCCGGACGGTCTCAAAAACATCGTGATCAATATCGCTCTTACGGAGTACCGTGGGATTGACGGCTTTTTCCACTGCCCCCGTAAGGGGATCCCGAACTTCCTTGAGTAAGTGGGGTTTATAGATGACACCATCATTAACCACCATGGAAACCATATTGGCCATTTGAATGGGGGTAACCAGGGTATAGCCCTGACCAATGGACATGTTCATGGTATCCCCCGGAACCCATGGTTCATGGAAACGGCGATCCTTCCACTGCTGGGTGGGAACAAACCCGGCTACTTCGCCGGGCAGATCCGTGCCGGTTATTTCCCCAAAACCGTATTGCCGTGAATAGGAATTAATCCGCTCAACACCCAGATGATCCCGGCCTACCGCCCAGAAATAAATATCGCAGGACTGTGCCATTGCCTGCTGCAGATTGAGCCGCCCGTGACGACGGGGACCATATTCGTTCCAATTGATATGACAGTGCCAATTACGGCCCCCATAGGAGATTTCGCCGGGACATTCAATGGTTTGCTCCCTGGGAAAGGTATTTTCCGTCAGAATCCCGGTGGTCATGACGATTTTAAAGGTTGAGGCCGGGGGATAGCTGGACTGGATTGCCCGGTTAATAAAGGGCTTGTTAGGATCGTTGATCAGCGACTGATATTCGGTCCCCAATTCATTGCTATTAAAAATATTGGGATCGTACCATGGATATGAGACCATGGCGAGAATTTCTCCGGTACTGGGACGTGAAACCACCACCGCTCCCATCCGCTCCCCCAGGGCTTTTTCCGCCAGGGTTTGAATTGAACTATCGATGGTTAATACAAGATTTTTTCCCATCTCGGGGGGGATGCGCAGGTTATTGGTATCCCCTACCCTTCTGCCGCGAACATCCACGGTCCGGGTTTCCGAACCTTCTTTTCCACGCAGTATTTCATCATACTGCTTTTCAATACCCGCCTTTCCAATCACATCGCCCTGCTGATATCCCTGGTTATAAAGCATGGTAAGCTCATCCCGGGTGATATTCCCCACGTACCCTACGATATGTGCAAGGCTGCCGATATTATTAACATAATTCCGCATGGGCTTGGATTGCCAGGAGACCCCGGGAAGAGAATCCCGATGTTCCGCCAGGGCGGCAATGGTTGAAAATGGGACATTGGCCGCAATTTCCACAGGCTGATAGAGATAATAATACTGCGAGGGTATCCTTTCCTCAATCTGTAGCCGGCTGATTTTTGTAATCTCCGCAACCCGGGCAATTAGATTTGGTATTTCCCCCGGGGGAACATCCGCCGGAGTAATGCTTACCGCGAAGGAATCCGTGTTCAGAACAAGGGGTTGATTATAGTTACGATCAAAGATTTCCCCACGCTGGGCAGGAATAACCGAGGTCCTCCGGGCTATAGCCGCCGCTTGGGTTCGATACACATCACCACTGAGGATCTGCATCGCAAAGAGCCGCGATGAATAGGCAACAAAAATAAGAATAAAAATTATTTGGAGAAACCATATCCGTTTTTCGGGTTTTTTATCTTCCTCGAGAAAATTTGTTGGCCGTATCAACCATCTCTCCCTTCCACCAGTAGGGGTTTAAATAACTTTAATAGGGCGAATAAAAAGGGTGCAATTAAAGTGTTGAGAGCAAATTCCACCCAAAGGATGGGACTCTGGGCAGCATACGCCGGTACCGCTGGGGCAAATAACAGGTGGAGTATCCAAAAAAACAAAGCTTTTATAAGGGTGGCCCCCCCGCAAAGGGCCATGGGAAGAAGCAGGGTATCCAAAAAAAAGGTTCCCTTCATAAGTCCCACAGAGGCGCCCACGATGGTTCGTACAAGGGTATTAAGTCCAAGGGGGGCAGCGGAGATAAAATCCAAAAGAAGGCCGGAAGAAAATCCCGTAAGCTGTCCGGTCATGGTACCGTTATTGTAGGCGCTGAAGACCAGGATCCCCAGGGCAATATCCGGCACCGCATGGTATATGGCCAACCGGGAAAGCAGGGTCGATTGAAGAATGGCCGCCAGGAGGGCAAAAATTGTTGCCCAAATAACATTCTTACCCATTGATGGATTCCACATCTATTACGAATACATATTCCAGCCGGGAAAAATCAACGGCGCTCTCCAATTCTACGGCCAGGGAAGTTTCACCTTCCTGGTACAGAATTCCACTTACCCTGCCTATGATAATACCCGCGGGATAAACCCCGCCTATTTCGCTGGAAATGATCTGATCTCCGTAATTAATTTCATCACGGGCCCGTTTCGGGATGGTACGCATTAGTAATGCTTTTTCCGGATTTCCCTGACCTTCAACTAACCCCTCGTACCGGGAGTCCGCAAGTCTGGCGGATGCATAAAAGTTCAAATCGTAGACCGGTATGACCAGGCTTTCAAACTGCCCTGCCTGGACAACCTTACCCACCAGGGCCTGGATTCCGTTCTGGTATGCAATGACGGGCATATTGTTTTCAAGTCCATCACGCTTACCCTTGTTAATAACCAGGGCCAAAAAAAGATTATCCGGATCGCGGCCTATTATCCGGGCGGGGACATACTTTAGCTGGAGTGTTTCCGCAAAGCCAAGCTGTTCCCGGAGGCGGTTGTTTTCCTGTCGGATCTCCGTAGAGGTCCTTTCAAGCTGTTCATACCGGGTCATGCGATCCGTCAATTCAGCGTATTCCCGCCGCAGGGTAGCAAGTTCCTGAACAGAGAGAACGGTTCTCGAAACAAATGAAGAAACACCGTAGATGCTCCCCCGTATGCCGGAAAAAAGAGAAAGCCCCACATCCCGAAAATCGACAATAAAACTGCGGGTTGAAAAGAGGAGTATAGAAAAAGAGACCAGGCTAAGGGCTATGAAAACATAGACTTCTGCGGTAAATCGGCCTTTGCCTCTGCGGTCTCCGTTCATCGCCATAAACTTTTAGTTTAGATCATCATAGATGCTGCGGGTATTATTGAAACCCCTGGCATTTTCAAAGTATTTTCCCGCACCCAGGGCGACACAATCCAGAGGATGTTCCGCCAGGATTACCGGGACTCCGGTTTCTTTGGAGATGAGCTTTGGCAGGCCCTTGAGAAGCGCGCCGCCGCCGGTCATAACGATACCCCGTTCTACAATATCCGCCGCCAGTTCCGGAGGAGTTTTTCCCAGGGTTGCCTTAATTTCATCGACGATTTGGGTAATCGGGTCCTTCAAAGCGTCCCGAACCTCAACAGAATCTATTTCTAAGCGCCGCGGAAGGCCGGTAATAGCATCGGTACCCTTAATTTCGACCTTCTCAATGGTTTTATCCGGCGAGGCGTTCCCAATTTCAATCTTAAGCCGTTCCGCAGTCTGCTCCCCGATGATGAGGTTATGGACACTCTTAACATGTTTGATAATGGCCTCGTCAAATTCATCGCCCCCAAGGCGTATGGCGCTGGTGACCACCATGCCGCCCAGGGATATGACCGATATTTCCGTTGTCCCCCCGCCGATATCGCAGATCATATGTCCGGCGGGTTCAAAAATCGGAATGTCGGCGCCAATAGCGGCGGCGAGGCTTTCCTCGATAACCATCACCTCACGGGCGCCGGCTTTATAGGCGCTTTCCTCAACCGCCCGGCGCTCCACTTCGGTGATGCACGAGGGGATACCGATAACCATACGGGGCTTTATAAACCGGTACCGGGGAAGTACCTTGGAAATGAAGTACCGGATCATTTTTTCGGTGGATTCAAGATCCGCAATTACGCCATCCCGCATGGGCCGTATGGCGATAATATTTTCCGGCGTCTTCCAGAGCATACGCTTGGCGTCTGTCCCCACGGCCATCACCCGTTTAGTCCCCCGCTCAACCGCTACCACCGATGGTTCGTTGATGACGATCCCCTTTCCGCGTATATAAATCAGGGTATTACAGGTCCCCAAATCAATACCAATATCTGAAGAATTCCTTCCAAACATAAGCCCTCCTCTTAATTAGACAAGCGCGCAAGCCGCTCGCGTGCCTTAGCATGGGTAGAATCAATATTCCACGCCCGGCGCCATTCAGCCCGAGCCCGGGTTCTATTCCCCCGTTCTTCATATAGTTCACCCAACTGGAAGTGGGCTTCGGCATTTTCACCATCCTCATCCAATATAGCCTGAAACTGCGCTTCCGCATCCTCCGGTTTTCCGGCCTTAGCCAAAATATCTCCCAAAAGCAGCCGGCCGGCAATAACCGTATTGGAATCCCGGGATGTTTCTATACAGCGCAGAAGATAGGCCATTGCCGTTTCCGGCTCCTCCAGGGCTATATAGGAACGAGCTATGGCTAAAAGAAGCAGATCCGAAGGATAATCGGATGTACTTCCGCCATCATCTGCCTGCGGAACCAGGGCTTGGGAAAAAGCCTCCACGCTGCTCCGGTAATCCTGTATCGCCGCATAGGCAAGCCCCAGGTACTCCGGAATATCCACGGCGTTATACGATAAATCCCGGGCCTCTTCGAGAAACTGGACGGCTAAGTCCGCATATCCCGTCCCTTTATAGTAATAGGCCTTTCCCAAAACATACTGAAGGCGCCCGTCATTAGCATCGTTCTTTACCTGGAGTGCCTTTCTGAGGGACCAAATACACTCATCAATATAAGTGAGGGTATCAAAATTATTGATCTGGGCAATGGCAAGCTGGTATGATGCAAACCCATGCAGGGTTAAAAGAAAATAATCCATGGGCTTTTCCTCAAGCCCCGTACGACTCTGTTCAAAGGCTTTATCATAGGCGCCCTCATCCCAAAGACGTAATAGTTCCTTTTTTTCAGTCCCTAACTTGTTCTTCCAGCCATATAAAACAAAAACCAAAGAAATACAGAGGATAATCGCCAATATAACCAATAAGGCGGTTTTGAAAGTCTGCTTCAGGCGGGCCTGATGACCATATTCGGACCGTGGTCGTTCGTTAAACATATTTTAATTGATCTAACACTATTTATGGTAAAAAGTCAATTACGAAAAAAACGATGAACCATAAGCCGGGTTCTGTAAAAATAGCCCTTTAGGGCTATTTCCGGTTCCCATCTATCTTGGACCGCCCTTACGGACGGCCTCCCGGGACTAGGTCCCGAGCAGTCTACCCGCGTCTAAACCAGTGGGCACTGGACGCTGCTTGACTTTGCTCCTGATGAGGCTTGCCGTGCCGGTGACGTTGCCGCCCCCGCGGTGGGCTCTTACCCCGCCCTTTCACCCTTACCGGGTATTTTTGGTAAACCAAAAATACCTTGGCGGTTTGCTTTCTGTTGCGCTGTCTGTCGGCGGGACCTTACACCCCGCCGCCCGGGAGTTACCCGGCATCATGCCCTATGGAGCCCGGACTTTCCTCACCGCTTTATTGCAGCAAAAGCAGCAATCCACGGTGCGGGAACCTGGTTCATCGTTAAAATTTACTCCTCGTAGTCGATATTGACCTTTTCTTCTTCTTCCTCATCCTCATCATATTCGTCGTCTTCCATGTCATCAAGGTCGGCCAGGGTACCGGCGTCTTCGTTATCGAAGAATTCTTCTTCACCCTGATCGGATTCTTCGTAGAAGAGGATACGGGAACAATAGGGACAGAAGACAATTTCTTCCCGCTTACGAACCATATTGGCAAACTGGGCGGGAAGTATCATATGGCAGCCCATACAGACCCCGCCTTTGATAGCCACAATACCCCGGCCGCCCTTGTTCCGGATGATCCGTTCAAACTTAAAGAGCACCTCGGGATCAAGCCCGGGGATAAGGGCCTGTTCGTCCGTCCCCAAAGCGGCAACCTTGGAATTCTTTTCCGCGACCTCCGCATCATTACCCGCCCGGCGATCCATCAGTTCCTTTTCCTGCTGCTCAATAAGAGAAGCGTTCTGCTTCATCTGTTCATCCAGATCCGCCAGAACCCGTTCCTCCCGTTGAAGCTCCTTACGGTATTGCTGCTCCTTCTCGGTGGCATCCCGTATTTCCTTATCCAGGGCTTCATACTCCCGCTGGGTGCTGATGGAATCCATGTTTTTTTCGGCTTTTTCCCGATCCGATTCCGCCAGTGCCAGAAGATTCCTGAAATCCCCTTCGGAAAGCTTGGCCTTTTCATAATCCTGGTTCTTTTCAATAAAAGATTTCTTAAGCCGGGACAGAAGCTCTTCCTGGGTGGTCAGTAGTTTCGGTATCTCCTGAATATCCCGTTCCAAGGTTATTTTTTCCGACAGGATATCTTGCAGAGCCCGCAACTTTTCAAAAACATCTTCCATTACCATGTATATTCCCCTTCATTTGTATACAAAATCATACTTGTTAAAGTATTTTATCAAGACTTTAATGATCTAAATAATCCTTCAGTTTTCGGCTCCGCCTGGGATGCCGCAGCCGCCGCAGAGCCTTAGCCTCAATCTGCCTGATCCGTTCACGGGTAACGTTGAAATAGAGCCCTACCTCTTCCAGGGTGAGGGAATAGCCGTCGTCCAGACCGAAACGCATCTTGAGGACCTCCTGCTCCCGGGCAGGCAGGGTGGAAAGCACCCCGGAAAGCTGCTCCTGGAGCAGGGTAAAGGCGGTCTGATTCGCCGGATTTTCCACATCCTTGTCCTCGATGAAATCCCCCAGCAGGGAATCCTCTTCCTCCCCTATGGGGGTTTCCAGGCTGATAGGTTCCCGGGCCACGTTCTTTACCGATTTTACCCGCAAAGCGGTCCAGCCGAGCCGTTCGGCGATTTCTTCGTCCGAGGGTTCCCTGCCCAGTACCTGCATAAGCTGCCGGGATTCCCGGACAACCTTGTTGATCTGCTCTATCATGTGAACCGGTACCCGTATAGTCCGGGCTTGGTCGGAAATGGACCGGGTTATGGCTTGCCGTATCCACCAGGTGGCGTAGGTGGAGAATTTATAGCCCTTGCGGTATTCAAATTTTTCCACCGCCTTGATAAGGCCGATATTCCCCTCCTGGACCAGATCGAAGAAATGAAGCCCCCGGTTGGTGTACTTCTTTGCAATGGAAACCACCAGCCGGAGATTGGCCTTGATAAGCCGGTCCTTGGCGTTTTTCATCATCACCCGGCCGCGGTTTATCTCCTTGGCCATGAGGTTGATATCTTCGATAGACTCCTCAAATTCCGATTCCATTTGGCGGAGTTTTTTCTCCGTAACCTGGATATGCCGGATAAGTTCCTTAATTTCGTCGGACGTAAGCCCCAGGCCGGACTCCAACCGCTCCCGGTCTTCTTTGATTGTCAGACCCCGGCCCAGAGCCCGCAATTCCTTGAGGGAACCTACCCGGAGCCGCTTTTCTATCCGTTCCTGCTCTTTCTTATAACGTTTTATTTTTTTTGAAGCCTGGACAAATTTATCCGAAAAGCCCACTATTTCTTCCGGATGGATTTCCGCTGATTCGATCACCTCCAGGATACGGATCCTCAGTCCGCTAAGCTCCTGATCCTCGAAAATATCCCCACCCCGGGTGATGATCCGCCGCTTGTTTTCGATATAACTCTTCAGATCCCCTCCGATTACCCTGAGGGTTTCCTTGTAGAACTGGTTCAAGCGGCGGCGTTCGGTAAGGTATTCGGTGGCTTCCTTTTTGGTAAGACTTAATTCCCGGGGGTCCTTCTTGGAAAAGGCCCGCTGGGCGATATGGTAAAATTCAGGGATAACCATCCCCGATTTCTTGATAACACCCTTGATAATATTTTCCCCGCTCTCCATTTGTTTGGACAGCTCCACCTCTTGTTCGGCGGTAAGGAGATTTTCCTTTCCAATTTCCCTCAGGTACAGCCGGATGGGATCATCCACCGAGGATTCCTTCTCGTTGTAGACCAGGCGTTTTTTCTCCGCCTCTTCCTTTTTCCGGACCTGCGGTTCCGCTTCATCCTCTCCCAGGATATCCTCATCAATAAGCTGGACATTATTCGCGTCCAGAAGGATAAGAACCTGTTCAATTTTGTCGGAATTTACGATATTCTCCGGCAAAAAATCGGAAAGTTCATCATAGGAAAGGGTTTTCTTTTCCTTTGCGTATTCAATCAGCTTTACAACAGCAGGATCAAGCGCCATGTCTGGCGTAGCCACATTCGGCGTGCGCAATTCCGTCATTAGTTAGCTTCCTTAAGTAGACGTAATTCGGCATCAAGATGCACTTTTTCGGCGAGCAAATCCTCAAGTCGGCTTCCCCTAGGGAACTTATCCTGGTTTTGCTCATTTTTTGTGATCCGCAGTTCTGTAATAATCCTGGCCAGTCTGCGCTCCAGCCTTTTTTGCCTTACCTTCCTGATCCCGTCATTTACAAGCCGTTCCGGGTTTATGGAAAACGCCTCCGAAACTCCCTGCTGAATGACGAAATTCCGCAAGGCTCCATCGTTTATCCGGGATAGGAGATCATCCATTCCGGGCATATCGTTCCTGAACCATTCCTCCAGGGCTATAAAAAGCTCCCGGGCTGCAGGGTCATCAAAATCCTCGACAATAAGCGCCGAACGCAGTTTAGGGTACAAATCATGGTTTACCAAAACTGCGGTGAGCAGAAAAAGCTCATCATTCAGACTAAGCGGCCGCTGAGAAGCGGAATCACTACTTGCCTGGACTGTTCCTCCCTGCCCGGTACTGAAGCGGCGGAAGTCTGATACAACTGCCTGCCGTTCAACCCCCAGGGCATCCGCTATGGCCCCAATACAGGAATCCCTGGATACATCTGAATCCATGGTTTTCAAATACGGAAACAAAAAAGCGACCGCCCGGGACTTCCCTATGGAATCGGAAAGATCAAAAAGAGACTCACTCCTTTTTAAAAGGTATTCAAAGTCATTTATAAAACATTTCGCACTTTTTTGCAATGACTCGGCGCCGAAATTTTTCAAAATATCGGCAGGGTCCTTCATGCCGTCCATATCCGGGGTTACCACAAAACTTTCCAGGCCGTTTTTCCGGCAGGTCATAATGGCCTTTATGGCCGCATTCTGCCCCGCTTCGTCGGTATCGAAGAGCAGGTAGATACGCTCCGCCCATCGTTTAAGGAGCCTGGCCTGCTCGTCCGTAAAGGCGGTTCCCAGGGGGGCCACGGCGTTGGTAATCCCCGCCTGGTGCAGGGCTATCACGTCCATATAGCCTTCGGCAATATAGGCTGCCTTGGTTTTACGGATCTCCGGTATTGCCAGATCGATGGCAAAGAGGGTTTCCCGCTTTTTGTATGCATCCGATTCCCCGGAATTAAGGTACTTGGGACCTTCACCTGAAAGAATACGCCCGCCAAAAGCCACGGTCCGGCCCTGGCGATCCGCTATAGGGAAGATGAGCCGGTCCGAAAAGAAGGCGCTCTGGTTGTAGTTTTTTGAAAACAACCCGGAAGAGGCAAGAAGCCCCGCGGAATAGCCCTTATCAGATAAAAATTTATAAAGCCAGGTTCTGTTTGCAGGCGCATAGCCCAGACGGAAGCGGTCTATCATTTCTGTACTTATCCCTCGTGCTATAATATACTGCTTTGCCGCCTCTCCTTCGGACTTTTCCAGCAAAAAATGATGAAAACTGACCGCTACCCGGCGGTAAAGTTCGGCTAATTCATCAAGACGGGCTCTTTTCCCATCATCCTTCTGGGGAAGGCCGGCGTTTTCATAGACTATTTCGATGCCCATACGCTTGGCAAGGGTTTCGACGGCCTCGGGAAACGAAAGTTTATCCATCTCCATAACGAAATTTATCACCGAGTCGCCCTTACCGCAGCCGAAACAATGGTAGGCCTTCATGTCCGGATTCACCGTAAAGGAGGGGGTTTTTTCATTATGGAAGGGGCAGAGCCCCCAGTACCGCCCGCCTTTTTTTTCCAGCCGTACATAATCGCCTATCACGGACACCGCATCCAGTTTGTCGTTGAGCTCCCGGATGGTTGAATCGGCAATATACGGCATCAGCTATTCCTGCTTTTAACGTAGAGGACCCCGGCCCGGATATGGTCATCCAGGGTTTCGGAAAAATAATGCCGGCCTTCGGCGGGGTTTACCAGCCTAAAGTAGAGGTAATTGCTGGAAACGGGGTGGAAGGCGGCGTTCAGGGCCACCGCTCCCGGGGCGGATATGGGACCCGGCGGAAGGCCCGGAACCATGTAGGTGTTGTAGGGATTACGGATCTCCGTATCCCGGTCAAAGAGCCGTTCCGGGTGGGGCCTATTTTGGATTTCGGTGATCACGTATTCCACGGTGGCGCAGGACTGGAGGGCCATGCCGATGCGCAGGCGGTTGTAGAAGACCCCGGCCATGAGCGCCGCCTCCTCTGCCACCCGGTACTCCCGCTCCACAATGGAGGCCAGGATAACCCGGTTATTGAGCTCCGCCGGGGACAGGGAAAGGGCTTCCGGCTGTATTTCCGCCAGACGCTTGAAGAAGGTATCCGCCATGGCCTTTACCACCAGGTTTGCGGGATATGCTTCGGGGAAAAGGTAGGTGTCCGGATAGAGGTAGCCCTCCAGGGTGGCCCCGGGTACCCGGTAACTGTCCAGGGTCTCCCTATTGGAAGCGGCGGCGAGAAAATCTTCCTCGGCGCAGATCCCCGCTTCGGCGAGGATTGGGGCGGTCTTTTTAAGGGTTACCCCCTCGGGAATCGTAACCCGGATTAGGAGCTGCTTACCGGAAACCAGGACGGAACGAATTTCCATCTGACTTGCCGGAAGGGAAAGACTGTAGATCCCCGCCTTAAGGTATTCCTTATCCACATGGGAAAGTAACTCCCAGAAATACCGGTTCCGGATAATCCCCGCATCTTCCATCCGCTGCCCCACGGAGCGGACACTCTCCCCCGGCCGAAGCTCCAGCCGGACCGTTTGACCCAAAGGGTTAGCGCCGGATTCATCGATTCTGAGGGTAGGATCATCCTGGGTAATTACCGGGGGCTTATCCGGCGGGCTATTAAAATAGATAAGGCACCCCACGATCAGGGCGGCAAAAAACAGGAGGGTTCCCAGCAGGATGCTGACTATCGTAATGACGAAACGAGTAGTATGTTTCCTTGCCATGACTTAGAGGGTTATCTCCATTCCTTCCATGGCGAGGGATATCTCTATCCCCCTGATATTCATCCGCTCCATATACCACCGGGCAGATTGGAGGATGTTGAAGAGTTTTCGGTCATCATAAGTAGGATCGTGGTGAAAAAGAACCAGGTGTTTTATCCCCCAGTTTGCGGCAAAATCGACTCCCATGCTGAAGGCGCTGTGACCCCAATTGTATTTGGTAATCGCCTCCCCCAGGGTATACTGCGAATCAATTACCACCAGATCCGCATTCTCAAAAAAAGAGGCGTTTTCCTCATTTTTTATAAAAACTTCAGTGGAAAGCTCCGTATCGGTGGCGTAAATAAACCGGTTTTTTCCGTCCGTAACCCTGAAGGCATAAGAATCCCCGGGATGGCTGAGTTTTTTATAGGTAATAACCATATCCCCTATGACTGAAGGCGCTTCCAGGAGATGAAAATCCTTTTGGGAACCCATGGACTGCATATGGACCGGGAAATAGGGGGAACTCATCTGCCCGGAGAGGGCGGTTTCAAGGTTTTTCATGGGGGAGTAGAAATCGATGGTTACCGTAGGATCGTATGCGGGGCCGAAAAACGGCAGCCCCTGGATATGATCCCAGTGCAGGTGGGAAAGAAAGACATCGTAATGGGTGGGGAAGGGTTTTTCCCTGGCCATAGCGATACCCATTTCCCTAAGGCCGGAACCGCAGTCAAAAATAATACGATTCTTGGGATCCCCGTTGCTAAGGGATACGCAGGGTGTATTCCCCCCAACGGTTCCAAAAAGCCAAGGGGGCAATTCCGAGATAAAACGTTCCCGGCTTTCGGGGCTAAGAAGGTCCTCCGGAGTGAGCCGTTCCAGAATAGCAAAAACCTTGCTCTTTATCTGCGATGGTAATTGCGGTGACGGAAGGGACCCGCGGACACCCCAAAATTGGATGCGCATTCTATATTTCCCCCGATTTTTTAATAGCTTTATCGAAAACGACAGCTCGCTTAATAAAAGGCTCCGCTTTCTGCCGGGTCAGGATTGATTCTATTTCCATCATGGAATGCAAGGCCCCCTTTCTCATTCCCGGGCAGTTCATGGCTTCCCAGGAATCGGTAGATTGGAGAATGGACGGCCAGAAGGGAAAAGTTCGACATTGCAGAGGCCGAGCTTCATATACAGAACATCCATTCTTCCAGAAAATACAATCGAAATTAGCTTTTTCTTTTAGGGAAAGCTGTTCAACCCCATCTAAATCGGGTACCCACCGGCAATAAAACTCCACAAATTCAGTATATTTCATTTTTAAGGCCGAAACCAGAATTTCCGTATCTTTTTTCCGTAAAAATACAAAACCCGGATCGATCCGGCAGCATTCAGAACAACGGGCGCAGGAAAAACGAAGTCCCTGGGCATAAAAAGGTCTGTCTACCGGCATAGCGGCTCCATGGAGACTATTCTTACCCTAAAACAGGTTTATTTACAAGCAGTTGATTTAGGTAGGACCGGCGGCCCTGCTCGTAGAGGTTGTTTCCCTTGCTGTCGATGACTACTACCACGGGAAAGTCCTTGACCCTAAGACGGCGTATAGCCTCGGCGCCCAGGTCTTCAAAGGCGGTTAGTTCCGCTTCCAGGACACATTGGGCAAGGAGGGCTCCCGCGCCGCCTATGGCCCCGAAATAGACCGCCCCGGCTTTCTGCATGGCGTCGATCACCTCTTTGGAGCGCTTACCCTTCCCTATCATGCCCCGAAGCCCAAGGCTGAGCAGACGGGGAGCATAGGCGTCCATGCGGTAACTGGTGGTAGGTCCTGCGGAGCCGATAATTGCTCCCGGAGCAGCCGGAGTGGGGCCTACATAATAAATAACAGAATCCTCCAGAGGAAAGGGAAGCGGTTCGCCCCGGTCCAGCAGTGCAGCGAGCCGCTGGTGGGCGGCGTCCCGGGCGGTGTAGATGATCCCGTTTAAATAAACCCTGTCCCCCGCTTTGAGGGAGGCGGATTTTTCCATGGTTAGGGGCAGGTCAATATGGTATTCCATCAGATTATCTCCCGGGCATGGCGGCAAACATGGCAGTTGATATTTACCGCACAGGGCAGCCCCGCAATATGGGTGGGCAGGGTTTCTACCGCCACGGAAAGGGCGGTGGTATACCCGCCGAATCCCTGGGGCCCTATACCCAGGGCGTTGATTTTCTCCAGCAGCGTTTTTTCCAGATCCGCGTAATAGGGGTCGGCGTTATGGGTCCCCAGGGGGCGGAGCAGGGCCTTTTTTGCAATCAGGGCCGCCTTGTCAAAGGTACCGCCTATACCAACCCCTGCCACAATAGGCGGGCAGGGGTTGGGCCCCGCCTCTTCCACGGCGGAAACCACAAAGTCTATCACCCCTTCCACCCCGTCGGAGGGGCGGAGCATTTTGATCCGGCTCATATTCTCGCTGCCAAAGCCCTTGGGGGCCACCGTAATAGTGATACTATCTCCGCTCACAAAATCTATGGAGATCATAGCCGGGGTATTGTCTCCGGTATTTACCCGCCTTAGGGGATCCCCTACCACAGATTTTCTGAGGTAGCCTTCCTGATAGCCCTGACGCACACCTTCGTTAATGGCGGCGTTCAAATCCCCTTCAATATGGACATCGGCGCCCAGCTCCAAAAACACGCAGGCCATCCCCGTGTCCTGGCATATGGGAACCTGCTTTTCCCCCGCAAGCTCAAAATTGCCGATGATCTTATCCAATACGTCCTGAGCCACGGGCCAGGTTTCTTTTAAACGAAAATCTCTGATACATTCCCGCACATCCGGAGGCAGGTTCCGGTTAGCCCCTATACAGAGCCGTTTTACCGCCTCCGTGAGCAATGCCGCCTTTACAATCCGCATAAGTACTCCTACCCTATCTTATTCAAATCCTTCATTGTCTGATCCACCCTGTCGCCCACGAGCCCCACCAGGAGGAAACGCCCGGTGATGGGTTCCGTAAGGTATTCCCTGTTCAGGCTGAATTTTTTTATTTCACCGGTACTACGGACATGCATCCGGGGACCGTGGCAAAGCCACAATACATCTCCAATATGGATATGGGTATCGTCCTTAAAGGAGATGGTGATATCCGCAGCAATCATGTGATTTACTTCCTGCTCCACCTCATCAAGGCCGATTTCCAATTTTGGTTTTTTTTGAAAGCTGAATATAAAACCATGGCGGACATCGGAATGGATAAAGGGTTCCGTAAGGCCGTACTTACGCATGACGAATTCGCAGAGATCCTCCGCAGAATGGGTCATGCGCCGGAAAGGCTGGGATTTAAAAACAATACCCGCGATATCCTGGGGTTCAGGCCCAAAGAGGGTTGGCCTCGTGACAATTACCTCTTCACCGATGCCGATGAGGAGATGGGCGTTACGGTTGAGGAAGGGATAGATCTGATCAAAGTGTTCCACCACCACCCGCTTCCCCAGATTGAGCGCGTCAAGAATCGCCTGAGCCAATACGTGCATTTGGGTAAAGGCTGCCTCAAAATGGATATCCACATGATAGGTATGGGCGCTGTAAAACCGGGTGGTTTCCTCCCCCGCTTCAAGCAGGGGCAGGGGACGGATATTTACCCCGTCGTCGTCGTTTACCAGTTCCAGGCCGGGAAACATGCCCTTAATCATCATGCTTTTACCGGAGCCCGCAAGTCCCACCAGGCCAATAAGTTTGTCAAAAGGACTTAGGTACTGCTGGGCTATTTGCATCCCAAGATCGGCCATGCGTTCAAAACCCCGGGGGGCAAAGAAAACCGAATAGAGATAGCTTTTTTGTATCGGATCTAAATAAGGCATGACTCAGGATAATACAATATCCTGAAAAAATGAAGAACCCTGTGGCAAAGACGCCGGCGGGGGTGGTGAATCCCCACTGCGGGATGCCTGTAGAATCCCCCTATGAAGCCCCTTCGGGTCTTCTCCGGGGGGGAATTCCAGAATATCCCGCAATGGGGATTCACCGCCCCCGCCGGCGCCATTTCGACAAAGATATAGACATATATTTGAGAATTATACTAAATAATTGTTGACGAAATCAAAAATATGGTACAAATTGATATATATCAATTAATAAAGTAGGGTGAAAATGTTACAGATACATATTGATAATTCGTCTGATATGCCTATCTATTTGCAAATTGTGGAGCAGATCTCCGGGGCTATAACCAGGGGCAGCCTACCCCCCGGATACCAACTTCCTACGGTACGCCAGTTCGCAATTGAAAGCGGTATTTCCCAGGGTACCATAAAACATGCCTACGATGCGTTGGAGCAGACGGAACTTGTAAGAAAAACCCGGGGGAGCGGTACCTTCGTCAGCATCCCAAAGCAAACCAGGGGCGAGGGGGCTAAAGCTCAGGCCATGGACGCCATCGACTCCCTTCTGAACCGTATGCAAGAGCTTTCCTTTTCTCCCCAGGATACACGGATTTTCCTGGATCTGAAGCTGCGGGAAAGGGAGCAGCATGTCCGCTTTGTAAGTGTGGCGGCGGTAGACTGCTGCCCCGAAGCCTTAAGCGCCATGTCTGAACAGATACTGGGGCTTCCCCACACGGATATTAGCAGGTTCCACCTGGAGGATCTTCTCAAGTCGCCGGCCCCCTTTGATCCAGCCACGGATCTGGTGGTAACCACCCCAACCCACTACGAGGATCTGTGCGGCAAGATAGCGCCGGGCTATGAGCCCGTCCGGCTGGTCATGACCGTAGCCGTGAATACCGCTGTGGATTTGGCGACCATACCTACGGATACACGGGTAGGTATCGCCTGTGCCAGCCGGCGTTTTGCCCAGCTCATCCTCAACACCTGTGATAAATTTTGTAAGCTGAAATATCCCATTTTGAAAACCTACTTTAACGATGGGGACAGTCTGGCCAAGATGATAAAGAAATGCGACCGTCTGATCCTGCCGCCCAATTATTCTCTTTTTACATCACCGGAGGAGGATCTAATCCTTAAATCCTGTCTGGGAAGTCACATGCCTATTAATTACCTTTACAACATTGAACGGGGGTCGCTGCTGTATTTGGAAGAAAAGATCAACCGGATTTACCAGACCAATCAGGATAAGAGTTAAAACACCTGTACTATTCCAGCCATGCATAACATCGTGAACTTAAGGGGAATAACGAACCGCAAAGGCGAAGAGGGCGAAGAAGGAAGGGGGGAAAGAGGACGTTTTCCTTTAAAAACTTATTCGACTTTGCGGTTCGTTATTCCTCGTAAGTTTATCGCTTCCGGGATCAGCGAAATTTTCAGGGCATTTTTTCATCCGCAAGGCGGCTCAATTCAAGGGTAAGCTCCTCCCCTTTTTTTAACAGAGCCGTAATCTGCGCCCGTTTATCCCGGTTGAATTCAGCATCCTTGATGGAACCCAGGTTGATGCGCACATTGTAAACGGCGCCCCAGAGCGCCGCATAGGCCAGGCGGCCTGAAACAGCGGCGTCGCTGGCGGCATTGCTGTTACCAATACGCAGTAATTCTACCGCCGCTGTCAAAGCCCGCAGACAGGAGCCCGCTACGAGCAGCGGCAGTTCGGCGGCAGTTTTCATGCTTGACTGAATGCGATCCCGCCGGATTGCTTTTTCTTCATCGCCTTCTTTGGGAAGTTTATAGGCGGCCATCACATCATTAAAAGCAAAGGTATCTTCATCAACATACCGCTCCAGATCCTTGAGAACCGATTCCAGTTCAGTCCGCAGTTCCCGTATCCTTTTTTCGACCCCCGCATATTGGGTATTACCGGTGGTCAGGTTGGTAACCATAATTCCCAGAGCGGCGGAAAGCGCCCCCGCAAGGGCGGATGCGCTGCCGCCACCGGGCGCCGGGGAATCGGACTTCATGTCCTGTATAAATTCGTGCACCGGAAGATCTATGAGCATATAAACCCCTTAGAGCAGATGATTTTCAAGAACCTGTTTTTTGTAATCAAAGTTCTCTATTTGCAGATAATATTCAGCGCAGTCCGCCAGGGCTTTTACGGGGGTCAGCCCAACTATCTCGCTGCCGATTATGGTAACCCCCCAGCGCTTTGCTTCGGCCCTGATAGCCTCGAATACCCGGTACAGGGGCGTTCCTTCAAAGTTCACCATGTTTATGGAAACCTGGGCTATATTCCGTTCTGCCAGCATGACCCCTATGGCCTTACAGTATTGGTAACCGCCGCTTGAACCCCTGATGGTTTTTGCAATAGCATTGGCAATCCTGATATCCGATGTACCGAGGTTGACGTTGTACGCAATGAGCGGAGGCCGCGCGCCTATGGCCATGATTCCCGCACTGGGATGAATCTTCCGCTCACCGTAGTCCGGGGCCCACTCTTCCTTCAGCAGTTTTTCCGGCATCCCTTCAAACTGACCATTGCGAACCGTGGCAAGGTTTGTGCGTTCAGGCCGGGTCGCCGAACTTTCATAGAGAAAGCTCGGAATATGTAATTCCTTCCAGATACGTTCGGCAACGGCCTTGGACAATTCCACACATTCCGCTACGCTCACTTCTTTTACCGGAACAAAGGGGAATACATCGCTCGCCCCCATCCGGGGATGTTCGCCGTGGTGTTCCCGAAGATCGATTTTTTCACCGGCCAGTTTACAAAGCCGGAAGGCCGCTTCTGCGATGCCGGCAGGATCGCCGACCATGGTAAACACACTGCGGTTGTGACTGGTATCGGAAGAATAATCCAGCAGCATCACCGAAGGAACACTACGGGCTTCCTTTACCAGCAGATCTATTACGTCCTGCCTTCGGCCCTCGCTGAAATTTGGTATAAACTCTACAATTTTCGCCACAGTTACACCTTTAGCAGCGCAATGATCCGCTGCATCTCATTGTGGACAATCATATATCCCTCATCAACACCCATGCCGGGCTTGGCGAGGATCTGGTCCGGCCGGGTAGCCATGGCCAGGTGGACGCAGACATGGGCGGAACGATCGGTTTCGTTGCAGGTACCGCCCTGGTAGGCCCCTATGCCCCGCTCCTTGCAGTAAAGCACCGCCTCCACAATATTGCCTATGCCACCCAGGTCGGGGGTTTTTATCTGGACCATGTGGCCGGCCTTGTTATCCGCAAAGTAGCGTATATCCTCCAGGGTATTGCACCATTCATCCGCCACAATCTCTACCGGAATATTCCGATCATCCACAGCTTTGGTGAGCGCCGCCAGGGCCAGCATCTGCTTTTCCCGTTCTTCCATGTCCATGGGACCTTCGATACGCAGACGGAAGGGCTTGGCCGCCTCGCTCAGGACCGCAAGGTAATCCGCCATCTTCTGATAGTTATCATTACCAAAGGCCTGGCCTATGGTGCCGTACACGTCCAGGTGCAATACCGGCGCATAGCCGCTTCCCGGCGCCAGTTTCTGAATTCTGTCCCGCAGCCATTGTACGTATTCCAGGAGCAGTTCCCCATGCTCGCCCAGCTTGGTCTTAACATTGTTGATAAGCCCGTGGGGTAATACCTGGGCGCCCTTGAGAATCATCTTGTCCGTATTATCATACCGGGTGTCCCCGCTCTGGGTAAAAATTGGGATAGGTTCGGGACGCAGCTTCAATCCGTATTCCCCGGCCACCACCTGACACATAAGTTTGTGGCTCGACTTTGCCGCTGCGTCCAATATGGCCTGGGATACTCCGTAACGTATGGCCGTATGGAAGCTCCGCTTATCAACTTTCATCTGTTCCAGTTCCTTGGCAAGGGAACTGAAGGCGCTTATATCCTTCCCCACAAGCCAGGGGAAAATTTGTTTTTCGATAACCGGGATAAAATCTTTCGCCAGAAAGAGCGGGTCCCTCCCGCCGGCGCCGGAATACTGCACCGCCGCACAGTCTCCCCAGGCAATCTGCCCGTCCTCAAGAACGAGCAGCACCGAAATGGCCTCCCCTGCCTGGCGTACCGAACTGAACCCCGCTGTTACCGGCGTCCCGGCATAACTCGCCCCGTCCGCCTTGGCGCCCTGTTTGATCGCCCGTTGATCATCAAAAAAGAATCCCGTCCTTCCGGGTGCGCAAACCGCTTTTACAATCTTCATAGTTTAACACTCCTCTATATTTCTATAATTCCCCGGTTTTTCAGTTTGGTCTTCCGACGAGCCTTCCCTTACTGATGGCATAGACATCATCGATCACCATCTGAAAAGAAGCGTCCCGTTTTTCAAACTTGGCCCGGGCAGCTATTTTGTTCCGGTGGAATTCCAGAAGTTCCGAAGTAAGTGGCAGGGCGCCGGGATCGAAAAGACGTATGGCCCCCTCATTGTCCCGGGCGGGCAGCACTTTTCCTGCGTTGAAACGGCTTGGTGCGAAGGGTACGTCCAGGACCCCCGCCTGAAAAGCACGGACTGCCCCTTTGGCTAAATCCCCGCCTCCCAAATCAAAGACCTTATCCACGAGACACCGGGTTTCGCTGGATATGATAAGCTTCTCGTCCATCAGGGAGTTGGTATCCACGGTCTGTTCCCCCAGCATGGTGATAATCTGTTTGGTACAACGCAGCCCCTGGGCATTAGCCTCCATGGTAGGGACCCCCATAGCCTCATGGGGGGTTTTTACAATAACTTTAGTGGCATGAGCCAGGGCAGCAACGGTGCTGCCCCAGGATATGACCGCAAAGGCCTTGGCTTCGTCCTGGGGAAAGCCCCCCATCCATTGGTGGAGTACGGTAGTAATATTCACGTCCCCATGGCCCTTGTCCCGGAGATATTCATCCGTAAGGGTCTGAAGGGTCTGGAGGGCCGCCACATCCTGAAGCAGATTACCGCATTGGCCGTAACCTACGGTAATGTTTCTAACCCCCTGTTCCGCCGCGAGGAGACTTTCGATAATGGCCACCGCATGGGAAATGCAGGGGGGTACCAGGGTGCCCGTAAGGGGGCCGAAGGGTTCCCGGTTAATGGAGATCCCCGCTTCCTCGTAGATACCCGTAAGCCGGTCGGCGTATTGCCAGTCCCGTATGGTTTTTTCCAGATCCGCATTTTTGGCGTAGGGAATATTATATGAAATGCCCCCGCCCTCGTAGCTCGTAAAGCCCCCGGCGTAGGCAATCTCCGTAAGGAGCCGGGCATCGGGGGTGCCATGGCGTACCTGCACCGGGGTGTCCAGGGCGTCTATGATCTGGCGGCATCCGCTTACCCCATGGTTCACCGCAGGGAAGCCGTTGAGCATGGACTTGCTCTGCTTTATCGATTCCTGGATCCCCTCCTCTGCCTTCTGAAACCGATTCTGCCGGGTATAGCTGTCTATGGTGGTGGGGAGCAGATCCGCTTCACCCTTGTCCTGGAGGTAGGTCAGCAGCTTGATATGCTCCGGAATAAGGGCAACCCCGGCCCGGGGCTGGATCAGGGTAGTCCCCGCCAGTTTAGCCTTGATGAGTTTCTTTGAAAAGATTTTGTGTTCCGGCAGTTTTTTATGATAGGTAAAGCTTTCTTCCAGGTTCACATCCTTGCCCGTGGGCCACTGCTGGAGTACCTCCTGACGTATCCGAAAAAAATCATCATCACTGAGTTTCTTATTTTCCAGTTCCATATACTTGTATCTCCTTTCTCATGATAGAGAGAGCCTTATCCGGCCAGGTTTCTGCGAGGAGTCCCATGGCCGCAAGGATGTACGACTTGTCGATATAAATTTCCGCAGCCCTGGGACGCAGGGAAGCGGGATTTTCATTGTTAAAAAGAGCCTGTGCTGCCAGATCCCCTGCCCGGCCATTGTGGATAATGGCCCCGCCGGTAAGGATGAGCCGGTCAACCCCTGAAAGATCCTTGCCGGTCTGGACAAAAACCCGGCCCGCCGGTGTGTAGACCTCCTCTATGGTTCCGGCATGGCGGGTAACCGCAGTCTCTATGGCCGCAGCGGCCAGGGCAAAGTCCAGGGCGGCGTCTTCTTCCGATACGGGTATGGCGTCCGGGTGCAGTCCCAGATATGCAACCCCTGCCCGTATTTTTTCTACGGAAAGGCCGGAGAGCAAGGACAGTTTTTCTGCGCCCGCCACCTCCAGCACACCGGCGGAACTGTAACGCATCCCAATGTCCCCTTCCACGGTACGTTTGGATTCCGGTTCCGGGAGTCCCTTCATAACCACATCCCCGTTCCTCTGGGGGAAGCCCTTGGCCACCGAATAGACATCCGTGGTAGCCCCCCCAAGGTCTACCGCAACCAGTTCTCCAAGGCCCTTTTGGGTATCCGTCCCGGCCGATAAAAGTTCCAGGGCCCGCTTTACCGCCGAGGGTGTGGGCATCAGTATGCCGGAAATTAATTCCTGTTCCCGGCTCAGTCCCTTAGCCTGGATGATGCGCCGTAAAAAGAGGCGGCGTATCTCCTCCTGAACCGGTTCTATATTGAGCTTGTTCAAGGCGGGCATTACATTTGGACAGCGAAAAATCTCCCTGCCTGCTATGCCTGCGGCGAGGATAGTCTCACATTCCGCCGCCGCTCCCCGGTTTCCCGCTATAATAATAGGAAAGGGCTCGGCTGCCGAACCGGACATTGACGCCAGCATCTTTGCGTTGTGGAGTATACATTCCCTGTTGCCTCCGTCTACGCCGCCGGTTAAAAGAAAGATATCGGGCTTCAAAGCCCCTATTTCAAGAATATCCTCCTCCGTCAATTCGTAGGAAAATACCCGGATAATTTTTGCTCCGGCGCCCAGAGAAGCCAGCCGTGCAGCCTCGGCGGTAAGGGCCGGGACCAGGCCGCTGGTGATCATCCTTAAACCCCCGGCGGCGCTGCTGCAGGCAAAGCGCTTTATGATTTTTAACGGACCGGTTTGTTTTTGCAATATTTCCAAAGCCTCGGCAAGGCCTGTACCGACATCGGTGTCCACGGTGGTATAGGCCGCCGCAGTTCCGAGCAGCCCTTCGCCCTCCGGATCCACCGCAGTTACCTTGGTGTTTGTGCTTCCGAAATCGATTAACAAAATCGCTTCCATATCCCGCTTCATTTTTCGTCATCCATGTGCAGATCTTCCCGCAGGGCCTGTATACCCGCTTCCGGGCTGGAACCGGGACCAAAAACACGGTTAAATCCCATGGCCTTGAAACGTTTCTCCACATCCGCAAGATCCTGCTTGCCCACCACGATATTGCCGCCAATGTAGAGCAGAATACCCTTTAAGCCCGCCTCGTCACATTTATCCCGAAAACCCCGGCAGTCCAATTCTCCATGCCCATAAAGGGAGGATACCAGGATGGCCTCCGCGGCGGTTTCCAGGGCGGCGTCAATATATTCCTCCTGGGAAACCATGACCCCCAAATTAGTTACATCAAAACCGGCGTCGGTAAAAGCATGGTAGAGAATCTTATTTCCCACGGCGTGGACATCGGCGCCGATGACGCCTATGATCAACTTTTTCTTTTCCATTGGCATCCCCTCTATAAAAAGCTAATGCAATAATGAAATTGATATATATCTATATCATCAAATAAAAGTATATTGGGATTATCCTGAATTGTCAATATGATTAATATATATTATTTTATTGACTTATACTATATCATAATTTATAATCGCTCTACGGGATTAGCCCGGCAGAAAGTAGATCTTGGAGGGATAAATATATGTACAGAATAACAATAGGCGTTTCTTCGCTCAAAATTTCTGAACTGAAAATTGTACTGAAAGAACCTGTTGAGGTGACCCTTAGTAAGGACGTTGAGGAGGGTATCAAAAAAGGCGCCGGTGTTGTACGGGATGTGATAAACTCCGGCAAGGTTGTTTATGGTATAAATACCGGTTTTGGCCATCTTGCCAACAAACGGATAGAAACGGAGGATCTGACTCTTTTACAAAAATCCCTGGTACTTTCCCATGCCGCAGGGGTTGGTGAACCTATCGAAGATGGTCTTACACGGCTTATCATGCTGCTCAAAATAAAGGGGCTTTCCAGAGGATATTCCGGCGTCAGGCTTGAGGTCGTACGCCGTCTTGCGGACATGCTTAACGCCGAAGTTTATCCGGTCATTCCGCGGAAAGGCTCCGTGGGAGCATCCGGGGATCTTGCCCCCCTGGCGCATATGACCCTTGTACTTATGGGCGAAGGGTTTGCCCATTATAAAGGGCAAACCCTCAGCGGCAAGGAAGCCCTGAAAGTCGCCGGTCTTTCCCCCATAGAATTGGGCCCGAAAGAGGGGCTTGCACTTTTGAACGGAACCCAGGTTTCAACAGCCTTTGCCTTAAAGGGCCTGTTCCTTGGGGAGGACCTTTTTGCTGCGGCCATCGCCTGCGGCTGTTTAACCGTTGAAGGAGTTTCGGCTGCCCGTACGATCTTTGATGAACGGATACACCAAGCCCGCGGCCAACAGGGACAGATCGACGCCGCTGCCGCATACAGGCGTCTTTTAGGTCCCCAGAGTGAAATAGGGGATGATCATATCAACTGCGATCGTGTTCAGGATCCTTATTCCCTGCGCTGTCAGCCCCAGGTAATGGGCGCATGCCTTACACAGATCCGAAATGCGGCGGTGGTTCTTGAAGTCGAGGCAAACGCAGCTTCCGATAATCCTCTGGTCTTTACCGACAACGGCGATGTTATTTCCGGGGGTAACTTCCACGCCGAACCGGTGGCAATGGCGGCGGATAACCTGGCTCTGGCCTTTGCGGAGATCAGCGCCATTTCGGAACGCCGTATAGCAACTTTGGTGGATCCCCACATGTCCCGGCTCCCGCCCTTCCTGGTTGAAAACGCCGGGGTTAACTCGGGCTTTATGATAGCCCACGTTACAGCGGCGGCCCTGGCAAGCCAGAACAAAACACTTTCCTTCCCCTCCTGCGTTGATAGCCTGCCGACTTCCGCCAATCAGGAAGACCAGGTGTCCATGGCGCCCAATGCGGGACGCAGGCTCTGGGAGATGGCGGAAAACCTGAAATATATATTGGCCATAGAGTATTTAGCATCCGTCCAGGGGATCGAATTTAAGAAGGGATTAAAGACCACTCCGGCCCTTGAAAAATATCATTCGGCACTGAGGAAGGTAGTCCCGAATTATGACAAGGACCGTTTTTTTGCACCGGACATAGAAATGGCGGCAAATTTAATTGACAACGGAATATTTGCAGACGCAGTCGAATGTGAACTGCTCCCCAGTTGGAAACATTAAACAAAGTTACTAAAAGTAATTTGAATGAAAATGAGGAGGATAATCTATCATGAACGATTTTATGCAGATACGTTTGTTTAAAGAAGGAGACGAGCTTCCCCCCAAACCGGTGTTTGAAAAAAACATACGCCGGGCGCCGTCCCGGGGGTTCAGGCTTAGTGAGGAGCAGACAAAAACTGCGTTAAAAAATGCCCTGCGTTATGTGCCGCCGGAATATCACCGGGAGCTTATTCCGGAATTCCTGGAAGAACTGTATACCTATGGCAGAATCTACGCCTACCGGTTCAGACCCGCGGGCAGAATATATGGAAAACCCATCGATGAATACAAGGGTAAGTGTATCGAAGGCAGGGCCTTTCAGGTCATGATCGATAACAACCTTGATTTTGAAGTTGCCCTCTACCCCTATGAACTGGTAACCTACGGTGAGACCGGCAGCGTCTGCCACGACTGGCTGCAGTACCGGCTGATAAAAAAATACCTGGAAAATCTTACGGAAAATCAAACCCTGGTTGTCGCCTCCGGGCATCCGGCGGGGCTCTTTAAATCACGGCTCGAAGCGCCGCGGGTAACGGTTACCAACGCGCTTATGGTCGGCCTTTTCGATAACCAGGCGGATTGGGAAATAGCCGAGGAGATGGGGGTGGCAAACTACGGGCAGATGACCGCAGGGGGTTGGATGTACATAGGCCCCCAGGGCATAGTGCACGGAACCTACAACACCCTGCTTAACGCCGGCAGGAATGAACTGGGTATCCCCACGGACAGCGATTTGCGGGGGCATCTCTTTGTCAGCTCGGGGCTGGGCGGCATGAGCGGAGCCCAACCCAAGGCTGCGGAGATTGCCGGAGCAGTGGGGATTGTAGCCGAGGTGGACGAGAGCCGCATTAAAACCCGGCTTGACCAGGGCTGGGTTTCCTATTCCTCATCTAAGCTCCCGGATGTTTTTGCCAAGGCAAATGAATATTTAGAAAAGAAGGAACCCTATTCAATAGCCTACCATGGGAATATTGTTGATCTGCTTCAATACGTCGTTGATAGTAACATTACGGTTGAGCTCATGAGCGATCAGACATCCTGTCATGCGGCATACGAGGGAGGTTACTGTCCCCAGGGGATGAGCTTTGCGGAAAGGACCGCCCTGCTTGCACAGAAAGACCAACGGGATCTGTTTGTCGAAAGGGTCAACGCCTCACTGCGGAAGCATTATGAACTTATTAAAATCTGTGTCGACCGGGGATCGTACTTTTTCGATTACGGGAATGCTTTTCTAAAGGCCGTATACGATGCGGGGGTAAGAGAGGTGTCAAAAAACGGTATTGATGATAAGGACGGATTCACCTTCCCATCCTATGTGGAAGACATCATGGGTCCCCTGCTCTTCGACTATGGGTACGGTCCCTTCCGTTGGGTATGCCTGAGCGGAAAAAGCGGGGATCTGCGTAAAACGGATCGGGCGGCCATGGACTGCATAGACCGGAACAGAAGATACCAGGACATGGACAACTACAATTGGATCAGGGACGCGGAAAAAAACAGAATGGTTGTGGGAACCCAGGCGCGTATACTCTACCAGGACGCAGAGGGTAGAATAAAGATAGCACTCAAATTCAACGAACTGGTGCGGAAGGGCGAGATAGGCCCGGTCATGCTGGGGCGGGATCACCACGATGTAAGCGGAACCGATTCTCCCTTCCGGGAAACCTCCAATATCAAAGACGGCTCCAATGTGATGGCCGACATGGCGGTACAGTGTTATGTGGGCAACGCCGCCCGGGGCATGAGTCTGGTGGCCCTGCACAACGGCGGAGGCACCGGCATAGGTAAGGCTATTAACGGCGGCTTCGGCCTGGTGCTGGACGGCAGCGCCCGTGTTGACGGCGTCATACAAAGCGCCATGCTCTGGGATGTGATGGGCGGTGTAGCCAGACGGAACTGGGCGCGTAATCCCCACTCCATTGAAACCGTTAAGGAGTATAATAAAAAATACGCCGGGGAAAGCCAGATCACCCTCCCCTACCTTGCGGATGAGGATTTGGTCGCGGAGACGGTCCACAAACACTTTACATGATGCACGTTCCGGTTAAGTACAAGGACAGACGCTTTGCCCCGCCTCCCCTATTCCGTTTTAGCTATCCGGAAACCGGTAAATTTATCCACCCGTAAGGGCCCGGCACTGTTGGCCCTTCCCAGGGCCATGTTGGCTAGGGCATCCCCGTAATATCCGCCCCGAATTTCCCGATTTGAACCGTTTGTATCGAAACACCATTCCTGAACATTTCCGCTCAGATCATAGAAACCCAGTTGATTCGGCGCCCTTTGTTTTACCCTCAGAGTTTCCGTTTCAGAGAACACTGCCACCCGGCTGGTCTCAGTGTTATTGGAGACGGAACTATTTGCCCCGCTGGCATAATCCCCGGGGGTAAAGTAATATTGCGTCCCGCTGGAAGTGATGCCTATGGCTGCGGGAAAGTCGCGTTTGGTTCCCTGCCACCGGGCGGCAAATTCCCATTCAGCACTGGTTGGTAAACGGAAGCCATTAGCGCCGGACTTTGCGTTAATGGTCGTAGTATTTTCAGTACTGTTGCGTATAACATTGCCTTCTCTCACATATACGGGCTCAAAGGAACTGCCGGTTTGGGCGTTATACCACTCGGTCAGGGCATTGCACCATACCAACGCGTCATGCCAGCTTATCCTGGCTATAGGCTGTAGGCGCTGGGCCCCGAGGGATGCGGGAGTTCTGCCCGGAGCATAGTCCGTATCTTGTACCGTTCCGGGATTGTCAAAGGTATAAGCATGATCTTTCGCCCACATCCGCACACGGTACCAGAGTTCGTAGGTAACTTCCGTCTCTCCAAGGCTAAAATTATAATTCAGAGGAATGTGTTCGGCGTTTAAAGGTCCGGCGGGGAACTTGATCGCCCAGGAGGAAATACGAATCATGTCGCTGTCAAATGCCGCATCTATAACCACATCGTTGTCGGGCATGACAAAGCTTATCGGATAAGTGGTCCAGGGGATTAGTATCGCTGCCTCTCCTTCCGGCGTATAGCGTAAACTGTCCGGGCGCAGATGGTATAGGCCGTTGGGGTTTACGGTGATCGATACATGCTCGCCCGCAAAGGCGGCGGAAGGGACAACAAGGTTTCCCCCGGACATGGGGTTTTTCCGGATACCATATTTCTCAACGGCCAGAGAAATATGTTCGTCCCCTCCGGCAGGAATACTGCCGCCGCCCGCAGGATAGATCTCGGCTTTACTAAAAGAGAGGGTTCCGTCCTTTTCCAGTTCCGTCTTTATGAAGATCTTGTCAAGGGATGATGGTATAAACAGTTCCCACTCTCCCCCGACAACAATCGCATTGTCAATTTGATTAATACACTCTTCATCCTCGTAAAAGAACATCCAGACGGGGGTGTAGCCGGAAGATACGGCCGTGCCCGCAAGGAATATGCGATCAGCAAAATCTTCCGGTTTAAAGGTATAGCTCTTTTCCGTTTGGGTATCGGAGTAGATATGGACAATGTCGCCCTTGGCGGCGATCTGGGAAAACCGGCGGGCGGTAACCTTGAGGCGGTAATATCCCGGGGCCAGGGAAACATCCCCACTCCCTCCCCCGGCGCTCAGGTCTATGGGCCCCGGATCGGTTCCGCCGCTCAGGGGGCGGAGGACAAGGAGGGACTCACTGACGGTGAGGCCGCTGTCAAACCGTATATCATAACGGAAATTTCCATCCGGCAGACTGGGGTCCGCTATAACCGGATGCAGTACAACCCGCAGCGTTTGGGGAGAAGCCTCTTCGGCATACACCATATTGATCTGAACCGTATCCGATTCCGCCACCGTGAGACCGTCTTTTTTCCCCTCTATCCGGAGATCCCAGTTTCCCGATCCCAGCTCTACAAGGATTTCCTCATCGGAGCTTTCGTTTCTCACCTGCTCGGACCCGTTGGTGAAGATCAGGGTATAGGTGAAAAGCGGATTTTCGGGAACCACGGTTCTGGCCCTGGGGGATTCCGCCTGCCCGCTGTTAATGAGAATCCTGACCAAACCGCTTCCCCCTCCCCGAACTATGGAAGGGGCGTTCAGTTCAGAGCTACAGGCGGCCATAAAAGTCCAGGTTATAGTCATAATCAGGACAGGAATAAAAAATCTTTCAATGCTATTTTTCATGGTACGTTCTCCTTCTATTCTTTAATGGTAAAGATCAGCTCTCTGCCGTAAAAAATCCCGGTATCCGTTTTTACTTCTACCCGGAGACGATTATTGTCAAAGGGAAGTCCTTCGGCTTTCAGAACAAAGGTTTTTTCCGCAGAGGCGGAACTATCGCTGTCATTAATAAACCATGCGTATTCCGCATATTCCTTCGAGAGGCTTAAGGTCGTTTCTTTAGGATGAAGGGTTCCGGTTTTAGAAAGAATGATATTCTCTTCTAAGCCGCCCGGGGAATCGTCAAGATTGATAGATATATTCATCTGACCTCCCATGCTTACTTCAAAGCTTGTCTGCCGATCCCTTACCGTCACCGTAATGACTTGGGTAACCTGAGAATACGCATCGTACCCGCTGATATTGTCCATGGTGATGGGTTCCGGGTACGTTTTAGTAACAGTACCGTTATTATACGATCCGGTTACTGCAAGCCCTTTAATGTCCAGTTCTTCGCCCTTTGCATAAATGGTTTTCAAGGGCGGCGCGGTTATCTGTAAATCGATAAATTCCCAGACCATTACATCAAAGTTGTCCGTTTTTTCTTCTATGGTTACGGTAACCGTCTGGCTGCCCAAAGTTTCCGGGTCATAATTGCTTATCATATACGGTTCAAGGGTTTCAATCCTGATAATCGGCTCGGCAGGATCCTCCCCATCACGATTTGCGTAATACCCCGTTACCTCCATGGCGCTCAGTTCCAGAACTTCTCCGCGGAGGTAATGTTCTCTCCCGGGATCGGTTACTGCTATATAATCAAGGGGATATATCTTTATTACAAAAGTTACCGTCTTATCCTTTACCGTAACGGTAACGGTTTGTTTCCCCGGCGTTCCCATGGCATATCCGCTCAGGTTATCCGGGGAAATCAATTCGTTCCGGGATAAAGGCAGGTTTTCTTCGTAGGAATAGTAACCCGTAACCACCAGACCTGTTGTATCAATCGTATCTCCTATGGCGTAATCGATTTTTTCCGGCGGTGTGATTAGCTCAATATATTGGAGCTCGCAGACCGTGACCATAAAGACCACCGTCTGGTCTTCTACCAAGACGGTGATAAGCTGGGGGCCCGGTTTTTCGCTATCGTAACCGATCAGGTTTTTCTGGTCTATGGGTTCGATTTTTTCCCTGTTGTCGGAATAGATCCCGATTACTTCCAATCCCTCATGATCCAGATCCTCCCCGATGATATAAAAAATTTTAGCAGGCAAACTGTTTAGATGCAGGGATTCCAGAACCGCCTCCGGTTTCGGAGGAAAGAAGTGGTTGCTGCAGCCGCTTACCAGTAATAGGGCAAGGCCGTTTATTAACCAGAAATTTTTTTTCATCCTACACCTCCTTAGAAAGAATATCCGCCGGTAATACCGATGCCAAAGACAAAGGGATATCCCAAACGTCCGCCGGGTTCCAAAAAGAAACCGCTTTTAAAGGGTATGCGAATACCCCCGCTTATACCGCCCAGGAGTTTCGGATAAAGCAGTGAATCTGCAAATATAAGACTCGCCCCCAGGCCGCCCTGGATGAAAATGTTTCCCGGATTAAGCCGCAAAAAATACCACCGGAAAAAAACTTCAGATTCCAAAACCATAATTTCATTGAAGTTATAATTAATAACACCCTTAATCCCCGCCGCAAAAGAGGGTTGGATGGCATAATCTGCGCCCAGGCTTCCCCCCAGGCTGAACATGGTACGGGAATTCATGTTCCATTCCGGCCCGGTCCAGAGACTTATTCCCAGTGTTTTTTTTTCAGAAACCGGTGTTTCTACCGAAAAAGTTTGGGTCGCTGCCCCGCCGGCTAAGGCCGTTAGAATTGCAAAGCAAAATAATAATTTCTTCATGCCCTACCTCCAAGGATGCTTTCACCACCTTTAGGTAGATACTGAAATGTTCTGTCCATGAAGCCGGCCAGCTTACGGAAAAAACAAATCCCGACTCTATTTATTACCGTCGGTACTAACTATATACAAAAAACAACCGGTCAGCCATATATATCCTGAAAGTAGTAAAATTATATAAAAAAAAATCAAAATAAATAAAATATTCTCCTTCCCCACTTGTCTACATAGGTAAGGAGCATTGGGAACCGTTGGTTCTTGGAACCGCAGGTTCCCTTCCGATTTTACATTGCCGCTAAAGCGGCTTATAATGGAGTAAAAAATGAAAAAACCTTTTTTTAGCAGATTACCCTATATGGGCATTTTCCTTGTAATCATCGCCCTGTTCGGCGGCGCCGTAATGTTCCTATGGAACTGGTTATTTCCGGCGATTTTCGGTCTACCCGAGATAAACTATCTTCAGGCGGTAGGGTTTTTAGCGCTGGCCCGTATCCTCCTTGGGGGCATCGGGTTTGGCGGAAGCAGGCGTTTGGCAGGGATAGGATTTGCCGGCGGCCGGGGACATGACAATCCGTTTCGGGAAAAATGGATGCAGATGTCGGAGGAGGAACGCCGGGAATTTATTGCAAAGCGCCATGGGTTTCGCGACTTTTGGAGCGGCCATAACGGCCAGGACCACGACCGGGACCATGAAGATCATGGCCATAATAAAAAAGAGGATGATACAAAATGAAACTGGCTATAGACGTTCAAAACTTGACCAAACAGTATAAGGGTGCGGGTAAACCCGCAGTGGACAACATCAGTTTTTCCGTGGAGGAAGGGGAATTCTTTGCCTTCCTCGGGCCCAACGGCGCGGGAAAAACCACCACCATTTCGATACTTACCACCACCCTGGGGAAAAGTTCCGGCGAAGTTAGTGTTGCGGGCTTTGACCTTGAGAAGGATGCCCGGGCAGCGCGGGCGCATATCGGCATCATCTTCCAAAAACCCAGCCTTGACCTGGACCTTTCGGCGGAAGAAAACATCAGGCTCCACGCCTGCCTCTACGGAATGTACGGCTACCGCCCGTTTTTCAGCTGGATGCCGAAAGGCTACCGGGAACGGGTTATCAAGCTGGCGGAGATTATGGGTATTGCGGATAAGCTCTGGAAACCCCTTAAAACTTTTTCCGGGGGTATGCAGCGGAAAATAGAAATTGTACGCAGCCTTATCCATCAACCCGATGTGCTGTTCCTCGACGAGCCCTCCCAGGGGCTTGACCCGGTAAGCCGCCGGTCCCTCTGGGACTACATCAACCAGACCCGCAGGGAATACGGCACCACCGTATTCCTCACCACCCACTATATTGATGAAGCGGAACAGGTGGACCGCCTCTGCTTGATAAACAAAGGTTGCATTGTTTTTGAGGGCGCGCCGGAAGAGTTAAAGGAACTACGGCATCAAGGTTCCCTGGAAGACGCCTATATCAACCTGCTTACCGAAGGGGGCGCCGCATGAACACGCACATGAACAGAGCTGTCCGGGAAATAAACGCCGTGCTTACCATCGCGAGCCGCGAATTTATGTTAAGCCTTAAATCGCCCCCCCGCATTGTCATGGCCCTCATTTGGCCGGTTATGATGCTGGGGATGTTCGGCAGCCAGTTGTCCCAAAACATGGGCTTCAATATGGGCTTTGACTTTAACCAGTTTATGCTGGTAGGAATGCTGGTCAACGGCCTCTTTATGATGACCATGATGGGGATCACCTCCCTGGTTGAGGACCGGGAAAATGACTTTACCCAGGAAATCCTTGTTTCCCCGATTTCCCGTTATGCCATCATCTTTGGAAAAATAATCGGCGCCTCCCTGATGAGCTATATACAATTTTTTGCGTCCATCATCGTGGGGCTTTGCATAGGCGCGCGCCTGAGCGGCACACAATTTCTGCTGCTCCTGGCGGTATCGCCCCTTATGTGCCTTGCCGCCGGTTCCCTCGCCCTCCTCTGCATAGGCTTTATCCGCAAAAGCGGTACCGCCAGCATGATTGTTATGATGCTGTCCATGGCCCAGATGTTCCTTTCCGGCGCCCTGATTCCCGTGAACCACTCCACGGGCCTCATGGCCGTCCTGAGCCGCCTTTTGCCCATGACCTATTGTATTGATTTTGCCCGCGGGGTATTTTATCAAACCATGGGCGCTGCCAATACCGTTACCCTGTTTGCCCCCGCCCTTGATTTGATGATCATCGGCGCCTTCACTGTGGTGTTTTTTGTGGCAGGTACCATTGCCTTTGTCCGTTCAGAGACAAACCGTTAATATAGTAAGGAAAAAACAAAATACAGACCGTTACCGAAGTTTTTAATACATACCGCGAAAGGCTCTCAAGGTTCATCCGCAAACGGGTACGCCTTCCTGAGGATTCGGAGGATATTCTCCAGGAAGTTTTTTATCAATTTACCCGGGTAAATAACATGGCCCAGCCGGTGGAACAGACAGCAGCCTGGCTCTACCGGGTGGCGCGCAACAAAATAATCAACCATCAAAACAAAAAACATGATGAACAAATGCCCGTGTATTATGATGATGAGGATGACGAATTTGTTTTACAGGATATAGCGGATCTTATCTTTGATACCGAAACAACGCCGGAAACAGAATATCTGCAATCGGTTGTTTTAGACGAGATAAAAAACGCCCTTGAGGAATTACCGAAAGAACAGCGGGACGTTTTTGAGCTGACCGAATACTTAGGCTTTTCGGTAAAAGAGGTGGCGGAAAAAACCCGGATTCCGGTTAATACGGTTTTGTCACGGAAACATTACGCGGTGCTGCACTTACGGAAGCGCTTGGCAGGGTTATACGCCGATCTTATGGGGATCGAATAAGCTAAAGATTTCATTATCCCTCTATATCTTTTTACGAAATTCGTGTATAATGATATAATTCTTATTCAGGAGGCTTAGTAATGACCGGTGTTGGACTTATTGTTGTTTTTGTCATCGCCATTATCGCGATGATCCTTGCTATCTCCAAGCTAAAGATTCACCCTTTTTTGGCGATTATGGCGATCTCTCTTCTTTTTGGGCTGATAGGGGGAATTCCCCTGGTGAATGTCACCCGGGAAGATAAGAGTGTAGTACAGGGTATTGCCAATGTTATCGGCGCAGGGTTCTCGGGAACCTTTACCAGCATCGGTATTGTGATTATCCTGGGCGCCCTTATCGGAACCGTGCTGGAAGCCACCGGAGCGGCCTTTAAGCTGGCCGATCTGGTCATTAAGCTGGTTGGCCCCAAACATCCGGTTCTGGCTATGCAGCTCATGGGCTGGGTAGTTTCCATTCCCGTATTCTGCGATTCCGGCTTTGTTATCCTTGACCCCATCCGGAAAGCCCTGGTCAAGCGTACGAAGGTGAGCAGCGTTGCCATGTCCGTGGCCTTGTCCACCGGTCTCTATGCGTCCCATGTCTTTATTCCCCCAACCCCCGGTCCTATTGCGGCGGCTAATACCCTGGGAGTGGGAAACAACCTGCTCCTCGTTATGGGTCTCGGTCTCCTGGTCTCCATACCCGCCCTGGTTGGCGCCATGCTGTTTGCCCAATACATCGGGAAAAAAGTAAAGTCCAAGGAAGACCTTGAGATTGACGGCTCTACTAAGTCCTACGAGGAAATTGTCGCCGGTTACGGCAAATTGCCCAACGGCGCTATCTCCCTGGCCCCCATTATTGTCCCCATCCTCCTCATGGCCCTGGGTTCAATCGCCTCCATGGCAAAATGGACGGGCTCTGCTTTTCAGATCTCCTCCTTCCTGGGAACCCCCATTATCGCCCTGGCGGTGGGAGTTCTTTTCGCGGTCTGGCAGCTTATTGTCGCAAACAAGCTGGATAAATTCTACGATATTACCAATGAGACCCTCAAGGTTGTCGGTCCCATCCTCTTCATCACCGCAGCGGGCGGTGTTTTGGGCCGGGTTATCGCCTCTACGGATATTGTACGGTTTATTACCACCAATTCCCAAGCCCTGGCAACGGTGGGAATCTTCTTCCCCTTCCTGCTTTCGACGATTCTTAAAACCGCTCAGGGTTCCTCAACCGTAGCCCTGACCACCACCGCAGGTATTGTGGCGCCCCTCCTCGGGGTCCTGAATCTGGATTCCCCCGCCCGGGCAGCCCTGACGGTAATCGCCATAGGCGCCGGCGCTATGACGGTGTCCCATGCCAACGATTCCTATTTCTGGGTGGTTACCAACTTCGGCGGTATGACCCCTGAACAGGGTTATAAAACCCAAACCACCGCGACCCTCATTGAAGGTATCTGCGGTATGGCGGGAGTGTTTATACTCTCCCTAATTCTGCACTAGGACGAAATTCATGGGGATCGGTACTTCTTTGAAAAAATTTATCCTTATTCCAGACTCATTCAAGGGAACTATGGATTCTGCGGAAATTTGTTCAATCATGGAAAAGCAGATTCATACGTATTATCCTGAAGCACAGGTGGTGTCGATCCCCGTGGCAGACGGTGGAGAGGGCAGCGTAGATTCATACCTTGCGGCGGTGGGGGGGCAAAAGGTCTCCATCCCCGCAAAGGGTCCCTATATGGAAGACATACAGGGTTTCTACGGTCTTATTGACGGCGGAAAAACGGCGGTAATTGAAATGGCCGCCTGCGCCGGACTTCCCATGGTAGGGGATAAACTCAATCCGGGGAAAACCACTACCTTTGGGGTAGGACAGTTGATAGCCGACGCCGCCGGGCGGGGCTGTACAAAAATTATCGTTTGCCTCGGGGGAAGCGCCACCAATGACTTCGGCGCTGGCGCGGCGGCCGGCGCGGGGGTGCGCTTCTATGATCACAGCGGTAAGGAATTTATCCCCCTGGGGGAGACCCTGGATCAGATAGGCCGTATTGATACGAGCGGCTTACGGACGGCTCTGGGGTCGATCGAATTTGTTACCATGTGTGATATTGATAATCCCCTTTACGGGCCGACAGGGGCAGCCCACGTATTTGGTCCCCAGAAGGGAGCCGATCCGGCCATGGTGGAATTTCTTGACAACCAGCTTCGAGCCGTGTCGGAAACGGTAAAGCGGGAATTAAAAACCGATGTGGCGGAACTGCCCGGCGCAGGCGCCGCAGGGGGCATGGGCGGCGGCATGGTTGCCTTCTTTGGTTCCCGCCTGCAGATGGGCATAGAAACTGTTTTGGATGCGGTACATTTTGATCGTATCCTGCAGGGTGCGGATGTGGTTTTTACCGGCGAAGGTAAAATCGATTTCCAAAGCCTCCGGGGTAAGGTGGTAATCGGTGTTGCCCGGCGGGCAAAAAAACAAAATGTTCCGGTCATCGCAATAGTCGGAGACATCGGGGACAACATTGAAGGGGCCTATGACGAAGGGGTCAGCGCCGTCTTCAGCATCAACCGGGTTGCTTTGCCCTATAAAGAATTACGGTCCCGGAGTAAAAATGACCTTGCCCTGACTATGGATAACCTGCTGCGGTTTATTCGTATTAAATAACAGCGAATAAACCTTTCCTTTTTCACCCTTATAGGGGTTGCCTCCTATAAGGGGTCTTTTAATAAATAAATTTTCTGTTATTGGGTAGGTTAAACTATGAAACATACTTTACGGTTTTTAATACTATTTGCGGGAATTTTACTTGTTTCTGCATTTACTATTTCATGCACAAGTACACCACATGGGTCAAATCAATTTGAAAAGTTTTCATCAACATTTTTAAAAGAAACCGATAAGGTTGAAAAAAGCATTATAACTTTTAGTGAACATGTAAAAGAATTATCCGCTTATGAAAATAAAATAGGCGCCTTATCAGATTCAGATTATGATAAGGTTGGGAAATTATCAACAAAAATATCTGATGCGAAAACTAAAACGGAAATACAAATAAGGACCGTAAAAGAGACAGCCAAAAGTGTAACATCAGATGGATATTATACAGCTACAAAGGAAAAAGTCGGCGGCTGGGATGCTGCCTCGTATACAAACCTGCATATCGAAATAACCATGAATGGGCTGGATAAACAGTATTCCGATTCACTCAGTGAATATAAAAATATTAATTTGAAATTATTAGAGAAACCAAACAAACCATTTAACAGCGATGCAATAAAAATTATGACAGAAGTGAAGATTTATATAGATTCCGCAAGATCCGATATTTCCGCCAAAAATTGGAATGCGGGAAAAGATAATGTAGACCATGCAAACACCGCGCTTAAAGATGCTATAAAGCTTGATTTAAATAATATTGAGCAATACAAAATAGGTTTATTACAAAATGATTTAAAAGATGTTGCCAACAAAATATCATTGGGCTCGGCGGTTAAGGAAACCGGATCGGTATTGAAAACCGTCGCCGAAGGGGCTGCAAATATTTGGGGCGGCGTTGGGAACATCATTAAAGGTGTAGGAAATTCCTTTGTAGAGGAAGAATAATTTTCGCAGAGGCGAGATTATCCTTCCTCTAATCAACTTTAGTCATTGTGAACTTTATCGTGCTTCCATTGGTGAGGGTATAAACGCCTGTAATGGTTTGTACTCCATTATCGTTGTACGATATGGTACCGACTCCTTCACTATAACCCTTGTTGGGATACATTTTTACCGTATTTCCATCACGCTGCCATCTATGACTATATGCAGTTCCGTTATTATATTGACCATAATCCTGAAATTCAGTAGTTCGGGTATTTTTCGAACCATCGCTGAATTCTTCAATTTCTTTCCACCAGGTACCCGACAACATTGGTTCCGTTTCACCCTGGGCGGATTCCCAACTTTGGTAATAGCGATGCGAGGTTGACGCGCACCCAATAAGAATTAAGCCAAACAAAACAATAACGCCGATAACGGCCCAAGATGTATTTCTTTTCATTTCCAAAACCTCCGTTTCCGTATTTGCATTTTTTAATCAACTTTAGTCAAGGTGAACTTCCCACTGAGTCCATTGGGCATGGTAATAATGCCGGTAATGATTTGCACTCCATCATCGTTATACGATATGGTGCCGATTGCTTCGCTATAGCCCTTGTTGGGATACATTTTTACCGTATTACCGTCACGCTGCCATCTACTATTAGTAACACCTCCGTCATAATATTGGCCAAATTCCTGAAATTCAGTAGTCCTGGTCTTCATATTACCGGTGCTATAGTCAAAAAATGGTGATTCCCACAAGGTACCCGACAACATTGGTTCCGTTTCACCCTGGGCGGATTCCCAACCTCGGTAAAAGTGACGAGTGATTGACGCACATCCGGTAAGGATCAAGCCAAACAAAACAATAACGCCGATAAGAGCCCAGGCTGTATTTCTTTTCATTTCCAAAACCTCCGTTTCCGTATTTGCATAATCACGGTCAGACACCTCAGGCTGTACCTTGCCTAGGGCCGGTATGTCCACTTCCTGGATTTAAGGTCGGTCCGCGTATAGGTTCCGGCTTTTTTCCCGTTCTTGTTGTAAGTACCTTCGAAAGAGTTGTTGTAATATACAGTGTGGGAATCACCAAATATACTATTTGCGTTTTCCATCTCTGAAATTTGCATACCCCATGTGGACGGTATGGTAACGTTGTACGGTATGGTTATGCTGGTGAAATTATTTTTCTCAAATGCCCCAAAACCAATGCTGGTAACGCTGGTGGGGATAATTATGCTGGTCAGGTGATTGTGGTTAAACGCATTCGCTCCAATGCGGGTAACGCTGCTGGGTATGGTTACACCGGTTAATCCTTTTCCCGAAAAGGTCACACGTGTGTATCGAGTTCCTTGAGAAGTATAGAGAGTCTCTGTATGTTTCGTCGAAAATGCCTCCTTGCCAATCGAAGTAACCGGAAGGCCGAAGACCGTGGGGGGTATAATAATCCTTCCGCCGGAACCTTTATACTCGGTAATTTCCCCGGAGGCGCTTATTACAAGGTCCGGCGATAAGCGGGCGACTTTCCGGCTGTCCACTCCAGCGATAACATCGGGAAGCTGCGCGTATGCCGCTTCCCGCAGAATGTTGATGCTCTTGGTTTTTGCCGCGGTTTCGGCGTCCACCCCATCGATGCGGGCGATTCTAACCGTCAGGCTGTCGGTAATATCATAGGCGTTCACCGAACTGAATCCCAGATTCTGGACGCCCCGCAGCCGGGGAATGAGCCGCCGAAAAGTATTGTCTCTCCACCACTCCACATCATAGCCGCTCTGCATGGTAATGCGCTCGCTCCCGATGGTTTTACCCTCCGAGTTCACCAGTTCCACCACCACATCAAAGCGCTGGTCCCGGTCGCCGAAGGGGGAATTCCCCACGGTGTTTTTGGGCCAGTTCATCCCCCATTTGTCGGCCTGCCCGGTCGCCAAAAGCCCCTCCCGCACCACGTTGATCACCCGCACCACGCTTCCCGCGGTATTAAACCACGCCACGTCAGGCACAAGATCAATGGTCACGCCGCTGATGGGTACCGTGTTATTCGAATAGTTGGTCTCCCCATGCTTGAGGTTCACGTCATACACAAGGGAGTAAAGGGGCTGCTGCTTTATATAGTCCGCATAGACCTGCTCCGCTTCGGCAAGGCGGGCCCTCCACTGGTCCCGCCACGCTATATCGTTCCGTATGTCCTGCCCCATATTGCCGCTGGTGATATTCGCGGTGAGGATATTGACCCGGCTCGCCGCCTCGATCAAACCGGGGTCGTAGTTGGCGGACTGCAGGTAATATGACAGCGCCTGCACCTCCGTGCCTCCCCGCTGGGCGGTAAGCCCCTGGGCCAGGGCGGTCTGGCCCTGCACCTCGTGCACCGCCGCCGCGCCTGAAAGCTCGTTCTTTGCCTCCGTGCTTAGCTGCACACCCATTTTTGCCAGAAGGTCCAGGGAAGTCTTGCGGACTCCGGTAAGGTTATTCAGTTCCTCAAATGTACAATTTCCCGAATACGAATGGATGGTTGTTTTATCGCTGGTTTTGGTTATCTGGATTTGCAGGACATAACCGTCTACAGTTTTCGTGATGACCCCGCCCATAATGAGTTCCGTGGGGATAAGGTGACCAAGGTCGGCGCCCGCTTTCGAGTCGTCATCGTAATAGCCGGAAAATATCTCCGCATACTGCGCATCCAGGCGTTGCCGGTCCAGCACGGAAATGGCGGAATAGCTGGCAAAATTGCTGACAAATTCCCCCTGCACCAGTGCGGGAATGTAATCCTGCTCTTCGGTCAGGCCCCGGGAGTCGGGCGCCAGGATGGCGAGGCTTATGCCCTTGCCGCCATCGCCGGTAAACAGGGGTGTCTTTTCCGGGACCACCGGTTCCTGTACAGACTCGGACGAGACGCATGACCCAAGGACAAGGGCAAAGAAAACAACGCAAAACAGGGGAACGAAATTTTTATGGTTCATCCGGCTGCTCCTTTTTTTCCACGATACTACCTGAAACATGGAAATATTATAGCAAATACGAAAAATTTGTGCAATATCTTTCTTTACTAAAAAGCGGAGTTATAATACAATATTGGACCTATACTAAACAGGGAGATAAAAATGTTTAGGAACCCATCAAATACCGTATCTGAATCACAATCCCTGCTATTGTACCACGCGGCCCAGCTTGTAACGCCCATTGGAAATGCCTTAAAACACGGCAAAGAAATGGGCAAGCTGGAAATTATACCCGATGCCGCCATATATATCGAAGGTGATACCATCATAGAAGCGGGTCCAACCGATATTTTGCTGAAAAAATACCATCCTGAGAAAACCGGGATGGAAAGCATTGACCTGACCGGGAAAGTAATTATCCCCGGCTTTGTGGATTCCCATACCCATTTTGTTTTTGGCGGGTACCGGCCGGAAGAATTTATCATGCGGCTTTCCGGCGCCCAGTACCTGGATATCATGAAAATGGGGGGAGGTATACAGAGTACAGTGGACGCCACCAAAAACACTCCCGCAGAAACGCTGTTCAGCGACGGCTTTAAACGGCTTAACGATATGCTTTCCATGGGGGTTACCACCGTTGAAGGGAAGAGCGGGTACGGGCTTGACAGGGACTGCGAGCTGAAACAGCTTGAGGTTTTAAACCATTTAAACCGGGAACATCCGGTGGATGTGGAAGTAACCTACATGGGCGCCCATGCAATTCCCCGGGGCTACCCCGGAGGAAGCGATGCTTATATCGATTTTATGGTGAAGGAAGTTTTACCGCTTATCCGGGAGAAAAAACTGGCCCGCTTTGCGGATATATTCTGTGAAGAAGGCGTCTTTACCCCCGAAGAATCCGAGCGCTACCTGGGTACATGCAAGGACATGGGTTTTGATACAAAGATCCACGCCGATGAAATTATCCCCCTGGGGGGCGGGGAACTGGCGGCAAAAACCGGATGCGCCAGCGCGGATCACCTGCTCGCCGTGTCCGACAGGGGTATCCAAATGCTTGCCGGCAGCGATACTGCAGCTACCCTTCTGCCCTGTACGGCCTTCTGCCTGAACAAGCCCTACGCACCGGCGCGGAAGCTTATAGACGCAGGCTGCGCTGTGGCCCTGGCAAGCGACTTTAACCCCGGCAGCTGTTTTACTAATTCTATACCCCTCATTTTTTCCCTGGGGGTTATCCATATGGGGATGACCATAGAAGAGGCTATCTGTTCCCTTACCCTTAACGGCGCGGGGGCTTTAAAAAGGGCCGACACCATTGGCAGCATAGAACCGGGGAAAAAGGCGGATATAACCGTACTGGCATACCCCGACTACCGTTTCCTGGTGTATCATTCGGCGAAAAATATAGTTACCCTGGTTATCAAAAACGGAAAAGTTTGTTATGATGAAGCAAAAAGAGGCGTATAGTATAACTATATGTCCCTTGCAACTGCCGCAAATTGGCCGGCCACCTTGGAAAATATATCGATCAGCACCGGATCAAAATGACTTCCCCTGCCTTCTTCAATTATCTTCCGCGCTTCTTCGGTACTGAAGGGCTTCTTGTACGGGCGGACCGAAATCAATGCGTCATACACATCGGCTATCGCCATCAAGCGCCCCTCCAGCGGAATATCTTTTCCGCCTATGCCGGAGGGATATCCCGTACCATCCCATTTTTCGTGATGGGTTCCGGCGATTCGCCTGGCGTGGCGCAGGAAAGCGTGCTCATTCGTATTCTTTTCTATCCTTTTTATGGCGTCCACACCGATTGTGGTATGGGTTTTCATAATTTCAAACTCCTCCGCAGTAAGCTTGCCTGGTTTATTCAGTACCAGGTCGCTTATAGCAATTTTACCGACATCGTGAAGCTGCGCAGATGGCAGCAGGTAATCCATATCCCAGGAGGATGCCTCGTCTGCGTAAATTTTTTCTTCGATCAATTTATCCAGCAGGATCTTCAAATATTTTTGTGTGCGGGAAACATGCCCTCCCGTTACATCGTCACGAAACTCAACAAGGTCGGCCACCGTATTCAGTACCGCGTTTTGCAGATTGAATATCTGCGCAGTTTTTTGGCGTACCATTTCTTCCAAGCCGGCGTTAAATTCTCTGAGCTGCATTTTCCTCGTTTCAGCAAGAAGATGGTTCTCAATACGCTTAAGCAGAAGCGGTGCGGAAAACGGTTTTGTCACATAATCAATCGCGCCGAGGCTCAGACCCTCTAACTCGCTCCCTTCGTCTGTTTTGGAGGTAAGAAATATAACGGGGATTTCAGCCCACTGGGGTTTACTTTTTAAATGCCTAATTGCTTCATAACCGTTTATATCCGGCATTTCGATATCCAGTAAAATCAAATCGGGGGTAATATTTTCCAACAAGTCGAACAGAATATCTGCCGAAGGAACCGGGTAAACCTTATATTGTTCCTTAAGCATCTCCTTGCCGGTAGTAAGATTAGTCATGTTATCATCAACAATAAATATTTTTTTACGTTCGTTTTCCATAAAAAACCTCCTATCTACAAATTACAAATTTTCATTCCTGTGACAAACGTTCGATAATCTGTTTGAACCCGGTTATGCTTACCTGCTCTTTTAACCATTCTACCAGCAGGACCCCTTCGGCGGAATTGTATTCATAACTTTCCAGTTCCTTCAAAGCCCGGTCAACCTCGTCAATGTCAAAGCGTTTGCAGGCTTCCAATAAAGCGGTCAGCACATCCGCATCAGGTTCTGTTTTTTTTGGCCTTGGGTTTTTATCCGCAATGTCTTGAAGCATGACGGACAAACTATTGATCAAAATTTGGACTGTTTCAATAAAATCATCGTTTTTCGCGTCGACCAGATCAAAGTTACCGGCCTTTGCGGCAAGCTCTAAAGTCTCGGCCTCCGCACCAACCGGCTCGGCTCCGATACTGCGGCTGCTGCTTTTTATTCCATGCACAACAATTGCGTAGTTTTTCAGATTTTTCGAACTACAGTTACGCAGCTGCTCAAGCAGGGGGGGTGTATTCCGCGTATAGGATTTGAGTACATCCAAATACGTTTCCTTATCCTCACCAAAACGCTTAAGCCCGTCTTTAAAGTCAAGTCCGTTGATGATTCTGTCAAAACTGATCCCCCTGTCATTATCACTATGTCTGTCCAATTCGTCCGGGTAAGTTCCCTGGAGCCTTTTCTCTAAATCCTTATCACGAACCCAGTGGTTGATAATAATATCCATGCGCATAATATCGATGGGCTTGGAGAGAAATGCCTGGAAGCCGTTGTTCAGGAACATGTCTTCGTTGCCGACAATGGCGTTTGCGGTAAGGGCAATGATGGGAACGGTTTTTGCATATTCCGTTCCGATTTCTTCGCGTATGATGCGCGTGGCCTCAATGCCGTCCATTCCGGGCATCATGTGATCCATAAAGATAGCATTGTATGTAACATTGGCGTTACGGATCATTTCAATAGCCGCGGGACCGCTGGATGCACAGTCTATTTGCATCCCATAGGGCTTCATCATGCCCCGGGCGACATCCAGGTTTGTCGGCACATCATCGACGACCAGTACCTTTGCATAGGGGATATACGCACGCACCAGCTTTGAACTCCGGTCACGCTTATTATCGGAATAGCAAAAGTTTCTAAGATTTTCGGCAACCTTCGCGCCAATCGGGACAGCGGCGCCGGCCCTACCCTGCCGTAAACGCACCGTAAACGTACTGCCCTTTCCATACTCGCTGTTTACCGTAATAGTACCATCCATCATCTCCACCATACTTTTACAGATGGAAAGACCCAAACCGGTTCCCTCAATTTTGCGGTTACTTTTTGTATCCACCTGATTGTATTCAGAAAAAAGTTTTTCCATATCCTCCGATCGAATACCAACACCGGTATCCTTAATACTGGAAACCAGCCATATATCATCACCGTCCTGTTCGCAGGAGATACTCCAGTCAACCCTGCCCTCACTTGTGTATTTGAAGGCGTTGCTTAAAAGATTGTTGAAAATCTGCTTGATACGCAGTTCATCCCCCACAAGCAAACCCGGTATAGTCTCATCAATATCCGTATTAAAGGTGATTGGTTTGGAGCCAATGCGCACGATGTTCAGTGTGATAGTATCGTTGATAAGACTTGGGGTATCGTATTCGACAGGGATGAGTTCAAACTTTCCGGATTCAATTTTTGATATATCCAGAATATCATTGATGAGGCTGAGCAGCGTAACCCCCGAATTATATACCTTTTCCAGATTTTCCCGGGGGTTTCCAACCACATCCCCGGAATCAAGGGTCAGCTCCGACAGGCCGATGATAGCGTTGAGGGGGGTGCGCATTTCATGGCTCATATTTGCCAGAAAATCGGACTTTGCTTCAGCGCTTGCAATTGCAAGCTCACGCGCCTGAACGATATCGTGGGTCATTTCGTTGCGCAGTATAGTGTTGGCGATCAATAAGCCGCCGGAGCGCAGCAAACCTTCATCATCACCGGAAAATATATGTTCCTTGTGACAGTCATCAAATGCCACAAATCCCCAAAAGCGTTCCTGGAAATGTACGGGAATAACCAGAATGGAAATAACCCCCTGGGGGGAAAGCTGCGCCTGCTCCGTCTGTGAAAGGGTACGGACAAGCCCGTTTATACTCTGCCCGGAGGAGAGCTTTTCTTCCCATCCGGGAATAGTTTTGCTATAGGAGACATTCATAGTAATAGGTTTACCCGACTGCGGATCCGCTCCTCCCGACCACTCATATATTTGCGAGCAATACAATTCTCCGTTTTCCGTATGATTTTGCCAAATGCGCATTCGGTCAACGCCGGCGCACCGCGCTATCATATCCATGCCATTCCACATATCGTTTTCAAAACTATTCGTTTCCGCCTGAAGCAGCATCACTGCGGTCTCGTTGATCGTATACAGGAGCTTTTCCTGGGATTCAAGGGTCGTTACCAGTTCGTTTATTGTTTTATATGGCCTTTCAATCGTAAGGGAAGCGGCAAACGCGGCTATGACACTCAGCAGCAGACACACTACCCCCACAAGCAGCAGTCCGCTACGGACATCCTGGAGCGGACTTTCCACGAGGGGCGCAACCACACCTAAGGACCAACCGACCCTTGAGCCCGTAATCGGCCTGTAGACACAGAACTGCTCTGCACCGTAAATTGAATACCGTTCCAATCCGGACTTCCCCTCAACCATGTGGCCGGTAACATCGGCAGTTTCTTGAAACTGACTGTCCGTCTTTGCCAGTTCGATGAAATTGTTTCGCCCTGTCACAAAGTCTTTGGCTACATTGGCTATTACGGTTCCCTCAGAGTCCAGTATAAAGATGTTACCGGTATTCCATATGGCAAATTCGGAAAGAATATCGCTGAAAAACAGACCGGACACGGTCGCGGACAGAACACGCCCGTCCACCGGAATGCAGACATGCAGCACAAACTCCCCGCTCGGGTCGTCTCTGGTCGTTGAGATGACAATTTCCCCATTGAAGGCGCTTTTTATATATTCGCTGTCGATTAAATCTTCAGGCGTCGGCGCTGTTCCCCATTGCGCTACAATACCGTTATGGTCAAAAATTGTCAGCGCCATAAAGTTGTCGTAGGCGGTGATCTGATCCGCCAAAATACGTTCAAGTTCCTCATCCGGAGCCTTGATAAGATTCCGCCCTACTATGACGGCATCCGCTTTTAGCCGGTTTATTTCGGTGGTGATAAGCCTATCCGCAATCTCCGCTATGGAAATCATATCGCTTTCAATGGTTTGTTCGAGATGTCCTGAGACAAAGAACAGGCCGGTCCCAATACCAAATATTATGATTATTACGGCTATCAGCATGATAATCGCGAAAACCTTTGTACGGATTGACATTACCTACCTCCTATCTTGCGTGACGGCTGCCGCGCTTGGAAAGCCTTTAATGAACGCCGTCGATAGTATACTACCCTTTACGCGTTTTTGAAAACTACTGATTAATACCGACGCTAAACGTGTGAAATAGAATGGAAAAATGGCATGTTTTGAACATTTTAGTGTCGTTTTTTACCTATTTTTCAAAAAACGACACTAAAAAAGCTATTTTGGGGGAAAAGGACAATAGTACTTTACAAAAGCTTCCGGACCGTGTATGTTAGCATGGTATAATATAGTTATGTTTATATAACTATAAAGTTAACCAAGGGGGATGATTATGAACAATTGGTGGAAGTACGGTCTGGTTTTTGTGGGCGGAGCGGTAGTCGGAGCGCTGGTATACAAAAACAGCAGGGAAATCCGGAATCTGTGTACCAAGGCTATGGGCGGTGTTATGGATTTGAAGGATAAGGCTATGGAGACCGCGGAAATCCTGAAAGAGGGCGCCGAGGATCTTCTTGCCGAAGCTGAAGCCCAGCGCAAAGCGGCTGGGACTGCAGAGGCCAAGGCATAAGCGGTGCGTTTTACAGTTGTACATTCCCTCCCTGGACGGGTGCGGCTTCGTACCAACCCCGATACGCTAAAGTTTTGTTCCGACAGCGGCTTGGCCGGTATTAGCCGGAATATCGCGGATATTCCCGGGGTACGGAGCGCCGCCCTTAACCCCAGGACGGGGAGTATACTGCTGTATTACGATCCTGCACTGCTCGACAAACCGGGACTTTTTGGAATTTTGCTGCGACTCGATCTGAGTTCCCAGATCCCCGCAAAGGCGCATGGGGGGAAAAAAGGAAGTCCAGGCTGGTCTTATATAGGCTACCAACTTTTCCGCTTTCTTCGTCCCCCGGCGCTTAAACCTCTCTTTACGATAGTGGGAGCCCTGCCTTTTATTTTTGCGGGACTACGTTCCCTGTATAAATTGAAAATGGATATTCCCCTTCTTGACGGATCGGTAATCTTACTTTCACTGTTGGGGAAGGATTATAAGACCGCATCAACCTTGATGATGCTTCTTAAAACCGGTCAGTACCTTGAAGATTGGGCCAGGGCGCGTTCCCGGGAAAATCTTGCCATAGGAATTTCCCTGAATGTGGGTCAGGTCTGGATACGGCATGACGGCCGGGACGAGCAGATTCCCTACTCCCGGCTTAAAAAGGGCGACCTGGTGGTACTCCGGGCGGGGGCCCTAATCCCCATTGATGGGAGGGTTGTCGAAGGCAATGCCATGGTAAATGAAAGTTCCATGACCGGCGAACCCCTGGCCTCTTCCCGGACCATAGGCGCCACGGTTCACGCCGGAACGGTCATTGAGGAAGGGGAACTGGTGGTCGAGCTTGTTCAAAAAGGAGAAGATACCCGCTTCCAAAAAATTGTGCAGCTTATAGAAGAATCGGAAGCAGTCAAGGCTAAGATAGAAAGCAGGGTCAATGAGCTTGCGAATAAAGCGGTACCCTTTAGCTTTATTGCCGCCGCGTTTGCCGCGCTCCTCAAGGGTAATATTAAAAAAGCTCAAACCATACTTTCTATCGATTATTCTTGTGCCATTAAACTTTCTACACCCCTGGTCTTTCTTTCCGCCATGCGTGAGGGTCTGCAGAATGGCGTGTTCTTTAAGGGCAGCGCCCCAATGGAGGCTTTTGCCGGGGTGGACACTATTGTCTTTGACAAAACCGGAACTCTCACCAAAGCTACCCCTACCCTTCTGCGGATCATTCCCTATAACGGTTACGCATGCGCAGATGTCCTGCGGATCGCCGCATGTCTTGAGGAGCATTTTCCCCATCCGGTGGCAAAGGCTGTGGTAAAACGCGCATTGGAAGAAGGGGTGGAACATCGGGAAAAACACAGTACGGTTAAGTACATTGCCGCCCATGGTATAGCCACCGAATATGAGGGAAAACATACCGTCATCGGGTCCCGGCATTTTATCAGCGAAGATGAGGGGATAGATATTGCTATCGCCTCAGGTGATGAGGCCACCGCCATCGCTGAAGGGAGATCCGTTCTGTACCTTGCCAGTGAAGGTAAAATCGCCGGGCTTCTGGTCATCGACGATCCCCTGCGGGAGGAAGCGGCGGAAGTTATCGCCATGCTGCGGAAACTGGGGATCAAACGGATCTATCTTCTCTCCGGGGACAATAAGCGGACCACCGAAAGGATAGCCCGGAATCTTGGGGTGGATGCTTTTCGCGGGGAACTCCTGCCAAATGAAAAAACAGACCTGGTTAGGGCGCTTAAGGAGAAGGGCTGTTCCGTTGCGGTAGTGGGGGACGGCATGAACGACTCTCCGGCCATGTCCGCTTCTGATGTGGGTATAGCCATGAAGGACGGGGCCGACCTGGCGCAGAGCGTTGCGGACATTACCCTTAAGGACCCTTCCCTCTACCCCCTGGTCATTGCACGGCTCATGTCGGAGCGGGCTATGAAGCGGATACATGACAATACCGTTGCTGCTATCAGCATTAACAGTGTCCTCATCCTCATGAGTTTTTTTGGTAATTTTACTACCACCAGTTCTGTATGGCTCCACAACCTCACCACCCTGGCGGTCAGTTTGAACAGTATGCGTCCCCTGATTAAGGAATCAAAATGATTGTAAGTTACAGTCCCGGCCGCATACGGCTGCGGTTTAAAGAACTGCGGAACCCAGGAATTGCTGAACCGGTTTCTAAGCGCATAGGGAATACGCCGGGAATTACCCGGGTGGAAATTAAACCCCTCACCGGCAGTCTTCTCATCGAATTTGACATAGCGGTACTGCCCCCTGCAGAGTTTATGGCAATGGGTAAACAGGAACTGGAAAAATTGGGTATTCATCTGGATCTGCCGGATCAATTTAAGCTCTAAAAGAGGGTTTCGTTTATGTTGGGGAAAATTCCCCAACAATTTTTAGCCGCACCCGGTCAAAATGGGCAAAGGTCCGTTTCGCCTTCTCCGGCCGGTGATATACTTTCCAGTAACCACAGCAGTCATAGGGACTCGGTTTTCCCGCACAGAAGGCAATAACATCCTCCGGGGGATATCCCAGGAAGATTCCGACTTCGTGGGGGAAAATAGCGTGGTTGAAAAACCGGTTTTCTAAATGTTCCAAACAGGAATCCAATCCGGATCCTATGGGATACGAAAGAGATCCCAGGTATCGCCCGGACGGGCTGTGCAGCACCTTCCGCAGTAAACACCGCCGGTACAGCAGTACCAGGACGCCGGCGGAGCTTTCCCGCAGAAACGCTGCCGAGATGTCCAGCGCTCGGCAGATTTCTTCCCCCCAGGTATTCCAAGCCCTATCCAGCCCGTTTCGGGGCAGACGTACCAGAGACGCCGGTTTGATCCCCCCGATTGTAGGTCCGGCGGCCCAGCGTATAAAGACCTCCAGCTGGTTCCGTTCCCCCCGGAACCGCAGCATAAGGCGGTATATATTTGCCAGCATACGCTTATTCATGAACTGTTCCTGAACCGCTTCGTTACTTCCGGAAATACCGGTACGCTTTTCCATACTCAGCCGGCCAGCTTTTTTCCCAGTTCATAACATTTGGCAAGCTCCGCTTCCCCGGGTTCGAGGTGCGCAATAATTCCTTCACCCTCAAGTTTCGCCCCCAGGCCCTTCATCCGTTCAGCCCAATCCCGCATCCACTGACCATCCCCCCAGTCATAGGAACCGAACAGCCCCAATGGTTTATCCTTAATACGATCGGAACCCAGGGACGCGATAAAGGGTTCCATATCCCCTTCCTCAATAACCTCATCCCCCATGGCGGGAGACCCAAAGGCCAGAGCATCCGCCGACTGTACCAGATCTGCCGGGGCTGCATCCGGCGTCTTGCAGATAGCCTCACCGCCCCCTTCGGTAACTCCCTTGGCCACCGCTTTTGCCATACTTTCGGTATTGCCGCTGCTGCTCCAGTATACGATTACCACCTTTTTCATCTGAAACTCCTTATAGTTATATATTACTAACAATATTATATAAAGCTAACATATACGATTGAAAAACATCTGTCAAGGTATTTTTTGCAAAAACTTAAGAAAAATTATGAATTTTAGGCGGAGAGGGCTTAAAACCCCGGACATTTATCCCGGTATACGTTAAAAAAGGGCTTGACGTACTCGGCGTTTTTCGATACATTAGATAAACATTTATCGCCATAGGGGCGGTTTTTTGTATCCTTGGGCCGCTAGCTCAGCTGGTAGAGCAGCAGACTCTTAATCTGCGGGTCCTGAGTTCGATCCTCGGGCGGCTCATAAACCTAATTCGTTGTGTTACAAAGGATTAGATTGTTTTAAAGAACTACCCTACGAAGGGCGTTCTAACCTATTGCGTCAAAAACGCAAAAGTGACACATGGGAACCTAAAACCCCATGACTAACCCATTCTCAATTTCACATACCGGCTAAAGCGGGTATCAGGGACTTGGGAGACATCAATGGGTTCCTTGCCGATGAACTTGCCAAACGAAAAATAAAACAAGAAAGTACCCGTGCGACTTAATCATTGATTCCCTTTCCGAATTTCTATATAACCGGAGCCGTCCGATTCAGGCGATTTGATATCTTGTTTGTCGCTTTGAAGGCGACCTTTTTTATACTGTAAAGCATAATATTATACACTATCAAAGTGAGGAAAAAATCATACCTAAAATGATTGAAATATCTTCCAGAGGTTTTGAATTATTTGGAACCTATTTTATGGATTTATGGTTTTAAGAAATTATCAAATAACAAGGAGGTGAAATATGTCTAAATACAATCTTGAATTGGAATATGTCATACCGGATGTTGATATTAATGAGGATGAATTACAGGAAATTATATGCGAAGCAAACCATATCATCAAAAACAAAGATAGTGATCCTGAAACATTGCTTTGGGCTTATGTTAAGAAGGGCCAAGCCATACAGGAGAGTAAAAATATCGATATAGAAAAAAGCAAGCCCTATTTTACAAAGGCTTTAAAAATGTGTCCTGATATGTTGCCGGCGCTTTTAGGTATGGGTAGAATATATGAATCTTCCTATTCAAAATGTCAGGATGATAAGAAGGCATTCGCTTATTATAATCAAGCGGTGAATATAATGCCTAATTATCCAGCTTCATATCTTGAACTGGTCCGATTGTACGATCAGGATGATGAAGAACGAATTGTTAATTGTACTAAAGCGATCAGCCTGAAACCGGATTATGCTGTGGCATTTTGGAGGCGAGGATATGCTCATTCTTTTCGTGGTGAATCGGATCAAGCAATAGCCGATTATACGGAAGCCATACGGCTCAAGCCAAATTGGAGTTTCATGTATAATCTTCGAGGTAATGTTTATAATTATGAAAAAGGAGACTTTGATAAGGCTATAGCTGACTACACGGAATCGATACACATTAATCCGGATTTTAGTTATAACTATAAAGATCGCGGATATGCGTATGACAAAAAAGGGAATAAGGATGATGCTATAACAGATTTTCTACACTTTATAAATGTTGGATGGGAAGAAGGATTTGAATACAGATTTGGAAGGAAAAATACGAGAGAACACTATGAATCGCATTATTTTAAATCTGATTCAATACAGGATGAAATAAATTCTGATAAACAAAACATGGAAAATAAAAAAGCCATAGAAAATTACAACAGTATACTTTCTGTTAATCCGGGTGATAAATATTCTCTCAAAAAACGCGCTGAATTGTATGTGCAAGTAGAAGAATATGATTTGGCGATAGTGGATTATTCTGAATTGTTACGACTTGTTGAAGTTTCCCTTGTTGAAATTTCCGATAAATTAGAATCAGATGTTATTGAACTGGATGCTATAATTGCCTATGAAAAACGCGGTATAGTATGGCATTATAAGGGCGAAATAGATAAAGCTATTGCCGATCTTTCAGACTCAATTTATCTTTCGTTAAAACAAGAATGCGGTGGCCTTGGAATATATCTTCACCGAAGCAGCCTTTACGCTGAAAAAGGCGAATATGATAAGGCTATAATGGATATAGCTACCGGCTTTCGATTCTACTTTCCGCCTGGATTAGTACCCTATGCGTTTGCAGACCGTGGATTATACTATAATAGAATCGGTAATTATAGCAAAGCGATCAAAGACTGTACCGAGGCGATACGGATTATGCCGGATTTTTCCGCTGCGTATCGTGATCGTGGAGAAGCATACATCGGTAAGCATCAATACAAAAAAGCGATTAAGGATCTTGATGAAGCGATACGATTGGATAATCAAAATGCGTCTGCGTATTATTTTCGAGGCGAGGCATATCGTTTGAGCCGAAAATATAAGAATGCATTAGCAGATTATGATGAAGCTCTCAAGATAGAGCCTGATTTTATTGAAACGATTCAAAAAAGAGAGCTTGTCTATAATAAAATAACGTAATTATACTTAACTCTCAGGGAGCAAATATGACAGAAGAAAATGAACGCCATATGAATGAGTTAGCAGTTAGAATAAGCCTTAAACAAGCGGAAGTTTTGCAGGAAAAATGTACGCAAGCTAAGCCCGATGAAAATAATGAAGCCGGGATTAAGTCCGAATTTGAACCGCTTGACTCAATAAATAATACCTTACTAAAAAAGTAATGTCGCCACGAAAGGGACAAATACTCTCAAAATACCCACTACCATGGAGGCACGAATGATTAATGATGCAATGGTCCAAGGACTAAAAGCGTATATCAAGGAGCATTATGTATTACGGGGTGATTATCCTCTTGCAAATGACTTCAAGCCTTACCCTATTGATACCCAAAAGCAGGGAATAATGCCGTCCCTGGATAAGCTGTCAAGTGAAATGGGCGGTTATATTAAAAAGCGAAGAAGCTCCCAAACTTTCGCGGTTTTGCTGGATAAGCTACGGGAGGAAAAAGGGCTTACCCCGGCGCAGTTGTATGAGGGGGCCTGGATCGACCGAAGGCTTTACTCAAAAATTATAGGGAACCGGTATTATCATCCGGTCAAAAATACCGTCATTGCCCTTGGCTTATCGCTTAAGCTTTCCATGCCCGAAATGGAGGAATTGCTTAGCAGCGCGGGATTTGTGCTCAATAATAGCTCGATTTTTGATTTGGCCATCATGTTCTGCCTTGACAACAAAATATATGATATTTATGATGTTAATGTCCTTCTATTGGAGGCTGACCAGAAGGTGCTTTGCAGGGAGTGAGGAAAGGGCTAAATTTTATATTAGTTAAAGGAGTTGTTTATGGCTATTAAGGAAGAAAGTGTTTTAAATCAATTTGTTAATGAGATAAGCACTGAAAGTGATATTATTGAAACCCAAAAATATGTCGAAAAAGGACTGCCTAATAAAAAAGAAGGCCCCATAAAAAAAATATGGGATCAAGTTTTAGGTCTTTGGGCATATGTTAAAAGTAATGATGTTTCATGGATCAATAAAATATTGCCTGTTGCCGGATTAGCATATTTGGTAAGCCCCATTGATGCAGTGCCTGATTACATACCGGGGATCGGGTTGTTGGATGATGCCGGCATTATCGGTCTAATTGTATTTAAAATGGGTGCAGTATTAACGCCGTATATTAAAAAAATAAAAAAAGAAAAATCAGAAGTGGAAAAACCAGTAAAGAAAAATATTATTAATGAAGAATCGTTAAAACCATGGCAAAGGACAATTATTATTATAATACCGGATGATAATGACAGGGTATTTGAGACTGATTTACCACTGTACACCATTTCAAAAGCCGCTTCATTATTCAAATTTAGCCCGGGTCATCCGAAAGTCAATACAGCATATGCAACCATTGATAAGGTAATTCCTGATCAGTATATTGTATTAAGCGAATATCAAAAATTCTATAATGAAAAAAAGTTCAGCGCATTCAAAGAACTGTGTGCCAGTTTAGGTGCAAAGGAAATGAAACTCAAATCTGCGGTAGAAAATGGCATAGAACTTGATATTCATGCAAACGCTATAATTTCGGAAGGTATTAAAATAGGGATGGGAACAAGTAGTGGTAAGAAAAAATCAATAGCAGAAACTTTGGAGCTTTCTTTTTCCGGAAAAAATAAAGGGATAAAAGAGTTTTCTTCTCCTTGGCTTGATTTTGAACCAAAATGGATTGAATTGCGTAATATGAGGAACTATTCGCTTGAAAATGCTACAATTGAATATGAATATGAAGATAATTTAGGAATATCAACAGAGCTTTCTGCTAATTTGGAAAAATGTGATATTAGCGTGGGCGGTAAATTTGAAAAGATTAACAGTATAAAATATGCCTATACCATTACATTTTATAATTAAAGGCATATAATTCATATCACCCCATTCTTAATCCTATTCGTCTGGGCCCATCGGTTAATGACATTCATAGCCTTTGGGCTAACTCTAAAATTGCACTTGGCCTTGGCTTGAATCAGCAGACGATCCTTTGTTACCTCCAGTGTAGCGTGGCTTTCAATTAAGCGGGAATCCTTGCCATAAGAGGAAAGATTGAATATTGAACACTCCCCGCTTAAGCATTTATACGCGTATGATGAAACGCAGTTTTTCATTTTGCGTCCCTCATTAAGGAGATCCTGGGCAGTTAAAAGCTGGGTCACTTTCCATTTACATTCAACGGTTTCAAAGGCAAAATTTGCTATACTGAATCCTTTCCATCTTTTTTCCAGGGTATCCGCAGCAGGACTGTGTTGTTGCCTTAGATTTCCCGCTCGGGCAACCATATTCAGCGCTTCCTGTTCCCGCTGAATTTCTGCATGCCATTCATTTGCAGCCGCAATAATACTGGTCATGGTTCTTCCGCTAAATGAGAACGGCTGAAACTTCTCCCCCCATTTGATTTTTTTGTTGATTTTTGCAAGGACAAAATCACAAATGTCACCCAATTCGCCTTCCTCAACCTGATAACCCGGGCTGCGGGCAAGCAAATCAAGAAAGCCGGTCACTATGGCATGGTTAAAATATTTTTCAAATTTCAGGGTAAATACTTTGGCGATAATCATGCATTGTTTAACCCCCATGTTCCTTGCCTTGCACTTTGCGTAGAAATACAGGCGGACAACAGATAATGGGCCTGAATATGGCAGGGTTTCAGTAAGGAAATAATGGGCTTCAGCTTTGGTAAAGTATTCCTTGTTTTTTTGATGGAATGAATCGCCGCTTGCTATATCGCTTACCCATTGTTTGGAAAGGTTAATTAGGCCATAGTAAGCAGACTTTCTTTCTTTGCCCCGTTCATCCAGAAAATGATCCTTTTGGAGCGTTGTAAACAGCAAAGGAAGGGGAATAGGGTAGGGATAGATATAGGTCTTAAAAAAATCTATGTGTTGGCGGTCTTTGTTAAAAGAATGGGACCTGAATCCCTGGGGCAATGTATCCCGTTTGTCATAGGGGGTCCAGCTTATATAAGAAAAAGCTTCCAGGAGTTTGCAGGCATCAGATTTTTTGTCCGATGGTATATTCTTTTTGCGGTCCTCCGCTAAAATTTGGGCCGCCGCACTATTTTCCGCTTCCTTTTTTTCTTTGCGTTCTAACCTGTATTGTCTTTTTCTTCCTACATGGGCAATGGTTTTTTCGCGCCGTAAAAGCCTTTTTTCCCGCCTGCGGATTTCTTCTGAAGTTTCGGCGCGCTTGATTGATTTGGGTTCTCTCATTTTCTGGCCATCCTGTTTACCTCATATTGGGCCGCCTTTTCAATTATTCGGCGATCATTAAGGCAGTACAACACATCAAGGGGTTTTCCTTTCCATGCCTTGATTATTTGTTTGGCTTCTTTGTTTTTGAGCCAGTCAAAATGCAGGGGCACGCCGTCATAATACTTGTATGCCCTGATATGGTTAAAATCATCCAAAAAATTATCTTCAGCATTATACCGCTCGGAATAGCCATTCAGGATATTCCTGATTTCCGTGGTGTATTCATCCCATATTTTTTTCCTGGGATAGTAAAACCGTGCTGAAGAAGACCAGCATCCATCTCCTGTAGCATGATAGCGGGGGAAAATCGCATCGCCTTTTTCACGAGCCCTCATTTCGTAATAGATACACCGACGCTCTTCTGTACGAATACAGCCCCAATCAGGGCCCCAATATTCGTAAGATTGGTCAGAGGGGAATTTGCGGTAACTTTTAGACATGTCTGCCTCCCGGGATTTAACCCTACGAGAAGACAGTCCACCTTTTTATATGATGCTTTTTCATGGTATTCATAATATAATACTGTATATCCAGAAAAATGTCGCTTATGAAGCGACATTTTTCTGGGGTCATTCCGGGCCATTTTGGACTTGACATTTAAAGAATTTTGGGCATAATAATTTTAAATAAGCCGCAATAGGCTTAATTGAGCCCGGGCGGCTCATAATTACGCGGGAATAGCTCAGTGGTAGAGCGCGACCTTGCCAAGGTCGATGTCGCGGGTCCGACTCCCGTTTCCCGCTGAGTTTTTTTGGTGGTAAAGGCGGGAGGCAGACCGTAAATCCATTCCTATCGACAAACGGACCGAAGGGACGTATGTCGCGGGTCCGACTCCCGTTTCCCGCTTGAAGGCTTTCGTTTGGTGGCACAGGCGGGAGGCGGACCGTAAATCCCTTCTGGATTATCGTATACCCCCTTAATTGACACCCTCCCCTATTTTCGGTAAATTTTACAATAATCGTTTGTTTTAACCACTGCGAGGGTGGTGAAATTGGTAGACACGCCAGACTTAGGATCTGGTGCCATTGGCATGAGGGTTCGAGTCCCTTCCCTCGCACGAAGTAAGAGGGAAGGGACTCGAACCCCTTTCGCAATCTAAAAATCCTCCATACTTGACTCTAATTTGCCGAATATATTAAACTACAGTCCTATACCATGCGGGAATAGCTCAGTGGTAGAGCGCGACCTTGCCAAGGTCGATGTCGCGGGTCCGACTCCCGTTTCCCGCTCGAAGGCTTTTTTTGCGGTACAGGCGGGAGTCGGACCGTAAATCCATTCCTATCGACAGGCTCAATTTCAGAAAAAAATGCCTTTTTTACCAAAAAATGGTATATTTATCATAAGAAGAGGAATAAAGTGGCTATAACCAAGGAAATTACCCGGCTTGAGCATTCCAGTGTAAAATTGACCGTAACGGTCGGCAAGGACGATGTCCGCACCCAGTACGACGAGCTTCTGTCCGGTTACAGCAAGAACCTGCAGATTCCGGGGTTTCGTAAAGGCAAGGCGCCCAGGGAGGTTCTGGAACGGAAAATAGGTTCCGCCATCAAAGAAGAAGCCCTGGGCCGTATCATCGAAAAATCGATTACCGACATTTTTGAAGATGAAAGTTTTCCCAAGGGCGATAAACCCCTCCCCTATTCCACCCCCCAGGTTGGAGAGGAACCGGTCTTTAACCTCGATTCGGACCTGAATTTTTCCGTGACCTACGATGTATTGCCCGCGGTAAAGGTGGAAACCTGGAAGGGCCTTACGGTGGAGGCCCCCGATGCTGGCGTTACCGACGAGGATATAGGCCGGGAACTGGAGACCATCCGGGATCGGAACGCCATAGTCCAGGACAAGGACGACGGCGTTGCAGCCCTGAAGGATGATGTGGTTACCGTGGATTACCAGGAACTTTCCGAAACCGGGGAGCCTCTGGACGCAACCAAGCGGGAAGATTTCGTTTTTACCCTCGGTTCGGGGTATAACCTGTATAAGTTTGACGATGAAGTTATTGGCATGAAGAAAGGGGAAACCAAGGATATCGTAAAAACCTATCCTGAAGACTTTACCGATAAGGACCTGGCGGGGAAAACCATCAAACTTCGCATTACCCTGACGGCCCTGAAAAAGAAGATACTCCCCGCCCTGGACGACGATCTTGCCCAGGATGTGGATGAAAAATTCAAGACCCTGGGTGATCTTAAGGCCAATATTACGGAACGGCTTACCAAGACCCTCGATAAGCGGCTGCGGGATATTACGCTGAACAATCTGCTTGAAAAAATTATGGAAGGGGTTCCGGTGGAGATTCCCGAATCCATGGTCCGTATAGAGCTTGATTCCCGATGGCGGAACCTGGCCCGCCGCTTTAATACCACCCCGGAGGATCTCCTTAAAATCATGGGCGCTTCGGGAAAAACACCGGAGGAAATCACCGCCGAGTGGCGGCCCGATGTGCTTAAGGCCCTCCATAGCCGGCTCATTGTAGAAGCCCTGATAGAAGAGCTTGGCCTTGAGGCAAGCGATGATGATGTGGAGAAGGAATTTGAAAACCTGGCAGCCGAAACCGGCTCACCGGTGGAGGATATAAAAAAATACTACGAACAGGACAATATGCGGGCATATTTGAAAGAAGATATCAAAGAACATAAGCTTTTTGACATCATGCTTGCCGAAAATACTATAAAGAAGGGCAAGAAGGAAAAGTACCTGGATCTTGTAAGTAATAATGGATGATAAAAAATATGAATGAATATATGAATAACCTGGTCCCCGTGGTGGTTGAACAAACCGGTATGGGGGAACGTTCCTACGATATCTATTCCCGGCTTCTCAAAGACCGGATTGTCTTCCTGGACGGGGAAATCAACGATCTTACCGCGGACCTGGTGGTAGCCCAGATGCTCTTTCTGGACGGCCAGGATACAGCTAAGGACATCAACCTGTATATCAATTCCCCGGGCGGTTCCGTAACCGCGGGTTTGGCTATCTACGATACCATGCAGTACCTCAAGGCGGATGTACAAACCATCTGCCTGGGTCAGGCCGCCAGCATGGCCGCCCTGATACTCACCGCAGGCGCCGCAGGGAAGCGTTTCGTATTGCCCTCCGCCCGGGTGCTTATGCACCAGCCCTGGGGAGGCGCCCAGGGACAGGCCCGGGATATCGGCATCCAGGCCCAGGAAATTATCAGGCTTAAAAAACTTACCATAGAATATTTTGCCAAACATACCGGCAAGGATCAGGGGCAGATAGCCCTTGATATGGAACGGGATTTCTACATGCCCGCCCTGGACGCCGTAGCCTACGGCGTTGTGGATCGGGTCTTAACGAGGGAAAAAAATGGCGCGACTTCGTAACGGTTCCGGAGGCTATGAACGGTCTTGCTCTTTTTGCGGAAAGAGCGCCGATATGGCCCGGCGTCTCATTGCCGGTCCTAATGATGTGTTTATTTGCGATGAATGTGTGGAGGTATGCCGGAAGATCCTCACCGATGAAGACCACGAGCTTTCTACCCAGTTCACCGGGGATATCCCTACCCCAAAGGAAATCAAGGCTTATCTGGATCTCTTTGTCATAGGCCAGGAGGCGACCAAGCGCGCTCTTTCCGTGGCGGTCTACAATCATTACAAGCGTATCGCCAACCCCTCCAAAGAGCCGGATGACGTGGAGATAGAAAAGTCCAATGTACTGCTCATCGGCCCCACGGGGACCGGGAAAACCCTGTTAGCCAAAACCCTGGCGAAGAAACTCAAGGTTCCCTTTGCCATCGTGGACGCCACCACCCTTACCGAGGCGGGCTATGTGGGTGAGGATGTGGAGAATATCCTCCTCAAGCTGATCCAGAACGCGGGGGGTAACATTGCCGCCGCCGAACGGGGCATCGTGTACATCGACGAAATCGACAAAATCGCCCGGAAGGGCGAGAATATTTCTATCACCAGGGATGTGTCCGGCGAAGGTGTCCAGCAGGCGCTCCTCAAAATCATCGAAGGGACCATCGCTTCGGTGCCCCCCCAGGGCGGACGGAAGCATCCCAACCAGGAGATGATCCGCATCGATACTACGGACATCCTCTTTATCTGCGGCGGGGCCTTTGTGGGGCTTGATAAGTACATCGAACAGCGGGTGGTTCAGCATCCCATGGGCTTCGGCGCGGATGTTAAGGACCGGACAGACCGGAACCTCAAGGAGCTTTACGACGCCCTCCACCCGGACGACCTTATCCGTTTCGGCATGATCCCCGAGTTTATCGGCCGGCTGCCCATCACCGTGAGCCTCGAAGAGCTTAAGCGGGAAGACCTGCGGCGGATCATCACCGAGCCGCGGAACGCCATTGTTAAACAGTTCCAGGCTTCCATGGCCATCGACGAGGTGAAGCTTGAGTTTACCGAGGGCGCCATTGACGCCATTGCGGATACGGCGATCAAGCAGAAAACCGGCGCCAGGGGTCTGCGGGCCATTGTGGAACGGCTCATGACGGACGTTATGTTCGAACTACCGTCCATGAAGGGGAGCAAACGGGTGGTGATCACCCAGGATGTGGTCGAAAAATCCGAACCCCCGGAAATTCATCCTGTCCAGAAATCCGCATGAGGAATTCATGAAATTCCTTTCAGGGGTGAAAGGAAAAAATACCCTGGAAGATTTTCCCCTGCTCCCCCTGAGGGAGCTGGTTTTATTTCCCCATACGGTTATACCAATTTTTATTACCTACAAGTCCGGGATCACCGCCCTGGAAGACGCCCTGAAACGGGACAGCCGCCTTTTTGCAGCCTGTCTCAAGGAAAGCCCTTCCCCGGCGGTGAAAGCCAAGGAAACGCCGAAGGGAAAAGCAAAGTCCAAGGAGCCGGCCGTCGGGGCGCCTTCAAATTATCCCCTGGGCTTTGATGGGGAAACCTATGCTGCGGGTACGGTAGTAAAGGTGCTGCAGCATATGAAGCTCCCTGACAATACCTTCCGGGTGGTTCTCCAGGGGGAATACCGGGGTATCATTGCCGCAACCCAAAAGAAGGGCAGTTTTTCCACAGTTTCCATAGAGCCAATGGTATCCCCCGAAACCCAGGAAAACAACGATTCCCAGGGCCAGGCCCTGATACGTGCGGTGCAGCGTTCCTTTGCCCAGTATGCGGAATATTCCAAGAAGATCAGCACCGAAACTATTTTGTCCGTGGAAAAGTCTGAAAGCCCGGAACGGATGGGCAACCTTGTCTGTAATGCCCTGGGGATTAAACCGGACAGAAAAGTTGCGCTCCTGCAAATCCAGAATACCGAAGAACGGATGGAGGCAATTCTGGAAGCCCTGGAAACAGAAAATGAGATCTTCGGTATCCAGAAAAATATCAGCGGTAAAGTTAAAAGCCGGATGGAGAAGAGCCAGCGGGAGTACTATCTCTACGAACAGCTTAAGGAGATAAATAAGGAACTGGGGAAGGATGGCCCTGAGGATGAATTTGCCGAACTGGATCGGATCATCCTGGAAAGAAACCCCGGCGAAGAGGTTCTTCTCAAGGCCCGGAAGGAAATAAAGCGGCTGCAGAAGCTCCAACCCTTTTCTCCGGAAGCGGGGGTACTCCGGGGTTACCTGGAATGGATAGGAGATCTCCCCTGGAGTGAATCCACCCCCGATTCGGTGGACCTTAAGGAAGCGGAACGGATACTGAACGAAGATCATTTTAACATGAAAAAAGCCAAAGAACGTATCCTGGAATTTATCGCCGTCCGCCAGCTTGGTTTACAGGGTGAAGATAATACGCGTATCAAGGGACCCATACTCTGTTTTGTGGGCCCCCCGGGAACGGGAAAAACCAGTTTAGGCAAGTCCGTAGCCCGGGCTTTGGGGCGTAACTTTGTCCGGGTATCCCTGGGCGGCGTCCGTGATGAGGCGGAGATCCGGGGCCACCGGAAGACCTATGTGGGCGCCCTGCCGGGGAAGATCATCCAGTCCCTGCGGAAAGCCGCTTCGGTAAATCCGGTCTTCCTGCTGGACGAAATAGATAAACTTTCCAGCGACTTCCGGGGAGACCCCGCATCGGCCCTGCTTGAGGTACTGGACCCGGAGCAGAATTCCACCTTTACGGATCACTACATGGAGCTGCCCTATGATCTTTCCAAGGTGCTCTTCATCGCCACTGCTAATTCCCTCCACACCATCCCCTACCCTTTGCTGGATCGCATGGAGATCATCGAGATCCCGGGGTATGGGGAAATGGAAAAGTTGGCCATAGCCAAACAGTTTCTTGTTCCCAAAGAATTAGCCGAAAATAGTTTTTCTGAGGCGAAGATACAGTTTAAGGACGATGCCCTGCTGGAGATTATCCGGCACTGGACCATGGAGTCCGGGGTACGGAGCCTGGAGCGGGAGATAGCCCGGTGTATACGCCGTATCGCCCGTTATGCCGTGGAGAAGGGTTACGGAGCATCCGGGGGAAAACCCCTGAATACTTTTAAGAGAACCGTGCGCCGAACGGATTTAGAAAAACTGCTTGGCCGGCGGAAATACAAAAACGATGTGGTCTTTAAGGAAGCCCGGGTCGGAGTTTCCTACGGTCTCGCCTGGACCGAAACCGGGGGCGCCATGCTGCCCGTGGAGACCAGCAGTTTTGAGGGAAACGGGGAGCTGATCATCACCGGCAACCTGGGGGATGTGATGAAGGAGAGCGCCCGGATCGCCCTATCCTACCTCCGGAGCATCCAGGATCGCTACGATTTCAAGCTTACCGATATAGGCAAGACCGATTTCCATGTCCATGTTCCCGAGGGGGCCATCCCCAAGGACGGCCCTTCCGCGGGGATCACCCTGGCAGCATCACTGCTCTCCACCATTTGCGGCATTCCCCCCAGGCCCGCGATAGCCATGACCGGGGAACTTACCCTTACGGGCCGCATACTCCCCATCGGAGGACTTAAGGAAAAGCTCCTGGCGGCCATACGCAACGGCATGGAACGGGTCATACTCCCCGCAGATAACAGGGAAGACTGGGACGAGCTGGATAAAGAACTACGGTCATCCCTGGGGGTAGATTTTGTGGAAACCGCAAACGAAGCCTTTGGAATTCTCTTTGACGCGGAAATCCGCATTACGCAAAATCCCGCAGAGTCCTAAGCTATACCCCCACAGTTTCCTTGATTACCCGAAAAGTTTGTTCGGCGCAGCGATCCCAGGAGAATGCCTCTACCCGCTTGAGTCCCTGGTTGCGGCATTCCAGGTAGGTGTCCCGGTTGGTACTCATGGTAACCATACGATCCGCCATATCCTCAGGGCTTGTGGGATCGAAATACAGGGCGGCGTGCTCCGCCACTTCCGGCAGGGCCGCGGACCGCGAGCAGGCCACGGGTACCCCCGAAGCCATAGCCTCCAGCACCCCTAAACCGCCCCCCTCATACAAGGAGGGAACCACCACCATATCGGCGCCGGAATAAAGCTCGGGGAGATTTTTCGCAGGGAAATGGCCGGTAAAGAAGATATCACCCCGGTATTTGCTCAAAGCCCCGGCATTCTTGATAATATCCGCACGATTACTGTCCGAACCGGCCAGGACCAGGCGGTGGGGAAACCGGGTTCGTTCCTTAAAAATATCAAAGGCCTTGATAAGCCGGACATGGTTCTTAACGGGATGATCCAGCCGGGAAACGCAAAGTATATAGGGACGGCGGAAACTGAAGGGCTGGATCAAAATCACGCTTTCCTCGTTTTGGGGCCGGGGATGAAAGACCGATAGATCAATCCCGTTGGGAATAACCTCAACCAAAGACTCCTTGACCCCCATCCGCTCAACCAATTCCTGTTTAACCCATTGGCTTACCGCAATGATCCGGTCCAGATGGCGCAAAGCCCGGGGGAGACCTATGCGGAGTATCATCCCCAAATGTTCCCGGACACCCCGCTTCCCCCAATAGGCCGCCATATCATGAACCACCCCAATGCTTGGGCAGGGGGAACCCTGGGGCAGCTGCTTATGGGCAGCGGGGAAAAAACAGGCATTGTACTTCCGCTGTTCCGCAAATTCCGGGTACTTATGAATATGCCAGATGGTATTGGCGGTATTTCCGTTGAAATGGCATTTTGAAATAAATTCCAGGTCAGGAGCGGTTTCTGTATAGGCATAACGGTCATAATCCCATCCAAAGAGCTCATATAGGTCTCCGGAGGGAGGAATTCGTTTTAATATTTGAGAAAGATATACACCGACCCCGGATGTCCCGCCATCACAGTTAAAGGTGTCGATACCAACCTTCATTATACATACCTCTGTACTATATTCTAACTGAAAATTTATTTTTAAGATATTCCTTTTTCCCCACCATTCCCCTCTTGCGACACAATGTATAGCGTGATATACTATTATATAAAGAATTGTGCGCTATAGGTGTAACGCTATATATAGCCCCATTGAGGTAGGATATGCGCTGTCCCCACTGCGGGAATTTTGACGACAAGGTAATAGAATCCCGAACTCTGGCCAATGGGGATGCCATACGGCGCCGGCGGGAGTGTAACGGCTGCGGCTACCGGTTTACCAGCTATGAACGGACTGAGGACAAGCAGTTCATGGTGATAAAGCGCGACGGCCGCCGGGAACCCTTTGCCCGGGAAAAAATTGAGCGCGGGGTTCAGCGGGCCCTGGAAAAACGGCCGGTGTCCCAGATGAGTATTGAGAACCTCATCAACGAAATAGAGGATGCCACCGCCATCATGGGCAAGGTAAACCACGAGATCGCCGCCGCCGCCATAGGTGATTTAGTCCAGCAAAAGCTGAGCGCCCTGGATAAGGTAGCCTATATCAGGTTTGCCTCGGTTTACCGTCATTTTGAAAATGTAGAAGAATTTGTGCGGGAAATACAAAAATTGGGAGAAGTCCCGCCGCATCCTTGAGGATTATATGGGGGCTGGGTTTCTTACCCGCCGGCGGGGGGACGTCGACGGGTACAGAAAGCCCGGGGATTATGAATCGCGGACAGCATTACCAATTTAAGAGGAATAAAAAACCACAAAGGAGCAGAAGGCAAAAAAGTATTTGAAGGAAAGTATTCTCTTTTTTCCCTTCCTTATTCGCCTTCTGCGACCTTGTGGTTTTTTATTTTTCTTATATTTTTAGGTTCAGAGCTTGGCGATATCCCCCGGTACAAGTTGTAAAATGCCGGAAAGCTCCTCACCGGAAAAGCCCCTGGCCTTAAGTTTCCGGGCGGACTCCAGCTTTTCCTGATACGCCTTTTCCTCCGCTTCTTCTCGGCCTTCTTCCCGGCCGGCAGTCAGGCCCTTTTCATAGGATTCCTTTTCCCGGTGATATTGGTCATACAGGAACTTTTCCCGGGACTCTGCCAGTAACCGTTCCCGCTCATCATCGCTCAGCTCCATCAGCGTGGCTACCGCTTTCTTTATTACCGGGTCTTTTTCCGCTACCATCATGAAATCCTCCTCCGTCTCGCTTGTGAAAAACTGAGACCACGTATATAAATCTGAACCGTCACTCTGTTCCGGCAGCTTGGGCAGTTCCAGGGTGTTTATTTCCAATAAATCGGTAAATTCAGTCCCTGTTTCCCGGTTCAGCAAGGCATATCTATTATAATAATGCTTTTCCTCGGGAATGAGAATATCATTGATGATGATTATGCAGACAACCCGGTTGGCTTGTTTCCAGGCTTCCCCCCGTTTAATCTGTTCCGTGACCATTTTGACGGCATACTCGGTAAGCCGTTTGCGCAGGCCGCCATAGGCGGAAACCTGGATTTCCACGTCAATTACGATACCCGTTTTGGTATGGACTTTTACATCCAAAATACCTGCTTTGTCATCTGCAAACTCCCGTTTGAGATTGGGGTCCACGATGGTTAGGCTGTCGTATTCCGCCTCGGGCAGATTCAGGGCAGCCTTTAAAAACCCGGCAAGAATATCGATATTCCGCTGGTCGCCGAAGATGAGTTTGAACACATAGTCCACCATAATTTTGAGCACTGGTTTTTTCATAAAAACCTCCTGCCCTAAATAGGAGTTGGGCCCTGATTTTGCTTTAGTCTGCGGAAAAATATTTCTTTTTTGGAAACGCCCATGGCGCCGGCCGCCTAAGTGGCTTGAACTCTCCTGCCTCTTAGGGTTCAATAGAACCATGACCGCCGACGAAAAACTAAGGCTTGCCCATCTTCTAGACACAACCGGGGATTATCTCCGGGACGGTTTCCGTCTGCCCAGGGCCGAGTACGGATTCACCGATGACGGGGAACTTCCCCCGGAGGCATCGGCGCCCAATGCTGCGGTTCCCGATGCGGTATCGGTTCCCGGCAGCAGCGACACCCTGGATGGTATTGCCGCCGAAATAGGTGCCTGTACCGGCTGCGCCCTCCAAGGTGAGCGAAAAAACGCCGTTCCCGGCGAGGGGGCGGCTCGTCCCCTGGTGATGATCATAGGCGAAGGTCCCGGGGCGGATGAAGATGCTTCGGGGAGGCCCTTTGTGGGAAAAGCGGGACAGCTTCTGGACAAGATGCTTGCCTCGGTGGGTCTGTCCCGGGAAAAGAACTGCTTTATCGCCAATGTGGTAAAATGCCGGCCCCCGAACAACCGGGACCCCCTGCCGGAAGAAATGGGGCCCTGTTCCCGTTTCCTTGCCAGGCAAATAACCCTGCTTAATCCTAAGATTATCCTCTGTGTGGGCAGGATTTCCGCCCAGGCTTTGTTAAAGACCGGCGCGTCCATGGGGAGCCTTCGAGGAAGCTTTAAACCCTATCAGCTTACGGATGATCTGGTCATTCCCCTGCTGTCCACCTACCACCCCAGCGCCATACTCCGGGATGAATCCTACAAACGTCCCTCCTGGGAAGATCTCAAGCTGCTCCGGCAGCGGCTTATGGAATTAGACTCAAACTACGCCCTGGAAGCAGGGGAAGGCGGCCGGTAGCTTGGCCCCTCCCCTCCCCTATTTTGATCTCGTCTTTGATGTTCCCATCCGGGAAAATCCGGTTTTTACCTACCGTGGGGATCCTAAAGGAGAAGCGGGTGTTGGGAAACGGGTCATGGCCCCCTTTGGCCGCCGGGAGATGACGGGCTATATCATCGGCGTACGGGCGGAGCCGGCGGCGGGACTAAGCGAAGGGGCGATAAAGGCCATACGCCGGGTGGTGGACGCCGAACCGATCTTTGATGAAGCGGACATTGAGCTGGCCAGGTGGATGGCGGGTTACTATCTCTGCGGTTTTGGGGAAGCCCTGGCAGCGATGATCCCTTCCGGGCGGCGGGTCGGCGGCTATTCAAGCTTTCCGGATGATGAGGGGGACATAGCCGCTGAAGCCCTTGCCCTGTCGGATGAACAGGAAAAAGCCCTGGCGGCGATTACCGCGGTCACGGCGCCCGCAGAAAAACTGCGCCCCTTCTACCTTTTCGGTATCACCGGTTCGGGGAAAACCGAGGTGTTCCTCCGTTCGGCGGAGGCGGTAATCCGGGACGGTAAATCGGTGATCTACCTGGTCCCGGAAATCTCCCTGACCCACCAAACCGCCGAGGCTATCGGCAAACGCTTCGGCCCCATAGCGGCCACTATCCATTCCGGCATGAGCCCCGGCAAGCGTCTGACCGAATGGCTCCGGATTCGCTCCGGGGAAGTTCGTATCGTGGTAGGTCCCCGGAGCGCCGTCTTTGCCCCCCTGCGGAACCTGGGGTTAATCATCATCGACGAGGAGCATGACGGTTCCTATAAGTCCGGGAATACCCCCCGCTACCATGCCCGGCAGGTGGCTATGCGCCGGAGCTCCCTTTCAGGCGCCCGGCTGGTGATGGGCTCCGCCACTCCTTCGGTGGAGGCCTGGAAACTCATGTCAAACCAGGGCATAACCCGGCTGGACCTGACACGGCGGCTTTCCGGGGGCAGCCCTCCGGAGATTATCCCCGTAAGCCTGGAACATACCGAAGGCTGCCTGACCGCAGAGCTGAAGGAGGAGATACGGAAAACCGCCCAGCTTGGCCGGCAGAGTATACTCTTTCTTAACCGGCGGGGTTTTGCCTATTTTTACCATTGTAAACAATGCGGCTACGAACTCAGCTGTAAGCACTGCTCCGTGTCCCTAACCTACCACAAGAGCAAGGGCCGGGCGGTTTGTCATTATTGCGGGTACTCCGTAGTTCCCCCTAAGGCCTGTCCCCAGTGCGGTTCCCTGGAAGCGGGGTTTACCGGCTTTGGCACGGAGATGATCGAAGAAGAGGTTGCCCGGACTTTTCCTGAACTGCGTTTACGCCGGGCCGATGCGGATACCACCGGGCGCAAGGGCAGCCTGGCGGAAACCCTGGACATTTTTAAAGCCGGGGGCATCGACATACTCCTGGGAACCCAGATGGTAGCAAAGGGGCTCAATTTCCCCGGGGTACGGCTGGTCGGGGTAGTATTGGCGGATACGGGACTCCATCTCCCGGACTTCCGGGCGGCGGAGCGGACCTTCTCCCTGATCGTTCAGGTTGCCGGGAGGGCGGGCCGCTATTTTCCCGACGGTAAGGTGATTGTCCAAACCCTCAGACCAAAGGACCCGGCCATACTGCGGGCCTGCGCTCTGGATGTGGAGGGCTTCTTTGCGGCGGAACTGGCCCAGCGGGAAATGCTGGGCTTTCCGCCCTATACCCGGCTCATTCGTTTTACGGTACGCGCTAAAGAGGCGCCCAGGGCTGATGGCGCCATCAAACGGCTGGCCGGCATTGCCGCGCCCCTGATTCCCCCGGACGCCGATATCCTGGGCCCCGCAGAGTGCCCCATCGGCATAATAGCGGGAAACCACCGGCGGCAGCTTATACTCCGGGGAAAGGGTATGGGGACCCTCCACGGGGCGGCAAAGGCTATCCTGGACAGCTACGAGAAGGGACGGGACGCCAAGGTCTACCTTGAGGTGGACGTGGACCCCGTAAGTCTCCTCTGAGCTTTATAGGAAATCGATATTTCCCGCTTCGATTTTCATGATCATATTCACCCGCTGCTCGTGCCGCCCGCCCCCTTCAAATTCAGTTTCGAGCCATATCTTTACAAGAAGCTTTGCCAGATCAACCCCAAGCACCCTGGCGCCCAGGGCGAGCATGTTGGTGTTGTTATGCTGTCTGGAGAGCATTGCGGTATAACAGTCGGTGCACACCACGCAGCGGATACCCTTCACCTTATTTGCGGAAAGCGATATACCAACCCCGGTTCCGCAGATGATGATACCCTTATCATATTCCCCGGAGCTAACCGCTTTAGCCGCCAAATAGCCCCACTTGGCATAATCGGTCCGTCCGTTCGTGGCGGGACCCAAATCCTTAAAGGGTAGTTTTAATTCTTCCAAATAGCGCCCAATCTCATTCTTCAAATCAAATCCAGCGTGATCACTTGCAAGGGCTATCATTTCTTACCTCCAAAACATTATTATATAAAAGGTTGACAATTATTACTATATCCATCAATATTAAATCATGACCCAATCTCTGGAAGATTATCTTGAAATGGTTAGTTTCCTCTCCGATGAAGGTGAAGTTCGGGTTACGGATATCGCATCCCGGCTGGGAGTTTCCAAGCCTTCAGTGCTTTCCGCCCTCAAAGCCCTGGAAGAACAGGGGCTTTTAGAACATGAACGATACCGTACCGTTACCCTGACCCAGACGGGGGCCATCCAGGCTACAGAAATTCGGGACCGTCATAACTTCCTCACCAGCTTTCTCCGGGACACCGTTGGGGTAAATGCTGAAACTGCCGAAGAGGACGCCTGCAAGATGGAGCATATCCTTTCCGACGAGACCCTCAAAAAATTAAAAATTCTTGCCCGTGCTAAGAGAAAAGTCTAAACAATCTTGTTCCTGAATGATCAATTTGAAAGCTACTACAACACTATTTACGGAAAACGTTGGGCCGGTTTACGGGAAAGTCTTATAAAAGAAAGCGAGCCCATCCCTTACAGTGACGGCCTTGTTACACCCTATATGCTGGATCATGCTTCCGTTTTGGCTGCCCTTTCCCTGCGTATTCCCGGCGAGGGCCCCATCCTGGATGCCTGCGCCGCCCCGGGCGGAAAGAGCCTGGTTATTGCTTCGATTATGTGTCCTCAGTCTACACTCCTCTCAAACGAGCTGTCCGGCGAAAGAAGGCGGCGGCTGGTAAAGGTCCTGGACGAACACCTGCCGCCGGAAAAGCGGGAACGGGTTACCGTCTCCGGTTTTGACGCTGCGGCTGCGGGGGGTAAGAAAAGTGAACATAAGCGTTTTGCAGCAATACTACTGGATGCTCCCTGTTCCAGTGAACGTCATGTTATCAATAATGAAAAAGCTCTGGCGGAATGGACACCGGCCCGCCCCCGTTTTCTTGCCAAGCGGCAATGGGCACTGCTTTCCTCAGCATTTCTGTTATTACAACCCGGCGCTTCCCTGGTCTACGCAACGTGCGCCATTTCGCCGGAAGAAAACGACGGCGTAACTTCCCGGCTTGTTGACAAATACCGGGACACAGTAATATTGGACCCTCCGGATTTTAGCGAAGGCGGGGAAACACAGTATGGCAGAATTATTTTACCGGATCTCTGCGGCGGTATGGGGCCAATGTACGTGGCGAGGTTTAAGAAGGCGTTCCTCACTCCCTGAAATATTCTACCTTCCACAAAAACAACCCATTCGGTGGAACCGTAGGCCCCGCGAGGCTTCGGTCTCCGGTTTCGATGATCCGCTTCAATTCCTCCGGCGATTTCCCTTTCTCCTCATAGTGCAGCAGTGTTCCTACAACCGATCGGACCATCTTCCACAAAAAAGCATTGGCCTGGATTTCAAAGATCAGGGTATCCCCCTGATATAAAAAACCGGCGTGGGAAAAATAACGGTTTCGGGACCGGCTGGGGTCCTTGGGCCATGCAAAGAGCGAACAGTTTATCTCACCGTGAAAGAGCCGGGCGTAGGCGTTCAGAAGATCCGAATCCGGACGCCGCCAGAGCTGAAGATTGTAGCGCAGTTCATGGGGCAGAGCGGGACGGCCGCAAATAAGGTGGTACCGGTAAATGCGGGAGCGGGCGTCAAAGCGGGCGTGGAAATCCGGCAGGGTAACACCGGCTTTAAGGATACGGATATCCCGGGGGAGCAGGCTGTTCAAGGCTTGGACAAAACGTTCCGCAGGAATACTGCTGATAGGGGTAGTAAAATTAGCGACCTGCCCTGCGGCGTGAACCCCCGCGTCGGTTCTTCCCGAACCGGTAAGGACAACAGGATGCTTGTGGATACGCTCCAGAGCTGCTTCAAGGGTTCCCTGGACAGTCCTGTTGCAGCCTTGGCGCTGCCAGCCGGAAAAATCCGTTCCGTCATAGGCGATGAGCAGCTTAATATTACGAAGGGTATCAGGCATCGATTTGGGTTAGTTCTTTATTAATACTCTCGTAGAGGGACCGGGCGCTTTCCAGGAGTGAACCGGGTTTGGACTTGGAAGACTTGCCCATGCCGAAAATCTTTGCCACCGTACGCTTGGCGTCTTCCAGGGATGCGATACGCTGGGCGGCATCTGCCATGGGGCCGTACTTTGACTTCAACAGGGCACAGAGATAGAGGGCGCCCTCATAGGAATAGTTTTTGTCCGTATCGGGACCAAAGGCTTTAAGGCTCGACAGACTTTCTATTCCCGATTGTTCCCGCCGTATGGCATCATTGTAAAGAAATTCCGCCTTCTTCTTAAAAAGCGTAGCCACCCAGTCGTAATGCTGTCCGGGGTATTTTTGATTGATCTCATCCAGAAGCCACCCCGTCCGCAGGGCTGCTATACCCTGTTTGATGGTGGGTGAAAATTCCTTAGGAAAAAAGTCGTAACACCGGAGTACTAAGTACAGGGAAGCGGCGCCGGAAATAAGCCCACGGTTTTCATAGAAATCCACATTGGGGAAAATTTGCAGGGTGTCCTTTTTTCGTTTTTCCTGATCCGCCAGTACCTTCTGGCGGTTCGGCTTTGGGAGGGTCATAAAATCATTATCCATGGAAGCAAACAAACATTCAGGACAAACCGTAGCCTGATATGCCAGGGGGTAAATATCCCCGTACCGTATGGATGGTTCGTAGAGGCGGTGAAGTTCATCCGTAAGATCCCCGGCAATAAGCCGTCCACTGCCTGAGAGAAGCTCTTCCCGGTGGAAATCCGTACCGCAGACAGGACAGATATAGGATTCCTTGGATTGAAAGGATATTTTTACTTCCCGTTCTTCATTCTTCATGAATTTTTCCCGTCCTAATCTTTTTCCAATACCACCATGGCAATGGCATTTTCCCGCTCATGGGTTAGGGATATGTGTATTTTCGTAGCGCCGCTCCGCTCCAGAGCAGAAGAGGCGGTTCCAAAAACTTCTATCTCCGGCATACCGTTATGGCGGTTCACCACCAGTATATCCCGGAGAACTATCCCCGCAAGACCGGTACCCAGGGCTTTCCCAAAAGCTTCCTTTGCGGCAAACCGGGCCGCCAAAGAAAGGAACGCACCGTTTCCCTTGGACAAGGATGCCGAAAGCTCCTGGGGATGAAAATACCGTTCCAGTAAGCCCGGTATTGTACGCCACCGTTCAAGGCGGCGCACATACACCACATCAACCCCGATACCTATAATCAATAGGAGACCTCCGCTTGAGTATCATGATCCCCCGTTTCCGATACTGTGCTGCTGCCGTCGGCGAATTTGGATCAGCACATTTTCAGGGTCCTGCCGCATCAGAGTAAACATGGCGGGAAACAGCGCCGAAACCGGCAGCAGGTATTCACCTATAGAATCAATTGAAGAGCACTCCACATAGAGGCTGACATCCTGGGGTTTTATTTTGTTGAACGTAGTCTGCCCTCCCTCAATGCGGATGGAACCTGCCGATATTTCCAGCTCACCGGCAAATTGTTCATCAAGATTATTTATCCTGATGGGAATATTTTCAAAATTTTGAATCCGCAGCTGTTCCCGGATAACGCCATGGAATTCGATAAGCCCATTTCCCCGGATACTCAGAAGGGGCTGCTGATTTAAAATCCGCACGGTGGTGGAGAAATCAACAGACCTGCCGGTAAGTTCAATAGAATTAGTGAACAGATCAGAAACATCCGTTAACAATCCCTTGGGCCCCTCAATAACCACATGGGCCGGGTCCAGGGTATACTCTCCCAACTCATAACCCGGTTCAAGGGCGCCGCTGAAATTAGCTTTTATGGAGATCGTTTTACTAAGCCGTTCATCCAGGGAAAGTATCACCTCCAGGGGATCCACCGATATCTCCAGGGCTTCGGCACGCAGGGCGGTCCCCTTTTTGCGGATCTGCACCGGCGCCCGGTAGGTTCCCGGCTCGGTATATTTGTTAAGATCGATATAGGCCTGGATATCATCTTCCAGGATGGGATAGATGGTATTAGCATCCCCCCGGAGGGTAATTCCTATCAACCCCGGATAGGGGCCGGCGGGAGTCAGACTGGTATCTGTTTCTACACTGAGGGGAACTGAAAAAAAACGTTCTTCCTGGAGGCTCATACGGTGAAAGACAAAAAGCATGATGGCCAGGGCAATGGAAATGACCTTAGCCGGCCAGTTTTCCGCAATCTTGGCAAGCATGGGACCAATGGTCAGCTTTCTATCGTTCAACGAAAACATCCTTTCCGTCATCAAGGGTTGAATCCATGGCAACCTCCACGGAACCTGCTTTTGGCTCCGAATCTCCGCTCCGCACCCCGCGGTCAAGGAGTTCCTTAAGTTTACGCTGAACCTCTATGGGGGACAAATCGTAGTACAGCTTACCGTCCACCGCCAGAGAAATAGCCCCGGTTTCTTCCGAAACCACCAGGATCACCGCATCGGACTGTTCCGACATGCCCAGCGAAGCCCGGTGCCTGGTACCAAAGCTTTTCCGGATATCCTGCTGCTCCGAAAGGGGCAGGAAACATCCCGCGGCGGTGATACGGCCGTTCTGGATGATCATGGCTCCGTCATGAAGGGGGCCGTCAAATTCAAAGATCGCCACAATAAGGCTGGAGCTGATCTCGCCGTTTATCCGTGTACCGGTTTCGGTAATACTTTTGATATTAATCCGCCGGGGAAAAACCACCAGAGCCCCCCGGCGTTCCTGGGACAGGATCTCAGCGGCGGTTATAACCGCTTCAAGCTGACCTATCCGGGGCTTGCTATCCGGCCGGAACAGTTCCCCCTGGCCCAGGCGTATAAATATTTTCCTGAGTTCCGGCTGAAAAACGATGGCTATGGCGATAAAAAGCCCGGGCGCCAGGATGGTAAGAAGCCATTGGAGGGTAGTTAGCTTGAAAAGATAGGCTATGCCATAAAACAGGGCAAGGAAACCAGCGCCTTTAACCAGCTGAACCGCCTGGGTCTTCACCAGAAGGTCATAAGCCTTGTAAAGGAGGAACGCCAAAATGGCTATATCCACCACCGGGCGGATTATGTCATAAATTGATGTTAAGCGTTGAAACCATTCCATTATTTTGCCGCTTTATAACAAACAAAGCCGCGGAAAACACCCCGCGGCCTAAAATAAGGGCTCATTTGTTCTTGTGTCGATTCTTTCTGAGCTTCTTCTTCCGCTTATGAGTTGCAATTTTTCGCAGTTTGCGCTTTCTTCCGCAGGGCACTTCGGCGACTCCTTTCCTTAAGATTGCTTTAAATAGTATGGACTATAATAAAAAAAAGGTCAATAGGATTATCTCCTAATTCGGGGGTATTTGAAGAAAAACGAACCGCAAAGGATCAGAAGGCGAAAAAGGAAAGAAAATTTAAGGTTTGTATTAAAACCTTCTTCGCCTTCTGATCCTTTGTGGTTAAAATTCTTTATTTCCGTCCCACCGCAATAAGCGTTTCCGCCCGGTGATCGTAGGGGGCTTCTTCCCAGCTGCCGTAGAGTTCTACCGCCCTAAACCCCGCGTCAAAGAGAAGCCGCCGCAATTCAGCTGCGGAGTAAAGGCGCTGGATAAAGGTCTTTTCGATCCGTTCCCCATTTTTGACGAGTATCCACCGGTTTTTAAGACCCGTCCAGGAATCCACCGGGGCGTATTCCGTAAGGACCGTGTACCCTGCCCTTTCAAACCACTCGGTTTCAACAAAGTCCCGGACGGCGATCTCCTTGCCGAGGGTTTCGATAATAAAGCTGCCGCCGGGCTTGAGGGATTCATAGGCATTTTTCGCAAAGAGCAGGTCGTCCTTTGGGTCATCGAAGTAGCCAAAGGAAATATAGAGATTTAGCGCCAGATCATAGGCATTGGGCCGCTTAAAGACACGAACATCCTGTTGGATAAATTCGATATCCAGTTTTTCGTAGGCCGCATCTTCCCTGCCGGTGTTAAGGTATGTTTCTGTAATATCAACGCCGGTAACGGAAAAGCCCCGCCGGGCCAGTTCCAGGGCTATCCTGCCGAACCCGCAGCAGAGATCCAGGACCCGGGGGCCCTGTTCACCATTACTGTGCGCGGGAAACTTCGTTGCAAGTTGCGCTGCGATGCCGGTAGTATCCCTGTGGTACAAATCCAGACGCGCTATCCGGGTAACGCCGTCCGCTACCAGCGGTACTTCGTCCCAGCGCTTGCGGTCAAACATGATGGGGCCGTAGTTTTCCCAGAAATGGGTATCCTCAAACCATTCGGGCATTCTTTACTGGACCTCGATTTTTTTTACTTCCTTTGAGGAAAGCCGTATACCCCCGGCCTTGAGTCCCCGCACGGCGTAATTATGGGCCTTAAAGTTTTCCGTAAGCACCTTGAGCCGCGGTTTGGGAGTATAGTTGAGGGTGAAGGTAAATTTTTGACGCGTATCTATATGCAGTACCACTGCGCCCTCCGGTACCAGGGAGTAATCCTTGTTCATGATCCACCCTTCGATGACACAGCGTTTTATAAAGGGATGGCCGCTTCCGGCTTCCTTATAAATAACGGTGAACACCGTTGCGGCGAGCAGTTCCTTTTCCGCTACGCTGATCCACCAGGCTTTAGGCCCTATAAAGGTCTTTTCCGGAAGATCCGTAACGGACCATGCGCCGTTATTTTTGAGGGTGAGGATGCGGTCAAAGGGTGATACCTCCGCCGCAATTTCTCCCGAAACGGCGGTTCCAAGATAGCCAGTCTCCCGGTCGTATTTAAGCTCCAGGTCCTTCTTAACCACTTCCTTAACATCGACCTTGTTAAATTGAATAAGCTCAGTTTTACGGGCGCCCCTGCCAAGCTCCTCGTTAGCCCTTATCTTAGCGATGATGCCGTCAAGAAAACTGAGTGCGTAGGCGGTAATGTTTTTAAGATGCCCGTTGATTTCCTTGATCCGGGCCTGTATCTCCGCCATCTCCGCCCGGGCCTTGTTGATATCGTAGAGGGATATGCGGCGTATGGGGATGCGCAGCAGGTGTTCCACATCCTCGGCACTGACCCCCCGGGACCCTATTTCCTTAAGGAAGGGTTTAAACCCATCGACCACCGCCTTCTGTACCCCCTCGGCGGTCTTCATCTTTTCTATGCCCTTGTAGATACGCTCTTCGATGAAGATCCGCTCCAGGGTACGCAGGTGGAGCTTATCCTGGAGTTCCTTTTTTTCCAGCTCCAGTTCCTGGGTGAGTACCCTTACTAACTGTTTGGCGTGGTGCTTTATCACCTCGGTGACGGTCATCACCACAGGATAATTATCCTTGATCACCAGGAGATTTACCGAGATAGATTGTTCACATTCGGTAAAGGCAAAGAGGGCGTTCACCGTTTCTTCCGAGTAGATCCCCCGGGCCAGCTTAACCTCTATCTCCACTTCCCCGGTGGTAAAATCGTTGATGGATTGAATTTTTATCCGGCCCGCTTTCGCGGCGGTCTCCACACTGTTAATTAAACTTTCTGTGGTGGAGCCAAAGGGCAGTTCCCGTATGACGATCCGCTTGGGGTCTGAGGTATCCAGCTTGGCCCGGACCAGGACCTTGCCGTTCCCGTCCCGGTATTCCGACACATCCACCATGCCCCCGGAAGGAAAGTCCGGAAAAACCTGGAACTTCTTCCCGGAAAGGCAGGCCTTTTCCGCTTCCAGCACCTCAAGGATATTGTGGGACAGGATTTTGGTGGACATACCCACGGCAATCCCCTCGGCGCCCATGACCAGGATCACGGGAATCTTAGCGGGGAAGAGTACGGGCTCCTTTTTCCGGCCATCGTAGGAGTCTACCATGGGGGTCAGTTTGGGGTTGTAGAAGATATCCTTTGCCATGGGGGTACTGCGGCACTCGATGTACCGTGGCGCCGAGGCGTCATCCCCGGTGAGGATATTCCCAAAGTTCCCCTGCCGGTCGATGAAAAAGTCCTTGTTGGCCAATACCACCAGGGCGGACCCTATGGAAGCGTCCCCGTGGGGGTGGTACTGCATGCAGTGGCCCACCACATTGGCCACCTTGTGGTACTTCCCGTCGTCCATCTCGAAAAGCGAGTGGAGTATGCGCCGCTGGACCGGTTTAAGGCCATCTTCAAGGTCCGGAATAGCCCGGTCCTTGATAACATAGGAGGCGTATTCGAGAAAATTCCGGTCGAATAAGTTTTTTACGTATGCCATAATTTTATAGAGTCAATATAGCATAAAGAGAGTTTTATGGTAATACCCCGGGTAAATATCACTACAAAACAAATGTAATATCATGAATTTAAGGATTTTTAACCGCAAAGGAAGACCGCTTCCCCCTCCAGGCTGCGCCGGAGATGGCGCCTATTCCGGGGGGCCTTTTTCCCAGGGGTCGGTCTTTTCGTATTGGGCGGCCTTTTCAAGAAAATCATCCATGGTAAATTTTGCAAAATATTCCCGCTGCCATTCTGTGTAGTCAAAAGGTTCCCGTAACAGATTGGATATAAATATTTCCGTCTCCAGGACGCCAATATTCTTTAATAGACAGTCCATACCCTCTTTCATAATTACCTGGGTATTACACATGATGTTTTTCCCCCAAAGATTTGTGGGTTCTTCGGAACGATTGGAAACATAGTATCCGTTAAAAATCTGCCGAGGTCCCGGCTATTATTGAGACGGTCTTCACATCCAACGCTGTTAGTACCAGCCTTTGTGTTGATCCTGAGCCGCTGATTCTACCGGTAATAATAATTGTTGCTCCAAGTAAGTTTCCTATGGATACCGCAGAGTTACTATCAACATCATCGTTTAATTGGAAACCTATTTCATTCCTTACCTGATCCACATTCGCTCTATCAACAACGCGAAATTTTCTCGATTGTACCAATTTACTCATAAGTTCGTTTATTATAAATTCAGATGCACTTCTGTCACCGGAATATAAATTCAACACTACTATACGGGCATTGTTCGGAAGGCTGTTGATTAATATATTTGATGCGTTATTTAACACTCCCTCTACTTTTCGCAGGTTTATTTGCGTGGGCGCCGGTGTCGGAGCAGGCGTTGGCCGGGGCGCCGGTGTTGGCGCAGGACGAGGGGCCGGTGTCGGTGTGGGGGCCGGCACCGGCGTTACCACCGCCGGGGCGCGGCCCAAGTAGGCGGTACGGAAGTATTGGGAGTAGATGGCGGGGATCTGGGCGTTATTGCTGGCGGTCTGGACGCTTTCGCAGACCCGGTCAAAGAGTTCCCGCACCGAAAGGCCCGGGGTCTTGAGGTGGTTCAACAGATGGCTGGTAAAAAGGCCGTTCCGGCCCGTACCGTCTGCGGCGGTCCTGCCCGCACTGGTGGCGTAGACGATGATGCTCCCCGGCGGCTGGTACCCCACTACGGAGAGGCCCCGGCCGCCGCCCCGGGCCCAACTGAAGGGGTTGTCCCGGCAGGCGTCCAGGATGACCACGTTCAGGGAATTGCCCGCCTGCTGGATTTCGTCCAGGGCAGCCTGGACCGGCAGGGCTTTGGACTTGAGGAAGGCTTCGCTGGGGATGACCGCATCCACGGGGATGAGGTAGTTTTCACCCCCGGACTGCACCCCGTGGCCGGCGTAGA
>NZ_JAJQRB010000067.1:0-65257 GCF_046533075.1 Treponema primitia | reverse complement strand
TGTGTCATAAGGAATTATGACAAACCGTTTGACAGGATACGTTTTCATGGGGGGGCTCCTTTTAAATTACCGGTTTGGCCCCCTACGGGGACCTTTGGGGCAGGTCTTTTTGACCCGGCCATCCCAGAATACCATATATACAGCTCCTGTCAACAGAGTGCGGTACGTATGGGGGGAATATAGCACCACAAAGGGACACAAAGATGAATAGGAAAAGATCATAGACACAATCCGGTACTTTTCTGGCAGTTTTTTCCTGCTATTTCTCTTCCCCTTTCTGTCCTTAGTGTCCTTTGCGGTAAAATTCTTCTTCCTACTTCTTGTGGGACCCCAAACGAAGTTAAAAGGGCATATTCTTTTCTGTTTAGCAACAGTCGTGGCAGCTTTCACAGTCCGCGTCGTCACAACCTTCGTGGCTGTGGGAGTGGACATGGCCGTGTTCTAGCTCTTCTTCGGTGGCTTCTCGTACATCCAGTACCGAAACATCGAAGTTAAGATCGAGGCCCGCCATGGGGTGATTCCCGTCGATGGTGACGGTATTTCCTTCAATCTTGGTTACGGTAACCATCTGGAGTTCACCGTCCGGGGTTTCTGCGTGGAATTGCATCCCTTCCTTAACGGTATCCACTCCGCTAAAACGGTCCATGGGGACAGTGGCGATGAGTTTGTCGTTCCGTTCCCCGTAGGCATCGGCGGCGGGGATGCTTATTTTGAAGCTATCCCCCGGGGCTTTACCATCCAGGGCTTTTTCCAGGCCGGGGATGATGTTTTGGTGACCATGGAGGTACAAAAAAGGCTCCGGGCCGGTACTGTCGAGGATCTGGTTTTGGGCATTGGTAAGGGTGTAGTTGAGACTAATCACCCGGTCATTGGCTATATTCATAATTATTTATACCATATCAGAGTTTTTAGGTAAAGGTTTTAGAAAAAATAAATCATACAAAATACAGACTGCGGCCCCGCTCTTATATCTTCCCAATCACCACGGTGTTGAAAAACTCCCGGGCCTCCTCCGCCGGAACACGGCGCTTCTCGCCGCCCACGGAGACCGACACGCCGGGCTTGGCGCACTCTTTCATACAGAAACTGGACTTGAAGTTGATTTTATCGTGGAGTTTTTTTTCTTCGATCATCTGTTGAAAAGTCTGAATTACATTGTAAGCGCCCTTGATGTGGCAGGAAGTTCCGATACAAACGTTTAACTCAAGCATGGTGGGCCTCCTTATGCAGATAATCTACGTGGAGCAGTTCGTGAACCTTGCCCTTAAGCAGGCCGCCGTAGAGCTCTATCATCAGGGGATTCTCCTCGGACCGCTTGACGTTACAAAGCTTATCCGCCGCGTACAGCCCCTGCCCCCGGGACAGCTTTTCCTCCCAGCCAACCACGGGCTGGCCGCCGCCTGAAACACAGCCTCCGGGGCAGGACATAACTTCCACAAAGTCGTAGTGTTCCTCCCCGGACTTTATCTTCGCAATTAGGTCCGCCGTATTTTTCAGGCCGCTCACCATTGCTATTTTCAGCTGCTTGTCCCCAAAGGGGATGGTCGTGGTCTTCAGTCCCTCCATGCCGCGCACCCCGGTCCAGCCTAAGGCCATGAGGGTTCCTGCGGATTTGTCCGTGGTCACCCGGCGGAGTACCGCTTCGGTAACACCACCGGAAACTCCGAAGATAACCCCGGCTCCGGATATGGTACCAAAGGGCATATCCACCGCCTCAGGCTGCAGGGTAGCCATGACAATCCCCGATTCCCGGATCATCTTGATCAGCTCCTGGGTGGTGATCACATAATCTACCTGTGGTTTCCCCTTGACCTTAAACTCATCCCGGGCCGCCTCGAACTTCTTCGCCGTACAGGGCATCACCGCCACATGCACATGGGGTTTGCTCGTTGCAAGGTTTGATTCTTCCCGTATCACCGCCGCAAACATCTGCATGGGAGAACGGCAGCTCGATATATGGGGCAGCAGTTCGGGGTAATTCTTTTCCGCAAACTGTATCCAGGCCGGACAACAGGACGTAAAAAGAGGCATCCCCCCACCCTCCCCATTCTCAATACGCTTGAGGAATTCGTTTGCCTCCTCCAACACCGTAATGTCCGCGCCGGTCGCCGTATCGTAGATCTCGTCAAAGCCCATGCGGCGCAGCGCCGCCACGATAAGGCCGATGGCGTTTTCCCGCCGGGCAAAACCGAATTCCTTGGTAACCGCCACCCGCACCGCCGGGGCTATCTGGACCGTAACTTTAGTGTTTCTGTCATCCAGGGCTGCCCAGATCTTGTCGGTATCGTTCCTCACGGTGATGGCCCCGGTGGGACACACCGCTGCGCACTGCCCGCAGCCCACGCAGGGTGATCCCCCGATGGGTTCGCCGAAAACCGGGCTTACCCGCATCTTGGCGCCGCGGCCGGCAAAGTCGATGGCCCCCACGGCCTGCACTTCGTTACACATGCGGATGCAGTCACCGCAGAGTATGCATTTACTTTCGTCACGGATGATACACAGGGATGATTCGTCCAGCCGGTGCTCCGCATTGGTGTTGGGGAACCGCACATCCCCAAGGTCAAAGCGCAGGGCCAGTTCCTGGAGCTTGCAGTTTTTGCTCTTCTCACAGGTGGTACAGTCCCGGCAGTGATTCGCCAGGAGCAGTTCCAGAATGTTCTTCCGGTAATTCCGCAGCCGCTTCGTGTTGGTGCGTATCACCATACCCGGCTTGGGAATGGAGGAGCAGGACGAGTCAAGGCCGCTACCCTCAATCTCCACCATACACATGCGGCAGGCGCCGTATACGGACAGATCCGAATTGTAACAGAAGGCGGGCATGTCTATCCCCGCCTTGCGGATCAGTTCCAAAATATTTTTCTCCCCCGCAATTTCCACGGGGACTCCGTCTATGGTCATGAATTCTCTGGTAGCCATTTTAGCTTGCCTCCTTGACTGCGCCGAAGGGACAGGCGCTTACGCAGGCGCCGCACTTGATACACTTGCTCTGATCGATCTCGTGGATGCTCTTCGGCGAACCGTTTATCGCGCCCACGGGACAGCCCTTCGCACATTTCGTACAGCCCTTACAGGCTCCGGGATCTATGGTGATCACCTTCAACTTCTGGCAGCTCCCGGCGGGACAGTGCTTATCCCGGATATGCGCCTCGTATTCGGAGCGGAAATTCTTGATAGTACTGATAACCGGGAAGGGCGCAGTCTTTCCCAGCCCGCAGAGGGCGGTCGCAGCAATGGTGTCCGCCAGTTCTTCCAGGAGCTCTATGTCCCCCTCCTTACCCAGGCCCACCACGATCCGTTCCAGGATTTCCAGCATACGCTTCGTTCCCTCCCGGCAGGGGATACACTTCCCGCAGGATTCGTTCTGGGTAAAGTTCATGAAGAACCGGGCTATCTCCACCATACAGGTACCGGAGTTCATCACCACCAGACCGCCGGAGCCGATAATGGCCCCCGCCGCCTTGAGGGAGTCGAAGTCCATGGGCAGTTCCAGGTCCTTCGCGGTAAGGCAGCCACCGGAAGGTCCGCCTATCTGGACCGCCTTAAACTCCGCACCGTTCCTAATGCCCCCGCCTATGTCGAAGATAACCTCCCGCAGGGATGTTCCCATGGGCACTTCAATAAGCCCCGTGTTTACGATATCCCCCGTAAGGGCGAAAGTCTTGGTTCCCGGACTGCCCGCGGGGCCTATGCCCTTGTACCAGGCCGCCCCCTTCTGGATAATCAGCGGGATATTGGCAAAGGTTTCCACGTTATTGAGCAGGGTGGGCTTTTCAAACAGCCCCTGTTCCACGGTACGGAACCGCTTAACCCGGGGCATTCCCCGCTTGCCTTCTATCGAAGCGGTTAGGGCGCTGCCTTCACCGCAGACAAAAGCTCCGGCCCCACGGAATATCTTTAACGTAAAGCTGAAACCCGACCCCAGGATGTTGTCACCCAACAGGCCGAACTCCCGGGCCTGGGCTATGGCGATACGCAGCCGGCTTACCGCCTGGGGATACTCCGCCCGGACGTAGATGTACCCTTCGGTACAGCCCGCCGCCCGGGCCGCGATAAGCATACCCTCGATCATCTGGTGGGGAACCCCCTCCATGACGCTCTGGTCCATAAAGGCCCCGGGGTCTCCCTCGTCGCCGTTACACACCACGTATTTCGGGGTGTTCTTCTGGCGCTGCACCTGGTTCCACTTAATCCCCGTGGGGAAGCCCGCGCCCCCCCGGCCACGGATATTAGACTCCGTCACCTCGCCGATGATCTGCTCCTGGGTCATGTCAAAGAGCGCCTTCTCAAAGGCGCTGTACCCCCCAATGGCAAGGTACTCCTTGATCGATTCGGCGTTTATTTCACCGCAGTCTCCCAGGACCACCCGGGTCTGTTTCTTATAGAAGGGTATCTCAGCCTTTTGGGGAATCCCCTTTCCGTCCTTCTGATACACCAACCGTTCCACCAGCTTGCCCGCAGAAATGGTCTTCTCAACGATTTCCCCGGCGTCCTCCGGTTTGACCTTAGTGTAAAGCCAGCCCTCGGGTTCAACCAGGATGAGGGGACCCTGGTCGCACAGGCCGTGGCAGCCGCTCTTTTTAAGCCCCGCAGGATGCCCCGGTTCTTCCTTCAACTCCACCGAACAGGGGAGATTCTTTGCTTTGATTATTTCAACCAGCTTATCGTAGACCGCGATGGAGCCCGAGGCGATACACCCCGTCCCGGCGCATACGAAGATCCGCCGTTTTTCCGCATCTAAGGCTTTCTTATAGGTTTCCCTGACCTGTTGCAGGGCTTCTCTGGTGGCTAGTTTCATTCCGCCACCCCCGCTGCAACCTGTGCAGGAAACTCCGTTGCAAGTTGCCCCCGGAGTTCTTCCAGCAGGGCGCTCACCTTTTCGGGAGTCATATTGGCATATACCTTGTTATTCACCGTCAGCGCCGGCCCCAGGCTGCAAGCGCCCAGGCAGGCCACGGTTTGGACCGTAAAGCCCAGATCCCCGGTGGTTATCTTTTTTTCAGAAAGCCCCAGTTCCTTGCGGAGCCGTTCCAGGTTGGGCAGGGATTTCCGCACATGGCAGGCCGTACCGTCGCAGACCTTGATGATGAACTTCCCCTTAGGATCCAGGGAAAAGTTTTCAAAAAAGGTAGCCACACCGAAGATCCGGGCTTCGCTTACCCCGAGTTTTTCCGCAATATAGGGAAAAATCTCCGGGGGCAGGTAATTGTACTTCTCCTGCACACCCTGCAGGACCGGAATTATCGCATTGGGCGCGGCTCCCCATTCATCGATAACCTCATCGATGACACCGTAGTCAAACTCCATAGACACCTCTCTTCAACTCTGCCTGTCAGTGGCTTTTAGTATTTTAGTGTACAATGTGTGATAATGCAATCAAATAATTAAGGAAAGACCCATATGGCAATGAACCCTTATTAAACGCAGAGTTGAAGTACTTACAAAAAACAGGCTATACTGTGCGGCATGAATCAAGCGCTTGAGAACCTTAAAACCCGCGGACTTTTCCAGCAGTGTACCGACCCGGACGCCCTTTCAAAGCTTATGGACCAGGGGCCGGTAACTTTTTACGTGGGCTGCGATCCCACGGGTCCGAGCCTGCACATCGGCCACATGGTGCCGTTTTTTGCGTTTCGCCACCTCATGGCGGCGGGACATAAGGGCATAGCCCTAATCGGCGGGGGAACCGCCCGGATCGGGGACCCCTCGGGGAAGACCGAGATGCGGAAGATGCTGAGCTACGAGCAGCTCGACGCCAACGCCGCTTGTATCGCCGCCCAGTTGGACAAGTTCCTGGGCTTTGATGGGGACAGAGCCCGGACGGCCAACAACAAGGACTGGCTGGCGGACCTGAACTACATCGACTTTCTCCGGGAAATCGGCAGCCATTTTTCGGTGAACCGTATGCTCAGCTTTGAAGCCTATAAACTGCGGATGGAAACCGGCCTTTCCTTTATCGAATTTAACTACCAGCTCCTCCAAAGCTACGATTTCCTGGAACTGTACCGCCGCTACGGCAACCGCCTCCAGATAGGCGGAGACGACCAGTGGGGCAATATCGTGGCCGGGGCGGACCTTATCCGCCGTATCGAGGGCGCCGAGGTTTTCGGCATGACCTTCCCCCTGGTGACCACCGCGGACGGCAAAAAAATGGGCAAAACCGAAAAGGGCGCCATCTTCCTTGACCCTGCTATCACCAGCCCCTACGAATTTTTCCAATACTGGCGCAACATCCAGGACGCCGACCTCCGCCGTTTCCTCCTGATGTTCACCTTCCTCCCGGCCGCCGAAATTGACAGCATTACTGCGGCCGGCAAAAACCCCAACGAAGGCAAGGAACGCCTCGCCTGGGAAGTGACGGCCCTCATCCACGGCAAGGACGAGGCGGACAAAGCCATGTCCGGCGCCCGTGCTGCCTTCGGCGGCGGCGGAGACCGGGAAGCCATGCCCAGTGTCACCCTGCCTCTGGCGAAGTTCCAGGCGGGTTACAATGTGGTGGACCTCTTCACCGACGCCGCTTTAGTCCCCACCAAAAGCGAAGCCCGCCGCCTGGTGCAGCAGGGCGGGGCCTTTGTTTCCCGTGACGGCAGCACAGCTTCACTAACGGCGGCTACCGATGTGGCAGCCCTTATCAAAGCCGATGCGCTGGACGGCGCCGGGGAGTTGCTGCTTCGGGCGGGGAAAAAGCGCTTCTGCCGGGTGGTGACCAAGTAAGGGGGCCGGCAAGGTCAGAACGGGTAAAAACCCTTGTTCTTTTGTTATTTGGATAGTATAGTAATAGACAAGAGGTAAGTCATGACCATAGAGCAGACTATTGAGATACCTGCCAGCCGCCGCATTTATATTGATTTGCCGTCTCAAATTCCTGCCGGCAAAGCCAGAATCGCAATAAACATACTGGAATGTCCTTGTGTCGATGAAATAGAAGCGTTCAGCGATGAAAATGAGGCGACCGAATTCGCCACCCGCCTTTCAAAGAAAATGATACATGAAGCGTGGTGAAATATGGTCTCTTCGGGACGGAGAGTATGCCAGCAAGGCACGGCCTGTCATTATTGTTCAGTCCGATCCGGGAGAATTTTTTAATTCCGTCATTCTTTGTTTATTTACTACTTTTGAATCATCCCATATTCCGACAAGGGTTCATATAATTCCGGATAAAACAAACGGCTTAAAGCTTGAAATCCGCAGAGAGGATATTGCCGAATAATTATTTTCCTCATTTATGTCTTCCTATTTCCCTTTTTCGCCTTTGCGCGCCTTTGCGGTTCCTACCCTCCTTTTGCCTTTCTCAGCATATTCCGTATCCCCCGGATCTGTTTGTCCCGGCTTATCACCAGAAGAACTATTCCCACGGCGCCGAAGATGGCGGCGTTGATGGCCAGGGGGATGCCGTAGGCGATGATGCGGCCCCGGCCGGCGAAAAGATGGAGGAGCCGGGGGGACAGGGCGAGGATCGGAACGGCGGCGATGCAGGAAAAGAGGATTAGTTTTACTGCGTAGATCAGGGCGGCGGGGAGGGCCTTGTCTATGGTTACCCGGGGGTTGCGGCGGAGGAAGGCCAGGAGGAGGGCGGTGTTGACCACGCTGGCCAGGGTCAGGGCCAGGGCGACTCCGGCGCCTTTGAGGGGGCCCACCAGGAGGGCCGCCAGGCCCATGTTTACGGCGAAGGAGATGATCCCCGCCAGGGTGGGGGATTTGGAATCGCTCTGGGCGTAGAAGGCCGGCGCCAGGATGCGGTTCAGGGCGATAAAGAAAAGGCCGGGCATGTGGAAACGAAAGGCGGACAGGGTGAGGGCCACGGATCGCTCATCAAAACTGCGGCTTTGGAAGAGGAGCCGTATCATGGTTTCCCCCTGGGAGAGGGAAAAGAAGGTGATAGGGATGGAGATCAGGGCGATGATATCCATGGCGGATACCAGCCGGCCATTGTAGAGTTCCCAGCGGGAGGATTTGGCGTACTCCGACAGATCCGGCAGTAATACTGTGCCGATGGATACGGCGAAGACCCCCAGGATCAGTTCCTGGAGCCGCAGAGAATACTGGAGGCTTGAAACTACCCCTTCCCCGGCATTACCCGCCAGGGCGGTGGATACCAGATCGTTGAGCTGGTAGGCCGCCATACCGACGATGGTGGGCCCGATAAGCCGCAGTACCTTTCGGGTACCGGGGTGTTTGATCGCCCGTTTCAGGCCGGTAAAAAAGAACGGGAAGCCCCGCTTAAGGACGAAGGGGAGCTGGATGGCGGCTTCCAAAAAGCCCCCGATGATGACGCCCATAGCCATGGCCCGGGCGGGGTTTGCGGTAAGGCCGCCGAGGCCGTAGGCGCAGAGTATGATTACCAGGTTGAGCAGTATCGGCGCCAACCCCGATGGGGCGAAAACCCGGACGCTGTTCAGGATACCCTGAAAAAGGGCGGCTATGGAGATAAAGCCCAGGAAGGGGAACATCAGCCGGGTTAGAAAGACTGTTTCGTCAAATTCCTCCATGCCGAAGACGGACACCACCCAAGGGGTTACCAGGATGCCGGCGATCACCGCCAGGGTTACGAAGAATGTTAAAAAGGTAAAAATACAGGAAAGGAAGTCCCGGATTTTTTCTCGATTGTCCTCCAGGAGATATTCTTTGAAGGTAGGGATAAAGGCCACCGCGATGGAACCTTCCGCAAAGAGCCGCCGGAAGAGGTTGGGGATCATGAAGGCCACCGAGAAGGCGTCGGACAAGGCGCTGGTCCCCAAGAGGCTTGCCTTGGTCATTTCCCGGAGCAGCCCCAGAATACGGGAACCCAGGGTGAGGATGGACAGGGCCGAACCGTGGCGTAAAAGCGCCCGGGACTCCCCCTCTTTCGTTTTTTGCAGCGAATCTTTCTGCGCACCGGGCTGTTTCATGGCAGAAGGTCCTTCATATCCTGGGGCCGGTTCGTAATAATCCCTTGGCAGCCCAGGTTCAGCAGATGCCCGGCGAGGGCGGGATCGTCTATGGTCCAGGGTACAATAGGCAGGCCTTCCAGTTTATCCATTTGGAAATAGCGCAGGGGGTTAACCTGGGTGTGAACCGGTTTAACATAGTCGCAGTGGGCAAAGAAACGTCCCAAGCCATGGCGCAGTATAAGTGGTACCTCGAAACTGGCGCTCCAGATGAGGGCGGTGGGGAATTGGGGACAGAGCCGTTTGAAGGCGGCAAGGCAGAAGGGGTTAAAGGACGACAGGGTTACTGCGCCCTTGACCCGGTCCCCAAGGGATTTGAGTTTTGCCGCTACCAGACCGGGAAGCAGATCGTTCCGGGTTCTCCGGCTCTTGAGTTCTATATCGATATACATATCGGGGCAAAATTCTTCCAGCACTTCCTCTAAAAGGGGCGGGTGTTCCCCCGAAAAAGCGGGGTCGAAGAAGGACCCCACATCGATACGGCGAATCTCTGCCAGGGTAAGCGCTTCGATATCCTTGCCCTCGCCGTTATGCTCCGGGGAGGCGGTTCGTTCAAAGGTATCATCGTGGGCCACCACCAATTCGCCAAAGGAGCTTACTCCGGAGCTTCCCGCGCCGCAGGCATGGACATCCAGTTCCAAGCCCGGCGCGCCCAGCTCACGGGCCTTTCGGAAGGAGGCCATGGTATTTTCCGGCGCCAGGGAAGAACAGCCGCGGTGGGCAAAGACCAGGGGACGCGGCCTTTCGGGAAGCAGGGGGACGCGGCGTCCGGCGCTCATGGCTGCCCTTCGCCGTTCATCTTAGCTTTCAGGGCTTCCAGGGCGGCGTCGGCTTCCGCTATCTGAAATTGGCGTTCCGTATCCGGCTTGATTTCTTCCCCCGGTGTCCCGCCCAGGGCAATCAGCAATTCCTGTTCAAGGAGATCCGGGTCGATACTCCGCTCCCGGGCCGCTAATCCGGGAAGCTGCTCCCGCATACGCCCTATTTGGCTCCTTAGGTCCGTAATTTCCGCTTCTATGGCGGATAGTTCTTCCTGCGCCTTGTCCGCTTCAGTCTGAGCCGCCAGGATTAGATCCTCTGCGCCCCTGGATTGGGCCAAGCTAAGGCGGGACAGCCATTTTTCATGCTCCCCCTTCAATTCCGCATGTTTTTTTTCGGTAAGTTTTAGTGTGGTTATATAATGGAAGATATATTCTTTGGCGTCCGCGGCTCCCATGCCGCTTAGATCTTCGCTTGGTTTCTCCATAAAAATCATTGTATCCCTGCCCGGTTCCGGTTTCAATGTTCCGGAGACGGTTTTTCTCTAAAAGTCGTTATTTTTACCGGTAAAATTGCCGTGATTATACGTATGAGGAAAATAGAGCCCAGGGATTATATATTGTTGATGACCCTCCTTCTCATTCCTCTCCTGCCTGTCTCCCCGCAGGAGGCCGGCGCTGCGGTGCGGCTGTCCCAGGGAACCCAGGGTCCCTATTCCATTGTTGAACGATCCGATTGGTCCCGTTACGACAATGGAAAATATATCGGCCATGTATACCGGGAAGTCCGGGCCTCTATTATTCCCCAGAATCGGGGCGGAACGGGATATCAATACCGGGGTAACTTTTTTGTTATGGAGGAAACCCTCCGGGATATGCGTCAGAGCGCCCGGGCGGTGGATGATGTAATCCCCGTTAGTTTTCGTGTTGAGGGTGAAAAGGGGCTTGTTATTGATAATGACCGGGGCTTCCCGGCGTTCCGGAATTTCCCGGCCTTTCCCCCGGACGCGATACGCCCCGGCGAAAAATGGGTTGCCCGGGGCAAACGGGCGGTGGACCCCCTGAACGAAGGAAAGCCTGTGGTGGTGCCCCTGATTGCGGAGTATGAGTACCGGGGAATCGAAGACTACCGGAATATCCCGGTACACCGGATCTTTGCAAAATATGCTTCCCGTTATGAAGGATCGAATTCCTTCGAGGGATCATCTCAAACCCAGGATTTTCGGCTTGAAGGTACCCATAATGTGGATATCCTGCTCCGGGTTTCCGATGGTATCCCCCTGATGATGCGGGACAACCTGGACGAGACCTATTCCTGGCCGAGGGGTTCCGCCCGGGGCGGAGACTCCGGTTCCACCATCCGTTTCCGGGGCTTTACCCTGACCTTTGGCGATGGGCTTGTCCCCCTGGACCGGGAAGCCCTGATTACCGCCGTGACCGCCAAAGAACGAGCCCGGCCTGCCGATTCGGGTGGTGACAGGACTGTCGCTCCGGGTGATAATAGGACCACCGATTCGGGTACTAATAAGACCACTGATTCAGGTGGTGGTAGAACCACCGATTCAGGCGGTGATCGGATCACCGAATCGGGCATCGATATGGCCGCCGTCCCCGAAGGGGTTAAGCTAACGATTAAGGATATCCGCTTTCAACCGGATTCGGACGAAATGCTTCCCGCCGAACGTCCCCGGCTGGACATGATAGCCCGGGTATTAAAAGAAACCCCGGACCGGATGTTCCTGGTGGAAGGACATACCGCCGCAATAGGAAGGCCCACCGGCGAAATGGAACTTTCGGTCCAGCGGGCCAGGCGTATGGTGAACGAACTAACCAGCCGGGGAATCCCTGCGGAACGGTTTATCTATAAAGGCTGGGGCGGTACAAAGCCTATCGGGGATAACTCAAACGACGAAGGCCGCAGACTCAACCGCCGGGTCGAAATCACTATCCTCGAATGAAAAACCCCGCCGCAAACAGCGTCGGGGTATCTTCGTTCTGAGCTTTTCTGAAAATTATTCTTTAAATTCGCCAATCACCCTGAACTTCTGGTACCGCTTTTCCAACAGGGTAGGGGTATCCAGAGCGGCATACTTCTTCACCGCTTCCAGCAGATAATCGGCAATATTTTTCGCCGTAAGCTTAATATCGCTCCGGGCGCCATCGGCGGGTTCGGCGATCACCCTATCACAAATGCCGAAGGAGTGAAGATCCTCAGCGCAGATCTTCATCAGTTCCGCCGCTTCTTTTTCCCGCTCACCGTCCTTCCACAGTATTGATGCGAACCCCCGTGGGGAGATGACCGAGTAGAGGGAGTTTTCCAGCATGGCCAGATCGTCGCAGACCCCCAATGCCAGGGCGCCGCCGGAACCGCCTTCTCCCAGGACCACCGCGATGATCGGGGTTTTGGTTCCCATAAATTCCTGAAGGTTTCGGGCTATGGCTTCACCCTGTCCCCGTTCCTCCGCGCCGATGCCGCAGAAGGCGCCGGGGGTATCAATAAAGGTGATTACCGGACGGTGGAATTTTTCCGCCTGCTTTACCAGGCGCAGGGCCTTGCGGTAACCCTCGGGATGGGGCATGGAAAAGTTTACCCGTTTGAATTCTTCGATATCCCGGGCCCGGACCTGGCCGATAACCGTTACCGGTTTTCCGTCAAAGTAGGCAAGGCCGCCTACTATGGCCGGGTCATCCGCATAGTAGCGGTCCCCGTGGAGTTCGGTAAACTCCCGGAAGATCAGGGGAATATAATCGTTTACCGTGGGCCGTCCAAGACCCCGGAGTAATTCTAAGCGCCGTACAACCGTAAGGGCCATTATACCGCCTCCTTTCTTTGATGCATCTTCAGGAACCGCGCCAATACTTCCCGCATCTCGTTCCGGGGAACGATGATATCCGTAAACCCGTGTTCCTGCACAAACTCTGCGGTCTGGAACCGTTCGGGGAGCTTCTGGCCTATGGTATCCTGGATAACCCGCTTCCCCGCAAAGCCTATCAGGGCGCCCGGTTCGGCGATGATGATATCCCCCAGGGTGGCGAAGGACGCCGTAACCCCGCCGGTGGTTGGGTCGGTGATCACCGATATGTAGAGCTGCCCCGCTTCGTTATGCCGGGCAACAGCGCCGGAGGTCTTGGCCATCTGCATCAGGGAGTAGATCCCCTCCTGCATACGGGCGCCCCCGGAGGTGGTAAAGATGATTACCGGTAATTTTTTCGCGGTTCCGTATTCTAGGGCTCGGGTGATTTTTTCTCCCACCACGCTGCCCATGCTGCCCATCATAAAATAGCTGTCCATGATGCCTATCACCGCAGGGTAGCCCTGGATGGTACACTCCCCGGTAACCACCGCTTCTTTAGTATTACAACTTTTCTGCAGGGCGCCGATTTTGCTTTCATAGTCGGGAAACCCAATGGGGTTTTTTGACTCCATCCCTGCATCAAGCTCCTTAAAGCTGCCCTCGTCCGCGGTGCATTCAAGCCGTTCCTGCCAGTTCAGACGGGTGTGGTAATTGCACTTCCCGCAAACCCTGTGGGCTTTCCGAAAAGTTTCGATATCCACCACTGTTCCGCAGTGGGGGCAGCTTACGTGACCGGAAGGAGCTTCCGTATTACTTGCCATTATGATCCTCCATACATCTCTACTATAGCAGATTCGGTATAAAAATTTAAGACCTCCGGAATATCAAAGCCCCGTAGTACATAGCCCTGTTTTTCCAGATAGAGAATAAGTTCTTCCACGAATTCGGGTATCCAGCTCCGGTTATAGGTACAGTTGGGGTTACGGGCGAGGTTTTCTTCCATAATAATATGGGAATCCCGGGCGTCGTGGAGTAAAATAAGTCCTCCCCCCTGTTTTTTCAGAGCCCTAAGTATCCTCCGCCGGACTGTAGCTTTTTGGGATTCCTTAAGAACAGCATCGTAGGCGCGGGCGGTCGCCGGTATCATTCGGTACCCCGCATCTTCCCAGAGCCGGAGGTGCTTTGTTGTATAGAAGCCGCCATGGGGACGGTAGAGCAGGGGACGCAGATCTTCTTCCAGCGCCTCGGATATAGCGGATTCCCCCCGGATAAGGTTGTCGGAAAATTTTTTCCGGCTCAAGTTGACCGCCCAGGCATCGCCGTATCCGTGATTGATAAGGTAATGCCCTTCGTCATGGATGCGTTTTGCCAGTTCCGGGTTGTGTTCGACATTCTCTCCCAGCAGGGCAAACATTCCCCGGATATGGTACTTCCCCAATACCTCCAGGAGCCGGGCGGTGGTGTCCGCATGGGCATTGGGTCCATCGTCAAAAGTAAAAATGACCAGCTTGTCGGGCATAGGAATCTGTTTGTTGGTCCGGTTCAAGGTTTGACAGCCGGAGAAGAGGATACACAGGGCTGCTAAAAACCCGGATAAAAGACAGAACATTCTGTATATTTTTGTATCTAATGCGGCATAACACATAACAATATACTCTAATTTCTCATTTAGTTATATTTTTGAATAGTATCATCGATCACTTTGTTCAATTTTCCCTTGATCTGTACCAGTTCCTGAACCATCAGTTCCTTCTCGTGGGGGTCCTTAGCCTTCATTTCCAACGGTTTTTCAAGAAACAACTGAAAAGGAAAGACCTCCAGGGCATCTGAAATAGCCTGAATCACCTCCGGGGAGGGGAAATTTTTCCCATTCTCCACTGCATTGAGGTAATTTGGCGAAATATCTATCATTTCTGAAAACGCAAGCTGGCTTATTCCCTTTTTTTTTCGGAAAAAACGAAGATTTTTGATAAATATCTCCTGAAAATGGGTCATACAGTAAATATAAAGTATCTGCTTTCCCCTAACACTAATACACATTATTTCATTGAAATAACTGTATTACAGTTGACATTTTCTTATTTTTATCCATAAAATGGTCCAAATACAGTTGAATAATTGTAATACAGTTATTTTTGGATTAGGAGTGTATCATGAAAAGGAGCCTTGGATTTTTTGTATTGATTCTTTGTGCAATGACGAATCTTGTGTATGCACAGCAGGCAGTTTCTCTTGATGACGCAATCAAGAGCGGCGCGCAGGATATTGAGAACAAACTGGTCAAAGGGGTAAAAGTTGTGGTACTCAACTTTAAAGCGCCTACAGAACGGTTTTCAAATTACGTGCTTGATGAACTTATGACCGTCCTTGTCAACAACGGGAAAATTACCGTTGTTGACCGGCAAAATCTTTCCCTTATCCAGCAGGAAATGAACTTCCAGATGTCAGGCGAGGTTAGTGACGCTTCCGCCCAGGAAATCGGTATGAAACTCGGCGCCCAGTCAATTATTTCCGGCTCGCTTGAAGATATGGGCAATTCTTATCGCCTCCGGTTCAGAACCATAGAAGTGGTCAGCGCGGCGATTCAGGTACTATCCTCGGCGAATGTACGGAAAGATAATCAGGTCGCAACGCTTATGTCCGGCGCACCGACTAGTCCGGCGGGGAGGGGCAACACATCCGCAACGCAATATCCTCATGGTCTGAATTATTCTACCGGGCGGAAAGTCGGCGCGGGATTCTTAAACTGGATATACGGCCTTGGGTCCTTTACAATGGGCGACTGGGCAGGGGGCTTGATAGTTGGGGGAACAGGACTAGTCGGTGTGGTACTGATGGCAAGCGGAGCAGGAGAGGGGGTTATACTAGAAGTAGCCTCTGTGATCTACGGTCATATCCGCCCCTTCCAGTATGACAAGGCGCGTGCAAAAAAGAACGGTACCTATTACGCATCGGAAAATCCGATAGACCATATCCATATTGCCTTAATACCGGATAATAACGGTGTCCGTGCGGTAAATCTGTCATATTCGCTGCAATTTTAGTTATTTTTTATGGGTGGGCGTGTGAAGCGCCTACCCGGTTACGGTGTTTAGTCAGCTCATCAAATCTGATCAAAAAGAACAGAGCAAATCTCATGGTGAAAATTCCGCACTCCAACGGGGTTGGGCAGATCCCGGTATTTTTCCGGGGATAACTCCTCCAGCATTTGGATCCGGTATACATACCGGTCCCGGTGATTATAGGCTGTCCAGGGGTCCTTTTTCCCCAGGCCGTATTTATCGGTTCCCCCGATATGTACCGGAACAACGCCGCATCCCGATAGGAGGGATATCCGGGCGGCGCCCTTCTTGAGCGCCAGCTTGCCGGACCGTGGAGTCCGGGTCCCTTCGGGGAAGATGATCAGACAGTTCCCCTGGTTCAGAGAATCGACACATTCCTTGAGCAGATCCTGGAAGTTTAGGCTGGTGAGGATATATAGCTGCCGGACTATGCCCCGCACAAGGGTCCGGGTCAGGGTTCCCCGGACTATGCAGTCCGCATTGGGGATCAGGGAGATAAGCATAACCACATCCAGTATGGAAGGGTGGTTGGCCACCACGATTTTGGATGAAAGACGCCGGAACGGTTCGGCTTCTCCGGGATCCATATCAACTACCCTTAGGAAATGCATGAACCGGATAAAGACACGGAAGCATGCGGAGATAAAGCGGCGGGCGCATTTCTGGAATTCTTCCCGGCCATGCAGGGTAAGCCGTAAAACCGGGAGAACAAAAATCATTATCAATACGGAACTGAATCCAAAGATAAAAAAGGAAAGCCATTTCATGAGGACCCGGTATACGTAGAGAGGCCGGTTTTCCACAGGAGGCATTTCATCCATTACCGTTTAGCTCCGACTTGAGATACAGGTATCGGAGGAAGTCCTCGGGGGAGGCGAAGGGCTCTTCCGGCAGGGAGACGCCGCGGCTGTCACGGGAGAACAGTACCGCAAAGGCAAGGGGACGCGCTTCAGGCGGACGGAGCGTACCGTATTCCGCCGGGACCAGTTCGTCGGCGTAGGCCAGGACCGTTTCCCCGGCTGTACCGGTTAAAACCGGGGCAGCGGCGGCCAGGAGGCCGGGGTAAAATTGATCCCCCGAGGGGTAGACCGCGGAATAACCCCCGCCAAGGTTTAAAGCCATAGAGGCCAGAGCCGGTGGAGTATTGAAGACCGAAAGGGAAAAAGCAGCGGGCATTACCGATCCATCCTCGATAATCATCTTATTGATCCGAAACTGTTGGCTTATTTCTCCACGGAAGGAGAGGAAGAAGACTTTCATCCCCTCTCCCAAGGGCAGGAGCTCGTGCAAAACCTGGATACACATCCGTGAGATCTGGCTTAAGCGGCGGCGGAACAACGGCTCCGTATAGTCCAGGGAAGGGGCGTCCTTTGAGAGCGTAATTTCCCGCTTACCCCGGGCCCATTCCATCCAGGCGGCTTGGCTGTCCATGCCGGGAGCCCAGGCGGAAAACCGTGAAACCCGGATTGTATCCATGGTATAGTTTTTTTGTTCCACCTTCTCCCATGATAGGGAGTAAGGTGGTCTTTGTCAATTTGACATTCATCCTGCTTAGCGGTAATATGGGGGAATGGATAATACGGGAATGACGGATACCCATATACCCACGGCTTTTTCTCTGTCCCGGTTTACCCCATCCTCCAGGCCCGGAGATACGGTCCTGTGTTACGAAGGGAGCTGGCAGGGTGGTCCATATAAAACCTGGTCCGACTTCCTTGGAGAAACTGCGGCCATGCGCAGGATCATTGAAGCGGATGCCGCCCCCCAATGGATACTCCACTGCGAAGATCTCTGGTACTTTCTCATTGCCTTTACTGCCCTGCTTCAGTGCAGGAAAACTATTCTGCTTACCGCAAATATTTCGCCCGGCTATATCGCCGAGATCCGCGCCGGGGGAGCCGATGCTTCGCCCATCCCCTTCCTGACGGATCAGGATATTCCCAGTGCCGCAGGCGATCCGGCCGGGCAAACCATCTATGTCCCTGCGCTTTTGGCGGGTCCCTTTGAGGCGAAACTTGCCGCAGAGACGCCGCCTGTGATTATCGCCGATGAAACAGTAATTATGATGTATACATCCGGGACCACCGGCCGGCCCAAGGTGGTGCAGCAGCGGCTCACGGAATTTGAAATCGATAACGTCTTCATCCTTTCCAAGTGGGGGGAGGAATTCCAAAAACGGAAACTTGTTTCCACCGTAAGCCAACACCATATCTACGGTCTCCTTTTTTCAATATTGCTGCCCTTTACCACCGCGGTCCCCTTTAGACGGAATCGTATCGAATACCCCGAAGAATTTGAAACCCTTGCAGGCGGGTCCGGGGGGCCCGAAGATTCCTATATGATTATCACCGTACCGGCCTTCCTGAAGCGTTCGGTGGAAAGGGAAAATGCACCGTCCTTCAATCTCAGGTCCCCCTGGATATTCACCTCCGGGGGAGTGCTTCTGCCGGAGCTTGCCAAGCGGACCGATGAAGTCTTTGGGTTCTGGCCCCTGGAAGTGTACGGCAGTACCGAAACCAGCGGCATTGCCTATAGGCAGTCCCGGGACGGGCTTCAGTGGACCCCCTTTGATAACTGCAAAGTCAGGCTGAACGAAGAGGGCTGCCTGGTGATCCAATCTCCCTACATTAAGGATACTGCGGGGTTCACCACCGGAGATCTGGCGGATATCCTTGAGGATGGCCGGTTCATTCTCAAAGGCCGGGCGGATTCTATCGTAAAGATTGAGGGGAAGCGTATCTCCCTTCCGGAGTTGGAAAGCCGGCTTCTCCAATCCGGCCTGGTGTCGGATGTATGCGTCGTTCCCCTGGAGGATCACCGGCAGTACCTTGGGGCAGCATTGGTGTTTAACCGGGAAGGGCAGGAGAAATTCCGTACCACCGAAAAATATCTTGTAAACCGGTATTTTCACGAATATCTCCGGGGTTTTTTTGAAAACACGGTGATACCCAGAAAGTGGCGCTACCCGGACAGCCTTCCCCTGGATGCCCAGGGAAAAAAGAAGCGGAATGAAATTCAGGCTTTGTTCGCCGGGAAACCCGAATCTATAAAACCGGGGTTTCTCATCCCCGTATATAACCACGGCAGGACCCTGGCGCCCATCGTAGAACAACTATACGCCTTTGGGCTTCCCATAATTCTGATAGATGACGGCAGTGATGGTGAAACAAAAAAGTACCTTGCCAAGCTTACTGGCGACTTTCCCGAAACGGTTCTGCTTACCCTGGAGAAAAACCGGGGCAAGGGGGCGGCTGTTTCCGCGGGCATTGAAAAGGCCCACGAACTGGCGCTGACCCATGTACTCCAGATCGACGCCGACGGTCAGCATGACATAAGCCGGGCCGGGTTTTTTCTGGAACAGTCCCGGCTCCACCCGGAGGCGTTGATCTGCGGCTATCCGGAGTTTGATGAATCCGTCCCGGCGAGCCGGCGTAAGGGCCGGAGGATCGCCAATACCTGGGTAGGAATACTCACCCTTTCGAGGGATATCACCGATGCCATGTGCGGGTTCCGGGTGTACCCTGTAAAGCCCTTTTGGGAAATATGCCGGCGTCATCACCTCGATCAGCGTATGGGCTTTGATATAGAGGTACTTATTCTTTTTTATTGGAAGGGATTTTCCCTGCTGTTCCATCCCGTTACGGTGGGTTACCCCCGGGACGGGGTTTCCAATTTTCATATGGTGCGGGATAATATCCGCATAAGCTGGATGTTTACCCGGCGCTTCTTCGGCATGATCCCCCGGCTCCCCCGCTTAATCCGCCGCCGGAAGGAAGGCCTTGATGGTAAGGGTGAAGGTGTAAAGGTATGAAGATCCAGGATTTAAGCGCGGAACTTGAGTTTTCCGTGGAGTTTTATGATGTGGATCCCATGGAAGTTGTGTGGCATGGTAACTATGTAAAATATTTCGAAAAAGCCCGGCGCGCTCTGCTGAACAAAATAGGGTACGGGTACGTCGAAATGAAGGCGTCCGGTTATGCCTTTCCCGTCACCGATATAGCCCTGAAATTTGTCCGTCCCCTTCGGTTTGGCGACCGGGTACGGGCCAGGGCCTATTTGGAGGAGTACGAAAACCGCCTGCGGATTAAGTACGAGCTTTCCAATGCCCTAACCGGGAAAATTACCACCAAGGGGATGAGTACCCAGATGGCCTACAATATCGCTGCGGCGGATTCCTGTTTCCTTTGTCCGGGGATTTTAATTGAAAAAGTCGAAGCCCTGTTAAAAGCCGGTGACGGGGAAGGGCAGGGGTGAAAAACGGCTCCCGGCATTTTGCCGTCCTTCCGCTATGTTTTGCCCTGCTCCTGTTTTTTTTCCATCCCCAAAGTCCGGGCGCTCAAACCGCAGCGGAGGATGTATTTCGTTTCCCCCTGAATGCGGAAACCCGTCCCCGGTTTGACCGGGTATGTACGACCCTGGCGGAACATCCGGTGATTAAGGGTACCTTTGTTCAGCAAAAAACCATCAGCCGGCTTAACCGTTCTCTGGTATCCTCGGGTAATTTTATTATTACTGCGGATCTGGGCATGGTTTGGGAAACCCTTTCCCCTTTTCCCTCAACCCTGGCGGTGGGCCGGGATTACCTTGTCCAGTCTACCCCCTCCGGGGTGAAGACCAGGCTGGACGCTGCGGGGAATGAAATCTTCCTCCGTTTGTCCGACACCATTAGTGCGGTCTTTTCCGGCAACTCCCGGAAGCTCCTTGATAATTTTGAAAATTATTTTACCGAATCTAACGGCTCGTGGACCCTGGGGCTCATCCCGTCGGAAACTTCCATTAAAACCTTTGCGGTCCGGATAATTATGGAAGGTGATACGGTGATCCGCCGGATCACCCTCCGGGAACGGAACGGTGACAGTATCAGGTATGAACTTTCCAACCACAGCTTTCCCCAGGAGATAGATTCCGGTGAAAAAGCCCTCTTTTCTCTCTGACCGTTTCCTCAAACCCTGGCTCTGGCTTATAGTCCACGGGGGGATTGCCCTGGCCTTGGCGTTTTCGGTGTTTTTACAAAAACCTGTGGGGATAAATCTGGACCTCCTGGGCATACTCCCCGACACCGCTTCCCTTAAACCGGTTTCCGCCGCGGACAGGCTCCTGGGAGACCGCAGTTCACGGGGCTTTTACATCCTTGCGGGGGCCCAGGATTTTGAGCGGGCAAAAGAGGCCGCAGTATTACTGTACCAAGGACTTGAGGGCCCCGCCTTTGAATCCCTGTCCCTGTATGTGGATCAGGGTGTGATGGACCAGGTCCTTCAGTATCTCTACGATTACCGCTACGCCCTGCTGGACGGGGAAAGCCGGGAACTGCTGGAATCCGGCCAGGCCCATATAATTGCCGAAGACGCCCTGGCTTCCGCCTTTGGGGCTTTCAATTTTACCACCCTGGATAATTTGGACACGGACCCATTCCTCCTTACAGACCGGGGGCTGCGGCGCTTTATTTCAACAGCCCTGTCCGCTGGGGGAACCATGTCCCTTAGGGACGATGTCCTTGCGGCCCAACAGGGGGAAACCTGGTATGTCATGCTCCGGGGCGTATTAAGCCCCCGGGGTGCGGCGATCACCAATGCCGATAGCGGGGTGCAGAAAATCTACGCCATCGCTTCCGATATAGAAGCGGAAAATCCTGATCTGCGCTTTGTATATTCCGGCATTCCCTTCCACAGCTACGAAAGTTCCTCCTCCGCCCAGCGGGAAATATCCCTCATCTCCACGGTTACCCTGGTTTTGGTGGCGTTGCTTTTTCTCTTTGTGTTCCGTTCCCCCCTGCCGGTACTGGCATCCCTGGCCGCCATAGGGATCTCGATACTTCTGGCGCTCATGACAGCCCTGCTGTTTTTCCGGGAGATCCATGTTCTCACCTTTGTGTTCGGTACTACCCTGATTGGGATCTGCGTGGACTATTCGATCCACTACCTTGTCCAGCGTAACGGCATACTCCGGGGAATTGCCATGAGCCTGGTTTCTTCGGAGATCTGTTTTATCGCCCTGCTCTTTGCCCCCTTTGGTATCCTGAGGCAGTTTGCGGTTTTTTCCGCCGCCGGCCTGCTGAGTTCCTTTTTAACCGTAAGCTGTTTGTTTCCCCGTTTCGGCAGTATTACTGCGAAAGAAAACCGGATCATGAAACTGCCGGCTCTCCCCAAGCCGGGCCGCTTTTCCGGTATCATCAGAAAAACTATTCTCGTGGTCATTCTCTGCGTATCTCTGGCTGTCCTTTTCTTTAACCGGAGCATGATCCGGGTGGAAAATAATATCACCGGGCTTTATACCATATCCCCATCCCTTTTGGAATCCGAGCGTATCGCCTCGTCGGTGCTGAACATCGGTTCCCCGGGCTGGTACTTCATCGTATCCGGGGATACCCCCGGGGAGCTTTTGGAGCATGAGGAGCTGCTGCGGAACCGGCTGGACCGTGAAATCACCCGGGGCAGCCTGAAATCCTATATGGCCTCTTCCCTCTTTGTACCTTCCGTAAAAACCCAGGAGCAAAACTACGAAGCCGCCAAGTCCTTGCTCCCCCTGGCGGAGGCCCAGTTTGAGTACCTGGGTTTCCCCCGGTCCGGCGCCATCCTGTTCTGTGAAGACTTCAGACAGAAGACGGGCCGCTACAGTGAAGTAGACGGGCTTCCCCCGTATCTTGCGGGAATACTGGAAAATCTCTGGATAGGTGAAGTCGGGGGCCGGTACTATTCCTGTGTGCTGCCCCTCCATGTTTCGGTTGAGGAACCCTTCCGCGCCCTTGGGGGTGAGTTTGATTTTGTGTTTTTTGTAAACAAGGTGAAGGATATCGGAACCGGCCTTGATACCCTTACGGGGATCATGCTGGTCCTCCTTATCATCGCCTATGGTGTTATCGCCGTAACGGTACTCATCCTCTATCCCCGCCGGGACGCCCTGCGGATCATCGCGGCGCCTTTGTTGCCGGTTCTGGTGACCGGGAGCGTCCTTGCTGCGGCGGGCATACCGCTGGGCTTTTTTTCGGTGGTAGGGATTGTGTTGGTATTCGGTCTGGGGCTGGATTATATGTTCTACCGGACCGAAAGCCGGAACAGTAATACCGGGACCCTCACGGTTTGGGCTATCGTCCTTTCGTACCTTACCACCGCACTGTCCTTCGGCGCCCTGGTATTAAGCTCCTTTCCCCCGGTTCATATCTTTGGGCTTACGGTGTTTTCCGGGCTCACCACCGCTTTTATCTCCGCCATGCTGATGCAGGGCAGGGTTTCTTCCGAAAACCACCGTACCTGAACCACCTCGTCCCCAGGGGCCTTCTCCCTTGCAAGGGCAAGCATATACTGTTCACCTTCGGTTTTCCCGAATTGCCAGAGCCGGAATTCAAGGGGCGCTTGCCCGGGGGGATTCGGATCATCAATAACAAACTCCGGTGTTTTCAGCATATTGAAAACCGAAAGCCCCCGGAGTTTCAGAAAAGATTCTTTCAATACCCAGAGGCTGCAGAAACGCCGGGCCCTTTCCGCAGTATCCGCAGCAGCGGCGATGTACTCCAGTTCCCGGGGGAAGAAGAATTTTTTTGCTACCCCGAGGTGATCCTGCCGGGGATTGATGTATTGAATGTCACAACCAATGCGGCGTTGGGACACCAGGGACACCGCCACGGCCCGGTTGGAATGGGATATGTTGAAGTCCCCCGGGCGGTCGGTAAAATAAGGCCGGCCTCCGGTTTCCTGCCCTATCGATTCCGGGTCAAGCTCCCGTCCGGAGAGGAGTCCCAGGATACGCCGGGCTTCACGGCTTTGCAGTTCTCTTTTCGTATTTGACAGAAGGGATAATCCCAAGTAAAATGCCATGGTACGGTTATTATATAGTATATTGAGGTTAAAAATTCAAAAAAAATACCGGGGCGCTTTTTTTCTGGCCATTTTCTTCTGGCTGGTTTCCTGTGCGACAACACAAAAGCCTAATCAGAATTTTTCTCCGGTGTATGTAACCAATAGGGTAACCTATACCCTGCTTTCCCCGGATCATATTGAAGCGCCCCTGGATATGGCCCAGCAAATTTCCGGCGTCTACGGCGGGAAGGAGATGCTGCTGGACGCCTGGGTTCAGGCGGACCGGGGGGGGATATCCATAGCCCTGATCAACAGTTTCGGTGTCAGCATGGGGGATCTGTCCTTTACCGGAGACGCCGTTTCCTTTTCGTCCTCCATGTTCCCCCCTTCCTTGAAGGCGGAATACGTTGTTGCGGATTTTCAGTTTTGCTTTTACCGCATCGACGCCCTGGTTTCGGCTTTGCGGGGGCTCAGTCTGGTGGTTGAGATACGGGATAGCATGGATGGTTCCGTGGAGGTCCGTCGAATTTTTGATCAAAAGAAACTGATCATCGAAATTGAAAAGAAACCGGGCGAAGTGCGGTATACCAATTTATTGCGGGGCTATACCTATACCCTGCGGGGGGACTTTAGTTGATCCCGGTTCAGAACCGCTGTCGCATCTACCTATCCCCGCCGGGGGTTCTTTGCTGCGCCGGTGCGGACCGGCAGACCCTGTTTGACGCGGCGCTTCGGGGGGATAGCTCCGGCATCGGTGTGGTGACCATTGATGCGGCGCCTCCCGCATTGGAACAGCGTTTTCTCGTGGGCAGGGTTCCCGAAGACCGCCTGAGTTCCGCCGCCGCAGTAGCCGCCTGTCTCGGGCTGGAACCGGATACGGCATTCCCGGCCCCCCGTATTTTCCGGCTCGCCGATGCAGCCCTGGAACAGATCCGCCCCCATGTGGAGCAGGCCCTGGCCGCCTATGGTCCCGGGCGCATCGGGGTCTGTGTAGGGTCCTGTGACAATGGTACAGAATGGTCACTCAAAGCCCACCGGTCGTTTTTTGCCAACGGAGGTTTCCCAGAAGGGTATGATCTGCGCTTTCAGGGAGCCGCGGGACCTTCGGAATATGTCTCCCGGAAATTCGGCCTTTCCGGGCCTTCCCTGGCCTTTGCCACCGCCTGCGCTTCCTCCGCCACGGCCATCATCCGGGGGGCGGAGCTTATCCGCCTGAATGTCTGTGACGCCGTTATAGCCGGCGGGGTTGATATCGCCTCGGAAACCGTACTCCTGGGTTTCAATTCCCTGGAGGCGGTTTCCGGCAGCCTCTGTAACCCCTTCAGCAGAAACCGGAAGGGTATTACCCTGGGGGAAGGGGCCGGGTTTTTTGTGCTCTCCCGGGAAGCTTTGGAGGGAGACATTGAACTCCTGGGGGCCGGAGAAAGCGCCGACGCCTATCATATGACCGCTCCCCGTCCGGACGGCCAGGGGGCGATCCGGGCAATGGAAGCTGCCATCTCTGATGCGGGGATAGAAAAGGGGGAACTGGGGTACCTCAACCTCCACGGAACCGGTACTATTCAGAATGATCAAATGGAAGCCCGGGCGCTTGCTTCGGTGTTTCCCGGGGCTAGTCCCCCGGCAAGTTCCACCAAGCCCCTTACCGGGCATACCCTGGGCGCTGCGGGGGCCCTGGAATTGGCCCTGTGCTGGATGACCTTGGCTTCACCCCTGGACCCGGCGCCTTTACCGGTTCATGTCTGGGATGGGGAATACGATCCGGCGCTGCCCCCCCTGCATCTGGCTGCCCCGGGCGACAGGGTTTCGAATTTAGGTGTCTGTATGAGTAATTCCTTTGCCTTCGGGGGCTGTAATGTCAGCCTGATTTTGGCAAAATCGGAGGGAGATGGTGAGTGAGAAACAGGTTCTGGTTACCGGCGCAAGCAGGGGTATAGGACGGGCTATTGCCCTGGCCGCTGCGGAAGCGGGGTATAGGGTGATAGCCCATTACAACCGGGGGGAGGATGAAGCCCGGTCCCTGCGGGAGGAGATCCTTTCCCGGGGCGGAGATGCGGAGATCCTTGGCTTTGATATTGCAAACCGGGAGGATTGCCGGGAAAAGCTGGAGTCCCTTACCGAATCCGGGGGCGCCCTTTGGGGCATAGTTTGTAACGCCGGAATCCATGCGGATAACGCCTTCCCGGCCCTCTCGGATGAAAACTGGGATTCGGTGATCCATACCAACCTGGATGGGTTTTACAATGTGCTTCATCCCCTGGTAATGCCCCTCTGCCGGAAAAAGCAGGGCCGGATCATCACCATCGCTTCGGTTTCGGGCATCATGGGAAACCGGGGACAGGTAAACTACAGCGCCTCCAAGGCGGGGATCATCGGGGCCACCAAAGCCCTCGCAGTAGAACTGGCCAGCCGGTCTATCACCGTAAACTGTATAGCCCCGGGAATTATCGATACCGAGATGATACGGGATGCGCCTCTGGATAGGATCCTCCCCACCATTCCCATGGGCCGTGTTGGACAACCCGGAGAGGTGGCGGCCCTGGCGGTGTTCCTCCTTTCCGATGCAGCTTCCTATATTACCCGGCAAGTTATCTCGGTAAACGGGGGCTTGATATAATGCCGAAACGGGTTGTGGTTACCGGCGGCGGGATAGTGAGCGTCCTTGGATCAGGATGGAAGGAAGTACTGGAAAGCTTGCGGGCCGGAAAAAACTTTGTCCGTGTAATGGATGAGTGGGAAAAATATCAACCCATGAATACCCGTCTCGCAGCGCCCGTGGATTTTGCGGCGCCGGATCTTCCGCGGAAGAAACTCCGGGGCATGGGCCGGGTCTGTCTCCTCGCTCTGGTCGCCACGGATCAGGCTTTAAAATTGGCGGGTCTTGCGGAAAAGGGTGAAGCGGTGGCGCAGACGGCCAATCTTCCTGATGGGCGCTGCGGGGTGGCCTATGGTTCTTCCATGGGCAGCATAGATTCTCTGTTGGATTTTTATAGTATGCTCATGTTGAATACCACCCTTAAGATGGGAGCCACCACCTATGTCCGGGCCATGCCCCAGACCTGCGCCGCTAATATCGAGGTATACTACGGCTTAACCGGCAGGCTGATCACCACCAATACTGCCTGTACCTCAGGCTCCATGGCCATAGGCCAGGCCTATGAGCTGATTCAGCAGGGCAAGCAGGATATTATGATCGCCGGCGGAGCGGAGGAACTTACCGCGGCGGATGCTGCGGTTTTTGATACCCTCTTTGCGGCGAGTACCAAAAACGATACCCCGGAATGTACCCCTGCGGCCTACGATAAAAACCGGGACGGTCTGGTTGTAGGGGAAGGCGCCGGGACCCTCATCCTGGAGGAGTACGAACACGCCAAAAACCGGGGCGCCGCCATCTATGCGGAACTTGTCGGTTTTGGTTCCAACAGCGATGGAACCCATATCACCCAGCCCAACCGGGTCACCATGGGCGCCTCCCTGTCCCTGGCTTTGGCTGACGCCGGTATAAAAAGCGATAGTATCGGTTATGTGAACACCCACGGTACAGCTACCAAAGCCGGGGATATAGCCGAAACTTGGGCCACCCATGATGTGTTTAAACGGCCAATCCCCGTGAGTACCCTGAAAAATTATACCGGCCATACCCTGGGGGCCTGCGGCGCCATTGAGGCCTGGGTTTCGATTAACATGATGAACCATGGCTGGTTCTGTCCTAACATCAACCTGCAGAACCCGGACCCCCAATGCGCCCCCCTGGATTACATTATGGGCGATGGCCGGGAAATCAATACCGGATATATTATGTCCAATAATTTTGCCTTTGGGGGAATCAACACTTCTTTGATTTTTAAAAAAGTTTAATAGTATTGTTCCGGAAGTTTCTGCATTGACAGCATTATTGATTTTGGACATAGTAAAAAGATGAGAAGAGATATCGTTCACCCCGGCGCCGGAAAGCTGAAATATGAAATCCGTGAAATTGTCGCCTTTGCCCGGAGCTTAAGCCGGTGGAATATCCCTGTCCAGTGGGAGAACATCGGAGACCCGGTGAAGAAGGGCGAGCCCATTGTCCAGTGGATCAAGGACATAGTTCGGGAAAAAGCCGGTGATGATCTTTCCTACGCCTATTCGGAAACCGAGGGCGCCCGGGAAGCCCGGGAATTTTTGTCTGCCCAGGCAAGCCGGCGGCCAAAGCTTTCAGGAGGGGACGGCTACCCCGAACCGGTAAAAATCGAGGCTGATGATATTCTCTTTTTTAACGGTCTGGGGGATGCGGTGGGCAAGGTTTTTGGCTTCCTCCGCCGGGAAGCCCGGGTCCTGGGGCCTTCCCCGGCCTATTCCACCCTATCCTCCGCCGAGGCTGCCCATTCGGGGTATGAACACCTGACCTACAGGCTGGACCCCAACCGGGATTGGATGCCCGACATGGAGGACGTAGAGCTAAAGGTTAAGTACAACGATTCCGTGGCGGGGCTCCTGTTAATCAACCCCGATAATCCCACCGGAGCGGTGTATCCCGTGGAAATTTTGCAGGAATTTGTCCGTATTGCCCGGACCTATGGTCTCTTTATCGTCTGCGACGAAACCTACGCCAATATCGTTTATGGGGGCGCTAAAACCGCCGCCCTTTCCCAGCTCATCGACGACGTTCCCGGCCTGGCCCTGCGTTCGCTGTCCAAGGAAGTCCCCTGGCCAGGGGCCCGCTGCGGTTGGATTGAGGTGTACAACCGTCAGTCGGATAAACGTTTTGACGCCTATGTAAGAAGTTTGCTGGACGCCAAGCGTCTTGAGGTCTGTTCCACCAGCCTGCCCCAGCTTTGTATCCCCGCCATCATGGGGGACAGCCGCTACCCGAACCATCTGATCCGCCGGGCCGCCATGTTTGAACAGCGTGCCGAAGAAGCCTACCAAGCCTTCCAGGGCATCAAAGGGGTAAGCTTAAAAAAGCCCCGGGGCGCCCTCTATGCCACTGCGGTCTTTGACCCCGGTATCCTGGAGGAGCCCACCCCCCGTACCCTCCCGGTTTCCGACCCCTCCCTGGGGGAATATATCCGGGAACAAACCGCCGGTGTAGCGCCGGACAAAAGTTTTGTGTACTGGCTTTTAGCTTCCACCGGTATCTGCGTGGTCCCCCTCTCCGGGTTCGCCAGCGACCTCCCGGGTTTCCGTTTCACCCTCTTGGAATACGATGATGAAAAGCGGCGCCGGATCTACACGGTCATGGGGAAAGCGGTACGGCAGTACTTGGGAACCTAGGAAGGGTGGTTCGTAGGTAGTATCTTTCTTTTTTTGTAAGGTTTCCGCTAAATCGTAGGTAGTTTTGTACTTAAAAAAGATAGTTATTACAAAAAGATAGTTACCGCCTTGACAATATTTGAATATTCGGTATTATTACTCCATAGGCATAAAATTTTGTGGTTTTGGTGTGTAGCATTGAATCCCGGTTAGTGTCTCTTCTTATATAATGCGATTATACTATTTTAAAAGGGAGTTTAAAAATGGCAAAGAAAGGATTTTTGAAAACGGCGTTTTTTCTGTCGCTTTTCGTTGGGTTGACGGTGGGTGTTTCCGCCCAGGTTACTTTCAGCGCCGGGTTCGCACTATCGGATATGACTACGGACTTCGGCGGGAAAACTTTCGATGGTGAAACCGGTGTAGGGGTCAATATTTATTTCGATTATCTGCTCCCCGTTGGCATTCCGCTATCCCTCGGTTTCGAAATTGGTTTTGATGCGGCATCGGCAACGGGCGACTTCGAAGAATACGTTTCATATGGCTATGGCTATGGCTATGGTGGATACTATGAGACCTATTCAGTTGAACTTTCGGGCGTTGTAGTTCCGATCCTCCTTCGCGCTGCCTATCATTTTGATCTTATGCCGAGACTCGATCTCTATTTGGTCGGTAAACTTGGCTATTGCGTTGGTACTGTTGATATAGATTCAGTTGAGCAGGGCGCCTTTAGCGGTATTGGATATGGCTTTGACGTCGGCGCAGCCTTCTATCTTAATTCCCGTTTTGGATTCTTTATCGAAGCTGGTTTTGATCAGTACAATCTCGAAAGAGACGATGTAGAGGATTATGGTGCCATTACAGTAGGTCTCCCATTCTCCAGATTCCTTACGTTTGGTATCAGTACTAAGTTCTAATATACAGATAAAATCTGTACTGCCCATGATCATGGGAAGGGTGCAGTTTTTATACAATACGGTGTATGCCGTATTATAATATACTGTTTTAAAATGGAGTTTTAAAATGGCAAAAAGTAGATTTTTAAAAGTAGCGGTTTTTCTGTTGCTTATCGGGGTAACCGCCAGCGTTTCCGCCCAGGTTACTATCAGCGCCGGATTCGCACTGTCGAGTATGGAGGCGAAATATGGGAGTACCAGTTTCTCCGGTGAAACCGGTGTAGGTGGCAACGTCTATGTCGATTATCTGCTCCCCATTGGCGTTCCGCTGTCCCTCGGCGTTGAGTTTGGTGTTGATGCTGCAAGTGTAGAGGATACTACAGGCGGTGTTACCACCAAAGTTGAAGGTACCGCAATTCCGCTCCTCGTCCGCGCCGCCTATCATTTTGACCTTTTCCCGAGCCTCGACCTCTATGCGGTCGGCAAGATTGGCTATGTTTTGGGTTCCGCTGAAGCATATGGCACGACTGAGTCTGGTTATAACGGCGTCGGATTTGGTATAGACCTTGGCGCAGCCTACTACATTTCTTCAAATTTCGGATTCTTTCTCGAGGCTGGTTTTGATCAGTATAATGCCGAAAAGGAGTTTACAGCGTATGATGGTACTACCTTCACGGTAGAAGTCCCGTTCACCAGATTTCTTACATTTGGTATCAGTGCGAAGTTCTAATTCTAATATGAAGAGGGCATTGACAGATGCGGTAACGCTTGTCTCTGCCCATTTATGGGGTATTTTATGAAGCGAAAATTTACGATGTTATTTGCGGTCACGTTTATGTTGGGCGCCGGTTTCGTGTTTGGGGATACCGAGTTAAAAATAGAACGTGTTGATAGCAGAATAAATTCAGGCTTCAGGGAACGTGTCTATATTGACGGAAGAAGCAAATTGAACTTGGCCAATGGCGCATCCGGCACCGTAACGGTTCCCAATGGCCCGCATAAGATGTATGCGGAACTGTACACGATGAAAACAGAGGAATTATCCTTTACCGCATCGGGCGGAACCCTTACTATCCGTATTTTTGCGAACGCGATTAACGACTTTGCTATTGCGTTGATCGGGGCCGATCCTTCCCGTGATTCAGGCGCCGCCGCTGCCGTTGCCGCCGTCCGTAATACCAATATTCCGGCTCCGGCTCCAGCTGCCCCGGTGGATGATAATGGGGTTGAAGGCTCCCTGTCACGGGCTGCCAACAAGATCATGGAAAAACTCACCCCGCGAACCCGGATAGCAATCGTGTATGTTACTGCGAGGGATGCGGAGGTTGGAGAATATATAGCCGAGGAACTGGAGTTTATTATGGTCGAACAGAATTTTACCCTGATTGACCGCAGCCAGTTGGACCGTATTCGTAAGGAACAGCAATTCCAGATTTCCGGCGAAGTTAATGATGATCAGGCGGTTTCGGTTGGTAAACTGGCCGGCGCGGATATCATCATTACCGGGGCCGTAACCGGATCGGGAGACCTGCGGCGTTTACGCCTGCGGGCATTGGCAACACAAACAGCCCAGGTGGTGGTTGCCGCGTCCGAGAAGTATTAATAAGGGTTTTGGTTTTTAGAGATTCATATAGTTCTAAATTTGATAGAACAAAAAAATTTTGTAAGGAGTTTTGTATGAAAAAGTGCTATTTTTTGTTTTTAGTCGTAGCCCTTGCAGCCCTGGTTGGCTGTGCGGGCGCTCCCCCTGCCCCAGCTGCGCCGTATCAGGATCCCAATTCCCCGGAATGGCTCAATGACTTCCCCCCGGAAGATCTGCTTTGGGGAGTAGGAATCGCCAAACAGTCCTCCGACGCGCTGTCCATGTCCACTGCGGAAGCCCGTGGCCGGACCGCCCTCGCCCGGCAGCTTAGTACCAAGGTTGAAGCTATGCTTACCGACTATTTACGGGACGCAGGAACCGTTGGCAATCAGACCGCCCTTGCCCTTCAGGAAGATGTCAGCCGTCAGATAACCTCCCTCCAGCTTAACGGCGCCCGGCCCACCAAGCGTTGGAAGGCTCCGGATGGCTCCTGGTGGATTCTGGTTGAATATAAGTTGTCCGATGCTAAATCGGCTCTCACCAATGTGATTGACAGCGAAGGCGCCCGCTTTGCTGAATTCAAAGCCGAGGATGCCCTGAAGATGCTTGACGCACAGTTAGCTAAGAGTGAAAAACCGTTAAAGGTAGATAACTAAGCAGCATTGAATTAAAATTTTATTCGTAACGAACCCCGCGCTTCTGCGTGGGGTTCGTTAAAAGGCAACACTATTTTGAAATATTTTTTTGGTATGGTAGCAATTTTTTTTTCGTTAGTAGTGTTATCATGCGCAAGCCTGCCTTCTAAATCTTCTTCCCCTGCTGTTAACCCCGCCAAAAAGGGAGCTGTTCAAAACAGCGAAACTGCGGAATCCCGCTTTTGGCATTCTCTCCCTGCCCGGGATGGGTTGGTTTTTATAGGATCCGCGGGGGTACGCAGTAACCGGGATGATTCGATCAAACTGGCCCTCCAGGACATCGCCCGGAAAGTGTCAATCTTTAGTTCCGTGGAAGGGGAGTTCGTAGCGCATCATAAAACGGGTTCCGGTTTTTTTGATTTTACGGCGGACACCAAAACTTCTCTGGCTTTTAATGAAGATTATCAGGGGTATGTAGAGAGCCTGGATTTTGATCCCGATACTGATGTTATTCAATATGAAAATTCGATTTTTGTCCGGGCCCGGTATAATGGGTCGGGCTCTATTCCGATAAACTATGAACTTTTTAACGGTACAAACGGTTCAAAGCCGTCATGGATTGATAACCCTCCCAAGGAAATTTCCGGATATACCGTAGGGGTGGGGTTTGCCAGCCGCCGGGCAGTTCACCGGGATACGGTAAATGCATCCTTTGAGGCGGCAATATTTTCCGTAATTAAAGAAATTTCCAGTCAGATTACCGGAGGCGATGTAAACTACCAGGGAAACGGAACCTTTGATTACCGTACTACCAATGAGAATACCATAACGGCCCGGGGAGTTCTGAATAATTTTTATGTTCTGGATACATGGATTGATAAATCAAATAAGGCCGTATGGACCCTGGCTGTAGCCCGGGTTTCAACGCCCTAAAAGCATAAAGGAAGGGTTTGGTAATGATAAGGTCTAAAATACACCTCTTTGTACTTAGTTTTTGTCTTTTGGTATTTTTGTGCAGCTGCGCCAGTGTTCCCCCTCCTTCACCCTCGTCCTCACCTTCTTCCCAGCAGCAGTCTGGGGATAACCGGGGAGTGGATGCGGTAACAGCAGTGAGTAGAAGCTCCACCGACGGCCAACCCGCATGGCTCACTGCCACGGACTCTGTCTTTAGCCGGGACAGCTTTGTTACCGGTGTTGGCACCGGTAACAACCGGAATTTGGCGGAAAAAAATGCCTTGACGGCCCTGTCTTCGGTTTTTCGGAACTCCCTTCAGGCGGATGAGACAATAACCAACTCCTATCAGGAAATGGTCCGGAGCGGTTCCACCGCAGTCTGGACTGAAAATACCTCGGTGGAAAATGCCATAAAGACATCTACATCAATGGAGCTGATTGGCGCGGAAATTCGGGAAGTCTGGAACGATACTAAAACCAACTACTATTATGCCGTGGCGGTTATGGAAATTCCTAAGACTGCCCGGGTATATACCCAAATGATTCAGGACAACCAGCAGATTCTCAGCAATCTGCTTGATATTCCTGCTGATGACCGGAACAGCCTGGACAGCCTTGCCCGGTATCAGTTTGCCATTACCCTTGCGGAGGTAAACCAGGTTTTTGCAAATGTCCTTTCGGTGATAGGTTCCCCTGTCCCGGCGGGTATAAAACGTCCTGAAGAATACCGTACGGAAACTGCTAATATTATGAAGTCGATTCCGGTATCGGTTATCGTGGAGAACGACCGGGGAAACCGTATCCGTGACGCCTTTTCATCGGTGCTTTCCGCTGCGGGTTTCAAAACCGGGGGTAATAATACCCGGTATCAACTGCAAGCCAAGTTCTCCCTTTCCGAAGTTCAGCTGCCAAACCAGACGATCAAATTTTCCCGATATGTAGTGGATGGAAACTTTGTGGATACCTCTACCGGCGCAATTCTATTTCCTTATAATATCAATAACCGGGAAGGACACACCACTCAATCGGAAGCGGACAATCGGGCCCTTGCTGCGGCGGAACGGAAAATCAAGGAAGATTATTCCGGTACTCTGACTGCCTACCTTTCCCAATTGCTGCCCAAAAAATAGCCCTTCCGGCCCTCTTTTGAGGGCTTTTTTTTTACAGTAATTTCAAGGTTCATTCAAAATCCGTATTCCTAAGCAAGTGGCGACGGAGCGTTCTTTTCCGGAGATCCTTCCATGAGTGGGGGTGTTTACCGGACCGATCCTTCCATCGGGATAACGCAGTACCAGGGCTGTGGAGCCTCCGCCGTCAAAGTTTAGGCCGTCATCGGCGCCGAGTCGTTTCAGGATTATGCCGGTTTCTTTTTCTGTTGCGCCTACGCTTTCCGAACGCCTTCCGTCAATGGCGAGCAGGTAGAGCGTTTTGCCATCTGCGGAAAGGCCCGCGGCGCTTCGGGGGTGTCGTACCGGTTGGCCATGTCGAGTCGCTTGGAATCGTTCCGGAATAGCGCCATCCTGTAATATTATGAAAAACCCCCCTACGGCATTGTGGATGGTTTCCAAAGCTTCGGCATCCAGGTCCGCTTGGCTTAGGATGGCGGCGGAACCATCGTTATAGAAGACCAGTGCGTCAAAGCGGGGCTGGGGCGCCGAGACTATGATGCCCCCGCTTATGGTAATCCCCGAAATGACCCGGTCTTCCCCGATCACCGCCGAAGCCGGGTCAAAGGGGGTGGTATTGATCCCTGCGATACAATCGTAGTCCTTAACAAATTTGGTGACGGTGGTACTGGGGATCGGTTCCGGACCATCCCCATTCACTACGAATTCCAGATCCGGATTGCACAGATCCACCCGAAGCGCCCATAGTTCCAGCCGGGGTTTTCCGGTACGTCCTGCGAAGTAATCAATTCCCGGGGCAAAGGTTTCCCACCGGGGCGTCAATTCCTCCGGCGCGGACTGAAGAGAGAGGGAAGCACAGGAAAATAAAAGAGAAAGGAGAAACGGTGATAAAAAAAAGGAATTGAGGGTTTTACCGTGACCGGTTTTTTTCACCCCAACTCCTCCTTTCTAAATGTACGGGCACATTAATATTCTGACTTACCCTTCCGGGATTTTTTAAGCAGCTTCCGTTGAATAGCCTTTTTCTTCCGGTTAAGGATTGTAGAAGGTTTTTCATAATATTCCCGCTTTTTATACTCCCGAATGATGCCTTCTTTTTCCACCATACGTTTGAATCGTTTAATAGCTTTTTCCAGCATCTCGTTATCATCTACGATGATATGAGCCAAATAAATCACCTCCATTCCTACCGGTAAAAATAAACCTGTTACAGATTTCCTAGTTCCCCTAGTTTACTTAAAATTGCCGCTTTGTCAAGGACAGGCCGGGCAGTGAAGGCGTCGGGGTCGGTATTTTCTCCGGAAACCCGGATTTCCCAGTGGAGATGAGGGCCGGTAGCAAGGCCGGTGGACCCCGATTCCCCCAAAAGGTCCCCGGAACTGACCATAGCTCCTTCGGTGACCTGAATACTATCCATGTGGTAATAGATGGAATAAACCCCCGGCAGGTGTTCGAGTATGACCGAATTGCCCGTGGAAATCCGGAACCGGGCCAGAACCACACGGCCTTCGGCGCAGGCGGAGACCGGAGTGCCCGTGGGAACTCCATAGTCAACTCCGGCATGGATAGCGGTGTCGGTTTTCCCGGTTACATAGCGGTAAACCCGGCGGTCCCCATAGGAACTGGTCCTGCGGGTAGAATTGACCGGCGGGACAAAGGCGCCGGCCGTAAAGATCTCCGTCCCCGTAGAATTAATGATGCCCCAGAGCTGCTCGGATTCCGTAGTTTTTTGGGGGTCCGGTACGGTACGTATATTAGTATTCTGCTGGTTCAGCTCAATTTCTTCGGCGGCAAATTCCCGGTCTGCGATATGAAAGGAGATTTCCCCCAGGGTTACCCCGTCCTTTTCTACCCGTATAAGGGCTTCTCCCGGCAGCGCAGTGGAGGGAACCGCTATTGTTGCTGCCAGCACTCCGGCCCCGTCTTCCTCCAGGCTGAAAGCCGCCGCCTTGGCGAGCCGTTCTTCCCGGCTGTTAAGCAGCGCCACCCGGAAGTTCCGGGCCGCCCCATCTCCGCCCGCCATAAAGGCCACGGTAAGCGGTTCCCCGGGCCGGAGCTCTTCGGGAATAAGGACGATAGGCATGGCCGGAGCGGCTTCCGGGGGCGCCTCGACCGGCGTTTCCACAAGCTCTGTCTCCGCAGGCCCTATCTCCACGGACATTTCTCCCGTCTGCTCCGCTGTAGAAACCGCTTCCCGGGCGGCTTCTTTTTTAGCCGTGGAACAGTCGGCAAGGAGAAGCAAAAAAATGAGGATGGACAGTTTGTGTTTAAGCCCGGTCATGGCTTTCATTATCTGTATTTAATCATGAGAAAGATAAATAGGGAATCACTAAAGCAAAATTCAGCGCTATTACATCTTGTAGGTAATAAGACCCCACTAAGGAAGGTAGTAATGAAAAAGAATGATTTTCCTATTGACAATGTAGATAAATCGATCTACATTAAATTATGTAGCAAATATTCCGGGGGAAGTTTATGACTTTCACCTGGGATACATGGAAAAACCGGAAGAATATCAGAAAACATGGGATAAGCTTTCAGGAAGCGGCTCTTGTTTTTGAGGATAGGTGTTTATGGAATCGGTACGATCCTTCCCATAGCATCAATGAGGACCGGTACATTGTTGTTGGTAATGCCCGGGGCCGTATCCTGTATGTGGTTTTCACCGAACCGGATCAGGTACCCTCGGATACAATCAGAATCATATCGGCCAGAAGGGCCAATAAACGGGAAAAGGAGGATTATTATGGCAATGGTACGGTATACCCCGGAAACCCTTCCTGAACCTACAGAGAAGGACTGGGCACGGGTAGATAGTATTAAAGATCAGGATATTGATTTTTCAGATATCCCTGAAATAACGGATCTTTCTACTTTCCACCCCTGGTCGGAATGGAAGGACAGGCATCTATATAAGCCGGTCAAGGCAAAGGTAAACTGCACCCTGGACGCAGATGTGGTGGCATGGCTTAAAAGGGACGGCAGGGGTTACCAGACCCGGATGAACGCCATCCTCCGTAAGGTCATGCTCAGCAGCTTGGCCGCTTCAAATCCGCCGCAATAGCCACCCTCCGCTGGGCTTCACTGGCTCGTGGACGAATGGCAAGTGGTTCCAGGTCTCTGGGACAGGCTGGGATGCCTATGGCCGGTGATCTATTGCCAAAAGCAAGCCGAATACCGCCTTGAGGTTAGTGGAGGACGCGCTGAACTTCATGGCGGCTATTTCGTAGTTCGCCTGTTGGGGCGGGATGAAATCCGGGCCGACTGCCTGGGCAACCCGGTCGGGGAAATTACCCTTTGTCCCGGCAAACCGGCGCCGTATGGCGGCAAGGTCAAGTTCCTGTTTGGCGTAGAGTACCACCAGATAATCCGACCCTGCGGTGTTGTCCATCTGAATCCAGGAGAATTCCTCGGGGAAGGCGACAAGGTTTTCCCCGTAGTCCAACACCGGCGAGATATTGCTCCCTTCGGGCGGGAAAATCTGGGTGGTGTTGACGGTAGCCTCATCGGCGGCAAAGGCGTACACGTATGCGGGCTTGGTATTTCCCAGAAGATAGCGGAACTGGGTTCCCGATGGATAGGATGAGACCGTTCGATAGCAGCCATCCCGGAAACGCACCGGCATCCCCTGGGCGTTGCCCCGCAGCTCAATCGTCACGGCGCCGGCATACTCCGCTGTTTGGTAGGATGACAGGTTCTCGATGATTTCGTAGGCTTCATAGGCAAAACGGCCAAAGACCTCGTAGGGAATCCAGATGTATCCGCCGTTTCCCCAGGTTTCGCCCCAACTGTTCTGTACCTCAAAGGCCCCGCCGTACAGGGTGTCGTCATAGCCCACCACACACATGGCATGACCGCCATAGCTCTGATCGGGACTTTCGGCGGGCTGCCACGCCTCTTTTGCCTTGAAAAACGAAGGGGGACAGTTCATACCGATGATAACCGGCTTACGCTCCGCAAGGCTTTTCCTGACCATTTTAACCCGGTCCGCAACAGTATCACCGCTTGTTCCCGCATAGGAGCGGTACAGGGCCGTATACCCGGCTATAGGATGGCGCCGGCTGCCTGAATACATCGCCAGGGACAGCTCCATGAAGTCCAGGGACTGTTCCCGGTCTAGCTGCTTTACAACCCCCTGTTTTTGCATAAAGTCCAGAGCATAGGAGATAACCATCCCCCGCTCTCCGCTGGGGTCGCCGGAGGCGCTCTTGTACAGAAATACCGGGGAGAAGACCTCATCCGTGGTACGGCGGCGGTCGGTACGGCTGAGGGCCAGGGATTCGAGTATGGTCCTGGCGGCGTAGGCGCTAGACCATCCGACGCAGGTGCCGTACTTCCCCTGGTGCCCCGGAAGGGGGGCGTAGGATTTCAGGGAAACAACCCCGGGGATGGCGGTATAGGCACGGGAAACCTGCACGGCCTTTTGGGGCAGGCTATTGTACCGGGCCGCATCAAGGATGGCCCCGGTAGGAAAGGTCTGGGCGAACAGAAGCGCCGGGGCCAGCAGCAGGGCTAAGACAATCGGCTTTTTCATAAAAGACAGTGTACTTTTTTTGCAGGAATCCGTCAAAGCCTTTGCAGGTCCGCGGCGTTTCTGGTAGTATAGGATATCATTGGTTTGGGAGGTGTTATGTACCGGGTTATACAAAAACAGGCGGTCCTGGCTATCCTGCTCTTTCTTGCCGCTATTCTGGCAGGCGCCCAGTCGAACCAACGCTTTGCACTGGTGATAGGGAACGGCAATTACCAGTATTTGGACAGGCTGAGCAACCCGCCGAATGACGCCACCGACATAGCCGCGGCCCTTACCGCCCTGGGCTATCGGACTGAACTGAAGCTGAACCTGGGGAACGCCGACATGGGCCGGGCTATTACGGACTACATAGGGCGTCTGGGGACAAACCCCTCCAATGAGGGCTTTTTCTGGTACGCCGGCCACGGGGTGCAGATAGATGGGGAAAACTACCTCCTGCCGGTGGACATAAACGCCAAGGATAATGTGGACATTGAGTACGGCTCCTTCTCCGTAAACCGGCTGATCCGGACCCTGGACCAGAACGCCCGGAACAAGGTGAACGTGGTGGTCCTGGACGCCTGCCGGAACAACCCCTTCCGCAACATGAGCGGTTCCAGCCGGGGCCTTTCCCGGGGCCTGGCCACGGTGAGGGAACTGCCCTCGGACCTGTTCATGATCTTTTCCACCAGCGCCGGGGACATAGCCGCCGATGGCGAAAGCGGCCAGCGGAACAGCCCCTTTGCCCGGGCCTTCCTGAAACATATAAACAGCAGCGATGACCTAAGTATCGTGGTCCGTAGCATTACCCGGGAAACCCTGGCCCTGACCGATAACCACCAATCCCCCTACCACGAGGGGCGCATCATCAACCTGGACTACTATTCCCTGAACCCCCGGAATTCGCCGCCTGCGCCTGCCTCAACGCCCCAGCCGGTGGCGCCCGCAACGGGGGACGCTAAAGCCAGCTACGACAGGGGCAACGCCGCCCGTACCCGGAGGGACTTTGATACCGCCATAAGGGAGTATACCGAGGCTATCAGGATCAATCCCAATTATGCGGAGGCGTATATTGTCCGCGGTAATGCGTATAACGACAAACGCGACTATGAACGCGCCATTGCAGACTGTACCGAGGCTATCCGGATCGATCCCACTTTAGGATCAGCGTATATTATCCGTGGTGTTGTGTATAACAACAAACGGGACTATGACCAAGCCATTAAGGATTTTACCGATGGTATCAGACTCAATCCTAATTATTCATTTGCGTATGTATACCGCGGCAGGGCATATTACAACCGGAGTGAATATGATCGTGCCATAGCGGACTATACCGAGGCTATCAGGCTGAACCCCAATGAGGCGGAGGCGTATACTGGCCGGGGGAACGCCTACAAGGCCAAGGGCGCCCAGACCCGTGCGGATACGGATTATGCCGCCGCCAGGCGGCTTGCCCCGTAGGGCCGGGGAAAGGAAAATCCAACCGAGGGCTAAAATATTTATTCAGCCAATATTAGCCGGAAACCGCCCGCTTTAAATCCGTAACAATAAGCTGGGGCGTTTCGGTTCCGTTGAACCAATTCCGGTTCAGGGTAAACACCAGATCCACCGTATCGTTTTTGTCGAAGTCCCGTTTGATCTTATCCACCGCCTGCCAGTATACCGCGGGCCATTTTACCTTCCCCGTATCCAGGGTGAGTTTGACATGCTTAGCTTCCGGTTTTCCCATGAGGCTGATATCCGTAACCTTAAGACCCCGGGCCAGGAAGCTAAGGGGGCCGTTCTCCTCACCATAGGGTTCAAAGCGGTCCACCAGCGCAAAAAGGTCGGTGGTAAGAAACTGGGGGGTTCTGGCGGCGGTGAATTCCGCATCCACCGCCACCGTTTCTTCGTCGGTCTCTTCCCCCAGCTCAATATTTTCGGTGATGTATTTAAGCCGCTCCAGGAAAGGCTCCCAGTTGGATCGGACCATACTGAACCCCGCAGCAAAGTTGTGGCCCCCCCAGTCGAGGAACAAATCGGCGCAGCCCTCCAGAAGGGGACGAAGTTCGTAGCCCCGGGCTGAACGGAGGGAACCCGTGGCGGTTTCTTCTGCGAATGAAACTACCAGGGCGGGTACCTTGAACCGGTTCACCAGACGGTTTGCCATGATCCCCGTGACTCCCCGGTAAATACCTTCGGCGGCGGCGAGAACGAATTTCCCTCCGTAGGCTTCCATGCTTTCCAGGGCTAAGGGCTCCACCACGGTCCAGTTATCGCTGCCCAGCTTTTTCCGGTCCTCGTTCAGGGCGATTATTTCGGCGGCCAGGGTTTCCCGTTCCTTAGGGTCATCCGCCAACAGTAATGCTGCGGCCTTGTCGGGGCAGCCCATGCGGCCCGCCGCGTTGATGGCGGGGCAGAGCTGCCAGGACAGCTCGGTGGTCCCGAAGCGCCGGCCCGAAAGGCCCAGTTTGAAGAGCAGGTCCGAAAGTCCGCTCCGGGGCTTTTCCATAAGGGCGGAGAGACCCCGCCGGACGATGATGCGGTTTTCGTCCCGCAGTGGCATGAGATCCGCCACGGTTCCCAGAGCGGCAAGCTGGAGGTCCGCGCTGTCCTCGGGGGTAAAATGCCCTTCCTTTTTTTGGATAAAGGAGGTGAAAAGATTGATAAAGATATCCAGTTCCCCCGGGGATTTATCCGCATATTTTGCAATCCGGGATATCTCCTTGAGCCGGAGCAGACTCTTTCCCGCAGCCTGGGGAATATGCTTCCCTATTTCCGGGGCTATATCCAGCATATAAATCTCAAAACCCGCGCCGAATATCTTAACCAGGGTTTTCTTTTGCAGGGGCGCATCCCAGACCAGGATCTGCTGGCCCTCCAGGAAGGCGGGGATCCGGGTTTCGCCTATACCCACCATGCCGGGAACCACGGTTTCCGTGAGCCGGTCCATCACCGCAAGGTTTCCAATTTTGACGATTTCAATGATATAGGAATCGTTGGAAGGCTGGGTATTGAGCAGACAGATAGGCTGGTTGTAGAGCTCGCTCTTCAGGGCAAAACGCAGGGCGCTTACCAGCTTATAAGCCACCCCGCAGCCCGCCAGATCCCGGAAGGGATAGGTCGAATTCTTCAGTTTGGGATTAACGATACTGTAGGCCCGTGGAAGTTCATCCTGGGGGTTGTGGTGATCGGTGATGATCACGTCGACGCCAAGTTCCGCCGCCCGGTCAATTTCGGCGAGGTTGGAGATGCCGCAGTCCACGGTGATGATCAGGGTCCCGCTGTCGGCGGCAAATTCTTCCACCGCCTTCATGGAAAGGCCGTAGGGTTCGTCCCCCATGGGAAGCCGCCAGCGGACATCCATACCCTGGGCGCTCAGAAAACCCGTAAGCATGGCGGTGCTGGTGATACCGTCCACATCCCGGTCGCCGAAAACCAGGATACGCTCGCCCTCTTCCTTGGCCCCCAGGACCCGCTCCACCGCAGCATCCATGCCGGGCAGCTCAAAGGGGTTCCGGAGATGCCGGGGATCGTCCTCAAGAAAATACCGTATGTCTTCGCCGCAGGTAAGCCCCCGCCGTACCAGGATGGATGCGGTGAGAAGATCGCAGCCGTATTTGGCAGCCGTTTCAGTTACCAGTTCCGGGGGTATGTCTTTTTTATCCCAAATCATTATCGTTAACCCCTGTTTAAGATTGAATTTCCTTAAGTATGAGCCGCCGTGCCGGCGTTTCTGTTTCGGCATACTCCACCGCATCCCGAAGCTGGGGCAGGGCGGCGGCGAGTCCCGCTTCATCCCGGGCCCAGACGCTCATGATCAGATCCCCCGCAGCAATACTGTGGCCGCCTTTCCGGTGGAACTGTATCCCCGCGGTGGGGCTTACCGCATCCTCGGTACGGTTCCTGCCGACTCCCAGGTCTACCCCGGCATGGCCCACTTTCCAGGCGTCTATCCGGGAAAGGAAACCGGATTTTTCCGCCCGTATTTCCGCGCTAACCGGAGAGCGGTACGTACCGCGCAGGTCCAGGAACTTTTTGACATCCCCCCCCTGGCTGACGATATTGGCCAGGAACAAGTCCCGGGGTTTTCCGCTTGCCAGGGCATCTTCGCAGAGCCGACGTCCCTCCGCCGCATCCTTCGCCTTGCCGCCGAGTACCACCATGCGGGCGGCCAGTTCCAGGGTTACTTCCATTAGATCTGCCGCACCTTTCCCTTCCAGACAGTCCAGGCTTTCCTCCACTTCCAGGAAGTTACCCATCATATTCCCCAAGGGCTCGTTCATATCCGTAAGAAGGGCAATGATCCGTTTCCCCATGGCGGTTCCAGTGTCCACCAGGGACCGGGCAAGCTTCTCCCCATCCGCGGCATCCTTCATAAAAGCGCCGGAACCGAATTTTACGTCAAAGACCAGGGCGTCCGCCCCTTCCGCCACCTTTTTGGAGAGTATGCTGGCGGTGATCAGGGGGACGGACTCCACGGTGCCCGTTACATCCCGAAGGGCGTAGAGGAGCCGGTCCGCAGGAACGATATCCTTGGTCTGACCGGTCATGGCGAAACCATCCTTGGCCAGGATACGCCGGAATTCGGCAATATCCAGGCTGGTACGGTAACCCGGAATGGCATCCAGCTTGTCCAGGGTGCCCCCGGTATGCCCCAGAGCCCGGCCGGACATCATAGGGTCCTTGATACCCAGAGCCGCCACTATGGGCGCCAGGATCAGGCTGGTCTTGTCCCCCACGCCGCCGGTGGAATGTTTGTCCACAAAGGGGCCGCTTATACCGGAAAGGTCCATGGTGTTTCCGGACTTAAGCATAAGCTCCGTTAGTACAGCGGTTTCCGCCGGGCTCATCCCCTGGAAAAAAACCGCCATGGCCCAGGCGGATACCTGATAGTCGGGGATCTCTCCGGCCACATAGCCGCCGATAAGAAACCCAATCTCCTCCCGGGAAAGCTCCTTCCCGGCCCGCTTATTCATGATTATGTCTACTGCACGCATTTTGCTTTACTCCTTCACTAAAAATCCCAGGTTCCCAGCCTTTTTCCCAAAACATCCCCCAGGATATTGGTAACAAAAGCCCTGGCCTGGCGGACTGAAACCCCGTCCAGGGTGTAACGGGTCATCTGCGCTGGGTCCAGATCCCTGACCACCGCAAGCCAGCGCCGGGCGCCCGGGCCCAAGAAGACCGTATCCCAGGATATCCCATTTTCCCGGCCTTCACAAGCATTGGCGTTGGTTTCATCTAAATCGGGCCGTATACCCAAAATTTCCGCCCAGTGCCAGAGAAAATGGATGAAAATTCGGGTGCAGCAGGGTTCATCCGCAGTTTCCAGGGCTCCTAAGGATGCATCCGCCAAATTGAAAGCCTCTTCCCAAGAACCGCCTCCCCCATAACCCGCCAGAACGGTTTCCGCAATGGCGGCGGCGGCAGCGGAACGTTCGTAGCTTTCCCGTATGCCCGGTTTCCAGGATTGGACATCAAAATCGGTAATTTTCCGGGAATCCCGCACCGGATCCCGGTAAATCCAAAGCGTTCCCCGGTGGTAGGGTTCCACGTGGGCCCGGAGCTTGCTCTTTGGACCCCCGAAAACCGTAGCCCGGAGTATCCCCTCCTCGGAGGTGAGTATCCATGCCTCCCGGTTGGATTCCCCGGAAGACCGTACCCGGAGGATAAGGGCTGAATAGGTAAAAAGCCGCATTATATAGCATCATACCACATTGGGGTCATTTTTTTTCACTAGTATTTTTTTTAAATTTTCAATATATTACAATTATTCTGAGGAGAATATTTATGAAAAAGCGGAATCTGGATAATGCCGATGCCCGGCAAGCGATGAAGAAATTTTTAAAGGGAGTATAACATGGAAAATCGACATTACTTTTTCACGTCGGAATCGGTTGGCGAAGGCCATCCCGATAAACTCTGCGATCAAGTTTCTGATGCAATCCTTGACGCATGTTTCGCGAAGGATCCCCAAAGCCGGGTTGCCTGCGAAACCTACGCGTCAACTTCTCTGGTGCTGGTCGGCGGCGAGATAACCACCGAAGCCTTTGTGGATTTCCAGGACGTGGTCCGGAAAGTCGCCGGGGAAATCGGCTACACCGACCCCGCGTATGGGCTGGATTGCCATTCCATGGCGGTGTTGGACATGATCCACAGCCAGTCCCCGGACATCAGCCAGGGAGTTTCCGGCGTTGGTCTTGAGGAATACAAGGGCCAGCAGGGAGCCGGCGACCAGGGGATGATGTTTGGTTTTGCCTGTAACGAGACCGAGGAACTGATGCCCCTGCCCATCACCCTGGCCCACAAGATTCTGCTCCGCGCAACGGAACTGCGGAAAAACAAAACTATCAAATGGCTGCGGCCGGATGCGAAAAGCCAGGTGACCGTGGAATACGAGGGCCATAAGCCGATCCGTATTGACGCGGTGGTAGTTTCCCATCAGCATGACGATGGAATTTCCTACAAGGATATCAAGGATGCGGTAATTGGGGATATTATTAAGCCGATCCTGGAACCCACGGGGCTCCTGGACGGAAATACCAAGTACTATATCAACCCCACCGGCCGCTTTGTGGTGGGCGGTCCCTTCGGTGATACGGGCCTGACCGGCCGGAAGATCATCGTGGACACCTACGGCGGCATGGGCCGTCACGGGGGCGGCGCCTTCTCCGGCAAGGACCCCACCAAGGTGGACCGTTCCGCAGCCTACGTAGCCCGCTATGTGGCCAAGAACATCGTGGCTGCCAAGCTTGCCGAGCGCTGCGAAGTGGAGCTTGCATATGCCATCGGCGTGCCCTTCCCGGTTTCGGTCATGGTGGACACCTTCGGTACCGCCACGGTCCCGGAAGCCAAAATTGAGGAAGCGGTAAAAACCGTCTTCGATCTTACCCCCTCGGGCATCATCAAGACCCTGGATCTCCGCCGCCCCATCTACCGGAAAACCGCCAGCTACGGCCACTTTGGCCGCTCGGAATTTCCCTGGGAAAAAACCAACAAAGCCGAGGAATTGAAAAAAGCGATTAAATAAAGAATTTTGACCGCAAAAAATTCTGACCGCAAAGGCGCAGAAGGCGAATAAGGGGAAGTAAGGAAGAAAAAGAGAGTTTGGAGAAGTTTGCTCAGTAATCTCTTCGTCCTCTCCTTCCCCTTTCCTTTCTGCGCCTTTTTTGCCTTTGCGGTTTTTTCTCTTCTATCCTCCTTCCTCTGATCCCTTCGTGGTTCCTCTTCCTTCTTCAAGGTATTTGGTGATAGTATATGCTATATGCCTAAAATCTCCTTCCAACCTTTTGCCCTAGCGGTACTCCTCGGTCTTTGCGCTGCGCCTCTTTTTGGCCGGGATGTGGTGGTTACCGTCAGTGATGCGGACCTGGGAATCCCCCTGGAGGGCGCCGTGATTCGCTCCTGGGATGGCGAGGAATACGTCTGTGATGAGGATGGCAAGGCGGCGGTGGCTGTCCCCGATGACCGGCAGGTGGTGATCCGCATCGCCTATCCGGGCTATGAAAACGGCAGGCTGCTGATTCCGGTGAGCGGGAACGAGTTTTCCGGCGCCCTGCGTTTGGGCGGGATAATGGAAAACCGCGAATTGGTGATTGAAGCCGCGAGCCCCGAGGCAAGCGAAGCCAGGAGCGGGCGCAGTATTGCTATTTCCGGGGAAACCCTGAGCCGTACAGCGGAAATTGGGTTTATAGAAGATGTGATGACTTCGATTAAACTCCTGCCCGGGGTGGGGTATTCGGGTATGTTTGACGCCCAGCCATCAATCAGAGGGGGGGCTCCCGGGGACCTCATGGCAGCCCTGGACGGGTTCTACATCGACAATCCCTATCACTGGGGGGGGGCGTACTCCATCTTTGTTCCCCAAATGGTGGAAAGCGCCAAGCTTTCCCACGGTGTTTTTTCGAGCCGATATGGGCATACCATCTCCGGCCTCCTGGAAATAGTTTCCCGCAAACCCTCCCCAACGGAAACCCAGTTTGACCTGGGAGTCTCCACCAGTGAGACAAACCTGGGACTGTCATTCCCCCTTGCGGGAAAGGGCGGTGTGGCAGTCATGGGGAAGGTAACCTACTGGGATCCCCTTGTCTGGGGGGCGCAGCAGATCTCTAAGGGGGTTCCGGAACTTGAAATGATCAACAGTGTTACTACCGCGCCCTATATCCGGGATTTTTCCATTACCGGGAATTACCGGTTTTCAACGGATCTGGAATTGACCGCCACGGGATTTCTCGGCAGCGATGGTGTGGGAGCGAATTATCACAATGAATATGAACGGGATGATGAAAAACGGAAGGTGGATCTGATCTTCGACTGGATGAACTACCGGCTCTTTGGGATCGCCGGCATTACCTGGAGCCCCCATCGCGATATGGTGTTCCGGGCAAGCGCCGGCGCAGGTCTGTATGAAACCGATATGATTGCGGACGTCACCCTGGAACTGCCCCGTGAACCCGATTACATGCCGCCGCTTCCTGTTCTGCCCGGGGGCCCGGACGAAGATGAGGAGGGGCCCGTTTTTTGGGATTATCTTAAGTCTATGAACCTTAACGGTACAATGACCAGTAAAACCATTACCTATCAGGGACGCGCCGACTTTGACTGGGGGTTCCGGGAGGGATTTATCTTTGCTGCGGGGGCACAGGAATTGTATTCCCAGTGGATTGAAGCAGAAGATTTCAAGCGGGGGTATGAGTGGGTTGTCCGCCCGCCGGACAATAGTGATTTTGATGCTGTACCGTATGATCTAGTCCGGGATGTAAAAAACCAGGGGATCTCTTCATCGGTCTATTCGCTGCTGGAATACCTGGGCCCCGGGCAGAAATTCGGTGCTGAACTGGGATTACGGGTAGATCACTTCTATTTTATCGGCAAGGATTTTACCATCCAGACCATGCCGGTTTTAAACCCCCGGATCAATCTTGATTTTGGCATCCTTAAAAACAGAGGCAGTATTGATGCGCTCACCCTTACTGTCGGAACCGGACTTTTTTCATCCATGAATGACGCTATTAGTTCTATAGATGTAAGCAATAACATTGATAATTTCGATTTGAAACCAAATCGTTCATGGACATCTATCGTTGGGACTAAAATTGATTTTGCCGAAAAGTTCAGCTTTAATATTGAAGCCTACTATAAATACATTTTTAACCGGGCATATACGGTAGACACCACCTACGAAGGCGATTCCGATAATCCTGATGTTAAAACTAAAATCGACTACTGGTTTAACGGCTCAGGGAGGGTGGTCGGTTTTGATTTTATTCTGCAAAAGCTGGAGTCCCGTTACTGGGACGGTTGGCTGTCCTATTCCTTTACCTGGGCTCAGTACCGGAATCAGGACACCATCCCGGATCCTATACCGAATGGTGTGAATCCCGAGAGGTATCCCAAGACGGGTAACGATTGGTTCTATCCTTACTTTCACCGTTACCATAACATCAACCTTGTGCTGAACTTCAAACCCTCGCGATCCTTTAACATAGGGACGCGGTTTGGTTTTGCCAGCGGTACCCCTAAGAATGACGAAAACAGCGAGCGTACCGGTTTCTCCTGGCCGGTGGACGTGAAATTTTCTTTCTTCCGGTTTAATCCCAAGGGGAAGGTAAACACCGAAATATACCTTGGTATCGAAAACCTGCAGGCCCTGGTGTACGATGCAATTTGGATAGCCCGGGTCAACGGCTACACCGGCGAAGAAGAACCGAGCGAATACAAACCGGTCTACGATTTGCCCATACCGATGGTATCCTTCGGCTTTAAGTGGAGATATTAGGGGGAATCTGATGCGGCCTGTGGATCACTTTTTTTCAAAACTAGCTTCCCTGGAAGATTCTCTCCGCGGACCATCCGCAGTCCTGGAAAGCCGGGACCGAAGCAGGCTGGAACAGGATTTTTCCCAGCTTATCGGCCCGGCGCTTGGCAAAACCGCAGCCGCAGATCTGTGTAACCGAACTATAGACCGTGTTGCCCTGCCATTGGCTTTGCAGAAACTTGGGGATATGGCGGCCTTTTTTCTGGGGGAATATGACGGGGAAACCATGCACTTGGATAGGGAGGATTGGCAGGAAATACAGGAGACCCTGGAGGATGCTTCGGGGGAAATGGATATAAATATCCTGACAAGCCTGATGGGGGAATTACTGTCCCGAGGCATACTGGGGTAGCAAATTCAGAAAAAAAGACATCATTAGGAAAAAATTCTCCAATGACGTCTTTTTTGGGCTTTAGTACGGAAGAACCGATCTATATGAAAGCTAAGGATGTCGAAAACTCAGAAGTTAGTATAAACCTGTTTACCAATTGTTGTTGCCGTATCCGCCGCCGCCGCTGCCGCCGCGATCCCTGCGGGGCTTGTCCATGGCTTCGTTGACCCGGAGTTGGCGGCCGTCAAATTCGCGGCCATTGGTACCGGCGATGGCGGAACTCGCCTCTTCGTCAGTGCCCATTTCAATAAATCCAAATCCTTTGGAATTGCCAGTTTCACGATCAAAAACGATCTTAGAAGATGCAACACTTCCAAATTCAGAGAACAGGTTCCGAAGACCATCTTCGGTGGTGTTGTAAGAGAGATTTCCGACATACAGTTTCTTAGCCATTGAGAAAATTCCTTCACCCGGATTTAATGTGTCCAGGCAAACACATATTCACGCCCTATTACACAAGGACGACTCCAATTCTCCTTTCGGAAGAACATGGGATGCAAATTTTTTCACAGGGATTTGAAGAAGTACAGATGGGAAAAGAAAACTTGATAACCGATTCATAACCGGTAGGCCGTTACCAAAACCGCCACAATGCAAAACACTCAAAAATTGATTCCTGTCATATTAAAATTATCCTAGTTTTTGGTAGTCGTCAAGATAAAATTGGATTTTTTTACGAAAAAAGAACCTTTATTGCGGATTTTAAATCCCCAACGGCGCGTAATCCAGTCATTTCCGTTTCCGGTTCAGTTCCTGCGTTAGCCGGCGCCGGACTCAGGAAGTTTTCAAAACCCAGATTTCCGGCAGCCTTAATCCGCGATGCCAGCCGCCGTATGGGACGCAGTTCTCCCGCCAAAGATAGTTCCCCCGCAATGGCGGTGAAGGCCGGCAGTGTCAGACCGGTTCTGGCGGAATAGATGGCCATGGCTAAGGCGAGTTCCACCCCCACTTCGGCGATGCGTATTCCCCCGGCCACGTTTATGTACAGGTCATGGTCCGAAAGCCGCAGGTTCAGATGTTTTTCAAGGGTAGCGGCTACCCGGGAAACCCGGGCGGAATCGATGCGGTCTGAGAAAACCCGGCTCATGGAACCTTTGGCGGGTACCGCTAAGGCCTGGATTTCTACCAAAAGGGGCCGGGACCCTTCCAGAACCGCCGCGATGGCTGTCCCCGGAGGAAGCCCCCCTTCCCGTTGTACCAGAAAGAGTAACGAGGGATCGGCTACTGCCTGAAGGCCCCGTTCCCCCATGGTAAATATCCCGATCTCGTCCACCGAACCGAAGCGGTTTTTCGCAGCCCTGAGGAAACGGCTGTCCCCATCGTTGGCCGCGGATACGGCGCCCTCAAAGTACAACACCGTATCTACCATATGTTCCAGGGTCTTTGGCCCGGAAATGACGCCCTCCTTGGTTACATGGGCGGTGAGAAAAAGGGCGGCGTCATGCTCCTTAACCCAGGAGATGAGCTCCCAGGAACAGTACTTCATCTGATTAACGGTGCCTGGCACCAATCCGGCCTGGTCGGTATGCAGGGTCTGGGCGGAGTCCACCATGACGATCACCGGCTTTACCGCCTCCAGGATGGTTTCGATTTCCTCAAGCCGGCCGGTACAGCAGATTTCAATGCCCTCGCAGCGCAGGCCCAGGCGATCCGCCCGCATCCGTACCTGCCCGGCGGATTCTTCCCCGGAAACATAGAGGATACGGCCCTTTGTTTCCACCGCCGCTGCAGCCTGGAGCAGCAGGGTGGACTTCCCGATACCCGGCTCGCCACCCACCAGTATGGCGGACCGCTTCATGATACCGCCTCCCAGAACCCGGTCCAGTTCGCCGATACCGCTGCTGATGCGGGTCCCCTCCTGGGGGTCCACCGACGACAGGGGAAAGGACTGGGGGGGAGGGTTGTTACGCCCGCCGGACCGGCCGGTGCTTCCGGAGCGGCCCGCGCTTACCGGCGTTTCAATAAGGGTATTCCATTCACCGCACTCGGGACAGCGGCCAAGCCATTTAGGTTCCTCGTGACCGCAGCCGGTACACTTAAAAATAAAATCCCGCTGTCGTTTCATTTTGTAACGTTTAAAGTATTTGTAACGCTTAAAACATAGGCGCTGATATTTATTGGGTCCGAACTGAGGGTGCTTACCTTAATGTAGTAGGTCCCGGGGTTGAGCTCCAGCCAGAGCCGGGCATTCATTGTGATATCCCCGGCCCAGTCATCATTCGCATCAACAAGTTCATCGTCGGCATTGTACAATTCCAGGTAGGTGTCCAGGTTACTGTCCTCCGCCTTAGCATAAATATCGTAGACTCCCCGCTTGATAATCTGCAGCCGTACCCAGTCTTCGTCCGAGGCATCGGTAAAGTTTCGTTCCTGGGAGACATCCAAGCTTATGTCCTTGGCACGCTCCTTGGTGTCGTCATTTTCAAAACGGTCCGGTTTGGCCGGATCATAGAGGTGGGCTTGTAAGGTGTATTTCCCCAGCTGCCCGTCATAGGCGCTTACTCTGATAAACACCGTCCCCGGACTTACCTTAGCGGAAGCGCGGGCATTGTCACTATCGCCGGAGTCATCATCCTCGGCTATGAGATTGTCGGCGGCGTCATAAACGGCGATGATGGTATCAATCATTCCTTCAGTGTAGACCACCAGGGTCCCGGAACTGGGAACCGTATAGCGGTACCAGTCCACATCATCCGGATCGAGAAAGTATGCCGTGCGCGGGCTTCCGGGACTAAAGGGCGTTGCCTGGGAAGGGACATTGTTTGGTTCTCCACTATCCCTGATGGGTTCAAGGGATGCCCGGAAGCGGTAGGGGCCAATTTCCGAATCATCGTATCCTTCCACACAAATTGTATAACCCACACCGGATTGGATGGGATATGCAAGGAGGGCGTTAGTATCGTCCTCGTTGTCATCGTTCTGGGCCACAATCTCGTTCCCCTTATATAGGGAGATAATGGTGTCCCTTTCCCCGCTGGTTTCTGCAATAAGGAGGCCGTCGGAGGCAGGCCGTATACTAAACCAATCCCCGTCACCTGCATGGAGGGCCCGGGACATCCAGGTTCCCAGTTGAACCGGAACCGGCTTTGTTTCGCTGTCCGGTTCGTAGGAATCGCCGGCATAATTCTGTGCATAAAGACTAAAGCTTAGGTTTAGACAACAAAACATCAGGGAATATTTTAAAAAGCAACGCATGTCAGCTCCTTTTTATCGTCATCGGATTTAGTTACCGGACGAGACACTTAGGGTGTAATCATTGGTTTCCAGGGGATCCTTATCGACGGTGCTTACTTTGATATAGTAGGTTCCGGGACTCAGATCAACCTTGAGGAGCGCATTCCAAAAGCCGCCGCTATCATCATCCTTGGCTATTAATTCGCCATCGGCGTCAAATAGTTCAATATAGGTATCCAGGTAATTATCCTCCGCCTTGGCAAGGATTTCGTAGTTTCCTTCTTGGGTAATCTGTAGCCGCACCCAGTCTATATCTCCGGCATCGGTAAAATTCCGCGCCTGGGATGCGCCGGGCTGGATTTCTTTCGCGCCCACGAGGTTGTTATCGTTCTCATAGGGATCGGGTTTTATCGGAGCCCGGAATTGGGTTCTAAGGTAATACCTGCCGGTAGCCCCCTGGTACGCGCTTACCTTGAAGTACACCGGCCCGGCGCTGAGTATGTCCGCCACAACCTTAGCGTTACCCTGATAGCCTGAGTCATCGTCCCGGCCAATCAGTTCTTCCCACTTATCGTAAACCTCAAGGAGGGTATCCAGAGTTCCTTCGGTATTGACCCTAATACGGCCTGCACCTTCTGCGGACGTAGTATACCAGTGGATATCATCGTTATTGAGAAAATACGCCGTGATGGTTTCTCCCATGTTGATACGTTCAGCCTGTTCCAGGGTATTGTTCGCCGAGGCCTTTCCCGTGGGCATGGGTTCCAGGGTGACCCGGAACCGGTAGAGCCCCGTGGCATTTTCCGTCGCTTCGGCCAGACGTACTCCCGAGGCTTTTATAAGGTAGTTAACTCCGGAATTGACAAAATACTCAATTTTGGCGTTGATGTTATTACCGACATCGTCGTTTTCCCGAAGCAGGGTACGGTCCTGGTAGAGTTCCAGAACCGTGTCTGTATCCCCATCGGTTTCCGCAACCAGGAGCCCCGCTGTTTCGGGGGTAAAGGAAAACCAGTCACTATCATTTGCATGGAGGGCCCGGGAAATCCATTCATCCTGTTTGACTTTTACCGGAGAATTCCTGCTGTCCGGTTCATAGGAATCGGGAGAGATCTCCCGCTTATCATCCTGGTCATGCAAACTATCATCAGGGGTCGAAACACAGGCGGTAAGGACACAAAGCATAAGAATCGTTACCAGCAGGGCCGCCTTTTTTAACATGGTCTTCTCCTGTGCCTATTAATTATAACACTACCGAGTTCCGGGGTATAGTCTTATCTATAATATCGGCTGGTCCAGCCCCGGTATTGACGGCAAAGGAGATAAAAGTAAGGCGCTTTAGCCCCGGCGCCTTATTTGACCAGCAAGCGGTTCAGGCGTTTTACGAAGTCCGCCGGATCCTTGATTTTGATACCCTCCACCAGCAAAGCCTGATCCAGGAGGACCCCGGCAACATCGGCGATTCGGTTATCATCCTCCACATCCCGGAGGCCGGCCACGATGGGGTGGTCGCCGTTTACTTCCAGGATGGGCTTTATCTCGGGCATTTCGGCCTGGCCCATGGCCTTGAGCATCTGGGCCATCTGCATGGTGGGATCATTCTCGTCCGCAACGATACAGGAAGGGGAGTCGTGGAGCCGCCGGGAAAGTTTTACATCCTTTACCCGTTCTCCCAGAGCCTTCTTGAGCTTCTCAATGATAGGCTTGCTTTCTTTTTCTGCGGTCTTATCCTTCTTCTCCCCAAGCTCCTCGTCAGCCCCGGCCCGGTTCACCGCCTTAAGTTCAAACTCCTGGGATTCCCCTTCCGCCGCGCCGGGTCTCTTGTAGCGTCCCACCGAGGGGATGACGATATCGTCGATCTCATCATCCATGATGAGGACCTCAATGCCATTGGCGGTATAGGCTTCCAGTAAGGGAGAGGCCTTGAGGGTTTTTTCGTCGCCGCCGGTTATATAGTAAATGTGTTTTTGATCGCTCTTCATCCGGGAAACATAGTCCGCCAGGCTGATCCAGCCGTCTGTGGTGGTGCTCTTAAACCGGACCAGTTCCAGGATCGCCTCCCGGTTGGCATAGTCCTGGTAGAGCCCTTCCTTGAGGGGCCGGTTGTACTGGGCAATAAAGGTTTCCCACTTTTCCTTATTATTATCCGAGAGGGTTTTAAATTCCCCCAGCAGTTTTTTTACCGATCCGTTTTTGATATTAAGGAGTACCTTATTCTGCTGGAGTATTTCCCGGCTCACGTTCAGGGGCAGGTCCTCCGAATCGATGACCCCCCGGACAAAGCGCAGCCAGGTGGGCATGAGCTCCTTGTCGTCATCGGTGATGAAGACCCGTTTTACGTAGAGCTTGACCCCGGGCTTGTAGTCCGCGTTGTACATATCGAAGGGGGCTTTCTTGGGGATATAAAACAGGGTGGAGTATTCCATGGTCCCCTCAGCTTTAGTGTGGACATAGAAGAGGGGTTCGTCGGTGTCGTGTCCCAACTGCTTGTAGAACTCGTTGTAGTCTTCGTCCTTCAACTCCGACTTGGAGCGCCGCCAAATGGCGGTACCCGAATTGATCCGGTCCGTCTTTGTCTTGGAGCCCTTCTCTTTGCCCTTGTCGTCATATTCCTTCTCGTCGTAGGTGAGAAAGATGGGGAAGGCCACATGGTTGGAGTAACGCTTGATAATATCTTCGATGGACCAGCGGTTGGCGTACTCGGTCCCTTCCTCGGTAAGGTGGAGGATCACCGTGGAGCCCTGGGTATCCCGCTGGGCGCTCTCGATGTCATACCCGTCCTTCCCATCGCTGGTCCACTTCCAGGCCGCTTCTTCCCCGGCCTTGCGGCTAATCACTTCAATTTTGTCTGCTACCATGAAGGCGGAGTAGAAGCCCACCCCGAACTGGCCGATGAGGTTGGAGTCTTTTTTCGCATCCGCCGCCAGTTTATCCAGGAAGCTCCGGGTTCCCGACCGGGCTATGGTTCCCAGGGAATCCGCCAAGTCCGCCTCGTTCATGCCGATACCGTTATCCGCGATGGTGAGGGTCGATGCCCCCGCCTTTTCATCTTTATGGAAGGCAATGTCGATCCGGGGGTCAAAACTGATAGATTTATAGGCATCGTCCGCCACGGTGAGGTACTTGAGCTTGTCCAGGGCGTCGGAGGCGTTGGACACGAGCTCCCGGAGGAAAATTTCCCGGTTAGAGTAGAGGGAATGAATGATAAGGTGCAGAAGCCTGCTTACTTCGGTCTGAAATTGGTGTTGGGCCATGGGAGAGACTCCTTTATGTGATATTTAGTTGTAGATGATACTATAAAATACTAAGATAGGACTGGCTAAGGCAAGGAGAATATGGAATCTTGACAAAATAAAGGGTATACTATACATTTGTTAAGAAGGATGGATTATTGTGGCTGAACTTGCAGCAATGAAAGAGACGGAGCCGTGCTATACCTATGCGGATATGCTCCAATGGGACGAGAGTTACCGGGCGGAAATCATTGACGGAGCCCTTTTTGTGGCGGACCCTCCGGCGACGTATCATCAGGGGATCGCCGTTGAATTGGCATACCAGCTAAAGGGTTTTTTGAAAGGGAGACCTGAAAAGGTTTACCCCGGTCCCTTTGGGGTCAGGCTTTTCCCCAAAGATGATCTAAGCGATGACACGGTGGTAGAGCCGGATATTACCGTGATTTGCGACCTCTCCAAACTGGATAAACGGGGCTGTAACGGCGCGCCGGATCTGATAATCGAAATCCTGTCTCCCTCTAACACCCAGCATGATCTGGTGTATAAGTTTAACAAATACCTCAAAGCAGGGGTGAGGGAATACTGGACCGTGGATCCCGAATCCCGGAGCATACAGGTCCATATTCTGGATCAGACCGATAAGCAGAGGTCCCGGTACATCACCAGCCTCTACGATTTGGAAGGGCCGGGAACCGTGCCGGTGTCGGTATTGCCGGGATGCGTTATCGATATTAAGGCTGTGTTTACGGAATAGGGCCCTATTTCGCGCTTAATACATTGATCCCGTTCATTAAATTGGTGGGATTATCATCCACTAGAATGATTAATTCCTGTTCGCTTCCCATATTACAATTCTCCTTTTATTCATTGTCCTTTGTTTCGTTCGGAAGTTCCAATACCTGTTCAATTTGTACAACCGTATCTTTAAGATCCTGACAAAAATTGCCAACCGATTTTTCTATAAGTTCCAGATTCCCCGCTCTACCGGCCGCTTCAAGTTCCGCTGCATTGTTAGACAACTTTTCTGCCCCTATGGCCGCTGCCACACCTTTTAAGGCGTGTACGTGAATTGTAAAAAGCGATATTGTTTCTTCCGTAGGTGTTGTCTCGAACAGGGCAAGCCGTTCCTTTACGTCGCTGCAAAACATGGTTAATATCATCTTATACCCTTCATCTGTACCGCCGGTTGCTTCTATTCCATGTTTGACATCCACACCAATGTTTGTGAGCGGCAAATAATCAGAGCCGGGCTGTATTTGAAGGCTTTCTTCATCCTTTGGAACCTCTTCGTTTTTATATTTTTTCTCCGCTGGTATCCACTTCTCCATAATTTCGTCCAGTTTTGAAATTTCTATGGGCTTTGAAAGATAATCGTTAAACCCCTTTGATAAAAACATCTCCTTCATGCCGGAAACCGCATTTGCGGTCAGAGCGATGATGGGCATATCCCGTACGTAGGGGAGAGGTAGAGCACGGATTGCTGCGGTTGCTTCCAGGCCGTCCATTCCCGGCATCATGTGATCCATAAAAATAATGTCGTATGGCCGCTTCCGCACAGACTTAATCGCCGCCTCCCCGGAGCCGCAACGGTCAACGTTTGCCTGATAGGGCGCCAAAAGCCCCTCTGCTACGATAAGGTTAGTTGAGACATCATCCACCAGCAGTATCTGTGTTTCCGGGGCAGTAAACGTAATGGTTACTTTTTTATGCTGAACTCCGCCGGAACTGTCTATTTCGTCGTTGAGCATCCGGGCAATAGTGAGGGGATGCGGAGGCATAATAATAGTTTTTATGTCCGGTATTGAGACCGCCTCGTCCTGATCCGCCAATAGTACCAGAACCGGCTTTGCGGGCATAACCGTATTCTGTATCAGGTTTTGTAAGTCCCCGAATAGGGGTGACCTTACCATCGCATATTGATACATGTTGTTCTTCAGGGATGAAAGCAATTTCTCCTGACTCTCCGCCAGGGTGCAGGGTACGCCCAGGGTTTCCACGGAATAAACAATAGATTCCGCATATTCTTTAATGGTTTCATAGACCAATACATTTTTTGTTTTTGCTTCCCGCACTTCTGCGAAGGGATCATTATTCATTACCTGTTGAGGTATCGTTGCGGTGAATACGGTACCCTTGCCGTAGGTTGATTTAACCGTAATATCCCCACCCATGAGGCGGCAGAGATTCCGGGCTATGGCAAGCCCCAGGCCGGTCCCCTCAATGCCGCGATTTGCCGTTTGGTCGATCCGGTGAAAATCGCTGAAGAGTTTATCCATATCCTCTTCTTTTATGCCAATCCCGGTATCGGCGATCTCAAAGTTAATGAGTATTGTATCCCCATTCGATGCTTGTACCATGCTTCCATCAGTCTTGTCGGAAACAGTGCCGGTAGTATTACTATTTGTAATAGACAGGGTAATATAGCCATTCTGGGTATACTTAACCGCATTGCTCAGCAGATTCAGCAGCACCTGCCGTATTCTGGATTCATCACCTGCGAAAACGGCGGGCAGGCGACTGTTAATTTTTGTCAGTAAAGCTACGGATTTTCCCGTAAGCCGTGTGCGGACTATACTGATGCAGTCGTTTAGCAAGGAGGCAAAGATATATTCAGCGGGGATGATATCTATCTTACCGGATTCGATTTTTGAAAAGTCCAGAATATCGTTGATGATGGAAAGGAGGTTTCCTCCGGCATGCCTGATACCGCCTAAATATTCCGTTGTTTTTGGGGAATTATCTTCCCGTAAAGCAAGTTCACTGATGCCGATAATGGCGTTCATTGGGGTACGTATCTCATGGCTCATCTGGGCCAGGAACGAGGATTTTGATTTGTTTTCTTCGTCGGACTGTATTTTTGCGCTGGTGATTCGTAAAAGAATAAAGCTTAAAGAAAAAGCCAGGATAATCCCCAATGCCGAAAGGACCGCCATGGTGTAAGAAAGATCACGGTAGAAACGGGCATAGGGGGTAATAAGCCCCAGGTACCATCCATTGAATATTTTCCGGAAAAAAACAATCACCCCGGAACCATCGGTATCCCTGATCCGCCGGGCGCTTATATTTTCCCCTCCCCGGAGCGTTCGGGATATTTCCTGGTAATCGGTTCCTAAGTCCTGTAATTGAAGCTCCCGGGACATAAATTGCCCGTGTTCAACATGCGGATTTGATATCAACATCATACTCTGGCTGACGATCATACCGTATCCTCTCGGCGTCAGATGCATGGATTTGATATAATCCTGGATCCAGGATATATCTACATCCACCACAAGAATCCCGTACATGTCTCCCTGGGAGTTTGCAATATTTTTAACCACAGAAACAATGGTGTTCCCGGTGGATCTGTCCGCATAAGGAACGATATAGGAAATCTTGTTGCCGCTCCGTATCGCTGTCTGATACCAGGGCTGTCTTTGGGGTATATAGGTTTCATCGGGGTTAATATTCATGCCATCTATCAATTTCCCCCGGATATAACCGTAGATCCCGTAAATTTTTAGGAGTCCTCCTTCACGCCGAGACATCCAGGTGGTAGTTTCGTTCAGATAGGCGAGGATTTCCTCCTGGGATGCTCCTCTTCCAATCATATTTACAATTATGAACTGGGAATTGAGGAGTATGGATTCCACTTCGCTCAAGGCTGCATTTATATTCGCCTCGGCGGAAAACAGTATTGCTTCCGTTTCTTCCCGCAGGCGGTTACGAAGAATATTGCCGACAAAAAATCCGCCCGCCAGTGTCATTAATAAAAAAGCTGCGAAAACAAAAACGAACTGGGAATAATTCTTACTGACAGCTTGTTTCAGCGCGGCTTTACTTTTCAATTGCTTTTTCCCTTATGTCTGGCGAATTGCCGTCAGCTTTTCGATTGCTTCCTGAAATTCACTCATCAAAACTGCGTTGGAAACCGCTGTCAGAACTTCCCGTGTTTTCTCGCCAAGCGGCGCAGCCTCCAGTTCCGTCAAGAGGCGGCGCACGGTCCCGATATTTTCCTGTTCCAGCGCTGCCTTGAGCTCCGTAAACAGGGGAAGATATTCGGCGGCCATTCCCACGGGGTCGTCTTGATTCTGTAGGGTATCGTCCCACAAGGCCCGGCCTATACCATCCGCCAGATTTTTGAGATCCCGGTAAAATTCCGATAACCCCATTATAATACGCGCCAGGTCCTCCGACTTTCCCGCAGCCTCCAGTTCCGCAGCTTCTGCGGATACGGCGGCGGCCCCGATGGTGGCGGCGGCGCTTTTGAGGGCGTGAGCATTTGTGGTAAAAAAGGAAAGGGCGGACAGATCGGGAATGTCGGCAAACAGGGGCAGCCTGTCCAAAACGTCCTGATAAAAGACGCTTAATACTTTCCGGTAGGCGGCTTCGGTCCCGCCGGTCATGGCTATACCCTTTGCGGTGTCCACCCCGTCTATTTTTATGTCCGGGACATCCGGCGCCGTTTCATCGCCCAATTCCACCGGAACAGTTTCCATTTCGGCGCTTATCTGTTTTTCTGTGGGTATCCATTTGGCCATTATCCCATCAAGTTTGGCAATTTCGATGGGCTTGGAAAGATAATCGTCAAGACCCTTCTCCAGAAACATTTCTTTCATGCCGGAAATTGCGTTGGCGGTTAAAGCTATGATTGGAATATGCTTCGTATATCTCTCCGACATGGACATTTGCTGTTTGTCTTCCCAGGCCCGGATTAATGTTGTGGCCTCTACGCCGTCTATACCGGGCATCATGTGATCCATGAGTATCAGGTCGTAGTCTTTTTCCGTAACCAGCTTGACCGCTTCTTCTCCACTGGTACAGGTGGTGATATCCATTTGATACGGGGCAAGCAAACCTTGAGCTACATTTAAATTGGTAACAATATCATCCACGATGAGGATTTTTGCGGTGGGCGCCGTAAAGCGGACAAGGCTTTTCCCCGGCTGGTCTATCTCCGCCATGGGTGCGGCATCCACAATCTTCTGGGGTATGGCGGCGGTAAAAACACTGCCTTTGCCGTAAACCGAGCTGACCGTAATATCCCCGCCCATGAGGCGGCAGAGGCTCCGGCTTATGGCAAGCCCCAGACCGGTTCCCTCAATACCCTGGTTCCGCTTAAGGTCTACCTGCTGGAAATCCCCGAACAGCTTATCTATATCCTCGATCTGTATGCCCTGGCCGGTGTCGGCAACCATCATGGTTAATAAAACTGAGTCCGCAGTGTCTGGAATGGGCGGAGCGGTAACCGTCAAGGTGATGGTTCCTTCTTTGGTGTATTTAACCGCATTGGAAAGAAGATTCAAAAGCACCTGCCTGGTGCGGGTGGCGTCACCGAAAAGTGTTTGGGGCAGAATGCTGTCAATATGGGCTGTGAATAAAGCAGGGGATTCTTTAAGGCGGGGGCGGATAATGTTGATACAATCATTGATCATCGAGGTCGGTGTATAATCGTTGCTCACAATATCAAGCTTACCCGATTCTATTTTTGAAAAATCAAGAATATCATTAATGATGGAGAGCAGATTCATCCCCGCCTTTTTAATACTTTCCACATCTTCATGGCTTTCCCGGGACAGTTCCCGGCGCAATAAAATATCCGCCATGCCGATGATCGCATTCATGGGGGTACGGATCTCATGGCTTGTTTTGGCAAGAAATGCGCTTTTCGATTCCGAAGCAGCCTCCGCTTTTCTGCTTAATTCCAGAAGGTTCCGGTTATAAGCCGTCACCCCCTTAAGCAGAAACAGATAGATAAAAAAACCAAGAAGGATTAAGGCCGTAGAAAGGGCAGCCTGTTGTTTGATCCGGGCCAGAATGGCGCTAAAAATCGATTCCGCTTCAAAATCGCATCCGATAATACCGACAATATCCCCGGCGGAATTTAAGATAGGCATATAGGTCCCTACCGTGTAGCCCCACTGGCTCTGTACCTCCAGGGTACCGAACTGGGGCAATTTTGTATCCCAGGCCAACTGAAAGGCGATATCATAGGAGCTGGTATCTTCTTCGGCGCCAAGGGGGGAAAACCCTTCCTCCTCCGGATTTCCGCCGTCAACAATGAATTGGTATATCTTTTCTTTTCCCCGGCCTCGTTCCCCTCCCCACTGTTTCGGCGCCATGGTGTAGAGGTAGAGACATTGGGTTTCTTCTCTAATCGCCAAAAGTTTAAGCCGGGTCTCCTCGTAGAAAGGGTCCCGGGGGTCCAGGGTTTTACAGAGCCTTTCGAAGGCGTCGCCGTCAATCTGTGCGGCGGCCCGCTTTACAATGGGAAACCCCAGCCGGGCGCTGGTCATTTTTGCGGCGTCCCTCATCTGCTGGATGGAGGCGGTAATAATGATCGCGACTACGGCAAGCACAAAAATGATAAAAAAAAGCGTAAAACGCAGGGTTAGTGAAACTTTTTTTGGGTTTTCTTTTATCATTCTGTTTCCCCCAGAAGCATATCCGTCTTTTTGATAGCATCTTCAAACTCGCTCATTAAAACTGCGTTAGAAATTTCGTCAAGGGCTTTCCTGGTTTGGGCGTCAAGGGGATTCTCTTCCAATTCCGCGAGGATACGGTGGATGGTCCCGATTTCTTCCTGTTTTAAGGCTTCTGCGAGTTCTTTAAACAGGGGGAGACAGGAGGTGGAAATTGTTCCGGTTTCTTCCGTCTGCTTTTCAGAGTTCAATATGTCTGTTAACTGATCTGCCAGGCTTTTCAGGTTCCGGTAAAATCTAGACAGCCCCGCTGCGATACGAGTTAAGTCCCCTGCTTTTCCTGCGGCCTCCAACTCCGCCGCCTCATGTGATACCCCGACGGCTCCGATGGTGGCGGCGGCGCTCTTGAGGGCATGTACGTTGGTGGTAAAAAGGGAAAGTTCCTGTTCCTTGGGAAGGCGCTCCAGTGAAGGCAGCCGTTCCAAGACATCTTTGCGGAAGGAGACCAGCACTTTACGATAGGCCGCTTTGCTGCCGCCGGTCATGGTTAAACCCCTGGCGGTATCCACCCCGTCAATTTTTATATCCGTGGTTTCCTCAGTTCTTTCCGGAGAAGTTCCCACTTTGGCATCTACCCGCTTTTCAACAGGTATCCACTTGTTCATCATCCCGTCAAGTTTTGAAATTTCTATGGGCTTGGAAAGGTAATCGTTAAAGTCCTTGGATAAAAACATTTCCTTCATCCCCGTTACTGCATTCGCGGTCAGGGCTATGATTGGAACATGCTTCGCATATTCCTTGGAACTTTGTTCCTTGGGAGTTTGCTGTTCATCTTCCCAGGCACGGATGGCTGCGGTCGCTTCAATACCGTCCATTTCGGGCATCATGTGGTCCATGAAGACAATATCGTAGTGGTTTTTCTTTATCAGTTCTATTGCTTCTTTTCCGCTTGTAGCAGTGGTGATATCCGTCTGATATAAACTCAGGAGACCTTTGGCTACATTCAGGTTGGTAACAATATCGTCAACGATGAGGAGCCGGGCGTCCGGAGCGGTAAACCGTACACCGGGTTTTTGTCCTTTGTTGTATTTGTACGTATAATCGCCCAGCTCACCCAGGGGGGTACGGTCGATTATCACCTGGGGGAAGGATGCCGTAAAAACACTGCCCTCGCCGTAGACGCTGGAAACCGTCACATCCCCGCCCATGACCTGGCACAGCCGTTTGGTGATAGCAAGTCCCAGCCCCGTACCTTCCACACTTTTATTAACATGGCTGTCAAACTGGGTGAATTCTCCAAAGAGCCGCCCCATATCTTCTTCCCTGATACCAATGCCGGTGTCCGCCGCCTCAAAGCTTAGAAGGATCCTGCCGTCCTCTTCCTCTGATCCGAAAACCGAGAAGGTGACGCTCCCTTCTTTTGTATATTTCACCGCATTGGAAAGCAAATTCAGAAGTACCTGCCTGACACGGGTTTCATCGCCCTTTAGTCTGCCCGGCAGGGCGCTGTTTATGTTTACCGTAAAAGTGATTGGTTTATCGGTCAGGCGCATACGGATGATATTGGTTACATCGTGGAGCAGGGAAGCCAGCCAATATTCTTCGGACAGGATCTCCATTTTACCCGATTCGATTTTGGAAAAGTCCAGGATGTCGTTGATGATGGACAAAAGGTTCATCCCGGCCTGCTTCACATTCCCGGCGTTTTCACTCACCGAAGGGGAAGTGTCCTCCCGCAGTATCAGTTCCGACATCCCGATGATCGCATTCATGGGGGTGCGTATTTCATGGCTCATCTTTGCAAGAAAATCGCTTTTGGCCTGAGAGGCCGCCTCCGCTTCATATCTTGCCTGTACAATAGGCGTAATATCGCTGATGTCAATAAATTTGCCAAGGGAAGTCCCCCGCAGCTTGTCGGCTACGATTTTAAAATAATGGGATTCGCCGTTTATTTTGAGTTCCTTCATGTCGGTATAAAAACCTTCGGTAGTTAAAACATCGCGGATCATGAGCTTGATATCCATTTCGCGGAACAGATCCATCAGAGGGCGTCCTCTGGCCATTTCATAATTCTCAATATGGGCCATCACTGCCAGGGGACGGCTGATATAGGTCACCCGGTTCATTTCGTCCACCAGGGCTATGAGGTTCGGAGTTGTCGCCATCAGGGTATTGAAAGAGTCCAGGGCCTTTGCTGATCCGTTTCTTTTATTCATGGAGTAGCGCCATCCTCTCGTATACCGAACCGCCGGGGGCAGCGATTTTTACCGCTCGGGGGATAATTTTGGCCGTGATGTTCGTATCCAGGAATATCTCGCCGTCCAATTGCAATACCAGCGGTTCCTCTGACCGGACAGTAACTTCGGTCGCCCTTTTGTAGGTGATGTATGAAGGATACTTCCGGTATTTTCCGTATAGATAATCGGCGCCTATCCGTATGACATTCAGGCTGTTGGTACTGTTGAAAAGCAGCGCATCAAGCAGCCCGTCATCCGGCATAGCGGCGATGGCGGCATTTTTGTCACCCCCATAACAGGGACCATTTGCAATGTTGATTGTCGCGTAATTCCCGCTGAATTCTTCACCGTCAATAGTAATCGTATATTTTTGCTTGATGATACTCGGGGTAAACGCCGAGATGACCCCTGCCCAAAAAAATGTGAAATCATATAGAGCTTTGCGTATGGGGAGAGAAAATTTTGTCAGGTATGGTGTATACAGGGCATGTAATTCCGCAGCCTTGTGAACCGCATAGGCTTCCATGCCGATAGTACAGGTATTCAAGGCGTAATTGTTCCCGCAGAATATCACATCCGTGGGAATGACCGGCGACACTGCCTGCTTTTTGATGTCCCTGAACAGGGCTTCCTTCCCTTCGCCAAAGGCGCGGACAAAATCGTTGCTGTTTCCGTAAGGAATTGCAGCAAGTTCCGCATTTTCCAGCCCGATAACGCCGTTCAGGCAGTCAAACAGAATGCCGTCTCCGCCAACGGCATATATACGGATTGTTTTTTTCTTTCCCGCTTCCCCGGCGAATCTTCTGATTTCGCCGATGGCGTCTCTCGGAAAACGCGAGACAAAGAAAGCGTAATCCAGCATGCCCAGCTCGGCAAAACAGTTTTCGATATCGAGCATAACAGCGTCCATATCAGTCCGGCGTCCAAAAGAAACCGGGTTTATAATGAACAAATGCCTCGTATTCAGGAAACCATTCACTGCTCTGTTCATTCCGATAATATCCTTTTAACGGCCTTGATTGCATCTTTAAAGTCGATCATTAAAACTGCGTTGGAAACCGCAGCAAGACTATCCCGGGTTTTTCCGTCAAGCGCCGCCGCCTCCAGTTCCGCAAGGAGCCGGTGCACAGTCCCGATCTCTTCCTGTTCCAGTGATTCTGCGAGTTCTGTAAACAGGGGCAGGTATTCGGCGGCACTTCCCGCAGTGTCACTATCCTGATTCTGCAGGGCGCCGTCATCCAGGACCCGACCTATACCGTCCGCCAGATTTTGAAGGTCCCGGTAAAATCCTGACAGTAAATCTGTGACAAGCCCCAAATCCCCCGCCTTTCCCGCAGCCTCCAGTTCCTCCGCTTCCTGAGATACGGCGGCGGCCCCGATGGTTCCGGCGGCGCTTTTGAGGGCATGAACGTTGGTGGTAAACAGGGAAAGTTCCTGTTCGCCGGGGACACGCGCAAACAGGGGCAGCCGTTCCAGGGCGTCAATGCGGAAAGAGGCCAGCACTTTCCGGTAGGTCGCTTCCGTACCGCCGGTCATGGCTAAGCCCCGGGCGGTATCCACCCCCGGAATGGCGCCCGGCACCGCAACCGGCGCCGTTTTCGGGGAAACTGCGGAGAGGGATGCGGCCTTCTTCTTTTTTGCCTCGGGAATCCATTTCTGCAGAATTTCATCCAGCTGGTTGAGTGCTATGGGCTTGGAAATATAATCATTGAAGCCCTTTTCCAGGAACATTTCCCGCATCCCCGATATGG